>NZ_CP114289.2:1286756-1930134 GCF_027111315.2 Flavobacterium limnophilum | reverse complement strand
TTTCTTCGTCTTTTGGTTTTGCCTTGAATTCAGGTCTTTCCGAAGCTCCTTCTTTAGCAGGAATCTGGGCTTTGTGTTTGGCCAAAACATCATTTGGATTCTTTGGGTTTTCTTTTGTTCCACGAAGGTGAATTACCAAACCGTTCAGGAAATTACGCAACACTTGGTCGCCACATTCTACATAATTCTCGTGGTTTTCGGCACGGAAAAAAGCACTTAATTCTGTTTTTGAAATCCTGAAATCCACTAATTCCAAAATTTCCACTATTTGATCATCGCGTAACATTAAAGCTACTCGAAGTTTTTTGAAGATATCGTTGTTTGTCATTCTATGTGATGTAAAAAGTTAAAAGTCCAGTTTAAAATTAGGATTAAAAAAGCCAAAGATACGCTTTTACAAATCCATCTCGCCATAATTTTTCGTTATGTTGTCCGCCTTTGACGATTGTTTTTCGGGTTAGGTGTTGGCATTCACATCTTTTTTCGGCAAGCAAATTATCCATTTTCTTCATATTGGGAACCATATCTGCATCTTCATTATCACCATAAAGGAAATAAATTTTGGCATTGGTTTTTTTAGTATTTTCTGTTGTTGTATAAATATCTTTTGAATAATCAAATGAGGGCGAAAAAACGCCTGCTTTTCCAAAGACTTCTGGATATTTCAAAATGGCATAAAAGGAAACCAGGCCGCCGAGAGAACTTCCCATAATAGCGGTGTTTTTCGAATTAGTTTTTGTCCTGTATTTTTTGTCTATTTCGGGTTTTAGTGTTTTTACGATAAATTCGAGATAATTATCGGCATTGCCTCCACCGTATTTTGCGTTTTTATAGGGTGTCAATTCATCAATCCGTTTGTTGTTTCCGTGTTCAATACCAATGACAATAACTTGTGCGTTGAGGCTATCCAGTTTTTCGTCAACATTCCATTCGCCAACGAAGGAAGTTTTGGCGTCAAATAGATTTTGGGCGTCGTGCATGTAAATCACCGGATATTTCTTTTGGGTTGAATCGTAATTTTTTGGCAAATAAATCCAGATTTTTTTTTCACATTGCAATTGTGGTGCATCAATGGTTATAGTCGAAACTTGTTTTGTGGCAGTATTTCCTTGGGCAGAAGCATTTGCAGACGCAAAAAAAATAATGGAGAGCGCTATAAGTTTTCGAATCATTACTATTGTTTTTTGTATTTTAGCTAAAAATAATAATTTGATGAACAGTTACGAAGAAAAAAGAAGTTTACTTTTAGAAATGATCGCTTTTTCCACCGTTGATGGACAATTGCACAGGAGAGAGTATGATTTTTGGCTATTGTAGCCAATGAGCTAAATATTGAGAAGGGTGTTTTTAACGATTTATTTCACCAAGAATTGCCACAAATACATATAAAATCTGAGTTTGGACGCATACAACAATTTTATCGTTTGGCTTTATTGATGCATTGTGACGGTGTTTTGCATACTAAAGAAAACAATGCCATTCAGCAAATTAGCTTGAATATGGGACTGAATCCTGCGGCAACCAAGCGTATTCTCAAAATGATGAAAAGTGGACCAGCTCCAATGATTGATTCTACAGTGTTATTGAGAATATTTCAAGAGCAGTATAACTAGATCTACTGCTTTTATTCATTTGAAACAATGGCTATCAAATCATTCACGGAAATGGGTTTCGGAATATAACCCATAATATCAGTATAGGTTTTGGACTTGTTTCTATCTTCGACGGCAATAGAAGAACTTACTATATAAATTTGAATATGTTTGTCGATTTTAGATTTTATTTTTTTGATTTCCTCCATGAATTCCCATCCATCCATGACAGGCATATTGATGTCCAGTAAGATAATATCCGGAAGACAATTGTTGTCTTTTTCCAATGTATTAATTAAAGTGGTTATTGCCTCTTTTCCATTCATGAAAGAGGAATTGGCTGAAAAAACACCAGATTTTTGAATTAATTTATTGATGATGGTTTGGTAAATAATATCATCATCTATAACCCAGATTATCTTTTTCATTTGGTATAGATTTTAAATGTTGATCCTACATTTGGGGTACTGTCCACGGTTATGGTTCCGCCCATGGCATCTACTTGATTTTTTGTTATGAACAGTCCAATTCCTCTTGAGTCTGAATTGTTGCTGAATGTTTTGTACATTCCAAAAATTTTATCGGCATTTCTAACTAGGTCAATGCCAATGCCGTTATCCGAAACTTCAATGACATATTTGTCATTTTGTTTGTGCAAGTTTAGGGTTATGATAGGTTTTCGTTGCGGATGTCTATAGCGTATGGCATTCGAAATTAAATTATAAAGAATGCTTTCCAGGTATGCTGAATTATAGTTTATCATTGCATCATACGGCACGTTTGTGATAATCGTAACTTCGTTTGACAGTATTTGTTCCGAAAGAACTTCTTTGGCTTTACCGATATACTTGTTCAAGTTCAATGGTTTTATGACCAAGTTGATATTTGTGTTGATGTTGACCACTTCGTTCAAGTGTTTCATTGTTTCGTCCAGCGAATTGGATACGGATTTCAATAAACGCATCATTTCGCTACGTTCTTCTTCAGATTCTGCCGATTCAATCAAGGAGATAATGGATTCAATATTACTGGTATGCGACCGCAAATTATGGGAAACTATATAAGAGAAATTTAAAAGCCTTTTGTTTTGTTCGGTAACTAATTGCAGCGAGTTGCTCAAGTTTTTTTCTGCTTCTTTCATGATGGTAATGTCAATCATGATACCTCTTGAAATTACGGGTTTGCCATTTTCAAAAACATAATTTATGATGTCTCTTACCCAAATCACTTCTCCGTTTTTTGTAAGCATACGGTACTCGTAATCATGATTTATGTAGTTCTTGTTTTCTTTGGCGGACAAAGCCAATGCAAATTCCCGATCTTCGGGATGAATGTGGTCTTCCCAAAAAGTAGGACTTTCCGAATACTCTTCTATTGAATATCCCAACAGATTCTCAATTTTTTTACTTATGAAAGTGGAGGACTTTATTTCGAGATCGTATTCCCAAACAATTCCATCAATGGTATCTATTAGAGACTTATATCTGGCTTGACTTTTTTCAATTAATGCTTCGGCTTCTTTTCTTTCGGTAATGTCTTTAACAAAAGAAATGTGGGAAGTTGGTTTTTCATTGCTTTCACAAAGTTGTGAAACGGTTAAGTTTATCCAAATAATCTTTCCTGTTTTCATTACACACCTTTTTTCCATCGAATACTCGGTGATTTTGCCTTCGTCAAGATTTTTTACATATTCCAAGCTTTTTTCTAAGTCATCTGGATGGGTCAAACGTTTGATGTCCAATTTTTTAATTTCTTCAAATGTATAGCCAAACAAGTCGCAGTATTTCTTGTTGGCCTCCATTAAATTACCGGAACGAGTGTCTATAATTGCAAAACCTATGGGAGCTTGATCAATTATGGTCTTGAACTTCATTTCATTTTTTAAAAGTTTTGCCTCCTGTTTTTTTAACAAGAACCTCAATTCTTCTGGTTTTTTCAATAGCTTGGTTGTTAAAACACCAAATGAAATAGCTACAATTAGTCCCAAGATTGAACTAAATAGAATTTCGGGATAAATTGCATAGGTTTTTTTTGCTACCAAATAGAGTTTGCTGTCACTGTCGGTTATGGCTTGGGACACATAATAACTCTTGGATAAATCTGTTTTTGAAGGAAGAAAAAATTGTTCTTTTAAAGTAATTGGATTTCTCTTTGAAAACTGGAAATAATAGTTGGACTTATCCATGGACTTAATTCCGGAGGCTTTCAACAATGTTTCCAATTTAATTATAACAGCAGTGAATCCCCAAAATTTATTTTTGTTGTAAATAGGTAGTCTGCCTACAATTCCGATACCTCCTTGTCTTAATTTTAGTGGCCCCGCAAAATAAATCTTTTGGGTTTTAATAGAATTTTCAGCCTCTTTCTTGAGGTCTTTAACCCCTAAAATGTTTAAATTCATCGCAGCCTCATTGCCTTTTAAGGGATAAATGTATTTGATGACTCCATTGGGAACCATTTGAACGACACTGATGAGAGGATTTGATTTTAGGAGTTGCTTGCTAATGGTATCAAAGTTTTGGGGAATACCATTGCTGTCCAGCGTTAGTGCAAGAGAAACTGTTGTAGTGTAACAGTTTTTCAAGGATTGCTCAATCTTTAAATGGGCATCTGTTAGAATGGCATTCATTTCATTTCGCTCATCTTCTTTTAGCACATGGTTGCGAAGAATGCTTTGACTAATAGTGGCAATGCCAAGAACCAAAAATAATAACCCTCCTGTGGTTATTGGTCTGATTGCAAACCAATTAATGAGTCTAGTCCTAATTTTTCCATTTCTCATTGATTATTTTAATAGGTTTGGGGCTAATTTTTCTAATTATAATGTATAAACATAATAATTTTTTCATTAGAAAAGTATTTTATATTAAGATAATTTCCAATTTTAGAATTATTATAAATGAGGGAATACCGATATGGAAAGGCAATTTAATAGTTTGTACTTCTGTTTCAGAGAGTAAAAGCGAATTTAGGCTAATTGTTCCTGCAAAGCTTTAATGGCGTCACGGAGTTTTGCCGCTTGCATAAAATCCAAGTCTTTGGCAGCTTTTTCCATCGATTTTCGCTTTTCACGAATGAGTTTTTCGATTTCAGGTTTCGAAAGGTATTCAGAGCTTGGTTCTGCTGCTAAAGGAGTTGTGTAACCCAATTCATAATCCACCAAAGGATGTTTGGTAAAAGCGCTCTCTATTTTTTTGTTCAACGCCATTGGGACAACGTTGTTTTCGGTATTGAAATTAATCTGTTTGGTTCTGCGGTAATTGGTTTCGTCAATGGTTTTTTGCATGCTAGCCGTGATTTTGTCGGCATACATGATCGCTTTTCCATTGAGGTTTCTCGCCGCACGACCAATGGTTTGGGTCAACGAACGATGGCTTCTCAAAAATCCTTCCTTGTCCGCATCGAGAATGGCAACCAAGGAAACTTCGGGTAAATCCAATCCTTCACGGAGTAAATTCACGCCAATCAAAACGTCGAACAATCCTTTTCGTAAATCCTGCATGATTTCGATGCGTTCCAAAGTATCCACATCCGAATGAATATAACGACAACGAATGGAAACTTTGTCTAAGTATTTGGCCAATTCTTCCGCCATTCTTTTGGTCAAAGTAGTCACCAAAACCCGTTCGTCAATCTCGGCACGTTGTTGAATTTCTTCTATCAAATCATCAATTTGGTTCAAACTCGGACGGATTTCAATAATTGGATCCAATAATCCCGTTGGGCGAATGACTTGTTCCACATACACACCGTCGCATTTTTGCAATTCATAATCGGCTGGCGTTGCCGAAACATAAATCACTTGGTTTTGCATCGCTTCAAATTCCTCAAACTTCAACGGACGGTTGTCCATCGCGGCGGGAAGTCGGAAACCATATTCTACCAAGTTTTCTTTTCGAGAGCGGTCACCACCATACATTGCGTGTACTTGCGAAAGCGTGACGTGGCTTTCGTCCACGACCATCAAGAAATCTTTCGGGAAATAATCCAACAAGCAGAAAGGTCTCGTGCCGGCTTCACGTCCGTCAAGGTAGCGGGAATAGTTTTCAATTCCGGAACAATAACCCAATTCCCGAATCATTTCCAAATCGAAATTGGTACGTTCTTCCAATCGTTTTGCTTCCAGATGTTTGCCAATTTCCTTGAAATAATCGACTTGTTTCACCAAATCCTGTTGTATTTCCCAAATGGCACTTTGCAAGGTGTCGGGCGAAGTCACGAACATGTTCGCTGGATAAATCGTGAGCTTGTCGTGTCTTTCAATCACTTTTGAAGTCTTGACGTCAAAGGCTTCTATTTCTTCTATTTCATCGCCAAAGAAATGAATTCGGTAGGCATCGTCGGCATAACTTGGATAGACTTCGAGTGTGTCCCCTTTGATTCTAAAATTACCAGGATTGAAATCGGCTTCGGTTCTGGAATATAAACTTTGAACCAAACTGTGTAATAATTTGGTTCTTGAAATGACTTGGTCTTTTTCAATCGCGATGACATTTTTCTGAAATTCCACGGGATTTCCAATACCATAAATACAGGAAACCGATGCCACCACGATAATGTCTCTTCGTCCCGAAAGTAGGGAAGAAGTGGTGCTCAAACGCATTTTCTCCAACTCTTCGTTGATGGATAAATCCTTTTCGATGAACACGCCCGAAACCGGCATAAAAGCTTCCGGCTGGTAATAATCGTAGTACGAAACGAAATATTCCACGGCATTATTCGGGAAAAACTGCTTGAATTCCGAGTACAATTGCGCCGCCAAGGTTTTGTTGTGCGCCAAAATCAAGGTTGGTTTTTGCACTTCCTGAATGACATTGGCTACCGTAAATGTTTTTCCAGAACCGGTTACCCCCAATAATGTTTGGTATTGTTCGCCAGCCTCAATGCCTTGGGTTAATTTAGCAATGGCTTGGGGTTGGTCGCCTTTGGGCTGGTAATCGGAGATAACTTGAAATTTCATTTACTATTGTTCAGAAGTACAAAGTTACAAAGGAAATCTTGAATAAAGAGTTTAGGAAAATTTAAAACTTTCGCTCATTTATTAGGGTACCACAACCTAGGCTTTGATAGGGAGTATACTAGGAGTAAAGTAGGACTTGATGTTCCGCAAAGCCTCCGACTTTGAGGGTGTGTTTGTTAGTCTGTGACTGACATAAAGTTGTTAAAATCTAAAACAAAATCGGTTGAAAACCGAAAGTCACTACCTCAAAGTTGAAGACTTGCCGGAGCAGTGGCTTTTTATATTTTTGCTTTTTTGAACAAAGCAAGTTTTGCAACAAAATCTTCAAGCATTAACCTGGTATCTAAATTGGTGTAAACTCGAATTTTGCGACCTTCTGAAGTTTCCTCATATAATCCAGAATCACTGATACCAGGAGCGGACTTCATTACATATTTACAAGATGCCGGGTCTGTTTCCCATGAAGTTTGCAAGGCTGTCAATAAAACTAAAGGGCTATCACCTAAAACATACGCTTCGCCAAGAGAACGTTTGGCTCTTTTCATTAAATCCTCCAGTTTTTCAACTATATATTTTCCAGTAATGCCATTTGATTTGATTTTGTAAACCAATTCGGGATATGAATATAATGCTTGCCTATAGGCATCTCTAGGTACTTGCCATATGGGAATATCCGAAACATTAAAAATCACTTGACAAGCTTTTACATCAATACCTAAATTATATTCTAGTTTTTGTCCCTTCGGAGGAGGTATTGCCAATCCTTGATATTCTGGGCCTCCAATCCAGACTAATATTATTTTTTTTGCAATTCTGGGTTCCATAAGGTAAGCACTCGCTATATTTGTCAAGCCGGCACCACAAACCACATATAACGGCATTTTTGTATCCTCACGCATGGCTTCCTTTATGATTGCTTTTGCACCCTCTGATGGAATAGGTGTTTTGATATCCAATAGTCCATTGGCTCCTCCTTCAAAGACAGGGATTTTTCCAGTTAATTGCATTGTACTTAGTAGTTCATTTACTTGATCACAAGCATAAGTTGCCGTTCCTGGAGAACCATAAAATCCACCTTTGTAATGTTGAGAACCAATTATGCCTTTTATTTCAACAGATGGAGATAGAATATGGTGTGCCAATTGAAATAATCCATCGGGGTCTCCACCAAAGTCATTGTCAATTATTACACGAATTCTTGGTTTTACAGTCTCACTAAAGTATTCAGAATTGTTTTGAGAATAAATATAAAATCCTTGTAACAGAATTAATCCAATTAGAAATCTTTGAATATGTTTCATTTTTTTAAAATATTTTAGTTCATCAAAATGCTGGACAACAAAAAAAAATAGGCGTTTATATCCACATTGTGACCTCCTTTGGCAACTCTTAGTTGACCTCTGTCAATGTTCTTTTGATAATCATCGGTGCAAACAAAATAAAGATAGGTTTTGAAACCCCTTTTCTTGGCAGTTTCCAATTCTCGAAGTTTAGAGCCATCACTCATCACGGTTTCGTAGGAGAATGATTTTTGTTCACTTAAAAGTAAATACCGGATAAACGAAGCGGCGAAAGCGGCTTCGTAACTGTTTGTTTCTTTGGGTTTATTGACGATAAAGTTTTCGGCAATGCTAATGTCTATGGTGTAGTTTTCCTGTTTGGCTTTGGCCAACAAAGATTGGCTATCATTTAATAAAAAGAATTGTTCTAAATCTTTTGACGTTACTTTTAGTCCAAATTCAGATAGATCGATTAAGCCTTTTGTTTGGAGTGTTTTTTCTATTTCATCTGCATTGATGAAAATACCTGAATTGTAGGTTTTACTTATTTTGTAATACAATGATGTTTTTCCAGAGCCATTTGGTCCTGCAAAAAGTCTAATTCTACTTTGACTTGACATACAAAATAGTTCCTTTTTTTATTTTTAGAGAGGAGCGTAAAGGTTTGCTTTCCAAGTTTTCGATTTCGCCATTTGCATTTTCACGAACCACTTTGTTTCCTTTGGTGTAGGTGAATGCCAAACCCAAAGCCCTGTTTTCTCTTATTGCATTGGTTGCTGCCTGTTTGCCAGCCAATATCAAATTAGACACTTCTTTAGCATTAGATCGAAATACAATTTTTTTTGCCTGTTTTTCCGGTAGCATAATTGAGTAATTTAATTCTAAAACAAATATAAGGCTTTTTCTTTACTTCACAATGCTGAAGTTTTGCTGAATAGAGTAGTTTAAAATAGGTACAGATTTAAATAACCTAAATTAAAATCGATTGGAAACCGAAAGTCACTACCTCAAAGTCGAAGACTTTGCCTTGGGGCTTGGCTAAGTTTAGTATTTCGAATTTTCAGGGTCTTGTCTTGTGTCCCAAACGGATAGAATTATAATGTGGGTTTCATTTATTTCATAGAAAACATAATAATTTTCAATTAATAAACCACGAACATTTATAGAGTCAGTTTTTTTGCCAATATTGGGTTGTTGGAGTAGTGTTTTTAATTCGGTTTGAATTAGGGTATTTAATTTTATGGAATATAATTTGCTTTTATTCCTAAAATTAAAATATTCAAAAATGGCTTTTAATTGGAGTTTTGCGGATGATGACCAAACTATTCTTCTTGCAACCATCTTTCCATTTCTTCATTTAAAACATCGTTTTCAATAAAATTGCCTTCCAAATATTCTTTTTGGGCATTTTGAATTTCCTTTTTTTGTTGTTCAGAAAGAATTATAATTTTTTTTAAATCGTGATTGTAGTTTGTACCGCTTTTTGATTGATTGTCCAAAATGGTATTTATTGCTGACAAAAAAGCTTCATCATCAATGTTGTCTATTTTAGATTTCAATATTTCTTTTAGTTCCATTGTGCTCATAATAAAAGAGTTTATACAAATTTAGTTAAAAGAGTGTTATGAATTGTAAATGCCTTCAAGTTTTCTGTTGAGAACAAAATCGGTTAGAAACCGAAAGTCACTACCTCAAAGTCGGAGACTTTGGAGCAGCTTTAATTAATTCTTATTGGACGGTTTTAACCACTCCAGTTGTCACGCTGGAAGCGTCCCAAAGCACGAGAGCAAGATAATTTAGACGCTTCCAGCGTGACAATTAGCGAGAATACTATTTACTTCAAAATTATAATTATTAATCTAAAACAAAATCTGTTGAAAACCGAAAGTCACTACCTCAAAGCCGGAGGCTTTGCGGAGCAGATCATCAAGTAGTTACTTCTGTAAGTAAAAAACAGGCAAATATACTTGTAATGAGGATTTGTATTATAATATAATTTTTTGCAAGTTCAGGTTCCATTAAGTTTTTTTTCTTTTTCCACATATAGAAATTAAAAATTGTAGGAGGTAATATAAATAGTGATAAAAAAAAATATCCAGCAATTAATGACTCATTTAAAATGCTGCTATAAAGCATTAATGCCCCCCCCATAAAAAATAAAATCCCTAAGTAGTAAAGAAATTCTTTTGTTATGATATCTATTAAATGCCGAAAATTTATTTTCATTTTAGTTATAATTACTTTCACCAAACCTATTGCATTATCGTTAACTTGTATTTGTAATAACCTAGTTTTATGCTAATATATGGATTTTTATTACAAAATATAAAAAATTTCTACTCAAACTTCCAGTTCCTCTGTTGTGCTTCCGATTGAAAAGTCCAGGCCAAGATTCGGCTGGTTTTCTGGCCTTGCGCCATGTCGATTGTTTTTACTTCGACCACATTTACTTTGTTCAGGGTTTTGTATAAACTGGAAAGATTCTCTTTTTTGGAAACCAAAGTTGTAAACCAAAGACATTGCATTGGGTATTTGGCACTTTCGAAAATCATTTGGGTGATGAAACCCAGTTCGCCACCTTCGCACCATAATTCGGCGTTTTGACCGCCAAAATTCAAGACTGGTTTTGTGGTTCTAGTATTTTCAAGATTGTTGACTTTGCGAATGGAGGATTTTGTCGCTTCATCTTGGGAGTTATGAAACGGCGGGTTGCAAATCGTGAGCGAAAATCGATCTTCGGGCGTGATGATGTTCTTGAAAATAAAACGCGATTCGGTTTGCAATTGCAAACTGATGAAGTCCATCAGTTTTGGATTGGCTTCAATGATTTTTTTGCAGTTTTGAATGGCTTTTTCATCAATTTCGGTGCCAACGAATGACCAACCGTAAACGGAATTTCCCAATATTGGATAAATGCAATTCGCACCAACGCCAATGTCCAAGACTTGCACGTTTTCGCCTTCGGGAATGATGCCATTGTTGTTGGAAGCCAACAAGTCGGCAATATAATGAATGTAATCCACGCGACCGGGAATGGGCGGGCAAAGATAATTTTCCGGAATATCCCAATTCTGGATGTCGTAATCGGCAATCAGCAAGGCTTTGTTGAGTGCTTTTACGGCTTGGGGATTGCTGAAATCAATGGTTTCTATTTCGTGTTCGTTGATGTTGACAAACTCTTCAAGTTCAGGGCAAACGGCAATTAATGCTTCAAAATTATATCCCAATCGGTGAAGATTACGTGGATGTAAATTGGTTTTTTCGATAATCGTTTTAGACATCTTTTAATTTGTAAAATTGGGTGCAAAGGTATGAAATTCAATTTTGCTATAGGTTTATTAGTAGTTATTTAGAGGTTAATTAATTGGTAAGTTTATTTTTTCTAAAAGGGGTTAATTTTCTAAAAAAAAATTAAATGCCTTTTTGAATAAAGATTCAATATAATTGGCAAATTTGAAAATTATTATTGTGTCTTAATCCCAGCATTCCATCAGCAACAAATCGCCTTGGTCGTGTTCTATGACAACGATTCCGTCTTCTAAAACGTGGTTGCTGCTTCCGGTTCTGTAACCAATGGTCAGTGTATCGTCTTTCAAGGGATAATATAGGTTTTGGGAATGAATTCCTGTTACGTGACCAATGGGAATCAAGGAAAGTGGCGTGTTGGCAGGATACCATTTCTCGAATTTTTTGGGCAATAAAAACACTTTGGAATGGTCGTCGAGCACCACGATTTTGATTAAATCCCTATATCGAGTGATATTGGTGATATTGGTTATGGTATGGTCGGCTCGTTTTCCAGTAGCCCAAACCACGTTGACGGCCGGTATTTTTCGTTCGACCAGATAATCGAATGCTTTTTCCAAATCGGTTTTGTTTTGGTCTGGGGTGTGGACAATTTCCAATGGATATTGTTTTTCCTTGTAATAATTGGGGTCAAAACCACGGTCGAAATCGCCGAGTAAAACATCGACTTTTATGCCCAATTCCAAGACGCGTTCCATGGCCGAGTCCAGCACGATTACCAATGGTGACCATTCGAGCAATTGTCCCAATAATTCGATGTTGCAGGAAGCGCCGTTGGCAATGATTAAAGCCGGTTCTTGGTCATCGCGAACGATATGGTGTGAAGACATATTTAATTGTGAATTATGAATTGGAAATTACGAATGCAAAGATAGTGATTCATAATTCGGAATTTGTAATTCCTGATTTTTTAGCCCAGACAGTAATGAAAAGCCCGGAGTGCAAAAAGCTAATTTTTCTTGTCCTAAAAGAGCGACCAACGGAAGCTCCTTTTAGGACTTAGAAAAATAGTTTTTTTAGCGAGGACTTGTAATGGATGGCTGGATTAGCTTCTTATTTAATTATATAATTTTGATAATCGACTTCGCTCAAGGAAAAATAGCCCAAGGCATAGTTGTCGATATGGGTTTGGTTGACGATATTTCCCCTTACTGTTGCAGGCGGTGTTTGAAAAGGGCTTCCGCCAGCCGAACTACTGGCCACCGATATGAGTTTGCTCATGTAGTTGAAATAGTTTTCGGAAATTCCGTAATGGGTTATGGCAATGGCACTTCCTTGTTTCAAATCTTCGTCGCTGAAAGACCAGGATTTTAGATTTCCGTTCGTGTATTGGTCACCAATTACTTGGTAGTTTGGTGCTTTATAGATGTCTGGAAAGAATTTTACCATATAGAAATTTTTATCCAGCGGGTCTTTGAATGAGACTTCAATTTCATAATCTTTACCAGAAAAGCCACCATTATTTGTTTGTTGAATCGTGTAAATAGGAGTGACAGGTTGCAACGTTTCGGTTGCCGTGTAGGTTTCGCCTTTATAGACAACGGTCAAAACATAGGTTTCTCCGATGATGGGTTTGAAAGTTGTACATTGGTATTCGCCGGTATTGGGTATTTCCAAAAATATATAATTTATGTTTTCGCTGTTTTTTATGGAAACATTGGCACCGGAAACCTTTGGAATTACGTTGGTGTAAAAATCTGTTGTGGTGGACAGAATTATTTTTTGGGTTGAACCATCTGTTCCTTTTTTCCAATTTATCGCGGCATCGATTACCAATCTTGGTGCGGCAGTATCTAAATCGACATTGACAACATCCTCACAACTTGCAAGAAATAGCATGGCAATGACCAAGGAAATATATTTTGTGATTTTCATGATTTTAGAATTTGAAATTATAGCTTACCGATGGAACAGCCCCAAAAATGGACAACTTGACGGCTTCGTTTTCGCCAGAGGTTTCGTTTTGCCTGAAACTGATGGAAGCAGCATTTTTTCGATTATAGATATTGTAAACACTGAAAACCCATTCGCTTTGCCAGCCTTTCTTTTTGTCGGGTTTGGGAACATAAGTCGACGAGAGATCTAAATGATGGTATAAAGGCAAATTGTTTTCATTTCGGGCGGCATAACTGGGAACGATTATGCCTTGGTATTCGTATTGACCGTTTGGAAAGGTAACCGGTTGGCCGGATTGCAGGATAAAATTACCGCCCAAAGTCCATTTTGGATTGAGGTTATAAGTAGTTGTAATCGCTAGATTATGCAATTTGTGGTAGCCGGATTTGTACCAATTTCCATTGTTGATGCCTGATTCGTTTGGCGTTCTGCCGGGAGTTTGTTGTTCTGAATTGGATAAAGTGTAAGCAATCCAACCATTGAGTTTGCCAGT
Source organism: Flavobacterium limnophilum (assembly GCF_027111315.2). Classification (GTDB taxonomy): domain Bacteria; phylum Bacteroidota; class Bacteroidia; order Flavobacteriales; family Flavobacteriaceae; genus Flavobacterium; species Flavobacterium limnophilum. Next base: position 1,916,607 of record NZ_CP114289.2, on the reverse strand, counting down.
GTTTTTGCGAAGCATAAATTCCAGGCCATAGGCTCGCAATTGTCCGTTTAGAATGACTTGTTCGATGGCATTGTTGGCAATCAAATCGGCACCGTCAATGTAATCGATTCGGTTTTTTACTTTTTTGTAAAAACTTTCCACTTCCAGGGAATACATGTCGTCTTTGAAATTACGGAAATAACCAACGGCAACTTGGTCTGCAATTTGGGGTTGAATGTATTGGTCGCTTGGTGTCCAAATGTCTAATGGAGTAGGCGATGCGGTGTTTGAAACCAATTGTAAATACTGCACCATTCGATTATAACTCGCTTTCAACGAAGTATTTTCGGTTAAAACATAAGAAGTTGAAAAACGGGGTTCCAGATTCGAAAAGGAAGTGATTACCTCATTGTAACCGTAGGTTTTGGTACCAATGGGCACTCCTTTTTCGTAAATTTTAAGTTGGTCGTTAAAGGTGACAGCTTGATTGTTTTCGTATAAATTGACCTTGGATGCTCCCAATCTATAAAACATGCTGAAGCGCAGTCCATACAAGAAGGATAATTTTGGGGTGGCTTGGTGTTCTGCTTCCACATAGAGTGAAGGTTCAAAGGCACTTTTCTTGTCCAATTGATTGAAATTGATACTGGAATTTTCGTCAATTGGTTTTATGGTTCCCGGGTTGAATTTATAATAGATGGTATTCAATCCATAGTTCAATTTGATTTTGTCGTTCAAATAATATTTTAAATCGTATTTAAAATTGAAGTTTTTTATGCTCGATTGCCAATCAAAACCAACAGATGACAAAGTCAACCCGTAATAATAATCGCTGAAAATGGCGGATAAATTTGAGAAATGACGGTCGGAAAACAAATGATTCCATCTTAGATTAAAGGTGCTGTTTCCATAAGTATTTTCGAATTCTTTGCTGATGTTGAAAAAATCCCTGCCAAAATAACTGGAAATATAGAGGCTGTTGTTGGTGTTTAACTTGTAATTCAATTTGGCATTCAAATCATAAAAGGAAGCAGAATTTTCGTTGTCGGCCAGTTTCAAGAACAAATGGGCATAAGAAGTTCTACCGCCAATCAGGAATGAACCTTTGTCTTTCACAATCGGCCCTTCGGCCAATAATCTACTGGAGATTAATCCAATTCCTCCATTCACGTGAAAAGAATTGCTGTTGCCTTCTTTTTGATAAATATCCAAAACCGAAGAAGCTCTTCCGCCATAATGTGCCGGAATTCCTCCTTTGTATAATTTTAAATCCTTGATGGCATCGGGATTGAAAACCGAGAAAAAACCAAAAACGTGGGAGGAATTGAAAATGGTTGCTTCGTCCAATAAAACCAAATTTTGGTCGGCACCACCACCACGAACGTTGAAGCCCGATTGTCCTTCGCCGGCATTTGTTACTCCGGGAAGCAGTAAAATAGATTTCAAAACATCGGTTTCACCCAAAACCACGGGCATTTTTTTTATGGTTCCCATCGAGAGTTTGTTGACACTCATTTCGGGAGTTTTGATGTTGGTACTTTTTTTATTGCTAGTCACCACAATCTCCTTCAATTGCTGTTCGCTGTTGACCAACTTGAAACTTTTTTTGGTGTTTTGAAACAACTGGATTTTTTCTTCCACATTTTGAAAACCTAGGTAAGTGATTTGCAAGGTGTAGTTTCCCTTTGGCAGTGTTATCGAATAAAATCCATATTCATTGGTTGTTACGCCTGTTTTCAGTTCAGGGATGGAAATATTTACTCCAATCAAGGTTTCATTGCTGTTGGCATCGGTAATGGTTCCACTAATGGTGAATTTTTGTTTCGTCAGTTCACTGGAGTTTGTATCTTGTGAAAACGAAGGTATTGTAGTTAAGAAAAACAGGAATAAGGCAATAATTTTCTTTGAAATCATTTCTAAAATTTTGAGAGGCAAATTTAGTTAAGGTATAAGCTATTTGTAATTCAACAAGCGTTAAAGTTTTGTAAAGTTAAAAAAAAAGACAACCGTTTTCGATTGTATTTGCATTATAATTATAAAAGAATTTAGGCTGATTTCTTTTTCAAATTTTCCTTTACCCTAAATAGTACAATTTTCGATATCAAATCCAAAGGCAAGGGTTTGTTCAATGGAAATTGTACCGAACCTTTTCCTTGTTTGTAAACCGATAATTCTTCCTTGAATTCCGAATGTCCCGTTGGCGTGGCATAAAAACCGACATGATTTTTGTAGGCAGCAAAATAGACCAGGATTCCGTGATATTTGAAGGCCGGCATCCCATAACTGATGACTTCTTCGGCTTCGGGAGCCGCTTTTTTTATGGTTTGCCGCATTTGTTCCAAAAGAATTTTGATTTCTGGAGTTTGGATGGAAATATAATCGTCGATATCTTTGAAAGTCGTCTTCATAACGATTTTTTTAAGCCTTCAATAAAGTTTCAATGTCCATTTTTTTTCATTTGCATAAAGGCTTGAACCACTCTTTGGGCTTTTTCAGGCTCGGACATTAATTTGCCTAAAATGCTTGGAATGATTTGCCAGGAAACTCCAAATCGGTCTTTGAGCCAGCCGCATTGACCTTCAATACCGCTTTCGGTCAATTTTGTCCAATAGTCGTCGATTTCTTCTTGGGTATCACATTCTAAGACAAATGAAAAGGCTTCGTTAAATTGAAATTCGTGTTCGCCAAAACCATCCATTGCGGCAAATAATTCGTTTTGCAAAGTGAAATTGCCAAATTTCAAACTTCCTGCTTGTTGCGGATCTTCCGATTCATCGATACTTAAATCTTGTGTTTTTGAATTGGGAAAGATAGATGTGTACTGTTTGATGGCTTCTTGTGCCTTGCCGAATTGTTTTCCAACGAATAGAAAACAAGGCATTATTTTTTGACCGTTTGGAGGAAGTTCTCCCAACATCAATTGCCAACATACGCCAAATTTATCCGCTACAAAGCCATATTTTGGACTCCAAGGATATTGGTCTAAATTCATCATTATAGTTCCACCTTCGATGAATTTGTTCCAAATAGTTGCTATTTCTTCCTCTGTTTCGCAAGTGACAAATAGTGAAATGGACGGATTTATCTTGAACATCGGTCCACCATTCATACCCATTATTAATTTGCCTTCAATTTCAAAATGCACAAAAAATGGTTTGTCATTTATTATTTTGGAATGATTGAAAACAGAACAATAAAAATCTGCGGCAGCTTTGGCATTGCCGTCAAACCATAAGCAAGGATAAATGGTGTTTTTCATTTTATTTTTTCAAAACAATTATTTTTCAACGTAAGTTTTAAAATTATTTAATATGGCCTGCCAACCAAATTTTTGCAATTCCAAAGAATTTTCTGTTTCAGCTTCAAAAGTTTCCATGATTTGTACACCGTTTTCGGTTTGCGAAAATAGAATGGTCACTATTCTATCGTCCAAAAGAGTATAACTGATTTCTTTATGGGTTATTATGTTGTCATAAATTCCTTTTAAATCAAAACCAAAACTGCCGTCTTTGGCTTCCATTCTGGAGAGGAATTTGCCTCCAATTTTCAAGTCATTTTCGGCTCGGGTGGTGTGCCAATCGTCGGAAGCATTATTCCATTTTGTGATGTGTTCGGGATTTGTCCAAAACGTCCAGACTTTTTCGATAGGAGTATTTATAAGTGTTTCTACGGTGATGGTTTTTTTATGGTTCATTTTTAATGAGTATCTAAAGTTAATGTTTTGAAATAAAGTTATTTATGTTGGAAATAGACTTCAGTTATTGATGTTTGTATACTCAAATATATAAAAAAAGACGACCCGAAAGTCGTCTTCTAATAATATGAAATTGTTAAAAATCTAAATTATGCGATTTTTGCCAATATGGTATTGAATGTTTCGCTTGGACGCATGGCCTTGCTTGTCAATTCAGGATTTGGTTGGTAGTAACCGCCAATAGTTTGCGGTTTTCCTTGAGAGCCAATTAATTCGCTGTTAATTTTGGCTTCATTGGCAAAAAACTCGGTAGCGATAGGAGTAAAGATAGCTTTCAATTCGGCGTTTTTATCTTGAGTAGCCAATGCTTCTGCCCAATACATGGCGAGGTAAAAATGAGAACCACGGTTGTCAATTTGTCCCACTTTACGAGCTGGAGATTTGTCGTTGGCCAAGAATTTTTCAGTGGCTACATCCAAAGTTTCTGCCAATACAATTGCTTTTGCGTTGTTTAGCGTTTGCCCCAAATGTTCCAATGAAGCTCCCAGAGCCAAGAATTCACCCAATGAATCCCAACGTAAATAACCTTCTTCGATAAATTGCTCCACGTGTTTTGGAGCTGATCCACCAGCACCCGTTTCAAACAATCCACCACCATTCATCAACGGAACGATAGACAACATTTTGGCTGAAGTTCCCACTTCCAATATTGGGAATAAATCAGTTAAATAATCACGCAATACGTTTCCAGTTACCGAAATGGTATCCAGACCTTTAATCAGTCTTTCGCAGGTAAATTCAGTTGCGGCAATTGGGTTTAAAATACGAATGTCTAATCCTGTTGTGTCGTAATCTTTTAAGTATTTTTGAACTTTTATAATCAATTCCCTGTCGTGAGCCCTGTTTTCGTCCAACCAGAAAACGGCTGGAGTATGTGATAAACGCGCCCTGTTTACGGCTAGTTTTACCCAGTCTTGAATCGGGGCATCTTTCGCCTGACACATTCTGAAAATATCTTTGGCTTCAACTTCTTGTTCCATTAAAATGTTTCCATTAACGTCCACAATACGAACCACTCCATCTGTTTTCAATTGGAAAGTTTTGTCGTGAGAACCGTATTCTTCCGCTTTTTGTGCCATCAAACCTACGTTTGGCACACTTCCCATAGTCGTTGGGTCGAAAGCACCGTGTTTTTTGCAAAAATCGATAGTGGCGGTATAAACTCCGGCATAACATCTGTCCGGGATAATGGCAATAGTGTCTTGTTGTTTTCCTTCTTTGTTGTACATCTGTCCTGAAGTGCGAATCATGGCCGGCATAGAGGCATCCACAATCACGTCTGAAGGGACTTGAAGGTTGGTAATCCCTTTCTCGGAATTTACCATTGCCAATGCTGGACCGTTTTCGATAGCTTGGTCTATGGCTGCTTTTACTTCGGCTTCTTGGGGATGTCCTGCAATTTTTGCATACACGTCACCCAAACCATTTCTGGTGTCTATGTTTAATTCGTCAAACAAATTGGCGTATTTTTCGAAAACTGCCGCGAAATAAACTTCCACGATGGCTCCAAAAATAATGGGGTCGGAAACTTTCATCATCGTCGCTTTCAAGTGAACCGAAAGCAATACGTTTTCTTCTTTGGCTTCCTTGATGGTTTTGGCAACAAATCTTTTCAAGGCGTTCAAATGCATTACCGAGCTGTCAATGATTTCACCAGCTTTCAAAGGAGTGCTCGCTTTCAAAACTGTAGTTGAACCATCTTTGGCAACAAATTCTATTTTCACGTCAGTGGCATCTGCAACAGTAACTGATTTTTCACTTCCGTAAAAATCTCCATTATCCATGGAAGCCACTTTTGTTTTTGAGTCAGCTGACCAAGCGCCCATGGAATGAGGGTTTGCTTTGGCGTAGTTTTTTACCGCTTTAGGAGCTCTACGATCCGAGTTGCCTTCACGCAATACCGGGTTTACCGCAGATCCCAAAACTTTGGAATATTTAGCTTTAATTTCCTTTTCGGCATCAGTTTGAGCGTCTTCTGGAAAATCAGGCACGGCATAACCGTGTGATTGCAATTCAGCAATAGCCGCTTTTAATTGGGGTACCGATGCTGAAACATTTGGTAATTTTATGATATTGGCTTCTGGAGTATTGGCGAGTTGACCTAGTTCAGACAAGGTATCACCCACTTTTTGGTCTTCTTTCAAAAACTCTGGAAAGTTGGATAAAATTCTTCCTGCAAGGGAAATGTCTCTAGTTTCAATTTCGATATCGGAAGTTGCCGTAAATGCTTGAACAATTGGTAAAAACGAATAAGTCGCCAATAGAGGTGCCTCATCTGTAAGCGTGTAAAAAATTTTTGATTTAGTTGACATTTTTAATAAAAGTTGTTTAGTATTTTATTTTTGGGTTACAAATGTAATAAAAACGTTTTCGGAAAAGGCTTTGACATCCAATTATGTTTGATTTAGCCTTAAAAATTGCGGAATTATGATTTTTTAATTTGCTAAAAGAGAATTGTTGAAAATAGGCTTCGTTTTTTATTGAAATGAAAATGCAAGTTATTCAGCCAAAAGCAGATAATTTTTTTTTTATAACAAATGGTTGTTGTTTTGCAAAAAAAAAGTCCCGAAAATTTCGGGACTTTTTAGGAAAAGAAGTTATTTGACTATCTTCTTTTATCTCTAATTTTGGCTTTTTTACCAGTAAGTTCTCTGAAGTAGAAAATTCTAGCTCTACGTACGTGACCTTTCTTGTTGATTTCAATTTTTTGCAAAGCTGGCAAGTTAACTGGGAAGATACGCTCTACACCAACTGCACCTGACATTTTACGGATAGTGAAAGTTTCCGTGTTTCCAGAACCTCTTCTTTGAATAACTACACCTTTAAAAAACTGTGTTCTTGTTTTTTCACCCTCTTTAATTTCGTAGAAAACAGTGATTGTGTCTCCAGCTCCAAATACAGGGAATTCTTTTCTTGTTACGAATTCGTCTTGAACGAATTTCAATAAATCTGCCATTTTGTTTTTATTTTATGGTTTTAAAAAGAGCAACATTCACGGATTTCGCCAGAGGTTGGTCTAATGAGGGCGCAAATTTACATCTTTTTTGGTAATTTACAAACTTTATTTTCAAGTATTCAGATTTCAGAAGACAGATTTCAGTTAGCAGTTAGCAGTTAGCAGAATTCAGATTGCATACTTTTCATTTTCCAACACTGCAATCTGCAATCTGAAACCTGCAAACTATTCCCCAAGTAAATCCGGTCGTCTATTCTTGGTGTGTTCATAGGCCATATCCTCGCGCCATTTGTCGATTTTGGCAAAATTGCCGCTGGTCAAGACTTCGGGAACTTTCCAGCCTTTGTAGTCGGCGGGTCGAGTGTATATGGGACCCGACAATAGATTGTCCTGAAAACTGTCGGTCAAGGCCGAGGTTTCGTCGCTTAAAACACCAGGAATCAATCGGATTAATGCATCGCATAAAACTAATGCTCCCAATTCACCACCACTCAAAACATAATCCCCGATAGAAATTTCTTTGGTGATAAAATGGTCGCGCACTCGTTGATCCACACCTTTATAATGCCCGCAAAGAATAATGATGTTTTCGTGCATCGACATCGTGTTGGCCATTTTTTGGTTCAAGGTTTCCCCGTCGGGCGACATGTAAATGATTTCGTCGTAGGTTCTTTCGCTTTTCAAATGCGTGATGCAATCGTCAATGGGTTGAATATTCATCACCATTCCGGCGCCGCCGCCATAAGGATAATCGTCCACACTTTTCTGTTTGTTGGTCGTGTAATCTCTTAAATTATGAAAGTGCACTTCCACGATTCCTTTGTCGATGGCACGTTTCATCATCGAAGCCTCAAACGGACTTCGCAATAATTCTGGGAGGACGGTAATAATATCTATGCGCATTTTTTTATTTTCTAGGTTGCAAAGGTACAAAGTTATTTGGGCAATAGCCAAAGATAGAATTCTGCAGGAATTAATTTTGATATTGGTTCGTTATAGTAAGTGTTTTGATAAAAAAGATTGTTCTTAATTTAGTAGCGGCATCGTTTTTTGGCTTCCTTTATTATTACTACTTTTATGCTCTAAAATAAACAACCTCTATTATGCAAATTTTTTCCAAAATAGTCGTGGCAAGTTCCGTTTTTTTGTTTACGGCATTACAAACGCAAACTCTTTCTGCCCAAAACAATTCCATAAAAATGACCAATCCACTTTTGCAAAAAAGCAAGCTGCAGTATCAAGCTCCTCCTTTTGATTTAATTAAAGATGAACATTTTAAACCGGCATTCGAATACGGTTTAAAAATTCACGACCAAGAAATCGATAAAATCGCGAACAATCCAGCCAAACCAACTTTTCAAAACACGGTATTGGCACTGGAAACAAGCGGAGTCGATTTAAATAGAGCTACCGGAATTTTTTACAACTTGACCGGATCGAATACCAATCCAACCTTGCAGGCCATTGAAGCAGAATATGCCCCAATATTTTCTGCCCACAGCGACAAGATGTATTTAAACAGCAAGTTGTACAAGCGTATCAAGGCTTTGGACTTGAAATCTTTGAAAGGGGAAAATAAAAGATTGACGGAGCATTATTTGCAACAATTCGAATTGGCCGGTGCCAATTTGTCTCCTGCCGATAAAGAAAAAATGAAAAAAATCAATGAAGAATTGGCCAGTTTAAGCACTTCATTTAACAGTAAATTGTTGATTGCCCGAAAAAATAGTGCTGTTTTATTTGACAATGCAAAAGATTTGGATGGTTTAAGCGCCAATGATATTGCATCGGCAAAAACCAAAGCCACCGAAGCCGGACAAGACGGGAAATACCTGATCGCTTTATTGAATACCACCCAACAGCCTTTGTTTCCTTATCTTAAAAACAGGGCAACCAGAGAAAGAATATACAAGTCCTCCTGGTATCGCTCGGAAAAAGGTGACGATGGCGATACTCGAGAAATATTGGAGAAAACCGCCAAATTGCGTTTGCAGAAAGCACAATTGATGGGCAAGAAAAATTTTGCCGAATGGAAACTTCAAAACCAGATGGCGAAAACTCCAGAACCCGCAATGAATTTATTGGCCAAAATTGCCGCACCAGCCGTGGCCAGGGCCAAAGTCGAAGCCAAAGAAATTCAAGACTTGATTGATTTCCAAAAAGGAGGTTTCCAATTGGAACCTTGGGATTGGGATTTTTATTCCGAACAAGTGCGTAAAATGAAATACGATATGGACGAGAGTGAAATAAAACCTTATTTCGAACTAACGACCGTTTTGGAAAAAGGAGTGTTTTTTGCCGCCAAACAAATGTACGGCATTACCTTCAAGGAGCGAAACGACTTGCCGGTCTATCATCCGGACGTGAAAGTATATGAAGTTTTTGACCAAGACGGAAAATCGATAGCCATCTATTATCTGGATTTCTACACCCGAAACAACAAAAAAGGAGGAGCTTGGAAAAGCAATTTCGTGAGCCAGTCCCACTATTTAAAGCAAAACCCCGTTATTGTCAACGTGTATAATTTCTCGAAACCGGCAGAAGGAAACCCTTCCTTGATCAGTTCCGACGATGTAAGAACCCTATTTCACGAATTCGGACATACCTTGCACGGTTTGTTTGCCAACCAACAATACGCCACACTTTCCGGTACGGCGGTGCCTAGGGATTTTGTGGAATTTCCGTCCCAAATCAACGAACACGCAAGATTTGACCCCGTAGTTTTGCAGAATTATGCCATCCATTACCAAACCAAACAACCCATTCCGCAAGCGTTGATCGACAAAATTAAAAAAGCGGAAAACTTCAACAAAGGATATGAAGTAACCGAACTTTTGGCGGCTTCCGTACTGGACATGGCTTGGCACACGGTGGAAAACGAAGCTGATTTCAAACCAGCTTTACAATTTGAGAAAGAAGCCTTGCAAAAATATGGTTTGTTGGTAGACCAAGTTCCGCCAAGATACCATACGCCATATTTTGCCCACGTTTGGGGAGGCGGCTATTCGGCAGGCTATTATGCTTATACTTGGTCCAAAACCCTGGATTATAATGTATATGATTGGATGCAGGAAAACGGAGGAATGACCAGAGCCAATTGCGACCGTTTCCGTAAATACATTCTATCGGTTGGGAACAGCGTCGATTTGAACAAAGCCTTCAAGGAATTTATTGGCCACGACATGCAAATAGAACCCTATCTAAAAAACGCGGGACTGACAGGAAAAGAATAATTTCTACATATATTTATTAAAATGGCATCTCTCAAGGATGTCATTTTTTTTTGAATTAGTTTATCTCCATTTGCAATTAAGGATTTGTTTTAGAGCTTAATAATAATTCTTGAATTTTAATTTTTATAATATAAAAGCTATATATTTGGAAGGAGATAAATAATGATGTTTGCCAGACAAAGCAACCCAATTTAGTGGTGATAAGCCAGATATCGTCAGTCTTATTTATAAGTTGTGTGAGATTATAAAGAACCAACGTGCTAAAAACACGAAACGTAATGAGATTGCTTTGGAATAGGATTTATTGTATCTTTGAAAAATATTTTAATTTTAATATATTAGAAATGGCAACAACTATTAGAATCACTCCAACACTTAGTGGTAAATCCTCTAAGCAATTTAATATGTCTCTTTCTAAAAACAGCACTGTTAAAGTCTCTGCTTCAAGAAAAGAAAATATGTCTGCATTAGTCAAAAAAGTTTTATCTAATAAAAAATAATATATTGAATCTCTTTGATTTTCATTTTTCTGAATTAACTGAAAACGATAAATTCGAATCTTTTGATTGTGGAGAAGAAGAAATAGATAAATTTCTTAAAGAAGATTCAATAAATTTTCAAAATGAAAAAATGACTAACACCTTTATTTTCAAAAATCGAGAAGATGAAGTAGTTATATATTTTTCAATATCAAATGACTGCCTTAATGATGTTCGTTACGAAAATAATGTTTGGAACAAACTTCATAGAAAGATAAAATTACCTAACGATAAGAGAATTAGACAATATCCATCTGTTAAAATAACTCAGTTAGGAATTGATAAATCTATACAAGGAAAAGGATTGTCTCACCAATTATTAGATTTTATAAAATATTGGACTTTTGAACAACACAAACCTGCTTGTAGATTAATAATTTTAGACTCCTTAAATAAAGAAGTACAAATTAAAACATACCTAAAAAACGATTTTGTTTTCTTGTCAGATTTAGATAAAAACAATAAACATCGATTTATGTACTTTGATTTACTCAGATTAGAATAAAATAACCTCACACAACAGCTACAAGCGATTTGGCATTTGGTCTAATGGGAAAGTTACTTTGTATTTGGAATGATTTGGCAAATCCAAAAATAGGTCTTAATTTAATCCCAAACTCGCTAGTAGCAAAACGTTATCCCTAATTTAAAATAGCACATGTGAGAAATTTAAGCTTATTAATAATTGTATTACTACTGAATTTGGTATGTAATTCACAGATTTTAAAACAAGTTGATTGGGTAGCAGACATTGACTTTCTTGCTACTGAATTACCACAAAAGCATTATGATTTTTTTACAGTTAAAGACAAAAAGGAGTTTTTAGTCGGTTTAGATAAAATAAAATCAAGTAGTGCCAAACTAACAGATATTGAAGTTGCCATAAAATTACAGCAATTAATTGCAGGTTTTGGCGATTCACATACAAGTGTAAATTATGCACAACTTATTGATAAAAATAAAATATTGCCGTTGCATTTGTATTGGTTTAGTGATGGACTTTATATCCTGCATACGACACAGGAGAATATAGAAATATTAGGTCATCAAATAGTATCTGTAAATGGAGTTCCATTAAAAACGATCACTGATAGTCTGGGTACAATGACTACAAAGGATAATCAAGCGATTATCAAAAATTCTATTCCAAAACTCCTTCCTTTAGCTCAGGTTCTGGAATGTTTTGGTTTTATCAAAGAACAAGAAATAAAACTAGAGTTAAAGGACTTAAATGGGATAAAAAAGACTTATGTTCTAAAGCTCGCAGAAATGACCAGACAAAACAGAAAGACGTGCAAACCAGATTCGTTAGCACTGTGTTATAGAAATGAAAGGGCGTTTTTCGTAGATTACTATCAAGCGAAAGATAATGTTTACTATTTGCAATACAATAAATGTTGGAGCAAAGAGTTGGAATTGCAGAATGGCAATACCCAAAATGCAGAAAAAATGCCATCCTTCAAAGAATTTGAAGAAAGGGTATTTCAAACTTTAGCTAATAATAGAGTTGATAAATTAGTATTTGATATGCGATTTAATGGTGGTGGTAATTCTATACAAGGAACACAGTTCGTTGAAAAACTGGCAAAGTTTCTTGAAAACAATTCAAAGATAAAACTATATGTAGTTGTAGGCCGGAATACTTTTTCTTCCGCAATTTTAAATGCTATGGATTTTAAGCGATTAACTAATGCCGTTTTTGTAGGAGAAGAAACATCTGGAAAACCTAATCATTTTGGAGAGGTGAAAAATTTTAAACTCCCAAGTTCAGGAATAAGAGTTGACTACTCTACCAAATACTTTAAACGAACTGATGAAAAAGTAACAACCATTAGCCCTGATATAAAACTAGAACCAAGTTTCTCGGACTTTGCTAGAGGTATTGATCCTGTATATGAATGGATAAAAAATCAATAAAAACTATGGCTAACAGTCAATGGAGCGTTGTGTGCGCAGCAAGGTGGACTAATTGGGAAATGGATATCTAATAAAAACAAATTGGAATATTTGGGCGTTTGGGAGAAAATCAACAACTTGAATTTTAATTACCCCGAATTCGGGGTAATTGAACAAGAAGCAGGAGGTTGGAGAACCTCAAATTTGGGGTTACAGAATAATCCTTTGAGGTCTTTTACTAGTCCATTGGGGTTCGAGAATCCGAGGATGGGGTTGCGGAATAATCTGTTGGAGTGTTTTACTAATCCGTTGGGGTGCTAGAATCCTAGGTTGGGGTTATGGAATAATCTGTTGGAGTGTTTTACTAATTCCTTGCGGTTCTAGAATCCTAGGTTGGGGTTGTGGAATAATCTGTTGGGGTGTTTTACTAATCCGTTGGGGTTGTTGGACCCCAATCTTGGAGTTCGTAAGCCTGTTATTTGAGTTCAGAACCCCAAGCTTGCAGTATTTTAAGGATCGGTTGCAGTTAAGCTACCACAACCGACCATTACTGAACCCCAAGAGAGGGTTAATTTACTACTTCGATTCAGTAGAATTGCTCTTGGCAGTGGTTTTTACAAAGAACTGTTTCAGGTCGTTCATCTTGGTTTCATAGCCCTCGGCACACCAGCTCCTCGAAGTGTTTCTTTAAAAATGAAAGTTCCTAAAAGTCTAGGGTGCTGTGCGAAGTTTCCCGACTTCGTAACCGTTCCAATAGGCAATAAACGCAATCAATAAACATAAGTTCTAAAATAAGTTTAAAAGTTGTAACGGCATATAGCAGCGGGTACGAAGTCGGGAGATTTCGCACAGCGACAATGCAATCAAGAACAACTAAAAAATAATTCGTAATTTGGCACCTCAATAAAAAACAATAAAATATGCAAACTTTTGGAGCAAGCAAGGAATTTATAAAAGACGACGAATTCGACTGGGAAGTAGTCGGCGAAGGTATCAAACGCAAAATAATGGGCTATGACGACACCATAATGATGGTCAACGTTCTTTTCGAGAAAGGATCTGTTGGAACTCCCCACGAACATTACCATTCGCAAGTGACCAACGTGGCCAAGGGCGCTTTTGAAGTGACCATTGGCGGCGTGACCAAAATAATGAAGCAAGGCGATTGTTTTTATATTCCGCCACACATCGTTCACGGCGTGGTTTGTCTGGAAGACGGTTTGTTGATAGACGTTTTCAGTCCGATTCGCGAAGATTTTATGCAGAAAATGACGTATTAAATCAGCTTTTTTTGACACGAATTTCACGAATTAGCACTAATTTTTTCTGCTATTTGCAGCTTCGTGAAATTTTAAAGCCAACTTAATTCGTGTTAATTCGTGAAATTCGTGTCTGATTTTTTTTAAAGTGTTTGCCAGATTTTTAAATCGTCAACTCTAATAATTTTTGTAAATTTGCACCTCAATAAAAAACAATAAAAATGGAAAACGGAATATACGCTAAATTCAACACCGCCAAAGGGTCGATTTTGGTTAAACTAACACATGATTTAACTCCGGGAACTGTAGGGAACTTTGTAGCTCTTGCAGAAGGAAATATGGAGAATAAAATAAAACCTCAAGGGGTAAAATTCTACGATGGATTAAAATTTCATAGAGTAATTCCAGATTTCATGATTCAAGGAGGTTGTCCTCTTGGAACCGGAACAGGAGATCCAGGATACAAATTTGACGACGAGTTTCATCCTGATTTGCGTCACGATGCGCCGGGTGTTTTGTCGATGGCCAATTCTGGACCAGGTTCAAACGGTTCCCAATTTTTCATCACGCATGTGGCAACGCCATGGTTGGACAACAAACACACTGTTTTTGGAAATGTGGTTGAAGGTCAAGACGTGGTTGATGCCATTGCCCAAGGTGATGCTTTGGAATCGGTAGAAATTCTTAGAGTGGGTGAGGAAGCCAAGAACTGGAATGCCATCGAAGCTTTCGTGGGATTGAAAGGTGCCCGTCTAAAACGTGCTGCTGCCTTGAAAGCGGAATCAGAAGCAAAAATGGAAAAATTGGCTGCCGGTTTCGAAAAAACAGAAAGTGGTTTACGCTACCAATTCATCCAAAGAGGAGACGGTAAACAAGCCGAAAAAGGAAAAACAGTTGCTGTTCACTACGAAGGTTCATTAGAGAACGGAAAAGTTTTTGATTCTTCTTATCCAAGAAAAAAACCAATCGAATTCAAGTTGGGAATCGGTCAAGTTATCGAAGGTTGGGACGAAGGAATTGCCTTGTTGAAAGTAGGAGACAAAGCGCGTTTCGTTATTCCGTCGGATTTAGGTTACGGACCAGCAGGAGCTGGAGGCGTAATTCCGCCAAACGCCACCTTGATTTTCGACGTAGAATTGATGGACGTGAAGTAATATTCGATTTACGATATTTGATTTACGATTTTACAAATCCCAAAGCGAGAGTTTTGGGATTTTTTTATGTCAATTTTGGTATTCAATTCGTCAGTTCGAGTGTTTTATAAAAAAAATGCGACAGCTTTTTTTTATAAAATGTATCGAGAACGCTCTATTATAGGCTTCTCGATACAATTTTGAATAGTAAAGCTGTCGCATTACTATTCAAAATCACTCGAAGAGACGGTTGGGTTAAAAAAAGCTACTTCCACTTAATATTGCAGCCCATACTTGGTTTTTGATTGGGGTTGATGATTCGGTTGTAAATCACGCCATCAATGGCACCACGCAAATCACTTCCGCTTAACGGAATGCCGTTTCCAGGTCGGCTGTCGTCCAATTGTCCTCGATAGACCAATTTATCCTGGTTGTCAAACAAAAAGAAATCGGGAGTGCAGGCAGCGTCATAGGCTTTGGCCACTTCTTGGGTTTCATCGTATAAATAAGGAAATTCGAACTTGTTTTCGAAGGCGAATTCCCTCATTAATTCAGGCGCATCTTGAGGGTAATTTGTCACGTCATTACTGGAAATGGCAATAATTCCAACGCCTTGAACCCTATAGTCATTGGCAATCATGACAATTTCCTCCAGAACGTGATGTACAAAAGGGCAATGGTTGCAGATAAACAGGACCAAAGTTCCCTTTTCGCCTTTTAAATCTGAAAATGAAAAGCTTTCGTTAGAATTGGTGTCTTTTAGATAAAACTCGGGAGCAATGGTTCCGAGTGCCAACATATTGGAAGGAGTTCGTGACATTTTTGTTTGTTTTGAAAGTTTAAAGTTATGAAAAAGTATTGTTTTTTGGACTGGAAAGGGTAAATTAGTTTGAACTTAAACAGCAAACAAACCATGGATTTAACTTGGACTGAATTCGAAAAAGTGGAAATGCGCGTGGGAACCATTCTCGAAGTCAATGATTTTCCCGAAGCCAGAAAACCGGCTTACCAACTCACGATTGATTTTGGTTCCGATATCGGAATTCGAAAAACTTCGGCACAAATCACCAAACGCTATCAAAAAGCAGATTTGTTGCATCGACAGATTGTTGCCGTGGTGAATTTTCCCAATAAGCAAATCGGGAAGTTCATGAGCGAATGCCTGGTTTTGGGGGCGATGGGCGAGGTAGGCGACGTGATTTTGTTGGCACCCGATTTCAGGATTGAAAATGGGTTGCGGATAGGATAATTTTAAAATATTTTGCAAAAAAAATAGTGCAATTCAATTAGCAGTTATAATAATGTTAATTACTTATAATTCAGTATTTTAAATAAAAATATATCGTAAATTTAATTCTACTTAAATGTCTATTCTCGGATTGGAAAGATTAGGCATTCAGGATAGTTTTTTAATACGAACAATTTTATAAATTAAAATACTCATTGAAAATGGAAAAGCAAAAAATTATTGACGTATTGAATTTTTGTGCCGCCCAATGCACACACTGTTATGATGCCTGCCATCTAGAAAAAGAAACAGACATGTCTCGATGCATGATGGACGATCAGGATTGTGCCGATATCTGCCGTTTGACGGGGCAATTATTCGAAAGAAACTCTGATAATACAGACATTTTTTTAAGATTATGCCAAGAAATGTGCGAAAGATGCGCCGAAGAATGCGATAAATACCCACAAATGGAACATTGCAAAAAATGCGCCGAAGCCTGTCGTAAATGTGCAGCAATGTGCAACGAGCAACGATTGGTGCATTAGAAAAAGGCTGTCGTTATTTAAAAATATTATAATAACGATGGCCATTATCAGGATTCGACAGAAAACGTTAAAATGAAATGGCATGCCTTGGACTAAAGCAGATTATCCCAACGCGATGAAGAATCTTTCTCAAACGGTTCGCAATAAAGCCATCGAGATTGCCAATGCGTTATTCGAAAAAGGGAATATGGAGGAGGGCAGAATTATTGCCATAGCAATAACCAATGCCAAAAAGTGGGTAAACAAGCATGGGCAAACAAAGAAAAGGTTTCCCAAAAAGCTGTAAAATATTAAAGACTTAAATTAATGGTATTCGACACACTCGATTATGAACCTGATAATACTATACATTATGGCAACAATAGCAACAACAACCTTGACGGTGAAAAGTTTCGCTTTCAAGAACAATGGATTTATCCCAGCAAAATATACTTGTGACGGAACAAACATAAATCCGGATTTGATGATAGAAGATATTCCTTCAAATGCAAAAAGTCTGGCCATTATTATGGATGATCCCGATGCACCCGGTGGAACATTTTCACATTGGGTGATGTGGGACATTCCTGTAAGGAACAACGTGATTAAAGAAAACAGCAAACCAGGATTCCAGGGCAGAAACAGCATGGGTGAAAATAAGTATAGCGGTCCTTGTCCTGGCAGCGGGATACACCATTATCATTTTAGGGTTTACGCTTTAGACACTCGACTTGGTGTTTTGTCTCGCAATACAGATAGAAATGGGCTTTTGAACATGATGAAGGGGCACATTATTTCTTCTGCTGATTTGATAGGTTTGTATGAAAGATAGTTTGTTTCCATTTATTGCCAGTCACATTGCAAATATAGCAGATATTTGAATTATTGCCAACGGATTTTGTATGGCTGAATCGGTTGTTGCACGACAAAAGAAAAGTCCGAAAATCTTTCGACTTTCGGACTTGACAAGGTTGGTTTGGTTAGTTATATATTGGTTGGTTGAAAATTAAATATCGTCAAAATCAATATCGGTGAAACTTGATGTTGATGGCAAGGCTAATTCCTCTTGTTCTTTTTCGGAATATTCCTTTTTGAAATCTTTTTGGTGTCTTTCGGAGATTACTTCTTCGCCTTTGTGGTTCAAAACGTAGGAAGTCATTTCCTCTAAAATTTCTGCAAAAGCGGCAAAATCTTCTTTGTATAAATATATTTTGTGCTTCTTGAAGTGAAAAGAGCCGTCTATTTCGGTAAACTTCTTGCTTTCGGTAATGGTAATGTAATAATCGTCGGCTTTTGTGGCTCTTACATCAAAGAAATAAGTTCTTCTTCCAGCTCGTAATACTTTTGAAAAAATCTCTTCTTTTTCTAATATGTCATTTTCTCTCATAATCCTTCTGTCTATTTATGGTTGTTAAGCAGTAACCAAAAATCCAAAAAATATATGTATTATACAACAATTATTGCAATTCTTTTTCAGAAAGTTGTTTCAAATACAAGGCTGCATAATAGCCTTCTTCATTTATCAATTGATTATGAGAACCTTGTTCAATAATTCGACCTTCATCAAGGATGATAATTCGATCGGCATTCTTTGCCGATGATACCCTGTGACTGACAATAATGGTGGTTTTGTCCTTGCAAATTTCATGCAAGTTGTTCAAAATGGCTTCTTCGGTTTCGGTATCCACTGCCGACAAGCAATCGTCAAAGAGCAGAATTTCAGGGTTTTTGATAATCGCCCTTGCTATGGAAACCCTTTGTTTTTGTCCACCCGAAAGCGTGATTCCCCTTTCGCCCAGAATGGTTTCATATTGTTTGTTGAAACCCATGATATTGTCATGCACCACGGCACTTTTGGCGGCAGCCTGTACTTCTTCGTCAGTGGCATTTTCTTTGCCAAACTTGATGTTGTTTTTGATGCTGTCCGAGAACAAAAAGGCGTCTTGGGGCACAATACCGATGCTGTTTCGCAAATCATATAAATTCACGGTGCTAATTTCTTTTCCGTCAATCCTGATATGTCCGTCGGTTACATCATACAAACGGGAAATCAAGGAAACTATGGTCGATTTTCCAGAGCCTGTTTTTCCGAGAATGGCCAAAGTTTCGCCTTTGTGAACCGTGAAAGTAACGTTTTCCAATGCTTTTATATTGGTGTCTTCGTAGGTGTAGCTCACGTTTTCGAAAGTAATCGTGCCTTCGATAATCGATCTTTCCGGGTTGTTGTTTTGTATTTCCGGTTCGATTTTAAGGAATTCGTTGATGCGTTTTTGGGAGGCTTCGGCTTCTTGAACCATGGACGAAACCCAACCCAACGAAGCTACCGGCCAAGTCAGCATGTTCACGTACAGGATAAATTCGGCAATGGTTCCAATGCTTTTGATGGTGCCGTTGATGTACATTATTCCACCAAAATAAATCACGACCAAGTTGCTTATTCCGATAAGTGCCATCATCAAGGGGCCAAATAAAGCCTGGATTCTGGCCAAACTCAAACTCTTGCTTTTGCTTTCGTCTGCCAATTCCACCATGTTGTTTTGGTGTTGGTCTTCCAATGAATAGGCTTTTATAACCCGGATTCCCGAAAATATTTCCTGGGTAAAACTGGAAACTTTGGATAAATATTGTTGGAAAACGGTGCTTCTTTTATTGATCTCGGAACTAATTCTAAATATCGCATACGACAAAATAGGCAAGGGGAGCAAGGTGTACAAAGTCAGCAACGGCGATACGTTGAACATGTACACGATCACGATGGCAAAACGAATAATCGTATTTATGGTGTACATCACGGCAGGACCAACGTACATTCTCACCTTGGAAACATCTTCGCTGATGCGGTTCATCAAATCTCCCGTTCGGTTTTGTTTGTAGAAATTCTGCGACAGGTTTTCGTATTGCCTGAAAACCTCGTTTTTCAAATCGAATTCGATGTGGCGCGACATCACGATAAGGGTTTGTCGCATCAAGAAAGTCAGGAAACCCGCAATGATTGTCGTGGCAATTATCAAGAGGATATTAGAGACTAATTCCTGCTGGATAAAGGATTTGGACACCGTTTCGTCTTTTGCGAAATCTTCGATTGCCTTAAATGATTGGCTGATTAATTTTGGCGTGAACAGGGAAAATATTTGGGCAACTATGGTAATGATGATTCCCAGCAAAAAGCTGAATTTGTATTTGACAAAGTATTTATTGAGATATAGTAATTCTTTCATGACGTGTAATGATTCTTAAGAAATTCAAAGGTAAGATGAAATTCAGATATTTTTCAAGTTTAATTATATTTTAAAAAATGAAATACTTATTTTTGCAAACTAATTTAATAAAAGTTCTTACAAGGTGGTAAATAGAAGACATATTCGCGTTAAGGTCATGCAATCCATTTATGCGATGCATCAAAATGGTTCAGATGATTTGGTAAAAGAAGAAAAATTCCTTTACTACAGTATTGATGCCATGCAGGATTTATATCTTATAATGCTGTCCGCCCTGATAGAAATTTGCAAAAAAGAAACCATCTTTTTGCACCTCTCCAGTCAAAAACATCTTGCCACTCCGCAAGAGCGCAAACCCAACGAAAAGTTTATCAAAAACGCTATTTTTCAAATACTTGCCGAAAACAATTCGTTGAGCATAGCATTGGAAAATCGCAAAATTGACAATTGGACATTGAACGATGACTATATTTTGCTGCTTCTCAATGACATCAAGCAAAGCAAATTGTACCAAAATTACATGCTTAATTCGGTAAACACATTCCAGGAAGACAAGGATTTTATCGTTGATTTGTTTATGGACGTGATTGTTCCAAATGAAAAACTTTACGATTATCTGGAAGACCACAAGCTGACCTGGATTGACGATATTCCGGTGGTAAACACTGAAATTATCAAGCAATTGAAAGCCATAAAAAATGTTGAAGAAGGGAATTTCAGGGTTCCAAAATTATTCAAGGACAATGAAGACAAGGATTTTGTCCGAGATTTGTTCCGAAAAACAGTCTTGAACGAAAAAGAATTGGCCAAAGAATATGACGATAAAACCCCCAACTGGGACAGCGACAGGATTGCCGAAATGGACACGATTATCCTCAAAATGGCGATTTGCGAATTTTTGAAATTCCCGTCGATTCCCGTGAAAGTTACTTTGAACGAATATCTGGAATTGGCCAAAGAATATTCCACGCCAAAAAGCAGTATTTTTATCAACGGAATTTTGGATAATTTGGTCAAAGAATTGGAAACCAACAAACGAATCCAGAAAGTGGGTCGCGGGTTAATGTAAAAAGCAAAAAACAACAATAATCAAAATAACAAAAAGAATTTAAAATTATGGAACAATTAACTCAATTTGCACCGTTTCTATTAATGTTTGTCGTTATCTATTTCTTCATGATTAGACCACAACAAAAAAGAGCCAAACAAGAAAAAGAATTCGAAAGCACTTTAAAAGTAGGCGATAAAATCATCACCAAAAGTGGACTTCACGGAAAAGTGGCCGAACTTTCAGAAGGAACTGTTGTTATCGAAACAATGGCTGGAAAACTGAAAATGGAGCGTTCTGCCATCTCAATGGAAATGAGTGC
Source organism: Flavobacterium limnophilum (assembly GCF_027111315.2). Lineage (GTDB taxonomy): Bacteria > Bacteroidota > Bacteroidia > Flavobacteriales > Flavobacteriaceae > Flavobacterium > Flavobacterium limnophilum. The sequence continues at coordinate 1,895,515 of NZ_CP114289.2, read as the reverse complement.
TGCTTTGAACAAAAAATAATTTTTTGATTTAAGCTCAACTTAAAAAGCTATAAAGTCTGTTTGAATTCTAGGATTTAAACAGACTTTTGTATTTTCTCCAGTTGGCTATCCTGAATTTTTGAAAACAGGATTAGTCCAACAATTGCTCCAATTGTGGCAAACAACATGTCCGATTGCGTGTCCCAAACATAACCTTGTGTTCCCAAAAAAGCATCGCCTCCATCTCCGGTTGCAATTGAAACTCCCCATTCGATCCATTCGTAAGCCGCACTTATCGCCAAACAAATGGAAACAATAATGAAGTTAAAAAAGCGTTGATTGCTGATTACTTTCTTGCGAATAAACAACTCCCTAATAATCATTGCTGGAATTAAGCCTTGGGCAAAGTGACCCACTTTGTCATAATTATTCCTGCTTTGATGAAAAATTTCCCTGATGTAATCAAACAGCGGCACTTCGGCGTAAGTATAATGTCCGCCAACGAACAGAATAATGCAATGAATCAGGATCAAGAAATAAGTAAAATTGGTAAACCTAAATTTATTGAAAGTAAAGGCCAATACCAAAACGCCAATTATTGCCGGAATAATTTCCAGGAAACAAGTGAAACCTTCTTTTGGATTGGTAATCGACCAAATTAAAGTTCCAAAAAAAACGGCCAGCATTATGTAGATATTCTTCATTTAGTTTAGGGTTAAGTTTTAAAAATTTCAAGGCTAAAATATAGAAATAAATTCATTAAAATCATATAAGGTTTACTTTTAATAAACATTGTAAATTTGCACTTTTAAACACAGAAAATGCTTCAAGTAAAAAATATTTCCTTCACTTATATTGAAAATCCCGTTATCGAAAACATTAGTTTCGAAATTGCCAAAGGCCAGAATGTGGCTGTTATTGGCGAAAGTGGTTGCGGTAAAAGCACCTTGTTGAAATTGATGTATGGTTTACATGATTTGGATAATGGGGAAATAGCATATAATGGCGAACCTATTCTGGGACCCAAATACAATCTAATTCCGGGTGAAGATTACATCAAATATTTGGCGCAGGATTTTGATTTGATGCCTTACGTGACTGTCGAAGAAAACGTGGGCAAGTTTTTGTCCAATATTTATAAAGCCGAGAAAAAAGCACGAGTTCATGAACTGTTGGGAATGGTCGAAATGACCGAATTTGCCAAAGTAAAGGCAAAATACTTGAGCGGAGGCCAACAACAAAGAGTCGCTTTGGCAAGAGTTTTGGCATTGGAGCCCGAAATTCTTTTGTTGGACGAACCTTTTAGCCAGATCGATTCCTTCAGGAAAAATGCCTTGCGCCGCAATTTATTTAATTATTTCAAGAAAAAGCAAATCACTTGCGTCATTGCCACCCACGACAGCAACGAAGCTTTGTCCTTTTCGGATGAAACCATCGTGCTGCAAAACGGGAAATTGATTGCCAAGGGAAATTCCAAAGAATTACACGACAATCCGCCCAGTTATTATGTTGCCTCTCTTTTTGGAGAAGTCAACGAGTTGAAACTATCTCATTTTACCGATTCAGATGAAATAGACCAAACGCTTTTGTTGTATCCGTATCAACTGAAAGTGGTTGAAGAGGGAAAAATGAAAGCCATTGTGAAACAATGTTATTTCAAGGGAAGCCATTATTTGGTCAAAGCCGCTTTCGAAAGAAAAGCCATTTTCTTCAATCACGATACAGAATTGGAATTGAACCAGGAAGTGAGTTTGACCATTGCTCGATGAAACTGGAAATAAAAAATCCTTTCCTCTTTTTCGATAAAAGGAAAGGATTTTGGCTTTTAGATGGATACAATTCTATTTGAAATAAGAAAACGTTTCGTTGTTTTCCATTTTTAATAAAGTTTCATATATCAATTTGATCACGTTTTCCACATCATCGCGATGCACCATTTCAACCGTGGTGTGCATGTAACGCAGCGGCAACGAAATTAATGCCGAGGCAACTCCACCATTGCTGTAGGCAAAAGCATCGGTATCCGTTCCGGTAACTCTTGAAGAAGCCAATCTTTGAAAAGGAATTTTTTTCTCTTCGGCTGTATCCAATATAAGCTCCCTCAAATTGTTTTGAACCGCCGGCGCATAAGTAATAACGGGACCTTTTCCGATTTTGGTTTCTCCCTCGATTTTCTTTTCAATCATTGGAGTAGTGGAATCGTGGCAAACATCGGTTATGATGGCGGCATTGGGTTTGATGGTTTTGGTAATCATTTCGGCACCGCGAAGTCCCACTTCTTCTTGAACGGAATTGGTAATATACAATCCAAAAGGAAGCTTGATTTTGTTTTCGTGCAGCAAACGAGCCACTTCGGCAATCATGAATCCACCCATTCGATTATCTATGGCGCGACAAACAAATTTGTTTTCGTTCAAAACCATAAATTCATCAGGATAGGTAATCACGCAACCCACGTGAACTCCCAGTGCATCCACTTCTTCTTTTTTGGAACAACCAATGTCAATGAATAAGTTGTCTATTTTTGGAGCCTCTTCCTTGCCTCGATTGCGGGTATGAATGGCTGGCCATCCAAAAACACCTTTCACGATTCCTTTCTTGGTATGAATGTTAACTCGTTTTGAAGGCGCAATTTGATGATCGGAACCTCCATTTCGAATCACGTAAATCAACCCATCATCGGTGATGTAATTCACGTACCAAGAAATTTCATCGGCGTGACCTTCAATTACTACTTTGTAAGGAGCATCCGGATTGATAACCCCCACCGCAGTTCCATAGGTATCCGTAATAAAAGTGTCCACATAAGGTTTTAGGTACTCCATCCACAGTTTTTGACCCGAACTTTCGTATCCAGTTGGAGAAGCATTGTTAAGGTAGTTTTCTAAAAACGTTAGCGAAGTCTTTTTTAATATCGATTTTGAACTCATAAAAATTATTTTTTGCTAAATTATAAATTTGGTATCACAGTTCTATATATAATGTATAATTTTGTGACATATAAATTTTAGAATATGAAGATTGTTAATTTCCTTTTGTTTTTTCTTTTCCTCTCAATTTCGTCCAATGCACAACAAGTTCAAAATGACACAGCCAAAATGGGTTATGTCTTGACGGAAAATGATACTATATTTAATGATACCATTCAATTGGAAGAAATAGTTATCTATAAAGGAAAAGTGGATGTAGAGTCCAAGAAGCAATTCGATCTTCTCAAAAACCGAGTTTATAAAACCTATCCTTATGCCAAAATGGCTTCCGAGCGATTGACGGCATTAAATCGAGGAATGAAAAGTATGAAAACAGCCAAAGATAAAAAGAAATATTTCAAAATTATCGAAGACTACCTTAACAACGAATTTGAAGCCAGACTCAAAAAACTTTCCCGCAAGCAAGGTCAGATACTCATCAAGTTGATTCATCGTCAAACCGGCATCACAACTTATGAATTGGTAAGAACCCTAAAAAGTGGATGGACGGCCTTTTGGTCCAACACCACCGCCAAAATGTTTGATCTTAACCTGAAAACACCTTATGCTCCATATCAGGTCAACGAAGATTATTTAATCGAAACCATATTGGTAAGAGCCTTCGAATCGGGAAGATTGATTAATCAACCTCCAGCTACACCAGTTGATTATGATGATTTGACCAATTTTTGGTTAAACAAGGCCATTAACGAAAAGAAGTAACTTTCTTGGGGTAAACTATAATAGAAAGCCGCTGCCAATTTTAGGTAGCGGCTTTTTGTTTTATAGGGGTTATGCTATCCACAACGAAGTTTACAGGGTTTTTCAATAGAGTACTTCATTGCTATATTTTGCTCAAGCGTAAAATTTCGCATCCGATTTTAAATACATACACTATATAGGACTGATTTTTTCAGGAGCTATTTCCTGCTATCCGTTTCAAACGAATTTCGATGGCCTCCAATAAAAAATAGAAACATGGTGAAGTAATCTTTTGTGCGGAACGCCTGCAGAAAAGGATTTCCACTGCTATCCCCAACGCAGTCGAAAACGGCAACGGCTGTTTTTAAATGGGTGTACTATATATAGACTAGTTTTTACAAGATCTATCCACTGCTGTCGGCTGGAACATTCGTTTTGACACCCCTCTTCTTTTTTAAAAACCGCCATATCCTTATATGTATTAAGCCATTGGATGTAATGTTTGAAATAGAAAGCAGTGATTGGATATGGGTAAATGTTCTGAAATTCAGCAACTTGAGGTGTGAAAACGATCGATATCCTCCTCAAATACGATTAGAAATATATTTTGGAGTGTCGAAATCCATGAGTTCTTCTGCTCGTGAATTGGACCATAAATCTGCCGTTGCAAAACAAAAACACCTGAAGTATAGTTGATAGCACTGACTTTGATGGTGCAAAAGCAGGGGTAAAGATAGAGATGGTGTAGGTCTGAAGTATGGATAAAGTATGTATAAAGCATATATATAGCAACTGTATAGTAACTGTATAGTAACTGTATAGTAACTATATAGTAAGTGTATAGTAATTATCTACCGTAACTGCAGCAATACTTTGCCAATTGTAAATAGGGACGAGCTGTCCCAAATGCCCTTCGAATCTGCCTTGAAGGGGGTGGAGGAAGGGTTTTTCAGGTCATTTCGGGATAAAAATCCGTTTTTGTCTGCGTTTTCGCTTTAGCGAATTCGTGTTAATCGGCGTTCCGTTTCAATACAAGCGCGCTCAAAACGCACTAAAACCGATACAATTCCCAAAAAGGCGTGTCTAAAAATGGCAGATCCCCAAAAAAGAGTGGTTGTAAATACCGAAAAACCAGTTCATTAAAAAATAGTTTTAAAAAAGATTGAAAAGGGTGTTGTTTAATCGAAAACACTCACTACTTTTGCACCCGCAATGACGCACAAGTTCTTATAAACACTGGCAAACAAGAAGAAATCAAGAGAAGATTTATTTTCAAAAAAGGTTTAAAAAAAGTTTGCGAATAATAAAAAAGAGTGTTACATTTGCACCCCGCTAAATGAGCAATGTTCCTTGAAAAACTGACAAGAAAATTAAGAAGAAAGGAAAAAATATTTTTCAAAAAAACTTCACAAAAAGCTTGCCAGAAAGAAAAGACTTTGTTACTTTTGCACCCGCTAATCGAAAGGCTGGCACTCAAGTAAAGACGACGATTTATCGCGTCTCGCTTAAAAAAAAGAAAGACACGTTCCTAGACATATTGAATTGACAGCCGTCCCGATTTATCGGGACAATAATAAAGAGAGTAAGAGAATCGGAAGATTTAAAAAACCACTAGAATTTGAGTCGAATAACAATAGCTTAATTTATTAAGCAAACAATATACGATGAAGAGTTTGATCCTGGCTCAGGATGAACGCTAGCGGCAGGCTTAACACATGCAAGTCGAGGGGTATTGGTTTTCGGACCAAGAGACCGGCGCACGGGTGCGTAACGCGTATGCAATCTACCTTTTGCAGAGGGATAGCCCAGAGAAATTTGGATTAATACCTCATAGTATTATAGTATGGCATCATATTATAATTAAAGTCACAACGGCAAAAGATGAGCATGCGTCCCATTAGCTAGTTGGTATGGTAACGGCATACCAAGGCTACGATGGGTAGGGGTCCTGAGAGGGAGATCCCCCACACTGGTACTGAGACACGGACCAGACTCCTACGGGAGGCAGCAGTGAGGAATATTGGACAATGGGCGCAAGCCTGATCCAGCCATGCCGCGTGCAGGATGACGGTCCTATGGATTGTAAACTGCTTTTGTACAGGAAGAAACATCCCGACGTGTCGGGACTTGACGGTACTGTAAGAATAAGGATCGGCTAACTCCGTGCCAGCAGCCGCGGTAATACGGAGGATCCAAGCGTTATCCGGAATCATTGGGTTTAAAGGGTCCGTAGGCGGTCTTATAAGTCAGTGGTGAAATCTCCCCGCTCAACGGGGAAACGGCCATTGATACTGTAGGACTTGAATTATTAGGAAGTAACTAGAATATGTAGTGTAGCGGTGAAATGCTTAGAGATTACATGGAATACCAATTGCGAAGGCAGGTTACTACTAATGGATTGACGCTGATGGACGAAAGCGTGGGTAGCGAACAGGATTAGATACCCTGGTAGTCCACGCCGTAAACGATGGATACTAGCTGTTGGGCGCAAGTTCAGTGGCTAAGCGAAAGTGATAAGTATCCCACCTGGGGAGTACGTTCGCAAGAATGAAACTCAAAGGAATTGACGGGGGCCCGCACAAGCGGTGGAGCATGTGGTTTAATTCGATGATACGCGAGGAACCTTACCAAGGCTTAAATGTAGATTGACCGGACTGGAAACAGTTTTTTCGCAAGACAATTTACAAGGTGCTGCATGGTTGTCGTCAGCTCGTGCCGTGAGGTGTCAGGTTAAGTCCTATAACGAGCGCAACCCCTGTTGTTAGTTGCCAGCGAGTCATGTCGGGAACTCTAACGAGACTGCCAGTGCAAACTGAGAGGAAGGTGGGGATGACGTCAAATCATCACGGCCCTTACGCCTTGGGCTACACACGTGCTACAATGGCCGGTACAGAGAGCAGCCACTGGGTGACCAGGAGCGAATCTACAAAACCGGTCACAGTTCGGATCGGAGTCTGCAACTCGACTCCGTGAAGCTGGAATCGCTAGTAATCGGATATCAGCCATGATCCGGTGAATACGTTCCCGGGCCTTGTACACACCGCCCGTCAAGCCATGGAAGCTGGGGGTGCCTGAAGTCGGTGACCGCAAGGAGCTGCCTAGGGTAAAACTGGTAACTAGGGCTAAGTCGTAACAAGGTAGCCGTACCGGAAGGTGCGGCTGGAACACCTCCTTTCTAGAGCCTAAATGTTAGTTGCTTGCAACACTTTTAGGAAAGAAGACGAAAGATTATAATGGAAAGAATCCAAGGATTTAATTACTCTCGCTGTTAGTTCAAATAATACACGTAAGACCGTTATGATGACGGTTTTATTTTTAAGAAAAAGAGTGTCTCGTAGCTCAGCTGGTTAGAGTACTACACTGATAATGTAGGGGTCGACAGTTCGAGTCTGTCCGAGACAACTATTTTAGACTTAAAGATTCTGAAATAAATTCAGAATAAAAGGAAATTTTAGAGGTTGAGTGAAGCCGTTTTAAGTACTGTTAACTGAAAACTGTTAACTGCCACTAAAAAATGGGGGATTAGCTCAGCTGGCTAGAGCGCCTGCCTTGCACGCAGGAGGTCAACGGTTCGACTCCGTTATTCTCCACTATCTTAAGGCAAAAAGATAATAGATAAAAAGATGAGAGACGTAAGTCTATTATCTATTAGTCTATCATCTAAAAGTCTAAAAGAAAAAGTTCATTGACATATTGAGATAAGAAAAAATTAAAAAGTAGAAAGCAGATTTTCTAATTTATTAGAAAATCGAAACAAAACGGTCTTAATTAATTTTAAGATTGGTACAATAAGCAAAATAAGGGCGTATGGGGGATGCCTAGGCTCTCAGAGGCGATGAAAGGCGTGATAAGCTGCGAAAAGTTACGGGGATTGGCACACACGATACGATCCGTAAATACCTGAATGGGGCAACCCGCTATGTTGAAGACATAGTACACCGATAGGTGGGCAAACCCGCTGAACTGAAACATCTAAGTAGGCGGAGGAGAAGAAAACAAAAGTGATTCCGTAAGTAGTGGCGAGCGAACGCGGATTAGCCCAAACCAATGTTGTTACGGCAATGTTGGGGTTGTAGGACCACGACATTTCTTGCACAAAGAATTAGAATCTACTGGAAAGTAGAGCCATAGAGAGTGATAGCCTCGTATAAGTAATAAGTGTAAAGGATAGTGGTATCCTGAGTAGGGCGGGGCACGTGAAACCCTGTCTGAATTTGGCGGGACCATCCGCTAAGGCTAAATACTCCTGAGAGACCGATAGTGAACCAGTACCGTGAGGGAAAGGTGAAAAGAACCGTGAATAACGGAGTGAAATAGATCCTGAAACCATACGCTTACAAGCGGTCGGAGCCCTTTCGTGGGGTGACGGCGTGCCTTTTGCATAATGAGCCTACGAGTTAACGTTGCTGGCAAGGATAAGTGGTTAAGCCACGGATCCGTAGCGAAAGCGAGTCTGAATAGGGCGCTTTAGTCAGTAGTGTTAGACGCGAAACCGTGTGATCTACCCATGGGCAGGATGAAGCTGTGGTAACACACAGTGGAGGTCCGAACCGGTTGACGTTGAAAAGTCTTCGGATGACCTGTGGGTAGGGGTGAAAGGCCAATCAAACTCGGAAATAGCTCGTACTCCCCGAAATGCATTTAGGTGCAGCGTTGGTCATAAAGTTATATAGAGGTAGAGCTACTGATTGGATGCGGGGGCTTCACCGCCTACCAATTCCTGACAAACTCCGAATGCTATATAATGTTTACCAGCAGTGAGGGCTTGGGTGCTAAGGTCCAAGTCCGAGAGGGAAAGAACCCAGACCATCAGCTAAGGTCCCCAAATATATGTTAAGTTGAAAGAACGAGGTTTGTCTGCCCAGACAGCTAGGATGTTGGCTTGGAAGCAGCCATTCATTTAAAGAGTGCGTAACAGCTCACTAGTCGAGCGGACGAGCATGGATAATAATCGGGCATAAACATATTACCGAAGCTATGGATTTGATATTAAGTTATCAAGTGGTAGGGGAGCATTCTAACAGGGTAGAAGGTGTGTTGTAAAGCATGCTGGACTGGTTAGAAAAGAAAATGTAGGCATAAGTAACGATAATGCGGGCGAGAAACCCGCACACCGAAAGACTAAGGTTTCCACAGCTATGCTAATCAGCTGTGGGTTAGTCGGGACCTAAGGCGAACCCGAAAGGGACAGTCGATGGACAACGGGTTAATATTCCCGTACTAGTTATAATTGTGATGGGGTGACGGAGTGATGAAAGTGTCGCGAACTGACGGAATAGTTCGTTGAAGTACCTACCTATAGGCTGCGCAGGCAAATCCACGCGGCTTGGGGAAATACGATAGTACTCGGCGTCTTCGGACAAAGAGATAGTACACCTAAGGGCTTCCAAGAAAAACCTCTAAACTTCAGATTATAAGTACCCGTACCGCAAACCGACACAGGTAGTCGAGGAGAGAATCCTAAGGTGCTCGAGAGATTCATGGCTAAGGAATTAGGCAAAATAGACCCGTAACTTCGGGAGAAGGGTCGCCAGCAGCAATGCTGGCCGCAGTGAAGAGGTCCAGGCGACTGTTTATCAAAAACACAGGGCTCTGCAAAATCGTAAGATGAAGTATAGGGCCTGACACCTGCCCGGTGCTGGAAGGTTAAGAGGAGATGTTATTCGCAAGAAGAAGCATTGAATTGAAGCCCCAGTAAACGGCGGCCGTAACTATAACGGTCCTAAGGTAGCGAAATTCCTTGTCGGGTAAGTTCCGACCTGCACGAATGGTGTAACGATCTGGACACTGTCTCAGCCATGAGCTCGGTGAAATTGTAGTAACGGTGAAGATGCCGTTTACCCGCAGTGGGACGAAAAGACCCTGTGCACCTTTACTATAGCTTAGTATTGACCTTGGATAAATGATGTGTAGGATAGGTTGGAGACTGTGAAGTGGCGTCGCTAGGCGTTGTGGAGTCATTGTTGAAATACAACCCTTTGTTTATCTGAGGCCTAACCCCGAAAACGGGGGACATTGCTTGGTGGGTAGTTTGACTGGGGTGGTCGCCTCCAAAAGAGTAACGGAGGCTTCTAAAGGTTCCCTCAGTACGCTTGGTAACCGTGCGTAGAGTGCAATGGCATAAGGGAGCTTGACTGAGAGACATACAGGTCGATCAGGTACGAAAGTAGAGCATAGTGATCCGGTGGTTCCGCATGGAAGGGCCATCGCTCAAAGGATAAAAGGTACGCCGGGGATAACAGGCTGATCTCCCCCAAGAGCTCATATCGACGGGGGGGTTTGGCACCTCGATGTCGGCTCGTCACATCCTGGGGCTGGAGAAGGTCCCAAGGGTTGGGCTGTTCGCCCATTAAAGTGGCACGCGAGCTGGGTTCAGAACGTCGTGAGACAGTTCGGTCTCTATCTACTGTGGGCGCAAGAAATTTGAGTGGATCTGATTCTAGTACGAGAGGACCGAATTGGACTAACCTCTAGTGTATCTGTTGTTCCGCCAGGAGCATCGCAGAGTAGCTACGTTGGGAAGGGATAAGCGCTGAAAGCATATAAGCGCGAAACCCACCACAAGATGAGATTTCTTTTAAGGGTCGTGGGAGATGACCACGTTGATAGGCTATAGATGTAAAGGCAGTAATGTCATAGTCGAGTAGTACTAATAACCCGTAAGCTTATGTACACCTTTTCCCCCGCCTCGGCGGGGGGAGAACCTTTCTAGATCCTAGATTCTTCCAGAATGACAAGGACAAACAATTTATTGAATTTCTTTATCTCAGTATGTCAAGATATTGTGTAATGTTGTTCCGATTGAGTCGGAATACCCATTGCAAAACGACCTTAAGGTGGTTATTGCGGCGGGGCTCACCTCTTCCCATCCCGAACAGAGTAGTTAAGCCCGCCTGCGCAGATGGTACTGCAGTTATGTGGGAGAGTATGTCGTCGCCTTTCTTTTGAAAAACCCTGTTTCTAACGAAACAGGGTTTTTTTGTTTTAAAAAGGTTTTTTATTTTATAATTTTAGACTTTTAATGGTTAATAGCTCTTATTTTTGCGAAAGTTGGATCAAGTCTAAAACCTAGAATTTTGACCACTATTTCCCGAAATCAATTTTCTCTATGATATCAGAATATTGTTTGGTCTGGTCGTTGAATCTCCTAAGGTGAAATGAATCACAGTTAAATTGTAAATTAATTGGAGTATTTCTGAACAGTTCGTAGGCTATTTTCATTTTTTCTGCATTAAGCCCACGGGCAATGCTTAAATGAGCGTGGGCTTTTTTGATTTTAAAACCTAAATATTGATGTAAATCTATAATGAGATTATCGAGGTATTGTTGTGAAGCTTTATCTGGTGAAATGAAAAAGGTGCTTTCTCCAAAAGAATCACAAGCGTTTAAAGTCACTTTTTGTGTAACGACAGACTTACAGAATTCTCTAATCCTGTCAAGATAAAGCTGAAGTGAGAGTTCGTTTTCAAAGTTGATTATTGTAATATGTCCCGCTGCATTGGCACTACCAAACCAGCCAACATGATTTTTGAGCAATTGTTTATAAGATTTAATCAAAGTCGATTGCTCAGGATTGGGAAAAATGACCAATGAGTATAGGGGAATATTACGAGTCATATTTTTTTAAATCGTTTTTAATGGATATTGACAATCGTTTTGAATTGGACATTCCTGGCATTTAGGTGTGGGGCGACAAATTTCCCTTCCCAAAAACGAAATCGCCATTCCTATTTCTCCCCAAATTTTCTTTGGCAGCACTTGCATCAATTGCTTTTCGATTTTGATGCCATAATGGTTCTCGACTGCGCTCGAACTCAATGTCATTAAGTTAAGGGATAAATACATTGTATCATTGTCATTTCGACGAAGGAGAAATCACATAACGAGAGCAACAATCGAGAGCAACTGATGTGATTTCTCCTTCGTCGAAATGACAAAAAAAACTTGACTCGATGAATTTTCGGTAATGTAGCACCTTTTTTTCTTGTTATTTGTTAGGCTGTAAGCGTCCCTACCAAGTTGCTCTAGTGTGTTGAGACGCTTACAGCCTGACAAACTAAATAGAGCGTGTTTATTTTCTAGGGCGCACGACCAATTGTTTTTTTTGGAAAAGTGCAATTTGTTGTGCACCTCTTCCTGATTCGGCAAAAAGAATCTAAATCAAGTTTGATTGATAAACCGAACCACTTTCTCTATCACCTCAGAATTCCCCAGAATCTTGCGATGTCCAAGTCCTTCGGTTAAAAATAATTTACCGTTTTTCAAGTGCTTGTGGATGTTGATTCCTGCTGTTACGGGAATATCGAGATCCTTTTTGTCGTGCAGTACCAAGACAGGAATGGTTATTTCCATTGCCGATTTGTAGCCGGAGAAACTGTCCATTTCCAAGCCGTGTTTTTTTTCGAAATGGATGCGTAAACGAATGCTTATTTCTGGTTTTAAACCTAATTTTTTTATAAAATCGTCCAGAATATCCTGTACGATGTCTCCGCTTCCAATGATTGCCAAATTATTGATTTCAAGTCCTTTTTTTACCGAATTCAACAACGACATCCCTCCCAAAGAATGTCCGACGGCGGCTTCGAAAGGACCAAATTGTTTCTCTATTTCCAATATTGCTTCGACAAAATCTGCCATAATGGTGGTTTTTCCTGGCGATTTTCCGTGGGCAGGTGCGTCAAAACTGATGGTGCAATAGCCTGCTTTCAATAATTCATCGGCAATTTTGAAAAGCTGTGTTCCTCGTCCCGACCATCCGTGAACCAACAAGATTTTCTTGCTGCTTTCGCCATATTGGTAAAGAACTACTTTTTTATTAATTTTTGGGATTTCAATTAATGTTTGCGTGCTTTTGCTGTCCATCTCCCATTCTCTTTTTGGAATTTTATGTTTTATCGGAGACGTAAATAGTTTTGCGGCAAACAAGGTTGCCAGATTTGGAGAAAAATAAGCGATAAGTTTACTGCCGTGTAGGATTATTTTAGGAATTTTCAATGATTGTGAAAGTTTAGAGGTCATTTTTATTATTTTAATAAATTTTCAATCATGGTAATTTTCTGTGTTTTTTTTACTAAATTTAGAAAAACATAAATGTAGCACAATTTTAATTGGCTTTTACCCAAAATCTTGAATTTGCTTAACACGACCATTATCAATAATGATGTTGTTTTAGGAAGAATTTTAAAAATAGAATTTCTTAAATGGAAATATTTCATATAGCTGCGGAGTGTTATCCGGCAGCAAAGGTTGGTGGCTTGGCTGATGTAGTGGGAGCATTGCCCAAATATCAGAATAGTGCGGGGCATCTTGTTAGCGTGGTGCTGCCTCGTTATGAAACCAAGTTCATTAACGAAAATGAATTTGATTGTGTCCATTCCGATTTTGTAAAATTGGGGAATTTTAATTTTCCTTTTAATATCTTGAAGGAAAGAACAGGAAAACTTGGCTACGAGTTGTATTTAGTCGAAATTCCGGAACTTTTTGACAGAAAAGAAATTTACGGTCATGAAGATGACATCGAACGATTCGTGTCGTTCCAGATAGCCACCTTGGATTGGATTAATACCAGAACAGCAATGCCGGACGTGATTAACTGTCACGATCATCATACGGGCTTGATTCCGTTCATGATGATGTATGCCAATAAATATGAGAAACTAAAGGATACGCCAACGGTAATAACCATTCATAATTCCATTTATCAAGGGCAATTTGGATTCGATAAATTGTATTATTTGCCGGAGTTCGATTTGTCGAAAGTAACTCTTTTGGAATGGGACAACAGGATTAATTCATTGGCCACAGCCATCAAATGTGCTTCGGCAGTAACCACGGTTTCGCCCAATTATTTGAACGAAATCAATTATTCGGCTTATGGATTGGAATCCTTGTTTAATCTCGTAAGATACAAGTCCAGAGGAATTTTGAACGGGATTGACATGGAAGTCTGGAATCCAGCCACGGATAAAATGTTGGAGAAAAATTATTCGATTAAAAATTTCAAAAAAGGAAAGCAGGAAAACAAGGAAAAGTTGTGTGCTGAGCATAATTTAGATCCCACAAAACCGCTTTTTAGTTTTATTGGAAGATTATTGGAAGAGAAAGGAGCCGATTTGTTGCCTCACGCTGCCGCGATGTCTTTGTCTGAAAATTACAAGGAAATCAATATATTGGTTTTGGGTTCCGGGAATACCGAAATAGAAAACCAATTGACCCATTTATTGACCAGTTTCAAAGGAAATTACAATGCCGTTATTGGCTATGATGAAGCGTTGGCCCATCAAATTTATGCAGGTTCCGATTTTTTGTTGATGCCTTCCAGAGTCGAGCCTTGCGGGCTGAACCAAATGTATGCCATGCGTTACGGAACGATTCCCATCGTGCGAAGAACAGGAGGATTGAAGGACACTGTAATTGATTTTGGTGACAACGGAAATGGAATTTGCCACGATCAAGCCAGTGTTGGAGATATTTGTTATTCGATTCAAAGGGCGGTAAATTTATATAAAGACAAGAAAAAAATTAATGATATTCGAAAAAAGGGAATGGCTATTGACCATTCTTGGGAAAGCGTTTGTCAAGAATATATAGAGGGGTACAATTTAATACTAAACAAAAATGAAGGCTAAAAGGAAAAATGTTATTGCAATTATTCTCGGTGGTGGTCAAGGCTCCCGATTATCTCCATTGACAGAATCACGTTCAAAACCCGCAGTTCCAATTGGGGGAAAATATCGTTTGGTCGATATTCCCATCTCGAACTGCATGAATTCGGATATTTATCGAATATTTGTATTGACACAGTTCAATTCGGCGTCTTTGAATGCCCACATCAAGAACACCTATCATTTCAGTATTTTTAGTCAAGCTTTTGTCGATATTTTGGCGGCAGAACAAACTCCCGACAATCCAAGATGGTTTCAGGGAACTGCAGATGCCGTAAGGCAATGCATGCCCCATTTTCTGAATCACGATTTTGATTATGCCTTGATCCTTTCGGGGGACCAATTGTATCAAATGGACTTGAATCAAATGATCGAGGAGCACATCAAAAACGAAGCCGATATTTCTATCGCCACCTTGCCGGTAAATGCAAAAGACGCGCCTGAGTTTGGAATTTTAAAGACCAATTCCGAAAATTTTATCGAGGCTTTCATCGAAAAACCCGCCAAGGAACTTTTGCCGGAATGGACTTCCGACGTGAGTGACCAAATGAAAAGCGAAGGCAAACATTATCTGGCATCGATGGGGATTTATGTCTTCAACAGGAAATTCTTGTTGGACGTTATGGCGGAATCCAGCACCCAAGATTTTGGAAAAGAAATTATTCCCCAAGCCGTTGGGAACAAAAAAATATTCAGTTTCCAGTACGAAGGCTATTGGACAGATATCGGTAATATTGATTCCTTTTTTGAAGCCAATATCGGGTTGACGGATGATGTTCCTAAATTTAATTTATTTGACGACGACAACAAGATTGTTACTCGTCCACGATTGTTGCCTCCCACAAAGTTCAAAAGAACACATATTGACAAATCATTGATTTCTGAAGGCTGCATCATCAATGCCAAAGAAATTATTCGTTCGGTAATTGGAATCAGGGCTAGAATAGGAGAGGGAACAATTATCCAAAATACTTATGTTATGGGTAACGATTTCTACCAAAGCATAGAGGAAATGAACGAAGACATTAAAAACAATAAAAAACTGGTGGGAATTGGCGAAAGATGCTTCATAAACAACGCCATTGTGGATAAAAACTCCCGAATTGGAAACGATGTTTACATCAGTGGAGGAAAGCATTTGGAGAATCATACCAATGAATTATATACCATCAAAGAAGGAATTGTTGTTGTCAAAAAAGGAGCGGTCATACCGGATAATTTCGTTATCAAATAGCATTTCAATTTAGGCGTGACCCTTCGTAAAAACTACGGGTCGGGCTTTACGTTCCCGCTTTTTTTTTTCATCAATTGCCACGGGTTTAAACCCTTGGCAATTGATGAAAAAAAGAGCTCCACTACAAACGTAGTTCACTGAACTCCTGTGGAAATAATTGCAATGTGAAGTAATCCCTCACGCAGAGCAACTGCAAGAATATTGTAGCACAAAACACTATTAATCTTTGTCAAAGTATTGAACTTTGACAAAGATTTTGAAATGAGATACAAAATCTGTTTTTCATAAAATTAGTTGACTTTTAAAAACACAAAATGCAGAATCAAACCCGAATAGTAATAGAAAACCTCTCGCCTCAAATAGATTGCGGAGCTTATTATGTAAAAAGAGTTGTTGGCCAATCCATAACCGTAACGGCCGATGTTTTTTCCGATGGACACGACATTATCGAATGTTGCGTGAAATTCAAGCACGAAGCCGACAAAAATTGGCAAGAAGTTCGAATGGTTCCAAAAGAAAACGAACAATGGACCGCCACTTTCAAAGTAGAAAAACAAGGATTGTATGCCTATTTTGTCGAAGGCTGGGTCGATTATGCTTTGAACTGGCAACACGGCACCGAACGCAAAATTCACGACAACCAGTACGTAAAATCAGAACTTTTGGAAGGAGCCGAATACGTGAAATCAGTCCTGGAATTAGCCAATGATTCCGAGAAAGAATATCTCGAAAAACTGGCTGTTTATTTCACCAACGAGTCGGATTACGACAAGGCAATTCAAGAAGCAATGTCTGCAGAACTGCACCAAATCTTCAAGAAATATCCCATTCGATTCCTGGAAAACAACTCCAAGGAATTGCAGGTTTACGTGGACAGAAAAAAGGCATTGTTTAGCACTTGGTACGAGTTTTTTCCACGTTCCGCCTCCGCCGAAGAAGGGAAACACGGAACTTTCAAGGATTGCGAAAGATTGTTGCCCAGAGTGGCTTCAATGGGTTTTGATACCTTGTATTTCCCGCCGATTCATCCCATTGGTGAAGTAAACCGAAAGGGAAAAAATAATGCCACTAATGCGGAACCTGGAGATGTAGGTTCGCCTTGGGGAATTGGTTCGCAATATGGCGGACACAAATCCACGCATCCAGAATTGGGAAGCATTGAAGATTTCAAATCCTTGGTCAAAAAGGCAAAAGAGTTGGGAATTGAAGTCGCCATGGATTATGCTTTGCAAGCCGCTCCCGATCATCCTTACGTGAAAGATTTTCCACAGTGGTTCAAATGGCGTCCCGATGGAACGGTACAATATGCCGAAAATCCACCCAAAAAATACCAAGACATCCAGCCCATTTATTTTGAAAGCGGTGATTGGAAAAATCTTTGGAAAGAATTGTTGGACGTGGCTTTGTTTTGGATTGAAGAATGCGATGTCAAAATTTATAGAGTCGATAATCCACATACAAAACCCTTCTTTTTCTGGGGTTGGTTGATTGGCGAAATCAAGAAAAAACATCCCGATGTGTTGTTTTTGGCGGAAGCTTTCACGCGTCCAAAAATTATGAACGAATTGGCCAAACAAGGATTTACGCAATCGTACACCTATTTTACTTGGAGAAATTCCAAAAAAGAATTGACGGAATATGTGGAAGAATTAACCCAGTCCGAACAAAAAGAATTTTATCGTCCCAATTTTTGGCCCAATACGCCCGACATCAATCCTTATGCTTTGCAAAACGGGAATGAATCCATCCATCTCCAAAAATATTTTTTGGCAGCAACCTTGAGTTCCAGCATAGGGATTTACGGTCCGGTTTTCGAGTATCGAGTTTCCACGCCAATGGCGCCAGGAAAAGAGGAATATTTGAATTCGGAAAAGTACGAGTATTTTAAATGGGATTGGGAAAAGCAAAATAAAATTACCACGCTGATTACCCGAATCAACACCATTAGAAAGGAACAAGTTTCGCTGCAACAAACCAACAACATTGTTTTTTGTGCCACGAACAACGACCAGATTATGGCTTATTATAAATTTGATGATGACAAACAGGACGAAACCTTGATGGTTGCCAGTCTCGATTCCAACTATACGGCCCAATCCATGGTGTTGCTTCCAAATGAATTGCACGGCAGTCTTCCTTTAAAGATTACCGATTTAATTACAGGAAATAACTATATTTGGAATAGTGAATGGAATTTCGTGGAGCTTTCTCCTGATTTGCCTTTTCATTTGTTTAAAATTGAACGATAAAAATATGTAGTTATATTTTGCCACAAAGGCGCCAAGACGCAAAAAAAATAAGTTGTTATTGTCAAATAATTATTGAATTTATGATTTTGAGATTTTGCGGTGATTGTCCTTATTTTTGAGCAAAATTAACTTACCCAAAAATAAACTATATTAGCTTTATGAAAATGAAAGAATCCATACAACTGAAATTAGCAGAATTTTTGGCATTATGCAAAAGCCATAATGTCAAAAATATTTATGCTTTTGGTTCTGCCGTAACTGAAAATTTCAATGAGGAATCTAGCGATATTGATTTGTTGATTGAAATTGAAAATGAAGATCCAATAGAACGTGGAGAAAACTTGATGGATATTTGGGATAAACTCGAAGTGTTTTTTCAAAGAAAAGTGGATTTATTGACTAGTTCATCCATCAAAAATCCAATTCTCAAAAAAAATATTGAAGCGACAAAAATTTTACTTTATGACGGAAAAGAGCAAAAAGTATCTTTCTGATGTCTTGATGGCAATAGACTTGATTAACGAATTTACTATTGGTATTTCAGATTTCAATCTTTATGATAAAGACAGGAAAACCCAAAGTGCCGTCGAAAGACAATTGGTCATTATTGGTGAAGCTCTCAATAAATTGAGACAAATTGAGCCTCAAATTATAATTGAAAATGACCATCAAATTATTGGATTTCGTAATCGTTTAGTTCACGCCTATGACAGTATAGACAATTCAATTGTTTGGGCAATAATAAATCGACATTTGGAAAAATTAAGATTGGAAATCGAGAATTTTCAAAATGAATAAAACTACCAACGAATTTACCATTCGCAAAAAAATAAAAAATTAAATCACCCACCATTAAAATGAACACTGTACAACCTTATTCCCTTTTTACCGATTTCGATATTGATTTATTCAAAGCGGGAAAACATTTCAGATTATACGAAAAATTAGGCGCACATATTATCGAAGTGGATGGCGTAAAAGGCGTTTATTTTGCCGTTTGGGCACCATCGGCACGTTCCGTTTCCGTGGTTGGGGATTTCAATTATTGGATTCAGGGCGAACACCTCTTGCAAGTGCGTTGGGATTCTTCAGGAATCTGGGAAGGGTTTATTCCGGGTTTGGAAAAAGGAACTACCTACAAGTATAAAATCCAATCCAACAATGGCGGAATCATCACCGAAAAAGCAGATCCATTCGCTTTGTATTGTGAGCATCCACCGCATACCGCTTCCGTAATTTGGGATTTGAATTACGATTGGAAAGACAAAAACTGGATGGAAACCCGCAAAGGACACAATGATTTGGACAAACCCTATTCTGTCTATGAAGTGCATTTGGGTTCTTGGAAGCGCAATGCCGAAGGCAAATTTTTGACTTATCTTGAATTGGCCGAAGAGTTGGTTGATTATATTAAAGAAACCGGTTTTACACACGTGGAATTTATGCCCATAATGGAATATCCGTATGATCCGTCTTGGGGATATCAATTAGTGGGATATTTTGCGCCTACTTCCCGTTTTGGAAAACCGCAGGATTTTATGGTTTTGGTCGATAAATTGCACCAAGCTGGAATTGGGGTAATACTGGATTGGGTTCCTTCCCATTTCCCGGAAGATGCCCACGGTTTGGGATTTTTTGACGGATCGAATCTTTTCGAACATCCCGACCGCAAAAAGGGCTATCATCCCGATTGGAAAAGTTTGGTTTTCAATTATGGACGAAATGAAGTACGTGCTTTTTTGATCAGCAACGCTATTTTCTGGTTGCAACAATATCACGTCGATGGACTTCGAGTGGATGCCGTGGCGTCGATGCTTTACTTGGATTATTCCAGAAATGAAGGCGAATGGGAACCCAATATTTTTGGAGGCAGGGAAAATCTGGACACCATAAGTTTCTTGAAGGATTTCAACGAAGCCGTTTATTCCAGTTTTGAAGGCGTGCAAACCATAGCCGAGGAAAGTACTTCATTTCCAATGGTTTCCAGACCTACGTTTATGGGAGGATTGGGTTTTGGAATGAAATGGATGATGGGCTGGATGCACGATACCTTGGAATATTTCAAAAAAGACACGGTGTATAGAAAATACCATCAAAACGACTTGACTTTTTCGATGACCTACGCTTTTTCCGAGAATTTTATGTTGCCGCTTTCCCATGATGAAGTCGTTTATGGCAAGAAATCAATAGCGGGAAGAATGCCTGGCGACGAATGGCAGAAATTTGCCAATTTACGTTTGCTTTATGGCTACATGTTTACGCATCCAGGAACGAAATTGTTGTTTATGGGAAGTGAATTTGGTCAAAGTGCCGAATGGAATTTTGAAGGAAGCCTGGATTGGCATTTGTTGCAATATGGTTTCCATGAAGGCATCAAAAAAACAATAACCGACTTGAATGCTTTGTATAAAAATTATCCGGCATTGCACGAAAAACAGTTCAGTCCGGAAGGTTTCGAATGGATTAATTATTCCGATCACCAAAATGCCGTGATGTCTTATATTCGAAAAGGAAACAATCCAAAAGAGGATGTGGTCGTGGTATGTAATTTCACCCAAGTGGTTCGTGAAAACTATCGCATTGGTTTGCCTCAAAAAGGAAAATTGGAAGAAATTTTCAACAGTGATGCAGCCATTTATGGAGGTAGTGGGGTATTGAATTCCAGTGAGTTGGTTATAGAATCCTCTCCTTATGACGGCAGGGAATATTCAATAGAATTAACATTGCCGCCATTGAGCGTGACTGTTTACAAGTTTAATTAAGGGCAGTAAATTCATAAAACTTCATTTTGATTTTTTCGCAACAAAAAATGTAAAATGGAGTTTTTTATTGGATATTAAGCATAAATTACAACGTTTTCGTGAAAAATATTAATATTTTTATTGAGTTTAAAGTATTTTTGTAAATTTGGAAAATAAAGAAAAGATTAATTAGTAGTAAAAAAAGCAAAAAATATGATTACAAATACAGAATTAGAATTTAAAGGAAATCAATATCCATCCAAGATCGTTTCGATCAAGCGCGAAGTGGATTCTGTATATTTTCATACTGAAGGCAGTGTCATTTTAAAATTGACGATATTAAGAGACAGTTTGCTGCGTTTTCGATACACTACAAAAGGATATTTCAGCAACGATTTTTCGTATGCCATTGACAAAAGCCAATTGCACGGCTACAATTTTCTTGAGGTTACAGAAGCGGACTTGTATTACCAAGTAAAAACCAGCAAGGTACTCTGCAGAATTTTCAAATTAGATCTGAGAGTATCTATTTATGACTTGAATGAAAATGCTATTCTTGAAGACGAGTTGGGCTTTCATTGGGAAGAAAGCTATGAATACGGCGGGAATATTGTCAAGATGAGCAAATCATCCAAAGATGGCGAATGTTTTTATGGTCTTGGCGACAAAGCGACCCAAATGAATTTGAAGGGGAAAAGAGTGGAGAATTTTGCCACCGATCAATATGCTTTCGGCAAAGATCAAGAACCTTTATATAAGGTAGTGCCTTTTTATGTTGGATTGCAAAACAAAAAAGCTTATGGAATTTTCTTTGACAATACTTTTAGAACCTATTTTGATTTCTGTCATGAAAGAAGAAACGTGACCAGTTATTGGGCAGAAGGTGGCGAGATGAATTATTATTTCATATATGGTCCCAATATGCACGACGTGGTTACCACTTATACGGATTTGACCGGAAAACCAGAATTGCCGCCACTTTGGGCACTGGGATACCACCAGTGTAAATGGAGTTACTATCCGGAAAGTAATGTGAAAGAAGTGGCGGCAAAATTCAGGGAATTGCAAATACCATGCGATGCCATTTATTTGGACATAGATTATATGGAAGGCTTCCGTTGTTTTACATGGAACAAAGAGTATTTTCCTGATCCCAAACGAATGGTGACCGAATTGGCCGCAGACGGATTTAAAACTATTGTAATTATTGATCCAGGCATCAAGATAGACAAAGAATACTCGGTTTATAAAGAAGCTTTGGAGAAAGATTATTTCTGCAAAAGAGCCGATGGTCCCTATATGAAAGGAAAAGTTTGGCCCGGTGAATGTAATTTTCCAGATTATACCAATCCCGTGGTTCGAGAATGGTGGGCAGGATTGTTCAAGGAATTAATTTCGGATATCGGCGTAAAAGGAGTTTGGAATGACATGAATGAACCCGCCGTAATGGAAGTTCCAAATAAAACTTTTCCAATGGATGTGCGTCACGATTATGACGGAAATCCTTGTAGCCACAGAAAAGCGCATAATATTTATGGAACCCAAATGGCAAGGGCGACTTATCACGGGGTAAAACGATTCGCTTATCCAAAAAGACCTTTCGTGATTACGAGATCGGCTTATTCGGGAGCGCAACGTTATACGTCTTCTTGGACAGGAGATAATGTGGCGACTTGGGAACATTTGTGGATTGCCAATATTCAAGTGCAAAGAATGTGTATTTCCGGAATGGGGTTCACCGGTTCGGATATCGGTGGATTTGCGGAACAACCTTCGGGCGAATTATATGCACGTTGGATTCAATTGGGGGTTTTTCATCCTTTTTGCAGAACACATTCCTCGGGCGATCACGGTAATCAAGAACCTTGGGCGTTTGACGAGGAAGTTATCGACATTACCCGAAAGTTTGTCAGTTTGCGTTATCAATTGCTACCTTATTTATATACCATGTTTTGGCAGTATATCGAGGAGGGAATTCCGATGTTGAAACCGTTGGTTTATTTTGATCAAGAAGATACCCAAACGTATTATCGAAATGACGAATTTATTTTTGGAAACCAAATTTTGGTATGTCCAATCCTTGAGCCTAATTCATTGGGACGAAGAATGTATATTCCCCGTGGCCAATGGTACAATTACTGGACTAACGAATTAATTTCGGGGGGAAAAGAAATTTGGGTGGACACCAAGTTTGACCAAATTCCGATTTTTGTAAAAGCCGGTGCCATAATTCCAAAATATCCTGTACAACAATATGTCGGTGAATTGGAATTCGACGAGTTGACTTTGGATTTTTATTATAAGGAAGGTAAAGAAAAGTCGGTGGTTTATGAAGACGCTCAAGATGGTTATGATTATAAAAAAGGAAGATATAGTTTATTGTCATTTCAAACCATCGGAAAAGAAAAAGAGTTAATCATTCAATTGCACAAAGAAGGCAAGTATGATACCAATTATTCTAAATTCAAGATTAACATTTTCGGTTTGCCATTCAAAATTAAAGAAATTGAAATAGACAACGAAACAGTCTTGTTTGATGCATTGACATTCGAAAAAGAAAATTATTTAATTCTAGACAAAGAATTTTCAGAATTGCATATTATTGGAGAGTAATTATCCAAAAATGTTGATACTTTTTGATTTTATTTTATAAATTAAATCTTCATTTTAATTGTATTTTCGTTAAATAATTAAAATTGTGTTTATGAAAAAGAAATTGATATTGACAGCGATCGTGATTTGTGCATTGGGATTGTTTTTTTCGTGCGCCACAAATCCTTTTACTGGAAAGCAGAGTTTGAATTTTGTTTCCAACAGCGAACTGTTTCCCTCCTCTTTTCAACAATATGGAACATTCTTGAAGGAGAATAAAGTCATAGTTGGAACCGCGGAGGCAAAACGAGTTGAAAACGTTGGAATGAAGATCAAGTTGGCAGCAGAACGTTGGTTAAAAGCAAATGGGCAGGGAGAATACTTGAATGGTTATCAATGGGAATATAAGTTGATAGAAAACAAGGAAATTAATGCTTGGTGTTTGCCAGGAGGCAAGATCGTGGTTTATTCAGGAATCTTGCCCGTGACCAAAGATGATGCGGGGTTGGCTACCGTAATGGGACATGAAGTTTCGCATGCATTGGCCAATCACGGTGCACAGCGAATGAGCGCGACCCAATTGCAACAAATTGGAGCCGTGGGAGTCGCAGTGGCAACGGGAAACAAGAGTGCCGAGCAACAACAAATGTGGCAACAATATTATGGAATTGGTTCTCAAGTAGGAGTAATGCTCCCTTTTAGCAGAAATCACGAAAGTGAAGCCGATAAAATAGGATTGACGCTTATGGCAATTGCTGGGTACAATCCTGAATTGGCCATAGCATTTTGGGAAAGAATGTCGGCTAGCAGTAGCGGCAATAAATCGCCTGAATTTCTTAGCACGCATCCGGCCGATGCCACAAGAATTGCTAATTTGAAGCGGTTAATACCAGAAGCCAAAGCAGAAGCTTTAAAGTTTGGAGTAGTTTTCAAGTAGTTTTTCTTAAATGAAATAAAAAAATGAGGCAATCATAGCGACATGATTGCCTCATTTTTTTTTATTTGGAAAATTGAGTTTTTAATACTTCAAGAAGTTTTTTAATATTGTTGCAAATGTTAAAACTTTCGTTTATTTCTATTGTTTTGAAGTTCGTTCAAGGTATTTTTACCGGCAATTTCTTTTTGGATGATTTATGTGCGGATAATTGTAATTTTAGTACTTGTTGATAAGCGGGTAATTTGGAACTTATTAATTCGCTTTTTTGTGATAACCCTATTTATATCTGTTTTTTTTAAGCTATGTTTATTTTTTATTTCATTTTTCTTTAGAATTATAAAATTAGTTTTTTTACATTTGTGCAATCGATTACATGTTTTTATTTGTTTTTTTGAACTAATGTCTTGGCTGACGACAATCAATAATTATCCATAAATAAAAAATGTAATGATTGAAAATAAATAAGGGACATAACCATTTTAATTTAAAATTTTGAGCTAAAAATGGAATGTGTTTAAAAATGGCCTCCAAGTCAAGAATTAAAATTATGAATACCAAATTACTAATTATTTAAAAACTAAATTATGATTTCAAATTGTTTATTGAAAAAAACAGCTAAAAGTTTTTTTGTCATTATGCTCTTTCTCAGTTTATTTGTGAGCAATGAAATGAAAGCTCAAAAAGGAACTATTGTGAGTGGGGTTGTTAAAGATGACACTGGATTTCCATTGCCGGGAGTTAATATTGTTGAAAAAGGAACTAAAAACACAGCAAGTTCTGATATTGATGGTAAATATAACATACGTGTTGCAGGTTCAAAAAGTGAATTAATTTTTTCATATCTAGGATTTGAAAATTTAACTCAAGTAGTAGGGCAAAAAACAATTTTAAATGTGTCCTTGAAAAGTACGACTTCTAAATTAAATGAAGTTGTTGTGGTTGGATACGGAACAGTTAAAAAATCAGATTTAACAGGAGCGGTTTCTACAATTTCAGGTTCTGATTTGAAAAAAGTGGCTGTAGCGAGTGTTGCCGAAACTTTGACGGGTCGTATTGCCGGAGTGCAAGTGACTTCTTCAGAAGGTTCGCCTGATTCTGAAGTGAAAATTAGAGTTCGTGGTGGAGGTTCGTTAACTCAAGATAGTTCACCGTTGATTATAGTAGATGGATTTCCTGTAAACAGCATGAATGATATTTCTCCTTCCGATGTTGAAAATATTACCGTATTAAAGGATGCATCTTCAACTGCAATTTATGGTTCTAGAGGTGCAAATGGGGTTATTATCGTAACGACCAAAAGTGGTAAAGACAATAAAATTTCGGTAAATTACAACGTGTTCTACGGTGCTAAAAATATGGCGAAAAAGATTGATGTTCTTAATTCTGAGGATTACGCAAAATGGCAATATGAATATGCTATGTTGAAAAGTGTTCCACAAGGAAAAACAGATTCATATGATAAATACTTTGCACCTTATCAAACCTATGCTGGTCAAGCTGGTATTGATTGGCAAGACAGAATTTATGGACGTACAGGTAAAGTTCAAAGTCATGATTTAGGAATTCGTGGTGGATCTGACAAGATTTCATATAGTTTTAATTATGCTTTATATGATGAATCAGCAATCCAGATTGGTTCTGATTTCAAAAGGAATAACTTGTCTTTCAATTTAAAAAATAAAGCTTCAGATAAAATAGATCTTACCTTTACAACTCGTTATTCGAACACAAAAATCGGTGGCTCAGGAGCTAATGAACAAAAAGAAGTTTCTTCAGCAGATTCACGTTTGAAGCATGCTGTTCAGTATTCTCCTATTGATATTCCTGAATTGACGACTGATGATACGGATGAGGCAGTTTCAGGTTATCTTACTAATCCATATGTAGCCGTAGCTGATAATGAACGCGATCAAATTAGAAACAACTTTAATATGTTGGGGAGTTTTGCTTGGAAAGTTGTAAAAAATTTACAATTCAAATCAGATTTTGGATTGGATACTTACAATTATTTAGATTACCGTTTTTATGGACGTTCAACTTATTATGCCAATAATACGCCGCCGCCAGCATACCAAGCAAAACCTGCAATTATTATAACAGATGAAAAAAATAATCGTTTTAGAAATGCAAATACATTGAATTATGATTTCAAGGATGTGTTAAAAAGCGAAAATCATAATTTAAAACTTCTTTTAGGAGAAGAAATGATTGCCTATAAATCGAATGTTGTTACAAGTGCAGTTCAAGGTTTTCCTGTAGATTTTTCTTTTGAACAAGCAAAAAATCTTACTGCGCTTGGGGTGCCACAATATGTTGATAATTATTATGCTCCTGACGATAATTTATTGTCATTTTTTGGACGTGTAAATTATGATTATAAAAATCGTTACTTATTAACAGGTACATTCAGAGCCGATGGTTCAAGTAAATTTTTAGGGAATAATGTGTGGGGCTATTTTCCTTCGGTTGCTGCTGCTTGGAAAATGTCAGAAGAAAGTTTCTTGAAAGATGTAGATTGGGTAAATTCACTAAAAATGAGAATCAGTTACGGTGAAGCTGGAAATAACAATATCCCAACGGGACAAACATTTCAAAGCTATATTGCTTCATCTCCAGCTGCTTGGATTAATGGTGTTTCTAATATTTTATCAGCCACTAAAACAATGGCTAACCCAAATTTGAAATGGGAAACTACAACAACATTAAATGCAGGTGTTGATTACGATTTTTTCAAAGGTCGTTTGAGTGGTTCATTTGATGTGTATAAAAATATTACCAGTGATCTATTGCTTCGTTTTCCTGTGTCAGGAACTGGGTATGATTTCCAATATAGAAATATGGGTGAAACTCAAAACACAGGATTTGAGGCTAGCGTGAATTGGGCAGCTATTCAAACAGAGGACTATGGATTGAGTGTCTCTTTCAATATCGGGATGAACAAAAATAAAATTAATTCTTTGGGAATTATGAGTGATTTTGGGGCATCAAGTGGATGGGCTTCTACCTCAATTGGGAATGATTTTGCTGTAAATGTTGGTCAATCATTAGGGCAAATGTATGGTTATAAAAATGACGGTAGATACGAAGTTTCAGATTTTAATTACGTTGCGGGAGCTTATGTTCTTAAAGCGGAAGTTGCTAACTCTGCAGCTGTTGTATCTAGTAACGCAAATGTTTTACCAGGTATGATGAAATTAAAGGATCTAAATGGTGATATGAAAGTAGATGGAAACGACATGACAGTTATAGGAAATGCCAATCCAAAAAGTACTGGTGGTATGGTTCTTAATGCCAATATCAAAAATTTTGATTTTATGGCTGCTTTTAACTGGAGTTATGGTAACGATGTGTATAACGCAAATAAAATTGAGTTTTCTACTTCTGCAACTTCGCCTAGTGGTAGTTATAGAAACTTGAGTACAGTAATGGCTGACGGAAAAAGATGGACTAATCTCGATCCTACTACAGGCGCGTTGACAAACGATCCAGTAAGATTGCAAGAGTTGAATGCCAATACTTCTATGTGGTCACCAAACATGCCTCGTTTTGTCTTTAGTGACTGGGCTGTTGAAGATGCTTCCTTCTTGAGATTGAATACATTAACAATGGGTTATACTGTTCCAGATGCTTTAGCTTCTAAAATGGGTATAACCAAATTAAGATTTTATCAAACAATGAGTAATGTTTTCATTATCACGAAATATTCAGGACCAGATCCAGAGGTTTCAACAAGAAGACAAACACCACTAACGCCTGGCGTAGATTATTCAGCTTATCCTCGTAGCAGACAAATTGTTTTTGGTTTGAATCTTAATTTTTAAAAATAAATATAAAAAATGATGCATAAGGTTAATGTGATGCAAACATTAAGGATGATATGCAAATTATATAGAACTAATAAAAACAATAAATATTAATATATGAAACGAATAATAATAATAGCAGGAATAATTGTATCGGGGCTTTTTAGCTCTTGTCAAGATTCAGTAGATAGTTATTTAGAGTCTGTATCTAAATCTACTATGGATGAGTCAGTTATTTTTTCTACTCCAGATTTAGCTAAATCTGCAGTTGATGGGATTAAAATTCCTTTTGGTGAAACGAATTCTTATAGAGGGAGATATCTTCCTTATTATGGCTTGAATACTGATACTGAATGGCTTGCCGCTTCTCAAACACCTGGTGATAAATCTGATTTGTGTGTGTACGATGCAAAAGCTATTAATAGTGAAATGAATACGACCAATAATGTTTGGGCCATGATGTATGCAGGGATTGAACGATCTAATTTGTGTATAAGAGGGTTACGTACTTATGGTAATCCAACTCCAGGAAGTCAATTGGGAGCTTTGTTAGGGTCAGCACTTACTTTAAGAGCTATTTATTATGCAGATTTATTAAAAACTTGGGGTGATGTACCTGCGCGTTTTGAACCAATCTCCAATGAAACTATATATTTGCCAAAATCAAGTAGAGACATTATATACAAACAATTAATAGCTGATTTAGGAGAAGCCGCAACATTAGTACCTTGGACTACTGGTAGCGTAGAGCAAATTAATAGAGCTTTTGTTAAAGGTTTTCGTGCT
This sequence comes from Flavobacterium limnophilum, assembly GCF_027111315.2. GTDB lineage: Bacteria > Bacteroidota > Bacteroidia > Flavobacteriales > Flavobacteriaceae > Flavobacterium > Flavobacterium limnophilum. The sequence continues at coordinate 1,866,859 of NZ_CP114289.2, read as the reverse complement.
CGTTTAGCCATGGCTGCTAGTGGATACCAACAATATCCTGACGGGGTTAGAAGAAGTACGGATCCAGAATTATCTGTTGCTACTATGTATGCTTTGGCATTAAAAGAAGCACGTGAAGTTATCACAAGTGGAAAAGCTCGTTTGGAACCTTCATTTGAAACATTCTGGAAAAATTACAATAAAGAGGTTTTAATTGATGGTGGTGAATCATTATGGGAAATCCCTTTTGCGGAAGGTAGAGGTAGAATGTTATACACTTTTGCTGTGAGACATGATGCAATAGACCAGTTTCAAGCAAACGGAACTGGTAGAGGAGGAGTAGCAGGTCCATTACCTACTGTTTTTTATGATTACGATAAAGCTGATACTCGTCGAAATGTTACTTGTGTGCCTTATAAATATGGTCCTGCTGTAGCTGGTACTCCATATCCTATTGCTAAACAAGAATTGACAAAAGATAAATTAGATACTTGGTATTTTGGTAAATACCGATACGAATGGATGACTCGTCGTGTTATATCAACAAATGATGATGGAGTGAACAAGATCTATATGCGTTATGCAGAAGTATTGCTAATTGCAGCCGAAGCTGCAAATGAATTAGAAAGTCCTGCCGCAGCTGCCCCTTACTTGAAAGAAATTCGTAATAGAGCTTTTTTACCTGCTGATAGAGCTGTAAAAGTGGAAGCTTATGTAAATGCTTTGACTTCTAAAGTAGCGATGTTTAATGCTATTGTTGATGAAAACAAGTTTGAGTTTACAGGTGAAATGGAACGTAAACAAGCTTTGATTCGTTGGAATTTATTGAAAACTAAATTAGATGAAGCAAAAGTTAAGATGACTAATTTACAAAATAGAACAGGTGAGTATGCTGATGTGCCAACTACTTTGTATTACAAATATCAAGCTGATAATGTTACTTTAGATATTTTTGGATTGAATCGTGGTGAAACAACACCTCCAACTGGATATACTTTGAATGTTTCTTGGACTTGGACTGGTACTGCAGCTGTAACCAAATCAAATTCATTGTACAAAGTGGGTGTAAATCCTGACCAAAGACAGTTTTGGCCAATATGGAAAAACTTTATCGATTCAAGTAACCAATTGTTGACTAACGATTACGGTTATTAAGAACTAACTATTTTTTAAGTGGTTTTCCAATTGGGAATAGCTTTTTTTGGAAAATGCTTTATTAAATAAGACACAAAAGGAATACTTTAACAACTGTTTTTGTATTCCTTTTTTTTTTCTATAAAATTTAAATTTAATATCAAATCAAACCAATTATGAAAAGAAAATTACATTTACTTATGCTGACGATGCTGTTTTCGGTGTCATTTATGCAAGCCCAAAAAACGGATGTTTGGGATTTAGGGGGACAAGCATTAGATGCCAATTTGTATAATAATAAATTGACCGTTGCCAATATTAATGCTTGGTATCCTGGAATTACGGCAGGAACTAGTGGGGTTACCTTGCCTAATTCAACAGTACTCACTCTTACTGCTGGGGTTCTTACACTTACTACTGGAGGTTCAGATAGGTTATACACAACCAATCCTGATCCTACTAATAATCCAATAACTCGTTATGCAACAGGAAGCATAGGAACAACAGATACTAATTATACAGCAAGATATTATTGTAATGGAGCCGCCAATAATGGTACTTCTGTTGCAGCCGCTACATCACGTTTTTTTACGATGACATTAAATGCAGATGATGAAGTAACGGTTGTGGCAAGTACAGAATCGGCTGGTAATTCCATTTCTGTTTCTAATTTAACTACGGGTACACAAAATCAATCTTTTCCTGTGACTATTTCTGGTACAGGAGTTACTTTGGTGAAGTTTGTAGCTAAAGAAGCGGGTAATTTTAAAATTGTTTCGTTGGTAGGTAAAGGAAATTATTATAGAATTTACCGCAAAGCCGTTACGCCTGTAACCTTAACCGGAAATATGGACGTTACCGCTGCTCCTGGAATTCCAGGTGGTTACTCGGTTCTTTTCACCAATACTTTTACAGGAAAAACCTACAATGCTCCTGTAAATGCTGGAACTTATAGTGTGAGCAATGTGCCTGCAGGTTTTACTTATAAAATGAGTTTGGTGGGAGCCAATGGTTATCTTATTAGCAATGGCGAAAACTTTACTGTTACCGATGCTACAACGGTTACCCACGATATTTCGGTACTTAAAGTAGTTTTGTATACCGTTTCTGGAAATGTTACAGGATTAGGCACAAAAATTTCAAATGCTACTTTAGTTTATACGCCATCTACGACCAAAGTGTTTGTGCCACAACCAGTAATTAATACGGGTGCAGCTACTTATACGGTGGATTTAGAGGATAATGTTCCCTATACTATTTCTGCTACCGGTATTAACGATTTCGAATTATTGTCCAATACCATTACAGCAACAGCTGCCACTACTTCAAATCTTGACTTTACTGCCAAACCCGTTTATCCTGTAACCATTAATACCACAGGATTAACTCCAACACAACTGGGTAAATTAACCTTGACTTTCACCAATTTGAACGAAAGTGGTTATGTGTATAACTATCCTTCTACAACTGGAATCAGCCTAAGAGATGGTACTTATGCCGTAACTTATGGCGGATTGACTGGAGAACCGGTAGAACTGAAATTAATATCCAATTTGAAAGTAAATGGCGCTGCCGCTTCAAAAGATCTTAATTTTAAACCCGTAGCTGATACAAGTCCAATTCCATATGCTGCAACTATTACTGTTGGTACAGATAAAACATATAAAACAATTAACGAAGCACTTGCCGCAGTGGCAAGAATGACTCGTACCACAACTACTACCGATTCTGATCGTGTAACCATTATGGTCGATCCCGGAAATTATGAGGAAATGATTGTAATCAATAAACCAAACATTACCCTGAAAAACGCTTCGAGCACGCCAAGTATTGGTCTTTTAAACCAAGGTGTTGACATCGATCCAAATGCGGTTAGAATTACTTCCTATTATGGACTTGGCTACAATTATTTCAGTCAAGGAACTGACAATAAATGGAGTGCAGACGCTTTGGCCGTGAATAAAGAAAACGGTTATACCAATTATACAAATGTAAGCGGAACTACCAATGCTTCTTATTGGAACGCCACAGTAGTAGTCAATTCAACTGGATTTGTGGCCGACCAAATTATTATTGAAAACTCCTATAACCAATACATCTCCAAAAAAGAATCGGAAGATGTAATAGTCTTGGTGCCTGGAAATAAAGGAGTTCGCCCAACGACTAAAGGTAGTGTTGGAGTTCAAAACAAAAGTTTTGTGGAAAGAGCAGCAGCTATCGGAATTCCTAATAATACCGATAAAGTAGTATTGAATAAATGTAGAGTTGTAGGTCGTCAGGATTCTTTCTTTGGAGGTTCAAATGCCAGAGTAGTGGTTTACAAAGGCGTGATGATGGGAGCTACCGATTATCTTTTTGGAGGTATGAACGCCGTGTTTTATCAAACCGATTTGGCGATGAATACTAGCGAAGACAGTAACGATACCAGTTATATTACTGCTGCACAACAAACTGCCGGAAGGGGTTATTTGATGTATGAATGTAAAGTAACTAGCGCCATTCCAGGTACTGAAACGGCTTCTATTTATCGTTCTAAACCCGGTTATTTTGGTCGTCCTTGGCAAGCGACTACCAGTGAAGTTGTTTTTTACAAAACCACGATAGAGACTTCCAATAACATAAATTTTCTTAACCAATCATTGATTGTGCCTCTTGGATGGAACAATTCATTGAATAGTGCACAATCTGCTAAAATGTACGAATACGGAACAATCGAAAATTCAGGGGTGAATAATGCTACAAGTCGTGCTGCTTGGGCCACTTTGTTATCGGTGCCAACATTGACGGATAATACACCGATTACGACTAAAGAATTTACCAAAGGTTCAGATAATTGGGATCCAATTCCAGCTTTGATCGCTGCCGATCCTGCGCTTGGAACCCAACAATTCAATGCCGTAACTGCTGTAAACGCAACTGCTTACAAAAATAATGTTGTGGTTTCTAACGTGAAATCAAGCACAAAAGTATTGGTATATGGTTTAAATGGCGCCTTGGTAAAAACACTTCAAGTCAATGCAGATACCAGTTTTAATTTGAATGCCGGAATTTGGATTGTAGTTTTGAAAGATGGTGAAGGTCAAAAATCAGTCAAGTTGATGACTTATTAATCCTTGATTCACTTTTCATGGAAAGGCTCCGCAGTTTGCGGGGCCTTTTTTTATAGGTTTTCGTTTTTGTCTTTGCCAAGAACGAAGCAAACACACCAGAAAGTTTGCATTCTTGTTCCTTTTCTCCAAGGAAAACGGTATGGTGTGGACAAACAAATAATCGTGCTGACAAGGTTTCTGCAGTAAAAAGAAAGCCTAAAAACAGATTCGTAAAAAACATAATATTTTTTTGTTGTATATTGAAAAAATGTACTAATTTTATGCAATCGATTACGAGCGTGTAGTCAACTTAACCTAACACTTTTTTATCATGAAAAAAAAATTACTTTATTTAACTTCTATTCTGCTGTTTTCAGCATCTATTAATGCTCAAACAACTTGGGATTTTTCCACTGCAGCTACAACTATAGGGACTGTATCTACAAACAATTCTGCAACAATTTATTTGGATCCAACTGTTGACGCTGCAGCTGTAAAATATGGCCCTACTTATAATACAGGAACACCAGCAACTATAGTTACTACAGGTTTTCCTGGTCTAGAATTTGGATACAAAAATTCGACTTCTACTAAATATACTATTAATTTTTTAAATGAAGGTTATTTTCAAGCAAATGGAAAAGATGTTATTCTTACTATTACAGGTTGTACAGCAGGAGAAAACATAGCTGTTAAATATTCTGCAAAGAGTATTACACCTGTTATTGCTCAAGAGTTTGCAGTTCCATCAACAGTATCAGCAAGTATTGTTACGGCATTTCCAACAAATTGTACCGTTAATACAGCAACATCAACAGCTATTTCTTCAATAGGGACAGAAGATATTCAAGTGGTAAATCTTACAGTAACTGCTGACGGAAATGTTAACCTTTTAGCTGGTAGTCCTGGATTTCGCATTCTTAAAATTGTAAGAGGTGGTACTATTGTTTTAGGAGTTAATGACAGCTTCCAAAAAGAATCTGACGTAGTGGTTTATGCCAATGACGGTAAAATCAATTTGTCAAACATAAAATCAAGCACAAAAGTAGAGGTTTACAACGTACTTGGAGCATTGGTTCAATCAGCTCAAGCAGATGCAGATACTACTTTAGTAATCAACAGTGGTGTTTACATCGTAAAAGCACAATCAGCTGATGGTCAAAAAACCGTAAAAGTGATCGTTCAATAAGTAACGAAGCATTAAACTAAAAAGGAGAATATTCAACACTGAATATTCTCCTTTTTTTTTAGGTCTAATTTTGAGCATTAGCTCATCGAAACGGGTTTGGCTTTCAAAACGCCCAACTCCTCCATGCATTCTTTCATCATTTGATAAGTTCGCTCGATATTGTTGTCCAGTCCAATCGAAAACCGGATCAGTCCATCGGTCAAGCCCATTGCTTCTTGCTCTTCCAAAGGTATTTCACTCGATGTGGAAGTTCCCGGTGCGCTAAACAAGGTTTTGTAAAATCCCAAACTCACGGCCAAATACCCCAATTTTCGGCTTTGCATCAATTCCATCAATTCATTGGCTTTGTCCAAACTGCCAACGTCCAAGGTCATCATTCCGCCAAAACCATATTCGGGATTAATCATCGAGGCATACAATTTGTGACCGGAATGACTTTTCAATCCGGGATACACCACCTTCAATCCGTCTTTTTCAAAACGCTCTGCCAGATACATTGCGTTGTGGCTGTGTTGCTTCATCCGGATGTGCAAAGTTCTCAAATTCTTCATCACGCTGGCCGAACGCAAACTGTCCATCGTTGGTCCCAGAAGCATGTTGGCTCCATTGTTCACGTTCTTCAAACTGTCGATAAATTCTCTCGAGGCACAAGTCACGCCGCCAAGTGTGTCGCTGCTGCCGTTGATGTATTTGGTCAAACTGTGAATGACAATGTCGGCACCCAATTTGGCCGGCGAAACCGACAGTGGCGAAAAAGTATTGTCGACCACCAATTTGATGTCGTGTTTCTTGGCAATTTTTGCCAAACTCGCGATATCGGCAATTTCAAGCAAAGGATTGCTCACGGTTTCGCAATACAAAACCTTGGTTTCTGGCGTAATGGCCGCTTCTACTTTATCCATTTTCGTGATATCGACAAAGCTGGTCTTGATGCCCAATCTTGGAAGGAAGTTTTTCAAGAAAGCATAGGTTCCGCCATAAATGGTTCGGCTCGAAACAATGTGGTCGCCCGAACTGCACAGTTGCAAGAGGGTAGGCGTAATGGCTCCCATTCCCGAGGCTGCGACATTGGCGGCTTCCGTTCCTTCCATTGCGGCCAATGCCTGGCCTAAATACAAATTGCTTGGAGAGGAATGTCTCGAATACAAATAACAACCATCGGCATTGCCTTCAAAGGTGTCGAACATGGTTTTTGCGGACAGAAAAGTGTAAGTTGAACTGTCTGAAATAGAAGGATTTACACCTCCGAATTCCCCGAAGTATTGTAAATCCTGGATATTGTCTGCTGGATTGAATTCCATGGTAAAAGTTTTTTAGAGTTTGCCTATCAAAGTTCCATATAATTAGACTTATAATCAATGCTGTTGCCGTTATTTAGATTTTAAAACTGACTTAATTGCCAATGTTAAATTTATTTTCTACATTAGATGCAATAATTAAATTATTTCAGTTTTTATTACCAACCCTAAAACATCAAACCAATGACGCTGGACTCCATCGATAAAAAGTTGCTGTTGCTGTTGCAAAAGGACTGCAAAAAAACGACCAAAGAACTGTCGTTAAAACTCGATCTTTCGGTTACCGCCGTTTACGAACGCATCAAAAAACTGGAACGAGAAGGTATTATCGACAAATACGTGGTTTTGCTCAATCGTTCGAAAGCCGAAAAAGCATTTGTGGTTTTTTGCCACATTCGTCTCGTTCAACACACCAGAGAATTCCTGACCAAGTTCGAAAGCGATGTCATCCAACTCAAGGAAGTCCTGGAATGCCATCACGTGAGTGGCGACTACGATTATATCCTGAAAATTGTGGTCAAAGACATGGAAGAATACCGAGAATTCTTGGTTACAAAACTCACTACTTTGGATCATATCGGAAGCACGCACAGCAGTTTCATGATTAGTGAAGTCAAAAACACGACCGTGATTGAAATCTAGAAAAACATAAAATTTAAAAATTAATCTTAAAATAGTAATCAAAATTTCTTAATTTTGATTAAAACAGTATTTAAATGGAAACCAAAGCATTAAGAAAAAAACTTATAGTAGATTTTAGTAAATTCATTCAGGACGACACAAAATTGGAAGTTCTTGAGGGAGTTTTCGATGCCATTAATAAGGAGGAGTCAACTTCTTTGGTTTCTGACGAGCATTACACTAAAGTAGAAGAAGCCAGAGCGGAGTATCTTTTGGATATAAGTTCAGCGAGTTCATGGGAAGAGGTAGAACATCGTTTGAATATTTTACTTTAGTGAAATTTTAATGGTAAAATAATTATTGTTGTTTATGATTTGTCATTTCGACGAAGGAGAAATCACATAACGAGAGCAACCAATTAGAGCAACCAATTAGAGCAACCAATTAGAGCAACCAATTAGAGCAACCAATTAGAGCAACCAATTAGAGCAACCAATTAGAGCAACCAATTAGAGCAACCAATTAGAGCAACCAATTAGAGCAACCAATTAGAGCAACCAATGAGATTTCTCCTTCGTCGAAATGACAGATTAAGAAATAGGTGCTATTTAAAAAATCGTTGCCCAAAATTTTATAAAGTCTTTTCTATATTCGAAACTATTGTTTATTCCGTCTTTCATACTTCAATAAATCCAACAAAAAAGCCGTAAATTAAGCAAAATTGCCCTTGCCATTGAAATTGTCCTTGCAATTTATTTCTTATTTTTGCATCACTAAAACAAAAACACAGATACCATGAGTTCATTTGACGTAGTCATTATAGGTTCAGGCCCAGGCGGATATGTTTCGGCCATTCGTTGCGCACAGCTAGGTTTCAAGACCGCCATTATCGAAAAATATTCCACTCTTGGAGGAACTTGCCTTAACGTGGGTTGTATTCCGTCAAAAGCATTGTTGTCGTCTTCCCATCATTACAGCGAAATTGCCCATTTTGCCGATCACGGAATCGAACTTTCGGGCAAAGTGAAAGTGAATTTGGAGAAAATGATTGCCCGCAAACAGGCTGTTGTGGATCAAACTTCGGGAGGAATCAATTATTTGATGGACAAAAATAAAGTAACGGTTTTCAATGGTTTGGGGTCGTTCGTGGATGCTACCCACGTGGCTATTGCCAAAGCGGACGGAACTTCGGAAACCATCGAAGCCAAGAATATCATTATAGCAACAGGTTCCAAGCCTTCTTCGTTGCCTTTCATCAAAATAGACAAAGAAAGAATCATCACTTCAACCGAGGCTTTGGCTTTGAAAGAAGTGCCAAAACACCTTGTCATCATTGGTGGCGGCGTTATCGGAATCGAGTTGGGACAAGTGTATTTGCGTTTGGGAGCACAAGTTTCGGTAGTGGAATTCATGGACAGGATTATTCCGGGCATGGATGGTGGCTTGTCCAAAGAATTGACCAAAGTCTTGAAAAAACAAGGAATGAAATTCTACGTTTCCCACAAAGTGAAATCCGTGGAAAGAAAGGGAGATGCCGTAACGGTTCAAGCCGAAAATGCCAAAGGGGAAACGATTACTCTCGAAGGCGATTATTCACTGGTTTCAGTGGGTCGTCGTCCTTATACGGACGGTTTGAATGCCGACAAAGCCGGAGTTAAAATTACGGACAGGGGAAGGGTGGAAGTAAACGATCATTTACAAACCAATGTTCCGAATATTTACGCCATTGGTGACGTGGTTCGTGGAGCGATGTTGGCACACAAAGCCGAAGAAGAAGGAACGATGGTTGCCGAAATCTTGGCGGGACAAAAACCACACATCAATTACAACCTGATTCCAGGAGTGGTGTACACTTGGCCTGAAGTGGCAGCTGTTGGTCAAACCGAAGAGCAATTAAAGGCTTCCGGCGTGGAGTTCAAATCAGGCAGTTTTCCTTTCAAAGCATTGGGGAGAGCAAGAGCGAGTGGAGATTTGGATGGATTTGTAAAAATTCTTGCCGATAAAAAAACAGACGAAGTTTTAGGAGTTCATATGATTGGTGCCCGTTGCGCCGACTTGATTGCCGAAGCGGTAACCGCCATGGAATTCAAGGCATCTGCCGAAGATATTGCAAGAATGAGCCATGCGCATCCCACTTTTTCGGAAGCGATAAAAGAAGCGGCATTGGCTGCTACGGAGAACAGGGCATTGCACGTATAATTTGGAAATTATATTCTAAAAAAACAAACCCCGTCCAGTTATGCTGGACGGGGTTTTTAATTTAGTTTTCTTTATGAAAATATTTTTTGAATATAAAGTAGCCTCCAATTCCAATCAAGATAACAGACCAGAGTTGTGCCAAAACAGCAATAATTCCTTCGATAACATACCAACCTGTTTTTATGCCATCCAGAATTTTGGATCCGAAATTTTGCCTGTACGTTTTTGCATTGGCAACCATTTCTTCTTTGATGGTTTCTCGTTGGTAAATTTGCAAAGTCAGCGTGCTGAAATTTACTTGATCTTTCAAGGAAAGATTTTCAAGTTTGCTGTTGTCATTTTGCTCTTTTTGGTTTTTCAAATTATCTTCGGCTGCCATGACTTCGTTCAATTTTTTGCCCTTGGTATCGATTGCTTTTTCTAAACGTTTTTCTTGATTTGCACTTCGATTTTGTTGCATTTGATTAGACAATATTTGCAGTGAAACATCATCTGCTTTTATAATTCGATATTCAAGAAAATCAATTTGTTTGGCTATCGTTTTAATTACGGTATCCAGACGAATATTTGGCACTCGAATGGTGATGTTGTTTTCGACAGCGTATTTCGTGATTTCAAGAGTGCTGTCCTGACTTATTTTGGTTTCTGATTTGTCGGAAACAGTGCTTTGTAAATTGGTATAGGTAACAAAGCCCCCAAATTTGTTGGCCGTGTTTTCAATGGCATAAGTAGAATTGGCCACATTTTTAACCTTAAATTTGAGGTCGGCCGTTCTGACAAATTTTCGATCACTATTTTTAGGTTCCACCGCTGCCGATGACGAAATTACATTTGTAGTGTCAACAACCATGTCACTGTTGGATTGATAGGCAGTTTCTTCAGCTGATTCCGCTTTTTTACAGGAGATGGCTAAAAAGATTATAAGTGAAGCCAGTACTATTTTGGGAGTTTTAATCATGAAAAAATAAATTTAAGTTTACTGTTTGAATAAATGAAAGCTGTTGTAAATATAGCTTTATTCCTAATAGTAAAACAGAGATAGAAGAATAATTTTACACTTTTTTAGACTATTCAAATGGATAACGAAGTGTTTTTTTTCGGGAGTTTGAAAAAAAGAAACCCGTTCTTTCGAGCGGGCACTGAAAAAGTCTTTTTTTTTAAATACTGTTAAAAAAAAGGAGTAGGAGTGCCGTTTCCGATGTTGATGTAGCGGAACGTTCGCGTTAGGATACGTCCTTTAAATATTTTTTGGATATGAATCTAGAAGACGATTTTATCAATCCGGGTTCGTTGACAAAATTCAGAAAACTACGTTTGAAAGTCACCGACTTATTAAGAGAGCGTTCCAGACTACTACGAAAAACAGTATACGCCTTTGACGATCAATTAAAAGAACGTATGTCTCAAAAAAATACCGACAATGAGTTAGAAATGGAATGGGGTACTACCTTGAAATCCTGTTATAAGCGTTTTTTATTGTCTAAAAAGAATCTAATCAAAATAAGAAGGACTTTTTCAGTGTCCTCGAACTAATCGGGATTTTTTTATACAATTTTTTTGATAACTCGAAGCTTGTGTGTGTGTCTGTTGGTTTCGGAATTGTATATTCCCAAATGATCCAGGCGGTCTATGCGAACTTTTCCACTGGCGTGAATGATGTAATTGTCATCCATGATAATGCCAACGTGAATGATATTGCCTTCTTCGTTATCGAAGAAAGCCAAATCTCCAGCTTCACTTTCTTCGATAAAGCTCAAAGCTTCGCCCTGTGTTGCTTGTTGCGAAGCATCCCGCATCAATTTATATCCATTAAGTTTATAAACCATTTGGGTAAAACCCGAGCAATCTATTCCAAAAGGAGTTTTGCCTCCCCAAAGATAAGGTGCGTTCAGATACATAAATGCGGTATTCAACAGGTAATCCTTGGGCTTGACACCGCTGATTTTTGTGCCTTCAAAGTTAAAATTTGACGTATTGATGTCTCCATGGTTCAAAAAGGACAAAGAAGCTCCCAATGGAATCGGGAGCAACATATTATTGGGTCCCGTAATATATTCTAGTAAATCTGCATTTAAAACGATAACGTCTTCCGATAATTGGTTGTACTCAGATTCAGATATGATTTGGTATTGTTTGGAATCAACCCAGCCTTCATAATCGTCGTATTGCAATTTTATTTTAGACCATTGATTCAATTGTTCCAGAATTTCAAAATGTTCACCAAACAGGACTTGGGAAACGATTTCACTTCTATCATTGGGTTCAAATCGAAGAGGGATGATGGCTAGATTACAAATTCCGAACATTTTATACAATTAAAAATTAAAAATTACGAATTAAAAATCAATGTCGTATTTGTTTGCAAAACTAAATGATTACGGGTTAAATTTTTAATTTTTAATTAATACTTTTCAACAACAATTGCTGAAGCTCCACCGCCACCATTACAAATTGCCGCAGCGCCAATTTTTCCTTTATTTTGATCTAAAACATTCAGTAAAGTGACAATTATTCGAGCTCCGGAACATCCCAAAGGATGGCCCAAAGAAACAGCCCCTCCATTTACATTTACTTTGGAATCGTCCAGTCCAAGGATTTTGGCAGTGACTAGACCAACCACGGCAAAGGCTTCGTTGAATTCGAAATAATCCACGTCATTTAGGGTCAATCCAGCTTTTTCCAATGCTTTAGGGATGGCTTTTGAAGGAGTGGTGGTAAACCATTTAGGCTCTTGGGCTGCATCAGCATAACTTTTGATGTATGCCAAAGGTTTTAATCCCAATGATGATGCTTTTTCTTCGCTCATTAACACCAAGGCTGCAGCGCCATCATTTATTGTGGATGCATTGGCTGCTGTCACGGTTCCGTCTTTTGTGAAAACTGCATTCAATGAGGGGATTTTGTCTAATTTTACATTAGTGAATTCTTCATCCTTGGAAATGATAATTGGATCGCCTTTTCTTTGCGGAACTGCCACAGAAACTATTTCGTTGTCAAATTTTCCGTCTTCCCAAGCTTTTGCAGAACGCTCATACGATTGAATTGCGAAGTTATCTTGCTCTTCACGGGTAATTTTGTATTCGGCTGCACATAAGTCGGCACAAACGCCCATGGCGTTGTTGTCGTAAGCATCAGTCAGTCCATCTTTCTGCATTCCGTCAATCATTGTTGCTGGGCCAAATTTATATCCGTTTCTCAAATGTATGTAATGCGGAATCAAACTCATGTTTTCCATTCCTCCGGCAACCACGATTTCGGCATCGCCGCATTGGATTGCTTGTGCACCCAACATCACCGATTTCATTCCCGAGGCACAAACTTTATTGACGGTAGTGCAGGCCACGGAATTTGGTAAACCTGCATAAATTGCGGCTTGTCTGGCTGGAGCTTGACCTATGCCGGCTTGAGCCACATTGCCCATAAAAACTTCATTAACCAAATTGGCGTCGAGTTGTATCTTGTCTAGCGCTCCTTTTATGGCAATTGCTCCTAATCTTGGCGCAGCAACGGTGGATAATCCTCCCATAAAGCTTCCAATAGGAGTTCTGACAGCGGAAACGATGACGACTTTTTTGAGCATGATGAAGAGTTATTTTGTTTGAGATGCTAATTTAATCATTTTGGGTAAATACTAAATTACATTTTTGATATTATTATGTTTGGATATCGGAAAACCTTGAAATATTATTATTCAATATTCTTTTATCAATATTCATTATAAGAAAAACAAAAAAGGTTTCATTGAAAAATAGCTATGCATTTGATTGTTAATGTTTTTGAATAGGGAGTAAAAAAACATTAAAAAAAAGAGGTCAATAATTTGTGAAATATAGAATAGAACCCTACATTTGCAACCGCTTAAAAGAAATATAAGTTCATATTTATTGGAGAGTTGCCTGAGTGGCCGAAAGGACATGTTTGCTAAACATGCGTATGGGAAACTGTACCAAGGGTTCGAATCCCTTACTCTCCGCTTTTTTTGCACTTCGGGGTGTAGCGTAGCTCGGTTATCGCGCCTGCTTTGGGAGCAGGAGGCCGCAGGTTCGAATCCTGCCACCCCGACTAATTATTAAGTTTTCTTTTAATTAGTTAATTTAATGATTAATGGAGGCATAGCTCAGCTGGATAGAGCACCTGCCTTCTAAGCAGGCGGTCGAAGGTTCGAATCCTTCTGCCTTCACAAAAACCACTCAACCGAGTGGTTTTTTTGTTTCTATTTTAGATCTAAAAGAAATGAATTACTTCTATATTTTATATTCAAAGGAGTTGAATCAATATTATATTGGTCATACTTCCGAAAGTTTGCACGAGCGTTTGCGTAAGCATTTGTCTAATCACTCAGGATTTACGGCAAAAGCAAAAGACTGGTTCGTAATTTATTATGAAGAGTTTGAAACCAAATCATTGGCTTATAAAAGGGAATTGGAAGTCAAGAAATGGAAAAGTAGAACAAGAGTTGAAAAATTATTAGGAGAATCGAATCGATAGTTTTGCTGGATAGAGCATCCCGATTTTTAATCGGGACGGTCGAAGGTTCGAATCCTTCTGCCTTCACAAAAACCACTCAACCGAGTGGTTTTTTTGTTTCTATTTTAGATCTAAAAGAAATGAATTACTTCTATATTTTATATTCAAAGGAGTTGAATCAATATTATATTGGTCATACTTCCGAAAGTTTGCACGAGCGTTTGCGTAAGCATTTGTCTAATCACTCAGGATTTACGGCAAAAGCAAAAGACTGGTTCGTAATTTATTATGAAGAGTTTGAAACCAAATCATTGGCTTATAAAAGGGAATTGGAAGTCAAGAAATGGAAAAGTAGAACAAGAGTTGAAAAATTAATAGGAGAATCGAATCGATAGTTTTGCTGGATAGAGCATCCCGATTTTTAATCGGGACGGTCGAAGGTTCGAATCCTTCTGCCTTCACAAAAACCACTCAACCGAGTGGTTTTTTTGTTTCTATTTTAGATCTAAAAGAAATGAATTACTTCTATATTTTATATTCAAAGGAGTTGAATCAATATTATATTGGTCATACTTCCGAAAGTTTGCACGAGCGTTTGCGTAAGCATTTGTCTAATCACTCAGGATTTACGGCAAAAGCAAAAGACTGGTTCGTAATTTATTATGAAGAGTTTGAAACCAAATCATTGGCTTATAAAAGGGAATTGGAAGTCAAGAAATGGAAAAGTAGAACAAGAGTTGAAAAATTAATAGGAGAATCGAATCGATAGTTTTGCTGGATAGAGCATCCCGATTTTTAATCGGGACGGTCGAAGGTTCGAATCCTTCTGCCTTCACAAAAACCACTCAACCGAGTGGTTTTTTTGTTTCTATTTTAGATCTAAAAGAAATGAATTACTTCTATATTTTATATTCAAAGGAGTTGAATCAATATTATATTGGTCATACTTCCGAAAGTTTGCACGAGCGTTTGCGTAAGCATTTGTCTAATCACTCAGGATTTACGGCAAAAGCAAAAGACTGGTTCGTAATTTATTATGAAGAGTTTGAAACCAAATCATTGGCTTATAAAAGGGAATTGGAAGTCAAGAAATGGAAAAGTAGAACAAGAGTTGAAAAATTAATAGGAGAATCGAATCGATAGTTTTGCTGGATAGAGCATCCCGATTTTTAATCGGGACGGTCGAAGGTTCGAATCCTTCTGCCTTCACAAAAACCACTCAACCGAGTGGTTTTTTTGTTTCTATTTTAGATCTAAAAGAAATGAATTACTTCTATATTTTATATTCAAAGGAGTTGAATCAATATTATATTGGTCATACTTCCGAAAGTTTGCACGAGCGTTTGCGTAAGCATTTGTCTAATCACTCAGGATTTACGGCAAAAGCAAAAGACTGGTTCGTAATTTATTATGAAGAGTTTGAAACCAAATCATTGGCTTATAAAAGGGAATTGGAAGTCAAGAAATGGAAAAGTAGAACAAGAGTTGAAAAATTAATAGGAGAATCGAATCGATAGTTTTGCTGGATAGAGCATCCCGATTTTTAATCGGGACGGTCGAAGGTTCGAATCCTTCTGCCTTCACAAAAACCACTCAACCGAGTGGTTTTTTTGTTTCTATTTTAGATCTAAAAGAAATGAATTACTTCTATATTTTATATTCAAAGGAGTTGAATCAATATTATATTGGTCATACTTCCGAAAGTTTGCACGAGCGTTTGCGTAAGCATTTGTCTAATCACTCAGGATTTACGGCAAAAGCAAAAGACTGGTTCGTAATTTATTATGAAGAGTTTGAAACCAAATCATTGGCTTATAAAAGGGAATTGGAAGTCAAGAAATGGAAAAGTAGAACAAGAGTTGAAAAATTAATAGGAGAATCGAATCGATAGTTTTGCTGGATAGAGCATCCCGATTTTTAATCGGGACGGTCGAAGGTTCGAATCCTTCTGCCTTCACAAAAACCACTCAACCGAGTGGTTTTTTTGTTTCTATTTTAGATCTAAAAGAAATGAATTACTTCTATATTTTATATTCAAAGGAGTTGAATCAATATTATATTGGTCATACTTCCGAAAGTTTGCACGAGCGTTTGCGTAAGCATTTGTCTAATCACTCAGGATTTACGGCAAAAGCAAAAGACTGGTTCGTAATTTATTATGAAGAGTTTGAAACCAAATCATTGGCTTATAAAAGGGAATTGGAAGTCAAGAAATGGAAAAGTAGAACAAGAGTTGAAAAATTAATAGGAGAATGGAATCGATAGTTTTGCTGGATAGAGCATCCCGATTTATAATCGGGACGGTCGAAGGTTCGAATCCTTCTGCCTTCACAAAAACCACTCAAACGAGTGGTTTTTTTGTTTCTAGTTGTTATTAATTCGTGTATTTTTAGATCAATCCGGGATCAATCGGGTCAATTCTAAAACCTGTGGAGCGATATATGCGTAAATATTGGTTAGTCTAAAAAGGAAAAACTCAACATTTCTGACTCCCCTGAATTGCGCTCTGAATGCTTTTATTTTGGCATTGAAAGATTCTGCCGAAGCTTTGGTGCTTTTGTTGTCAAAATTCGTGGTGAACTTTTTTAAAAGTGAATTCCATGTTAAAATGGAGCAATCTTTCCAGAATATTAACTTTGTGGCTTTATAACTTTTAAACTATTTTTGCCCAATGCAATACTTCAATTTACATACCCACCAATTCACGAATCAACCAGATGTATTGGAATTGGTCAATCAATATCCACAGGAATTTGATGCCGCGATTCCGTTTTATTCCATCGGGATTCATCCGTTGTACATAAACGAAAACCGATTGGAAAAGGATTTTCAAGTGGTGGACGAGAAATTGGCCTTGCCGGAATGTTTGGCTCTCGGCGAATCTGGTTTGGACAAACGTTCTGAAACGCCGTTTGAGGTGCAACAATCCGTTTTCGAAAAACAATTGGCATTGGCCGAAAAACACCAAAAACCGGTCGTGATTCATTGTGTTGCCGCTTTTCAGGAATTGATTGAAATAAAGAAAAGATTGAAAATTACCGTTCCCATGATTGTCCACGGATTCTCCAAAAAAGTGGAACTCGCCAAGCAGTTAATCGACAATGGATTTTATGTTTCGTTTGGAAAAAATTTATTGCGAAACCCGGAATTGGAACCGGTTTTTCAAAGTATTCCAAACGATAGATTCTTGTTGGAAACCGACATAGTCGAGGAAGGAATCCAAGAAGTATATGCCTTGGCAGCGAAATATAAAGGAATGGAATTAAATGAATTACAGGAAATAGTGAATAAAAATTATAATAAAGTTTTCGTAAATAATTCATTGTAAATCTTGGTTTCAATTAAAAAAACTTATTATGAAGACAATCAAATTTAATGTACTGTTTCTTTTTGCTCTTTTGGTAATAAGTTTTTCTTGTAAAAAAAATATTGAGAAGGAACCAAATAAAGTTGGGAAATTGATTTTTAAAAGGGATGACAAAACTTCAATGTATGCCTATTTTGATGAAAACGGGAATAAAGTACTAGGAGATTATTTAATTGCTTATACAGATACAATTACTGATTATGGAATTGTAGGTCGTAGTCCTGTTTTAATTGATAGAAATGGAAAACATATTTATGATATTTTTTGTTTTGATAATGGGCCAGATTACACCAGTGAAGGAATATATAGAATTGAAAAAAACGGAAAAATTGGTTACATTGATTCTATAAGTTCCAAAGTATTGATTGAACCAAAATTTGATTGTGCTTACCCATTTAAAGATGGAAAAGCAAAAGTTAGTGTCAATTGTAAAAAAGTGTATGATGGAGAACATTATACTTGGGAAAGTAATAATTGGTATTATATTGATAAAAAAGGGAATATAGTAAAGTAAAAAATTATGGCAGAATGGACTGAGAGAGCAGAGCTCTTATTTAAGGCAGAAGGATTGGATAAATTAAGAAACGCCAATATTTTGGTGGTGGGATTGGGAGGCGTGGGTTCCTTTGCCGCCGAATTTTTGGCACGAGCCGGAGTGGGAAAAATGACCATAGTGGACGGCGATATCGTGGATATAACCAACATCAACCGACAGTTGCCCGCCTTGCATTCCACCATTGGAGAACCCAAAGTAACCATCGTTGGCGACCGATTAATGGACATCAATCCTGAATTGAAGTTGACTAGAATCCGTGAGTTTTTGTCGCCGGAAAGAGCATTCGAATTGGTTTCGGATGAATTTGATTATGTTTTGGATTGCATTGACAGCATTACGCCAAAATTGAATTTAATCTTTGCCGCCAAGCGCAAAAGGGTGAAAATTATTTCCTCGATGGGGGCAGGAGGGAAGATGCAGGCTTCCAAAGTGAAGGTGGCCGATATCAGCAATACGATAAATTGCTATTTGGCCAAAACGATTCGCCGCCGATTGAAAGCGGTAAAAATCAATAAATTGAAAGTCGTTTTTTCGTCTGAAATTCAGGATGGAGCCAGTTTAAAAATGACCGATGGTTCCAATTTCAAGAAATCTTTTTATGGAACCAACAGCTATATGCCGGGATTGTTTGGCTTGTATGCCGCCGAAACAGTGATTCGTTATTTACTTAAGAAATAGTGTTCGGTCTTCAGTGATCAGTGTTCAGTGAGCGAAGTATAGAAGGGCAGTATTCAGTGAAAAAATTAACCAAAAAACAAGTTTATGAGATTCCAAGATTTATTAGCTTATCAGAAATCATTTTCATTGGCAATGAGGATTTTCGAAATGACAAAATCATTTCCCAAGGAAGAAATGTATTCTTTGACTGACCAAATTAGACGTTCTTCAAGAAGTGTTCCAGCTAATATTGCAGAAGCCTATAGAAAAAGAGTTTATCCGAAAAATTTCCATAGTAAATTAACGGATTCTGACGCTGAAAATTCTGAAACTCAAGTCTGGCTTGAATTTGCATTCAAATGCAACTACATAAATGAAGCGATTTACAATGAATTATTGAATGAAAGCAATGAAGTTGGAAAATTAATTAATTATATGATTCTGAATCCTCAAAAATTTGGAGTAACCATTTAATAGTGTTCAGTATACAGTATTCAGTGTTCAGTATTTGTGACCACTGACCACTGACCACTGACCACTGACCACTAAATTATGAACTACCTTAAATTAATCCGCTATCAAAACCTGTTAATGCTTGCCTTGATGCAGCTTATTTTCAGGTATGGTTTTCTGGAATTGCAAGATATTCCTTTGGCGTTGTCTCATTGGCAATATGTTTTGTTGGTTTTGGCAACGATTTGTATTGCAGCAGGAGGCTACATTATCAATAATATTATGGATGTGGAAACCGACACGGATAACAAACCTGATAATGTGATTGTCGGTACGTTTTTATCCGAAACCAAGGCGTATAATCTGTATATTGGTTTTACTGTTATTGGTGTTGCTTTGGGCTTTTATTTGTCGAATGTTATCGAAAAACCCAGTTTTGCTTCCCTCTTTATAATCATTGCGGCGACGCTTTATTTTTATGCCACGAGTTTAAAACAAAGCTTGCTGATTGGCAATTTTATAGTGGCTTTGCTACTTTCGGTTAGCGTTGTGATTATCGGGATTTTCGATTTATATCCCGTGACCTTTGAGGAAAACAGACCCGTTATGGGGTTGCTTTTCGGCATTCTTTTGGACTTTGCCCTTTTTGCCTTCATCATCAATTTTATCCGGGAAATTGTCAAAGATTTGCAAGACGTGAACGGTGATTACAATCAGGGAATGAATACGTTACCAATTGTTTTTGGCGTGAAACGAACAGCAAAATTGGTTTTTGCACTGAGTTTTATTCCAATAATTTGTATCATTTATTATATCAATGCCAACTTGTTTGCTTCGGGATTGTTGTATGCAACGGTGTACGGATTGGTTTTGATATTGGCTCCATTGTTATATTTTACGATAAAAATTGGGTCGGCAACAACAACAAAAGATTTTCATCATTTGAGCACCGTTCTGAAATGGATTCTGTTTTTCGGAATCCTTTCGATCGTGGTCATCAGTTTAAACATAAAATACAATGCTTAAAAATAAACTGCAAAAATACAAATTAATTTTGGCTTCGGGTTCGCCAAGACGCCAGCAATTCTTTAAGGACTTGGATCTGGATTTCGAAATTCGGTTGAAAGAAATTGAGGAAATTTTCCCGCCGGAACTAAAAGCTGAAGAAATTACCAATTATTTGGCAGAATTGAAAGCCAATGCTTTTGAAGGCGAATTGCAAAATGACGAAATCCTGATAACAAGTGACACGATTGTTTGGCACGACAACAAGGCTTTGGGCAAACCAAAAGACGAACAAGATGCTTTTAAAATCCTGAAATCGCTATCGAATGCCACTCACGAAGTCATCACTTCGGTTTGTTTCAAGACCAATGTCGATGTTGAAGTTATCTATGAGGTTACCCAAGTTACTTTCAACGAATTGAGTGATGAAGCCATCCGCTATTATATCGAAAACTACAAACCTTTCGACAAAGCGGGAGCTTACGGCATTCAGGAATGGATAGGTTTTGTGGGCGTTTCCAAAATTGAAGGCTCCTATGCCAATGTTATGGGCATGCCAACCGATAAAGTTTACGAATATTTGAGTAAATTAGCATAAAAACAAAAGGCTATGGTATTTTTCAAAGATTATACACAGGAAATATTTGGTACGGGGATTCTATTGATCTTGGTGGTCTTGTCAAGACTGATTGTTTCAAAATTGGTTAGAAGTTTTGCAAAAAGGAGCCAAACCATAGAAAAAAGAACTCGATTAGTTCTTAAATACATTCATTTACTGATGAATATTTTGGCCGTAATCGCTTTAATAATCATTTGGGGAGTCCAAACCAAAGATATTTTTATAGTACTTTCTTCCATTACCACAGTCGTTGGAGTGGCCATGTTTGCACAATGGTCGATTTTGAGCAATATCACGTCAGGGATTATTTTGTTCTTTTCTTTTCCGTATAAAATAGGAGACTTTATTTTCATTCACGACAAAGATTTTCCAATCGAGGCTGAAATAGAGGATATTGGCGCTTTTCACGTGTATTTGAAAACCAAAGAAGGGGAAATAATAGTTTATCCCAACAATTTGATGTTGCAAATTGGAATAACAATTTTAAAACATCCTGAAGAGCAAATAGAGTTTACAGATTGATTCAAAGTGTGAATTATGTAAGAATTTAAAAAATAGCATAACACTTTAGAAGTATAAAAATCTAATATTTGTAAGGTGGATTAATTTGTCAATCTGATTATTTTAAAAGAAAAAAATCAACATTTTATTTCTATTTCTAATATTCATTTTTTTTTAAATGCCTTATAAAAAACAGCTTTTGTTTCTTTTGGCTCTCTTCGGCTTTCAGACGGGTTTTTCACAGGAAAATGTACCCAAAAAAGACAGTTCCGAGGTGTACAGGAATATTCAAGCCTATTCTAAAAAAAACAAATTCACCAAGTTTGTGCATAAGCTGGTTTTTAAACCCATCAATTCCAAAAAGAAAAAACAAAAAAAAGTTGTCCAGCAAAATTATCAAGCCTTTGAAGGCAAGATTATTCGAAACATCAATATAGTTACGCTGGATCCTTTTGGCTATTCCGAGATTGATAGTACTAAAAAGCCCAAAAGCTGGGTCGAAAAAAACGGAAATTCAATTCATGCCAAAACTAAAAAAATAGCCATCAAAAACATCTTGCTTATCAGTAAAAACGAGCCCTTGGACTCTTTGTTGGTAAAAGAATCGACTCGTTTGATACGAGCGCAAAGCTATATCAGCCGAGTGGCAATAACGACGCAATTGACTGCTAAAAACGGCGATTCGGTAGATGTTTCCATTCGGGTGTTGGATACTTGGAGTTTGCTGCCCAGAATTTCCGCCTCAGACAGCAAGACCAATTTACAACTGAACGAACGTAATTTTTTTGGTTCCGGCCACACCCTAAACAGTCGATACCAAAAAAGATACGAAGACGATAAAAATGCCTATAAATTGGAATATATTGTTCACAACATCAAAAACACCTTTATACAGACCAAATTGAATTATTTCAAGGATTTGGATGGTAATTATGGAAAAACCCTATCCATAAGCCGACCTTTCTATTCTCCATTTGCAAAATGGGCTGGAGGGATTGATTTAAACCAACAATATAGAACGGATACGCTTGCCGATGTGAATTTGGTGTATGCCAAACAAAGTTTTAAATTCAATTCACACGATTTTTGGGGTGGTTACGCATTAAGAATTTCTAAAGAAAAAACAGAAAACATAAGGGTAACCAACTTGATTGTCTCGGGCAGGTTCTTGAATGTAAATTACCTTGAAAGTCCAACGGTTGCTTATGATCCCATCAATTTTTATTCGTCGGAACACTTTTTTCTCTCGGGAATTGGCATCTCGACGCGTAAGTTTGTCGAAGACAAGTACATCTTTAAAAATGGAGTAACCGAGGATGTTCCCATTGGAAAAATATTCGGGATAACGGGCGGTTACCAAGTTAAAAATGATGTTGGAAGTTTCTATTTGGGCGGCCAGCTTTCTTTTGGAAATTATTTTAAATGGGGTTTTTTAAGCCTCAATTTTGAACTGGGAACATTTTTCAACAAATCGGTTACCGACCAAACCGCTTTTACTTTCCAGGCCAATTATTTCACCAATTTGATAAGTGTTGGAAAATGGAAATTGAGACAATTCATCAAGCCGCAACTAACCATTGGAATCAATAGGCAGAACACTATTGGAGACCAATTGACCATCAACGAAGACTATGGAATTCTGGGTTTCAAAAGTGCCATTTATGGCAGCCAAAAAATGATTTTGACCTTTCAAACCCAAACGTATTCGCCTTGGGATATTCTTGGTTTTCGATTGAATCCTTATTTTAATTATGAGATAGCCATGCTTGGAAACGAAGAAACCGGATTGCGAAATAGTCAAGCTTTTTCAAAAATTGGCATTGGATTATTGATTACCAACGATTATTTAATATTTCGTACTTTCCAGATTTCTTTGGCCTATTATCCAACAATTCCAGGAAGCGGCAACAACGTTTTAAAGACAAATGCGTTCGAAACTTCGGATTTTGGATTTCAGGATTTTGGATTGGACAAACCAAGAACCGTGATTTATAAATAGTGTTAAGTGTTTCTTGTTTAGAGTTTTGTGTTTTTTGTTTTGCCTTTTTAAATGCAAATTTTATGTAAAATTGAATAATTTTGACTTAAATATTTTGTATCTTTATTGCAACGGCAACATCAAATGTAACTAAAAGTGAGGGAGAAATTAAGCTTTTTGTTTAATGGAGACGATGTTGTCATTCTTTTATTGATTCTTCTGGTACAATCAAGATAGATAAATTAAAATAGGGACTTATTTATTAAATTATCAAGCCTAATTAAATATTTAAAAAGATGAAAACATTAAAATTAATTGCGACAGGATTATTTCTTTTTGTGTCCAGTTTGATGCAATCGCAAGTTTCGGTTAACGTGAGGATTGGTTCGCCTCCGCTATGGGGACCGGTTGGATATTCCAATATAGAATTCTATTATTTGCCTGATATTGAGGTTTATTATGACATCAGGACTTCCCAGTTTATTTATTTTCAATCCGGAAGATGGTATCGATCAAGATATTTGCCGGCTCCTTATAGGAATTATGATTTATACAGTGGTTACAAGGTGGTTTTGCGAGACTATCACGGTTCTCATCCTTATTATTATTTCAACAATCATAAAGCCAAATATCATAAAGGCTACAGGGGCAATCCGCAAAAATCTATCGGGAAAAACCCGAATTACCATGATAATAAAGGATATGGAAATAGCGGTCATAATCAGGGAAAAGGAAACAAAGACAAAGGCAATAAATAAGGATTAATTTCAATATTTCGATTAAGGCATAGGGAGAGTTCCAAAAATGGTTCTCTCTTTTTTTAATCAAATTGTCCTTTACTACCATAAAACCATTCGTGTTTTCGGTTTAACGGTTTCGATAATAATGCTGTTGTTTGTTTTGTTTGGTTCAATTTTTGTTGTCATGTTTCGAAAAAACAAATGTTTAATTATTACATTTGGACTAATTGCCAATTAAATTTCAGACCAATGCAGAAAGTTTTGATTCGATTTCTTGTTATATTTCTTCTTTCTTTCCAAATAATACATGCGCAAAAAGCCAAAAAACCAAGTTCGGTAGAAATTTACAATCAAATCCAAAAGCTAAATTTCCTGGGCTCGGTACTTTATGTTGCAGCACATCCCGATGACGAAAACACCCGATTGATTTCTTATTTTTCCAATGAAACAAAGGCAAGAACCGCTTATTTATCGTTAACTCGCGGCGATGGCGGACAAAACTTGATTGGTTCCCAACTGCGAGAATTATTAGGTGTAATTCGAACCCAAGAATTAATTGAAGCCCGAAAAATAGACGGAGGTGAACAAATTTTCACACGTGCCAATGATTTTGGTTTTTCCAAAAATCCTGAGGAAACATTAGAAATTTGGGACAAAGAAAAAGTACTTTCGGACATTATTTTTGCCATTCGAAAATTTCAACCCGATGTGATTATCAATCGCTTTGATCATAGAACATCTGGTAACACTCACGGTCATCATTCGGCTTCGGCAATCTTGAGCGTTGAAAGTTTTAATAAAGCCAACGATCCAACAGTTTTTCCCGAGCAATTGAGTTTGGTTCAACCTTGGCAAACCAAACGCCAATTTTTTAATCCTTCTTGGTGGTTTTACGGTAGTCAGGAGAAATTTAAAGCTGCTGATAAGACCAATTTCATTTCTCTGCAAACTGGGGTTTATTATACGTCGTTAGGAAAATCAAATCAGGAAATTGCTGCCTTGAGTCGCAGTTGCCATCAGTCGCAAGGTTTTGGAAGTACTGGAAGTCGAGGAGAAGAAACTGAATATTTGGAACAAATTAATGGCGATATTCTAAAAGATAAAGTGTCTGTTTTTGAAGGGATTGACACTTCTTGGAATCGGGTAGAAGGTGGGAAACCGATAGGTGAATTGCTAACAAAAATTGCAAATGATTTTGATTTTACAACGCCATCATCAAGTATTCCAGATTTGGCGAAAGCCTATTCGATGATTCAAGCATTGAGCGAAAATCATTGGAAATCCTTAAAATCTCAAGAAATTAAAAATACAATTGCAGCTTGTGCAGGTTTGTATCTTGAAGCGGTATCACAAATTCAAGAAACAACACCAGGAAGTCTAGTAAAATTGAAAATTGAAGCGATAAATAGAAGTTCAGCCGATGTTGAATTAATAAGTTTGACTACTTTGCCTGATGGAAAAATGAATCCTAAAAATTTGGTATTAGTAACTAACGTTTTGCACAATAGTACCATCGATTTGCAATTGCCTTCAGCCATCGAATACACGCAACCTTATTGGTTAAAAGAAAAAGGTACCGAGGGAATTTACACTGTTTCTGATCAAAAAAACATTGGAATTTCTGATGTTTTTAGAGAAGTTGAAGTGGTTTTCAATCTTCGAATTAATGGAGTTGAAATTCCTTTTGAACGAACTGTCGTGTACAAATACAACGACGGTGTAAAGGGTGAAATGTATAATTATTTGGACATTGTTCCAGAAGTTGCCACAAGCATTTTAGATAAAGTATCACTTTTCAAAGACAATAAAAAGAAATACATTGCTGTAAAAATTAAGGCTGGAAAAGATGATGTAAAAGGAGATTTGACATTGGAATTGCCCATAAATTGGCTTGTTGTACCAAAATCAATTCCTTTTGGTTTAGAAAAAAAAGGTAACGAGCAAACTTTCTATTTTGAAGTAACATCACCCAGTACTACAGAAGAAGTTTTAGCAAAAAGTATTGCTGTTATTGATGGTAAAAGGTATGATAATGAGCAAATTATTATCGATTTTGATCATATTACAAAACAGCAAGTCCTAAAAACATCGGAAGCTAAGTTTATTCGGATGGATTTGAAAACGAATAACGAAAGAATAGGTTATATTATGGGTGCTGGCGATCAGGTCCCCAATAGTTTAAGACAAATGGGTTACAAAGTATCTTTAATTCATCCCGAGGAAATATCTCCTGAAAAGCTAGCCAATTTTGATGTAATTATCACTGGAATTCGTGCTTTTAACACAGTTAAAGTATTGGCAAACAAGCAAAATGTCTTGTTCGAATTTGTGAAATCTGGAAAAACAATGATCGTACAATACAATACTCCCGATGTGATTTATAATATTGCACCTTATTCGATGACTATTTCACAAGACAGAGTCACGGACGAAAATGCCGAAGTCCGATTTTTAACGCCCAATCATCCCGTCTTAAATTGGCCTAATAAAATTACTGCGAAAGATTTCGAAGGTTGGAAACAAGAGCAAGGTTTGTATTATCCAAAAGAATTTGACAAAGCATTTATACCCATTTTATCTTCTAATGATAAAGGAGAATCGCCCAAAAATGGAGCTTTATTAGTAGCTCCTTACGGAAAAGGGTATTATATTTACACGGGATTAAGTCTTTTTAGGGAATTACCCGAAGGAGTTTCTGGGGCTTATAAATTGTTGTCCAATATGATTTCTTTGAAAAATCCAGTGACTATTCCTGCCGAAAAAGTGAAGCCTTAAATAAAAATGTTATAATGCTTTAAAAAAAGCTGTAAAATATTGGTTCGCATAGTGACAGTCATAAAAAATTAAATAAAAATTTGTAAATTTTGACCCTTTATGCTTTCGTGGCAAAACTAAAAACTATGGATACAAAAAAAGTTAAAATCTGGAAAAAAAGCTACACTTGGGTTTTGGTAGCCAATGCTGTTTATATTTTGATATTTTATTTTTTAATGAAATTATATTCCTAGCCTATGCAACTATTTGACTGGATTGTACTTATTGTAACCTTGCTGTTTATTGTAATTTATGGCGTTTGGAAAACCAAAGGAAGCAAGAATGTGGAAGATTATATTCTTGGAAGCAACGAAACCCCTTGGTACACTGTTGGACTTTCGGTCATGGCGACACAAGCCAGTGCGATTACTTTTCTATCGACACCCGGACAAGCCTATCACGACGGAATGGGGTTTTTGCAATTCTATTTTGGCCTGCCCATTGCGATGGTAGTTATTTGTGTCACATTTATTCCGTTGTATCATAAATATAAAGTTTTTACCGCCTACGAATACCTCGAAAAGCGTTTCGATTTAAAGACGCGTTCGTTGGCAGCCATTCTTTTCTTGGTGCAGAGAGGTTTGGGAACTGGATTGACCATTTATGCTCCGGCAATAATTCTTTCGGCTTTGTTGGGTTGGAATTTGACAGTAATGAACATCGTGATTGGTGTTTTGGTCATCATTTATACTTTTTCGGGTGGAACCAA
This sequence comes from Flavobacterium limnophilum, assembly GCF_027111315.2. Lineage (GTDB taxonomy): Bacteria > Bacteroidota > Bacteroidia > Flavobacteriales > Flavobacteriaceae > Flavobacterium > Flavobacterium limnophilum. Next base: position 1,839,484 of record NZ_CP114289.2, on the reverse strand, counting down.
AGCTGTAAATGTGACCCAGAAACAGCAAATGTTCGTGATTATGTCGGGAATGTTTATCACTTTCTTTTTGATTTTGTATTATTTGCCCAACGACATGACTTTTACCAGTGCTTTGCATATTGCTGGAGCCAATGACAAAATGGATATCGTCGATTTTTCGTTTAATCCGGAAGAAAAATATACCTTTTGGAGCGGAATTACAGGCGGTTTTTTCTTGGCTTTGGCTTATTTTGGAACCGATCAATCCCAAGTGGGACGCTATTTATCCGGAAAATCGGTTCGGGAAAGCCAAATGGGATTGATCATGAACGGACTCCTGAAAGTGCCGATGCAGTTCTTTATTTTGCTAACGGGAGTGATGGTTTTCGTGTTTTTCCAATTCAATCCGGTTCCCTTGAATTTTAATCCCAATAATAAAACATTGATAGAAAAATCGTCTTTTAAAAACGAATACCATGCCCTTGAAAAACAATTGGAATCCCTTTCCGAAGACAAGAAAGTGATTAATTTGTTGTACATCGACCAACTCAACCAGGATTACGACAATCCAATTCTTCGAAAGGAAATGGTTGCGTTATCGAGCAAGGAAAAAGATTTGCGGGATCACGCCAAAGAACTCATTCAAAAAGCGGATGACCGCAGCGAAACCAATGACAAGGATTACGTGTTTTTCCACTTTATTTTGCACTATTTGCCCAAAGGTTTGATTGGTTTGTTGTTGGCAGTAATTATTTCGGCTGCTATGTCTTCCACGGCTTCGGGATTGAACGCCTTGGCATCGACTACTGCTATCGATATTTACAAACGTAATGTAAAGGAAGAAAAATCAGAAAGACATTATGTGAACGTCACCAAATTTTTTACCCTCTTTTGGGGAATTGTAGCCATCCTTTTTGCCAGTATTGGAACCTTGTTTGAAAACCTGATTCAATTGGTCAATATTGTGGGCTCCATTTTCTACGGAACGGTTTTGGGGATTTTCTTGGTAGGTTTTTATATTAAACATGTTCGTGCTCAAGCCATATTTTATAGTGCTGTCATAAGTCAATTGACCATTTTTATCATATATTATTTTGCTATTTTTATCTATCCGAGTGGAGAAGAAAAATTGGGTTATTTGTGGCTCAACTTCATTGGGGCAATGCTGGCCATAGCATTGTCATTAATCATGCAAGCCACAATTTTTAGAAAAAAAATGCAAATCGCATAAGTTAAAAACCCCGTCCCGATTATTGCACAGGACGGGGTTTTGTTTTATTCTCTTTAGGTTAAATACCTTGAAGTACCACTTCGTTTTTTTGTCGTAAACTTCACGGATTTTTTTGTGTAAATTTTTGTTTCATTTTGTCAACACCTCTGTAACCCTTCATCGAGGTGGTTTGTTTGCTATTTTCCTTCTTGCTTCCCTTATTTCTTTATGGGAAGTCTTGTTTTTTTAGTGATTGTGATTGTTTCCGATCTGCTACATTTTAAATTTTTATTATTTATTTTTTGTAAAAAAAAATCAAATTATCCTGTTTTAGCGCAAATGGGGATTCAATATTTTACAGGATAAAAAAGTCTTTAATCTTTAGTCTTTAATGTATTGATTAGAAACGGACTAAATAGTGTTGTTTGGTCAAATGTATGACAAATGTCATATTCTGTTATTTAAATAAAGAATAAATTTATGTCATAAATATAACTTAATGTTTAGTTAATATTTAGTTAAGGCTAGCGTAAAAAAACAAAAAAATTAAACAATCAAAATTATGAAAACAGTCAAACAAATTATGTTAGTTGTGTTGGGACTTCTTTTTTTCTCCTTGCAGGGATGTTCTCACGACGACTATATTCCCGTTCCAGGTCCAGCGGGTGAAAATGGTACGGACGGAGTTTCCGGAACAGCCTCATGTGAATCGTGCCACTCTGTGGAACACAAACAACCTATCATTGATGCTTATGACTTGTCAAAACACAAATCAGGTTCCAGTCATGGTACTACAGTGACTCTTTTTGATGATGGTTCTTTAAATAGTAATAGTGGTATGTTTTGTACTCAATGCCATACTCAAGAAGGATATATTGATAATCTAAAATATGGTAAACCAAATACTGGCGGGTATTCTCTTACTAAAAGTATCTCATGTGAGGGTTGTCACGGTACTACTCACAGATCACTTAATTTTACGAAAGACGGAAATGATTTTGGTTTAAGAAATATAATTGCTGTTGTGCAAAAAACGAATCCTGCATTTACTTTAAATGCTTCTCCAACAGGCGGTAAAAGTTCAAGTAACACTTGTATTTCGTGTCACCAAGCAAGCTCTGACAGAGATGGCATAAATAAAAAACCAGTTATCGAATCTGCTGAAATGGATCTAGCGGGTGTTGCGGTTATAAGCGGAGGAACTGTTCCTGGATACAAAATTTGGTCACAAAGAAATTTAGCACTTGCTGTCTCTCCATATCCTAAGGGTACAACAAATTATAAAACATATACTAATAATACCATTGGTAGCACTGGAAGATCTTTGCATGGAACTACAACAGCAGATATATGGATGGGAACTACGGGTATTGATATAGAAGGAACCACTACGCATTTGCCAGCCGCTAAAACAGCTAAACATTACACATCAGCTTCTTGCGTACAATGCCACATGGATACGCCTAAAACGGGAACAGTAAACAATGGTTCGCACACTATGGTTAACTCTTTTGCTTCTTGTATAAAATGTCATACTGATGCTACAAGTTTATATGCGGGTCTAAAAACAACTTACGATACAGAATTTACAAAATTAGTAGCAGCATTCGGTTCAGGTGGTGCGGCTCAATATTTCACTACCTCTGCTACGGTTAATGCTAACACAGGATTTAAAACAATAAGTATAAATACAGGATTTATTGCAGATCCTAATAAAACATCAAAAGACAATATACCATACGATCAATCGAAAGTTGTCCCTCTTAAGTATATACAAGCCTTTTGGAATTATAAATTATTAGTTAGAGATAATTTAAGAGGAAGTAAAGGAATTCACAACCCACTTTATACAAAAGCTTTGATTCAAAATTCTATCGAAGCTTTGAAATAAAAATTGATTACCTCTGGGCTTAGTCCCAGAGGTAGTGATTTTCTTTTGTTAAAGAAATGAAATATAATAGATCATTCTTTGGCAGTGCAGCAATTGCTCACGGAACTTTAAATCTTTTGACAATGAAAATTGTTGAATTAAAATGTACGGCAATTTCAATTAAAAAATAAAAAGATGAAAAAAATAATTCAATATGTAATGATGCTAATGGTAAGCTTGATGGCAACATCTTGTTACTATGACGAAATGCCGCCAGAAGCCGTTACACCAATTCCAGATACGGTTTCTTACTCAAGAGATATCCAGCCTTTATGGGATAAAGATTGTGTCAGTTGTCATAAGCAAGGCGTAACGCCACCGGATTTGACTGCTGCAAATTCGTATAGTGCATTAGTGACAAACAATAAATATGTTATTCCAGGAAATGCTGCGGGTAGCAAACTGCACAATTCACTAACGGGTGAAGGAGGAGCTTCAGTAATGCCTTCGCCAGCAACAAAATGGAGTGATTCAAAAATTGCATTGGTGGACAAGTGGATTAATGACGGTGCGCTTAACAATTAACTATAAATAAGAAATCATGAAATTATACAAATCAATATTTATAGCCGTTTTTGCTTTGCCAATGATGCTATTGGCACAAGAACAAAAAGATACCATTACAACCGTTAAAGAAGACAGCATAGCACCAGTTAAAGAAGTTGAATACGAGCGCGCTGCTTTTGAAAGCACCTCATTAATAGAGAATCAAACCGATAGGGTGTATTCAAAAGGAACTATCGAAATGATCATGAATCACCGTTTTGGCCTTGTAACGGGAACCAATGACATGATTGGAATCTGGGCTCCTGCCAATATTCGTCTGGCCGTAAATTACTCCATAACGGATCGTATTACTGTTGGTTTTGGAACTACAAAAGACGCTAGATTACAAGATTTTTGTCTAAAAACTGCTTTGTTGAAACAAACGGTCGACGGCAAAATGCCGGTGAGTGTTACTTATTATGGAAATTGGGCCATTAGTGCCTTGCCAAAAGAGAATTTCTACCACACTTCAGATCGTTGGTCGTTTTTTAACCAAATAATAATAGCCAAAAAGTTAAGCAAAACATTTTCATTACAGCTGGCGCCAAGTTATTCCCATTATAATGTAATTGATGCTCCGATGAGCAATGATTTATTTGCGGTAGAATTTGGTGGACGCGCAAAAGTCACTTCCAGCATGTCGATTCTTTTGGACGTGAATCAACCCATCACGTCTCAAGAAATTGCGCCTAAATCAGGTTTTTCAGTTGGAACCGAGTTTTCGACTGTTGGACATTCATTCCAAATTTTTATAAGCAATTACAGGGGAATTGTAAACCAGCAAAGCAACATGTTCAATCAATATGAATTCTTTGAAGGTGATTTTGCCATTGGATTCAACATCTCCAGAACTTGGTAGCATATTAATACAGTATTTGACATTATGCTGAAAATGGTATAGATTTAATTAGAAAAGAGGATTCTCGCCCCACATTAGGGGCTGAGTTATTCCTCTTCTTTTTTTCAATTTGATGCTAGTGTTTATGGTTACTGGTAGTGTTTTAGATGTTTGATTTTTAGTTGTTTAGTAATGCTGGTATAGGTGGTTCTACTTGTGGAAACTTATATGAAAGTATGATAAATATCATTAAAAAAAGAGATTTTAATATAGAAATTTACACTATAATTTATTCTTAAAAAGTAAGCAAATCCTTTTTTTAAGAAGAAAGTTGTGGACATTAAACACCTTCAATATGGAAAAAGAAAACAATAATTCAAGCCGCCGAAATTTTCTAAGGCTCGGTGCTTTAGGAGGAATAGCCTTGGCTGGAACTGCAATTGCAAAAGCAGTTGCCGACGAAAGTCCTACAACTACCGGCAAGAAAGTAAAAGTGCTTACTGCCGACGGTAAATTAGTGGAAGTAGACAGTTCACATATAGATCATCATGCAGCAAATGATGATTTCTCCAAGGAAGAATTACGTCAAGGAATTGAAGGAAAGAAATTCATAAGGGTTATTGATTTGGCCAAATGTGCCAACGAAAGAAAATGTATTACGGGTTGCCAAAAAGCACACAATATTTTGGCGCCTATCGAATACATCAAGGTAAAGAAAATGCAGGATTCAGAACTTGCAGCGCCTTACTGGTTCCCAACCATGTGCTACCATTGCGACAATCCTCCTTGCGTAAAAGTGTGTCCTGTTGACGCCACTTTCAAACGTTCTGACGGTATAGTTGCCATGGATTACGATCGATGCATTGGATGTAAATTCTGTATGGCAGCATGTCCTTATTCTGCGCGTACTTTCAATTTTGGAAGACCCGAACAATTAAAATTTACCGAAGAGCACAAGAACGACACTTCAGACCCCAACCATTGCACAACGCCTTATGCACAAGAAGGAACAGTGGCAAAATGTGATTTCTGCACGGATCGTTCTGCAAAAGGATTATTGCCGGCTTGCGTTGTTGAATGTCCAAATGGCGCCATCTATCACGGAGACGAATTGGAAGATGTGGTGACGAATGGCGAAGATACTCTTAGACTAAAAAAACTATTGGAAGACAGGGCAGGGTACCGCCAATTTGAAGAATTGGGAACCAAGCCAAGGGTTTATTACCTGCCACCCGTGAAACGTGATTTTCCGTTTGAAGATGCAACCGAAGCCCAAAACACAAAAGAATAATCTTTAAAACAGTAAAATTATGTCTGAAGATATAAAAATACAGGAATCGACCAACAAGCACGAAACCTTTACCCAGAAAGAGTACATGGTCATGAAAAATGATCTGCTTAAACCCATCGAAAAAATTGGAAAAGCCGGAAAAATTTGGATTGCCTTTTTAATAACAGTTTTCTTGGCAGGAGTTGTTGCTTATTATATACAAGAAACCAGAGGAAAATATACCACGATTAATTTAAGAGATTATACAATGTGGGGTGTTTACATCTCCAACTTCTTGTTTATGGTGGCCATAGGTTTAGTCGGCGTGTTGATGTCGGCCATCCTTAAGCTCACCCATTTTGAATGGTACAGGCCGCTTTCCCGAATAGCCGAAGTTATTGCCATTGGAGCGATACTATTTGCCGGAATAAGCATCGTGGTTGCCATGGGTCGACCTGACAGGCTCATTAACTTGCTTATGTATGGACGCATTCAATCCCCAATTGTATGGGACGTTATTGGAATCTCGACTGATTTGGCCGCAAGTCTCATTTTGCTTTTTATTCCGCTAATTCCTTCGCTGATAACCTGCAGAAACAATTTAAAAAACTTGCCCAAATGGCAATTGAAAATGTATAATGTTCTTTCTTTCGGATGGCAAGGAACACCGGAACAATGGAAAATACTAAAAAAAACAATGAGGATATTGACAATATTGCTTATTCCCCTGGGTATCTTGATTTGTACCATCACGGCATGGTTGTTTGCCACAACGCTCAGAGCGGAATGGGATAGTACTAATTTTGGCGCTTATTTTGTTTCAAATGCCTTTTTGTTGAGTTCGGCCGTAATGATTCTGGCCACTTTTGCTTTTAGAAAAGCCTATAATCTGGAAAAATATTTAACCGAACTGCATTTCGATAAAATGGGTCAAGTACTGGTTCTAATGGCTTTAATCCATGGGTATTTCAATATCAATGAATACTTGATTCCTGCCTATAAAATGTCGGGCTTGCATGAAAATCACCTGTTAAGCTTGTTTATAGGTAAAGACGCCTTGTTTTATTGGTCAGTGGTGATTTTCGGAATCATGGTTCCATTCCTGTTGCCATTGTTTCCAAAATTGAGAAAACCAATTCCCTTGACCATTATTTCGGTTGTTGTATTGATTGCGGGCTGGTTCAGACTTTATTTGGTGGTTATTCCAGGATTACTTCAACCATATCTTCCCATACAAGATGTTCCTGAATCTTGGAAACATTACACCCCGAGTTTAGTCGAAATGACTATTGTCGCCGCTACTTTTGCCGGACTGCTCTTGATTGTAACCTTGTTCTCCAGATTTTTTCCAATTGTTTCTGTATGGGAGGTAGCCGAAGGCCAATTGGAAGGAAAAGAAGAAATAATTAACTATAAATAATTCCCAGATGGAAAAGTACAACTATTTCATGGCCATTTGCATCATGTTTTTGTTTTCGATAGCAATTTCGAATGCGCAAGATAAAGAAGCAAAAATTACCTTGACTTTTGAAAAAGCGGATTCACTCTATGTTTGCAAAGCCTTGGTAACTTCCGAAGGAATTCAGGTAAGCGAAGTACCCGTAAATTTATCCGTGAAGCGATTGTTCGGCAACCTGCCAATAGGAGAGGCAATTGCAACAGATTCGACAGGAGTGGCGACTTTTGATTTCCCGATAGATATTCCTTCCCGCGATGGAAAATTGACTATTTATGCTAAAATAGTCGACGACGAAAACTATAGGAACACGGAAACAAGTGGAGTTGCAAACTGGGGCAAGGTTGTTGTTAGTGATAACTCAAACATTGAAGAGCGTTCCATTGCCGCTGGACGAGATAAAGCGCCCATTTATTTTATAACGGCATCACTTTTGATTATTTTCTTGATATGGGGAACTTTAATTTATGCTGTATTACAAGTGTTTAAAATAAAACGATTAGGAAAAAATGCAACTATTGAATAACAATTAAAAACAATTAAAATTATGAAAAACATGAAAAAAATCCTTTTTGGGCTAGCTATTTTGGCGGCCTTTACGTTCACTCAAACCACTAATGCGCAAGCAAAACCGAAAGGTAAAGAATGGAAAACTCCAGCTGCCGATGCAAGCAAGAAAAACCCATTAAAAGCTGGTGATGCAAATGCCATCAGTGAAGGAAAAGCGCTTTGGGGAACAAATTGTAAATCTTGTCACGGGGTTAAAGGACTTGGTGATGGAACAAAAGCAGAAAAAATTGATATTTCTTGCGGTGATTTCTCGTCAAAAGAATTTCAATCAACTACAGATGGTGAAATGTTTTATAAAACTAAAATAGGAAGAAAACCAATGCCTTCTTACAAAGAAAAATTAAGCGATACGGAAATTTGGCAATTAGTGGTTTATATGAGAACCATGAAAAAATAGTTTTTCTGGATTATAATTCAAAAAGGGTTTGAGCAATCAAACCCTTTTTTTGCATTGATTTAAATAATACCATTTAGAAATATAAAATAATCCAATTCTTGCTCCCTCTCCTTTGGAGAGGGGTGGGGTGAGGTTAAACAAAAAAAACTATTTTATATTTCTAAATGGTATAATTTTCAACTATTCCATAAATGCAAATTGGTTTATGGCAACACATAAAAAAGTCCCGTCAGTTAGGCTAACGGGACTTTTTTATTGGTTGTCAACAAAGATTTAATTCTTGCTCCAATCGGCAATACTGTCTTTGTTCATTTTTACGTAATCTTGGTTTTTTGCGGCTTCTGCACCGGCAAGAGACAGTTTGGCTGTTTCAATTGCTCCTTTTTTATCGCCTTGTTTGGCTTGAATCAACGATTTTAGACGATAGTAATAAAAAGGTTTGTCTTTGCTTAATTCTAAAGCTTTATCGATATAAGTCAAGCCTTTTGTCAAATCACCATTGGATTGCAATAAATATTGTGCTGAAGAATAATAATCGCCGGCCGTTGGTCCAGCCAGAGCCTTGTCGATACTGGCCATTGCCGTTTTTTGTGTTGGAACTTCAAACTTGATGGCAACCAGTGTTTTTTCCCAAGAAATTTCTAAATGGGCAAAATTATTGTCCAGATTGTTGATGGCGATGGTTAAACTCTCAACAAATTTTTCTGAATGTTCTGATTTGGCGGTAGTTTTTAAGGCCACTTTTGTCTCGTCCCAAGTTTCGGGATTTCCCCAATTATTGGTGTCGGAATAGAAAATGATTTCCCAATTGTCGGCTCTCGGATTAGTGTACAAGGCATATTTCCCTTTGGGTAATTTTTTGCCGTCAACAATCACGTCGTCGCTAAAAGAGATGGTCGTGTTCTCGTTGGCGCCGGTTCTCCACAATTTGCCGAAAGGCACCAAATTATTGAATACATCTCTGCCTTTGGCACTGGGTCTGGAATAAACAATTTCAACATTGGTTAAACCCACAACTTGGCTCAATGTCGATTTTGGGCTTGCCTGAGGTGTTTTTACTTGTGCTTCAATGGCGAAATTGGCAATCATCATGGCCAATATAACAATTATTTTTTTCATGGTTTAAAATTTTGATTCGTTCAAAATTACAAATTCAAGGATTCAAAAATGTTAATTTATCCTTAATTCGAAATTAGTATTTCGAAATCAATTCAAAACTCAATTCGTCAAGATGTTCTACTACCACGTCTGCCAAGGATAAATCCTGCAGTTTCGAATTTTCGCTGTTGTAGCCCACGCAAAAAATGCCGGCCGCTTTGGCAGCCCTGATGCCGTTGGTACTGTCTTCTATAATGATGCAATTTTCTTTTGGCGCAACCGACAAGCTCGCAGCGTGTTCAAAGATGGCTGGATGCGGTTTCGAATGGGGAAAATCTTCCCCGCTCACGATATGGGTAAAATATTGGTGTAAATTAAAACGTCTGAAAACACGATCGATAGTCACTTTTGCCGCCGAGGAAGCCAGTATCAATTGCATGCCGTTGCCGTGCAAATCCTGTATTAATTTCTCGACGCCTTCTATCAGGTACAAATCCTCTTTACTGTCGAAAGCATCATTGAAAAGGGTTCTTTTTCTTTGGATTAACTCCTCGACTTCGCCCTCGATAGGGAACATCTCTTTCAGTTTTTGGAAGGTGTTTCGGGTAGAATTTCCCATAAAGGAAGTAAACATGTCTTTGGAAACGTCAATGTTCAATTCGGCAAAATGTTGAAAATAAGCATAACTGTGAACGGGTTCCGTGTCGACGATTACGCCATCCATGTCAAATATTACGGTTTGTGTCATTTTAGGTATTAAGAAATTAGAATTAAGTATTAAGATAAAAGGAATTAGACAAAAATTTTAGGATTAAAGGGCACTGAACACTAAAAACTGATTACTGAACACTGAAAATTAATCCAGTTTTCCGTCAAAATGCATGGTCCATTTTCCCTGCACTTTCATCACTTGTTCGATTACTTCGCGAACAGCGCCTTTTCCGCCATTTTTGTGCGAAATGTATTTGGAAATGACTTTGATTTCGGGACTTGCATCTTGTGGGCAAGTAGGCAATCCCACCAATTTCATCACGTGAAAATCGGGAATGTCGTCGCCCATATACAAGACTTGTTCTGGATTAATGTCATAAAGTTCTACGTATTCCATAAAGGTTTCCACTTTGTCGGGACAGCCGAGATGAATGTCCGTAATGCCTAGATTTCTCAACCGTACTCGAACGCCTTCGTTGCTTCCGCCAGAGATGATGCAAACATTGTAACCGCTTTCCACGGCCGCTTTCATCGCATAACCATCGCGAATGTTCATCGTTCTCAGGATTTCGCCTTCGCTGGTCACGAAAACGGAACTGTCGGTCAGTACGCCATCGACATCAAAGACAAAAGTGGTGATGTCGTTCATTAATTCTTTATAACTTCTTGCCATTGTTTTGTATGGATTGTGTTAGTATTTGATAGATGTTTTTTTGATTTTCGTCCAACAAGAAATCCAAATGGGCGGCAATGGTCTGCTTGTCGTTTCGGATGGCCGGCCCGGTTTGTGCTTCTTTGGGCGAAAGCGTCAGGATTTTTTTTGCGGTTTCTTGAATCAAGGGTTGCAAAATTTCGAAAGGGACATGGTTTGTCGTGCAAATTTGATTGCCAATTTGGTATAAGTGATTCGTGAAATTGTTTACGAAAACTGCCGCAACGTGCAAGGCTTTTCGCTGCTCGGAATTGATTTTGTACACTTTGTCGGAAATTATTTCGGCCACGTTTTTCAAGAATTCAAAATCAGGTTCCTTTTGGCTTTCCAAGCAAAGGGGAATTTGGGTGAAATCGACTTCGGCTTTTTTGGAAAACGTTTGTAGGGGATAGAAAATTCCGTTTCGGTTCTTTTTGTCCAAGGCATCGATGGAAACACTTCCGGAAGTGTGTACGACAAAACGGTTTTCGAAAGGCAATTGCGAAGAAACGGACGCAATGGCATCGTCTGAAACGGCAATGATGTATAAATCGGCTTGGGCTAAATTGTTGAAATCGCTGGTGATTTTCTCGGAATCGAGGAGGTGGGACACGGCTTCTTTTTGTCTGGAAAACACTTGAGCCACGTCGATTTTTTTGCTTTTGGCAAATGCTTGAATCAAATGTTGGGCAACATTTCCAGAACCAATAATAATCACTTTAATCATGTGCCAAAATTAACGAAAAAAAATAAAAGTGAAACATTGAATTGGAATTGATTTTTAAAATAAAACCTGTCAAAAATCATTCTCTAATAATTATTGAATGCTTATTTTTAGATTAAATTAACAATTTTGAGAATCTGATACTCAACAATTATAAGTACTTTTGTGGCACTTTGATAAAACGTAATTTCTTACAGATGAATAATAAGTTGACTTCCATTTTATTTTCTACCCGAACAATGGCCATACTTTTCCTGACTTTTGCAATTGCAATGGGTGCAGGAACTTTCATAGAAAGCAAATACAATACCGATACGGCTCGAATTTGGATTTATAATGCCTGGTGGTTCGAAGGAATCATGTTGTTTTTTATGATCAATTTCATTGGCAACATCAAGCGATACAACTTGTTGAGAAAAGAAAAATGGGCAACCCTGATGCTGCATTTGTCTTTTGTCTTGATTATTGCGGGAGCATTCATCACGCGTTATATCAGTTATGAAGGAATGATGCCCATTCGTGAAGGCGCTACCGAAAACGTGTTTTATTCCGATAAAATGTACCTCACCCTTTTCGTGGATGGAGAATACAAAGGCGAAATGAGACGCCGAGTTTTCGAAAAACCATTGTTGCTTTCGCCGGTGACCAACAACAATTTTTCTATTTCGGAAAGGTTTGACAACACCAATTTTGAAGTCAACTACGAAAACTTCATTATGGGAGCCAAAGAAGTCATCAAACCCGATCCAAAAGGGGTTTTGTACCTAAAATTGGTCGAAGCAGGCGAGGGTGGACGTGAAGAACATTTCTTGAAGGAAGGCGAAGTGCAAAACATTCACAACACGCTTTTTGCATTGAATAAATTGACCCCTGGAGCCATAAATATTACCATGACCGACAGCAGTTCCACCATTCAAACCCCGTTTGAAGGACAGTTTATGCGAATGGCCGACAAATTGCAGGGCAAAGTGGATAAAGACGTGGTGCAACCCTTGATGATGCGTTCCTTGTATTCCATTGGAGACATGAGAATCGTGTTTCCTGAACCTGCCATAAAAGGAGCTATTGGATACGAATCTAAAAATGATTTCAAGGCCAAAGGCAACAGCGATGCTTTAATTGTAAAATTAACTGCCGAAGGACAAGAAAAAACGGTGACATTGTTAGGAATAAAAGGTAGGGTAGGTGAGCCAAAATCAGTGAAAATAGGAAAATTGGATTATACCTTTCACTACGGGAATAAAGTGTATACCTTGCCTTTCAGCGTGAAACTGAATGATTTTATAGCCCAGAAATATCCCGGAACCGAAAAAAGTTTTTCTTCTTTCGAAAGCCAGGTTACGGTTCGAAATAAAGCCGAAGTTTTTGATGCCCGAATTTTTATGAACAATATCCTGGATTATGAAGGCTACCGCTTTTTTCAATCCTCTTTCGACCAGGACGAAATGGGAACCGTCTTGTCGGTAAGCCACGATTTTTGGGGAACCACGATTACTTATATAGGATATTTCATGTTGTACTTTGCCCTGATGGCCATCATGTTTACCAAACATTCCCGTTTTGCCGATTTGAAGCGAAAACTGGAAGTGGTAAAAACAAAAAAAGCCAATTTATTGACACTATTGATTTTGTTTTTAAGTTTTGGAACTTTTGCCCAAAATCACAATGCCCAGTTTCTATCCGAGAAACAATTGGATTCCATAATAGAAAAACGAAAAGTACCTTTGGAACACGCAGCCAAATTCGGAAGAATAATTGTCCAGGATGCCGGGGGTAGAATGAAACCCATCAACACTTTCTCGTCTGAGTTATTGCGAAAAGTGAGCCACGAGAACACGTACAAGGGAATGAATTCGGATCAAGTGTTCTTGTCGATGACCCAAGGAGGAAACATCTGGATTCAAGTCCCGATGATTTACATCAAGAAAGGAAACGACAGTATTCGCAAGATTATAGGAATCAATGCCGATAAAAAATACGCCTCCTTTATCGACTTTTTTGACAATACCGGAAATTATAAATTGTCTCCTTATCTGGAAACGGCTTACAAATCGGCAAATCCAAACCAATTTGAAAAGGATTTTATCGAAACCGACAAAAAAGTGAATTTGATGGAAGCTGCCTTGAGCGGAAGCATCTTGAAAATTTTCCCGGTTCCGAATGACGCCAACAACAAATGGGTTTCGTATCCAGAACTGGATCATGCCGGCTTGAAAGGAATGGCGGCTACTTATACCCACAACATTCTTCAGATGTACTTTACGGCATTGGAAGAAGCCTCTGTTTCCAAGGATTACAAAGAAGCCGATGGATTGTTGGAAAGCATCAACGGCTTCCAGAAAAAATACGGAAGCAAAGTGAGACCGAGCGAGGAAAAAATCACTTCGGAAATTATCTATAACGAATATGATGTATTCCAAAAGTTACCATATTGGTATCTTACAGCGGCAATCTTGATGTTGTTGTTTACGATTCTTAAAATATTTAAAGAAAGAAAAGTATTGACCGTTTTGGAAAATACTATGCATATTGTTATTGGTTTACTCTTTGCTTTACATACAGTTGCTTTAATAGCTCGTTGGTATATTTCAGGTCACGCACCTTGGAGTAATGCCTACGAATCGATTATTTACGTGGCTTGGGCAACAATGTTTTTTGGTTTAGCTTTTGGTTCGAAATTAAAGCTACCGCGTTTATTACCATCGATTATTGAAATATTTTATTCGTTAGCATATGTTAAATTTGAAAGTCAATCTAAACTCGTAGTTGCAGCGAGTGCCTTTGTATCTGCCATGATATTGACGGCGGCCTACATGAACTGGATTGACCCGGAAATAGGCAATTTGCAGCCTGTATTGAATTCGTATTGGTTGATGATCCACGTGGCGATAATCGTGGCAAGTTACGGCCCGTTTGCCTTGGGAATGATTTTGGGAGTGGTTTCTTTGTTGTTGATTTTGTTTACCAACGAAAAGAACAAAGAAAAAATGAAATTAAACATCAAGGAAATAACATACATCAATGAAATGGCATTAACCATTGGATTGATAATGCTGACCATTGGGAATTTCCTTGGCGGACAATGGGCCAACGAAAGTTGGGGACGTTACTGGGGTTGGGATCCAAAAGAAACTTGGGCATTGATAAGCATTATGGTGTATGCTTTCGTCATTCATTCCCGATTTGTTCCGGCTTTGAGAGGGAAATGGGTTTTTAACCTGATGAGTGTTTTTGCTTTCTTGTCGATTATGTTTACCTATTTTGGAGTAAATTTCCATTTGGTAGGACTGCATTCTTACGCCAGTGGAGAAGCAAAATCATTGGATTGGATTTGGCAATCCTTAACGGCAATAGCCATTTTGGGAGCCATAACCTATCCAAAATACAGAAAATATTACAAGAAGTAATTGATTTAATTTAAAGAGACATTATGAAAAACTTACTCATCTTGGTCTTTGGAGTATTCCTTTTTTGGAATTGTCAAGGCCAAAACAAATCCGCTAAAACCGATGTAACCACGGAAAAACAAACCATTTACCAATTCAAGGTGGAAGACTTGTCGGGAAAAACATTCGATTTTGCCACTTTGAAAGGCAAAAAAATTATGATTGTAAACACGGCATCCAAATGTGGATTGACACCTCAATACAAGGAATTGGAAGCGTTGTACAAAGAATATGCCTCGAAAGGATTTGTAATTGTGGGCTTTCCAGCCAATAATTTTGCTGGTCAAGAACCCGGAACCAACGAAGAAATCGCCGCTTTTTGTCAATTGAATTACGGAGTGACTTTCCCGATGATGGACAAAGTTTCCGTGAAAGGGGAGGACATGAGTCCGGTCTATCAATTTTTGACCCAAAAATCCAAAAACGGATTGGAAGATTCGGAAGTGAAATGGAATTTCCAGAAATACCTTTTGAACGAAAAAGGAGAATTGGTAAAAGTGATTGCGCCAAAAACCTTGCCAACCGACCCAGAAATCGTGAATTGGATTAAGGGATAGTAATCAGATTTCAGATTTCAGATTTCAGATTAAGAATGTTAAAGATCTATGTAAAAAAAACGAAAACCTCTTGATTTCTCGAGAGGTTTTCGTTTTTTTGCTAACTGCTAACTGCTAACTGCTAACTGCTAACTGCTAACTGCTAACTGCTAACTGCTAACTGCAATCTAAATCTTCTCGTTTTTGAAAATGTTCGCCACGGCCGCTTCATAATTTCTTATACTCTGCGCTTTCTTGATTTGTTTCAACACTTTGTGCGGATTCGAAAAGGTGGCCGAAAAGTATTCCCATAAATGATACATCTTCAACAAAATATGGGTTTGTCCAGATAAAGATTCACTATAGATGGCATATAAAGTGTCGTGAAAAGCACTGAACAATTCCATCTTGTTTTTGGGATATTCAGGAGTGTTGTTTCTTATCATGCTCGGCAAAAAAGGATCCGAAATCAATCCGCGTCCAATCATCCAGTGGTCTATTGTGGGGAAACGTTCCTGCATCTCGTGGAATTTTTTCACCGAAGTGATGTCGCCGTTGTAATACAGTTTGTGTTTGGTATTGTCAACGCAATGTTGAAACGCGTCCAGATTCACGCCGCCTTTGTACAATTGTTTGCCAATGCGGGCGTGAATGGCGATATTCTTGAGGGGATAGCGGTCTAAAACAGGTAAAACATCCAGGATTTCTTCACAATTTTCATAACCCAAACGCATTTTCATCGACACCAAAATGTCCGATTCTGAATGGGCTCTGTCCAGAATGTGGTTGATTTGTTCGGTATTTTTAATCAAACCCGAACCCATTCCCGATTTGGTGACCATGGGATAGGGGCAACCCAAATTCCAGTTCAATTCCTTGTAACCCAATTCCCGAACATATTTGGCCACGAACAAAAACTCTTCCGCATCATTCGTGATTACTTGCGGAATGACCTCTAAATCCAGATTGTTTTCCGGAAGCAAATCCCGTTGATAAGAGGCTTTTATTTCCAGTTTCCCGTTCAACCGAATGTAGGGAGAATAAAAAGTGTCGATGCCGCCAAAAAACTTGTTTTGGGCATTCCTGAAACGAAAATCGGTGAATCCTTGTAAAGGGGAGGAAAGAAGGGTAAAACTCATAGTATTGATAAAGTTGCAAATATAAGTCATTCGATTTTAGGAATGGGATAATCACTAGTTACTAAAATCGAATCACTAAAAATCATTCCAAAATCAATTGCATAAAAACCAAATCCAGCCAATGGTCAAATTTGTAGCCCACTTCCCGAATCGTGCCGGCAACTTCAAAGCCAAATTTTTTGTGGAAAGTGATGCTCCCCTTGTTTTTTGCGTCAATGGCGCCAATCATGTTGTGGAAACCTTGTTCCTTCGCCAATTTGATGAGTTCTGCCAACAATAGTTTGCCAACGCCATTTCCTATAAATTCTTCCGCCACGTAAACCGAATGTTCCACCGTGTATTGGTAGCCAATTTTTTCCCTGAATTGGCCATAAGTGGCATATCCAATGGTCGTGTTTTCAAATTCGGCCACAATTATGGGCCAATTTTTCGCCTGTTTATCTTCAAACCATGATTTCTGGGTTTCAAAATCGTGCGGCTCATAATCATAATTCGACGTACCATGCAGTATTTCGTGATTGATGATTTCCAAAATGGTGTCAATATCGGCAAAAACCGCAGGTCTTATCTTGATTTTCATGTCAAATCTATTTTGTCCAAAATTAAGAAAAATGAACCATATACTTGGGGGAAAAGAGCAGCAACTTTGTATCTTTGCTTTTCAGGTTTTTAGTTGAAGCCCCGAACTTCTAACTTCTAATTTCTAACTTCTAACTTTAAATAATGGTTTATCCCAAAATACCTCTTGCGCAAAGCATTATCCAGATTTGCCTTGCCAAAGGAATCAAAAACATAGTAATTTCTCCCGGTTCCAGAAACGCACCTTTAACCATTGGTTTTGTAAACAATCCCGAGTTCAATTGCTACAGCATCGCCGACGAACGTTGCGCCGCTTTTTTTGCCCTTGGAATTGCCCAACAAATCCAGAAACCCGTTGCCGTGGTTTGCACTTCGGGTTCGGCATTGTTGAATTATTATCCTGCTTTTGCCGAAGCTTTTTACAGCCAAATCCCGCTAATAGTGATTTCTGCCGACCGACCTCAAAGCAAGATAGACATTGGCGACGGCCAAACCATTCGCCAGGAAAACGTGTTCAAGAACCATTCGCTCTACAATGCCAATTTGACCGAGGAAGTTTCGGTGGAAAACGACTTGAAAATCAACAAAGCCATCAACATGGCTTTTACCAAAAAAGGTCCCGTCCACATCAATGCGCCTTTTGAAGAACCCTTGTATCAAACGGTTGCCAAATTGGATGTCGATGTCACGATTTCGGCTTTCAATAAAACGCACCACAAAATAGCTGTCGACGAAATTGTCGAATTCACGAATATTTGGAACAAATCCAAAAAGAAATTGATCCTCGTTGGCGAAAACAAACCCCACACGATTGACGCTGCAATTATTGATTCATTGGCAAAAGATCATTCGGTGGTGGTGATGACGGAAACCACTTCCAACCTGCAGCACCCTTCTTTTTTGAATAATATAGACACCATAATTACGCCTTTCACAAAGAAGGAATTCAAGAATCTTCAACCCGATATTTTGGTAACTTTCGGCGGAATGGTGGTTTCCAAAAGGATAAAAGCATTTTTGAGAGAGTACAAACCAACGCATCATTGGCACATCGATACTTTAAGAGCCTATGACACTTACGGTGGTTTGACGAAACATTTCAAGGTGGATCCCAATCCGTTTTTCAACCAATTCTTGCCGTTTACCATCCCCATAAAAAGCAATTATTATTCGACTTTCGAACAAATTTCGACTTTGAGGGATAAGAAACACCAAGAATATCTTGCCAATATTCCTTTTTCGGATTTCAAGGCTTTCGAAAAAATAATTCCTTCCTTGCCGGAAAATACGATGCTGCATTTGAGCAACAGCTCAGCCATTCGATACGCCCAATTGTTTGCCATAAACCCTTCGATAACTGTTTTTTGCAATCGCGGAACCAGCGGCATCGACGGAAGTACTTCCACTGCAATCGGTGCGGCTGTGGCCAACGAAAGACCTACGGTTTTGATAGCGGGCGACATCGGATTTCTTTACGACAGCAATGCCCTGTGGAACGAATACACGCCCAAAAACTTCAAGATTATCCTCATCAACAATGGAGGAGGAGGCATCTTCAGGATTTTGCCCGGACACGAGGAAACACCTACTTTCAACAAGTTTTTCGAAACCTCCCACTGCTTGACCGCCGAGCAATTGGCCAAAATGTACGGTTTCGAATACAGCATTGCTAGCGATGAAACGAGTCTGGAAAACAGCTTGAAAACTTTGTACGCCCAAAACGACAAACCAAGTATTCTCGAAATTTTTACGCCAACCTTGGAAAATAGCAAGATATTGTTGCAGTATTTCAGGGAGTTGGTTTAAAATTATACTGTTCTTGTCTTTGAAAGATTTTTCTTGGTATGATTGTTGATTTGTTTTTTAATATAAAATTAACAAGATTTTATTTCTTCGTAATTTTATGTTGTTTAAAATAAATCCACATTTGATATGCTTGAGACTTTTATCGGGAATAAAAACCACCATCTACTTTGTTTTTTAAGTATTGTTTTAACATTTGGTTTTTTGCACGCCCAAGAGCAAAAATCAATTCCTGATGTCGAAAAAGTATATCTTCATACGGACAATTCGATCTATTTTATAGGTGAAAATTTGTATTACAAAGCTTATGCTGTTCGTGCTTCCAACAACCTGCTTTACGACAACAGCAATATCTTGTATGTGGAATTAATTTCGCCCGATTCCAAGATAATTGCCCGAAACAAGACCAACATAGAAATGGGGTTGGGACACGGCGATTTTCAATTGGTCGATTCTCTTGGCGTGAAACCTGGAGTTTACCAGTTGAGGGCTTACACTAATTGGAACAGGAATTTTGGGGATGATTTTGTGTTCAAAAAAGATATTGAAATCATGAATGTTTTTGAATCCGGTTCCAAAATTGATAAAACACAAAATAGTGCCGCTGTTGCGGCAAGCATAATCACTGAAAATAAGAACCCGACCAGCTATAGGATTGATTTTTTTCCCGAAGGCGGTTGGCTTTTGGAAAATGCGACCAGCGTTGTGGGCTTTAAGGCTGTTGACGGTAATGGAAACCCGATAGACATTAAAGGTGAAATTTACGATTTCGATGCAGATGACGAATTGGTGGCTTCTTTTTCAAGTCAACATGATGGTATGGGGAAATTCCAGATGATACCCATGGAAGGGAAAAATTATTACGCAAAAATCAAGACTCCGGATGGGAAACTACTGCATCAAGAACTTCCAAAAGCCGCCAAGAAAGGCTATTTGTTGAGTTTTAAAATTTTTAAAGGCAGAAATATTATTAGCATTTGCACAAACAATGCCACCTTGGCCCAGAATCCCGATGGGGTGCTTACGCTTGTTTGCAAAGCAAGAGGGATTTCCTATTTGGAAACCAAGCAAACCGTAAGAGTAACAGAATTGTCTTTTGAATTGCCAAAGGAAGTTGCTCCCGACGGCATAAGCCAAATCACCTTGTTGGACAGCGACAACAAACCGCAAAGCGAGCGATTGATTTACATTGAAAATGAACACGATTTAGAGGTGCAACTCTCGACAGACAAAGCCAGTTATCAACCCAATGAAAAAGCAATAGTGAATATTAGCTCAAAATCTAAAGATGGAGTAGCCAAATCAGCCAGTTTTTCGTTAAGTGTAACTGATAGGAATGGACAAGTTGAAGAAAAAGATTTTGATTCAAACATTAGTTCTTATTTCCTGATGGAATCGGACATTAGAGGAAAAGTATTTAATCCGGGATACTATTTTGATACTGCTAATCCAAAACGACTGGAACACTTGGACAACTTGCTTTTGACCCAAGGTTGGCGGGATTTTGTATGGAAAAAAATCCCGGAAGTGGATGATAGATTAGGGTATAAAGCAGAAAAAGGCATCACGATAACCGGCAGGGTAAAACATTTTTTTGGAAATAAGCCAAGGGTAAATGCCAACATGACATTGGCTTTAATGGGCAATAAGAAACATGGTATTT
This sequence comes from Flavobacterium limnophilum, assembly GCF_027111315.2. GTDB lineage: Bacteria > Bacteroidota > Bacteroidia > Flavobacteriales > Flavobacteriaceae > Flavobacterium > Flavobacterium limnophilum. The sequence goes on along the minus strand of NZ_CP114289.2, from coordinate 1,818,898 downwards.
TTAATGCGACCACGGATTCTATGGGACGTTTCAAATATGAAAACCTGCTGTTTTCCGGAAAAGCCAAAATGTATTTAAACACCAGGGATGAAAAAGGAAAGTTTAAGGGAGAAATAGTGCTGGACTCCATCGAACAACCTCCATTGGCTGTTTTTATTCAAAAAGAATCCATTAGTTTGCCTGAATCCACAAACTTGGTCGGTAAAAATGTGTATAAAAAATTTACTGCCTTTGGGATAAAACCCGAAAATGTTTTGAAGGAAGTGGTAATTATTGCCCCAAAGAAAAACCCTGCAATTACGCGTGTTCCTTATATAAATCCATCCTATACCTATAAAGCAGATAAAAATACGGCATCCTATTATAATGTCTATGATGTTATTCAAGATTTTAGGCATTCTGCTAACAGTGGTATGGAAAGGATGTATGCTTTTACGGAAGATGGGTTTTTTGACGACCCTGCCGAGGGGTATTTTATAGATGGAAATGCGGCTACCTTTGCTGAAGTATATGCAATATCTCCCTATGAAATTGAGCAAATAGATTTTGTCGATGACCCCAATTTTGGAGGTATTTACATTTATACAAATCGATACAAAAATCTTGGCAAACCCCAAAAAGCCTCTTTTCATTCGATTAAAAAAGAAATAGACGGTTTTTACGTCGCACGAGTTTTTTATTCGCCCAATCCGGAACAATCCGAGTTGGACAATAAATTGGCCGTGAGAAACACCCTCTATTGGAATCCGTTCGTGCATCCCGACGCAACGGGCAACGCCAGTTTAAGTTATTACAACACCAAGGTCGAAACCAAGATAAAAGTGGCTCTGGAAGGCATTACCGCAACGGGAATTCCGGTGACAAAAAAAGTGTATTATACCATAAAAAAATAAGTTTTTTTTGTGGTATTTCCATGAATGGGCGTCTATTTTTTTTTAATTTCCAATGAATAAGTTAATTATCAAATGCTGTAATGGCATTCCGATATTTGTTGCTTAAATTTGGTGTAAAATTTAGTATTATGGACGTTGAAATATTGGCCCGCATTCAATTTGCTTTTACCATTGCCTTCCATTACATCTATCCGCCGTTAAGCATCGGTATTGGATTGATAATGGTCATTTTCGAAGGACTTTACCTCAAAACCGGAAACAAGGAGTACGAAATCCTGACCCGTTTCTGGATTAAAATCTTCGCCTTGACTTTCGGGATTGGCGTGGCCACCGGAATCATAATGGAATTTGAATTTGGAACCAATTGGGCGGTCTATTCCCGTTATGTTGGCGATATTTTCGGAAGTGCATTGGCCGCCGAGGGCTTGTTTGCCTTTGGTTTGGAAAGCACTTTTCTGGGAATACTGCTATTTGGTTGGAACCGCGTAAAACCTTGGGTGCATTTTGTCTCTACTTTAGGCGTATTTTTAGGCTCGATGTTCTCCGCCGTTTGGATTGTGGTGGCCAATTCTTGGCAACAAACTCCCGCAGGTTATCATATCGTCGGAACAGGTTTAAACGCCCGCGCCGAAGTAACCGATTTTTGGGAAATGGTCTTCAATCCCTCCAGCGTCGATCGAATCATTCACGTTTGGCAAGGCGCAATCTTGGCGGGAACCTTCCTGGTTTTGAGCGTTCATGCGTATTATATTAGAAAAGGGCGTTACGTCGAAATATCCAAAAAAGCATTCAAAATTACCTTGGTCGTGGCCACCGTTTTTTCACTCACGCAATTGCTCTCCGGGCACAGTTCCGCCGATGGGGTAGCAGTGAATCAACCCGCAAAATTGGCCGCAATGGAAGGACATTTCCAGAAAAATTCACCTGCCGATTTGTATCTTTTGGGTTGGGTAGATAAAGAGAAACAAACCGTTACTGGATTGGGAATTCCTGGTGGATTGTCATTTTTGGTGCATCAAGATTTTCAAGCTCCCATAAAAGGATTGAATGACTTTCCGGTCGAAGACAGGCCAAGTCAAATCAATGCCGTTTTCCAGTTTTACCACATTATGGTAGCCATAGGAATGGCATTAATAGGATTGACGCTCTACGCTAGTTTTCTTTGGTGGCGGGGAAAATTGTTCGAAACTAAATGGCTGATGTGGATATTTTCTTTCTCGGTAATTTTACCCCAAATCGCCAATCAAGTGGGCTGGTTTGCAGCCGAAATGGGAAGACAACCTTGGGTAGTTTATGGACTGTTACGAACCAATAAAGCATTTTCACAAGAAGTGTCCTCCAACCAAATCGTGTTTTCATTGGTCTTGTTCACCTTCGTCTATTCGCTGTTGTTGGTTTTGTTTTTATATTCGGTGAATAAAAAAATAAAACACGGCCCTTATGATGAATTGGAAAAATCGTCAGAAATTAATTTTTTATAATCCAGGCTTATGGAAACTTTTTTGGGAATAGATTATCCTACTTTGTGGTATTTGGTAATCGGATTGTTGTTTTCGGGTTACGCGATTTTGGAAGGCTTTGATTTTGGCGCAGGTGCTTGGCATTTGTTTTTCAGGAAAGACTTGAGCCGAAGAATTGCCATCAACGCCATTGGCCCAATTTGGGATGCGAATCAGGTTTGGTTGGTAATCGGAGGTGGAGCATTATTTGCGGGATTCCCAGTTATGTACGCCACGATGTTGTCGGCCATGTACATTCCGTTTATGTTATTTTTAATGTTCAATGTACTGAGAGCAGCCGCTATCAAGTTCAGAAGTGCCGAAGAAATGCCTTGGTGGAGACTAACTTGGGATATTACCTATAGTGTCTCTTGTATTATGATTGCCTTTTTGCTGGGTGTCGTTTTGGGTAATATTTTGCAGGGTTTCGCCTTGGGGCCTAATTTTACCTATCACGGAGGCATCTTTTTTTCATTTCTAAATCCTTATGCCATAATGGTTGGACTTACGACACTTTCCATTTTTATGACCCAGGGAGCCATCTTCCTGCTATTGAAAACCGAAGGCAGATTGCACGATCGACTGACTTTTTTGCTTCAAAAAGGAATGATATTTTTCATCATCAGCTTCGGGATTACGACCCTTTATACCTTGGTATTTATCCCCGAAGTTACCGCCAATTTCAGGGAAAAACCACACTATTTTGTGGTGCCGGTTTTGTCCTTTTTGGCTGTGGCCAATGTCCCGCGTTTGGTGTCCAAAAAGAAATACATGATGGCCTTGGTGTTTTCGTCCTTGACAATGGCCTTTTTGCTGATTCTAGTGGCCTTGCAATTGTATCCAACGCTCTTGATTTCGACCATCGATCCCCAATACAACGTGACGATTTACAATGCGGCTTCCTCCCAAAAATCATTGGGAATTATGTTGACTATTGTGGCTATTGGCGCACCATTATTGGGAGCCTATTTCTTCTTTTTGTACCGAACATTTAATGGAAAAGTGCAATTGGACGACACCAGTTATTAGAGTGGTCACAATGTAATAATACAAATAGACACAATTTTGTCATTCCGACGAAGGAGGAATCTCATTAGTTGCTCAAGAGTTATTCGGTTGGTTTACAATAAAAACAACCTCTAATTTTTTGAAACTACAACCTACATTTGCTTCAATTGCCGTTGACTTCAGTCAACAGAATTCTAGTTACTAGGTTAGTTTGAACTCAAAAAACACTGTTTAATGTTTGATAGAATGCATTTTCAATTGCCGTTGACTTCAGTCAACGGAATTCTAGTTACTAGGTTGGTTTGGACTCAAAAAACACTGTCTAATATTTGATAGAATGCATTTTCAATTGCCGTTGACTTCAGTCAACGGAATTCTAGTTACTAGGTTGGTCTGGACTCAAAAAACACGGTCTAATATTTGATAGAATGCATTTTCAATTGCCGTTGACTTCAGTCAACGGAATTCTAGTTACTAGGTTGGTCTGGACTCAAAAAACACGGTCTAATATTTGATAGAATGCATTTTCAATTGCCGTTGACTTCAGTCAACAGAATTCTAGTTACTAGGTTAGTTTGAACTCAAAAAACACTGTTTAATATTTGATAGAATGCATTTTCAATTGCCGTTGACTTCAGTCAACGGAATTCTAGTTATCAGGTTGGTCTGGACTCAAAAAACACTGTCTAATATTTGATAGAATACATTTTCAATTGCCGTTGACTTCAGTCAACGGAATTCTAGTTACTAGGTTGGTTTGGACTCAAAAAACACGGTCTAATATTTGATTGTAGAATACATTTTTCAATTGCCGTTGACTTCAGTCAACGGAATTCTAGTTACTAGGTTGGTCTGAACTCAAAAAACACTGTTTAATATTTGATAGAATGCATTTTCAATTGCCGTTGACTTCAGTCAACGGAATTCTAGTTATCAGGTTGGTTTGAACTCAAAAAACACTGTTTAATATTTGATAGAATGCATTTTCAATTGCCGTTGACTTCAGTCAACAGAATTCTAGTTACTAGGTTAGTTTGAACTCAAAAAACACTGTTTAATATTTGATAGAATGCATTTTCAATTGCCGTTGACTTCAGTCAACAGAATTCTAGTTACTAGGTTAGTTTGAACTCAAAAAACACTGTTTAATATTTGATAGAATGCATTTTCAATTGCCGTTGACTTCAGTCAACGGAATTCTAGTTACTAGGTTGGTCTGGACTCAAAAAAACACTGTCTAATAATTTGATTAAAGAATACATTTTCAATTGCCGTTGACTTCAGTCAACGGAATTCTAGTTATCAGGTTGGTCTGGACTCAAAAAAATACTGTCTAATATTTGATTGTAGAATACATTTTCAATTGCCGTTGACTTCAGTCAACGGAATTCTAGTTACTAGGTTGGTCTGGACTCAAAAAACACTGTCTAATATTTGATTGTAGAATACATTTTTCAATTGCCGTTGACTTCAGTCAACGGAATTCTAGTTATCAGGTTGGTCTGGACTCAAAAAACACTGTCTAATAATTTGATTAAAGAATACATTTTCAATTGCCGTTGACTTCAGTCAACGGAATTCTAGTTATCAGGTTGGTCTGGACTCAAAAAACACTGTCTAATAATTTGATTAAAGAATACATTTTCAATTGCCGTTGACTTCAGTCAACGGAATTCTAGTTACTAGGTTGGTCTGGACTCAAAAAACACTGTCTAATATTTGATTGTAGAATACATTTTCAATTGCCGTTGACTTCAGTCAGCGGAATTCTAGTTATCAGGTTGGTCTGGACTCAAAAAACACTGTCTAATAATTTGATTAAAGAATACATTTTTCAATTGCCGTTGACTTCAGTCAACGGAATTCTAGTTATCAGGTTGGTCTGGACTCAAAAAACACTGTCTAATAATTTGATTAAAGAATACATTTTCAATTGCCGTTGACTTCAGTCAACGGAATTTAGGTTTAATCTGTAATTGGCTTTAGCCAAAATAGTTGTATGATTTTGGCAAAAGTCAATAAGTGTTGGGTAGTTTTTGTTGTAATAGCAAACATTATTATATTTTAATCCAATCTAACTACTCCGTTTGTCACGCTGTAAAGCGTCCCTACTCTCGTGCTTAGCGACTCCTACGGACTGACAAATGCCCTTTTATTTTGGACTGTTTTATATGCGTTTTCGGTATAAAAATAGAAACTTCTTTCTTTTACTTCTTCAATTTTGAGATTTCTAAATCCAAATTTGAAATGTATTTTTTGTCCTGTTCAATTCGGAATTGTTCGTATTCAGAATGTGCTTTTTCAACGGCTTTTTCGTGTGTAATGCTTCCTGTATTGGGTAAAATGTCAAGACTGCGTTCCAACTATTCGTCGAAATAATCTTTACCAAAAGGTTTGCCGTTTTTGAGCATTTCATCATTCAAGACAAAACCTTTGATGATAAATTCTTTTAGGGTTTGTGTTGCCCAAATGCGAAATTTAGTGGCTTGTTTGGAATTTACCCTATAACCAACAGCAATGATGGCATCGAGGTTGTAATAAGTTGTTAAGTAGCTTTTATTATCAGATGCAGTTGTTTCCATTTTGGAAACAACTGAATTTTCATCGAGTTCGCCCGATTCAAAAATGCTTGCTAATTGCTGGTACTTCAACCCCAAATAGTTGTGCAATTAGTTTTTGGCTAAGCCAAAAATTATCGTCATTATAGGTAACGCTAAGTTTTACTTTGCCTTCCTGGGTTTGATAAATTAGTATTTCGCCTGTGTTCATTCGTTATGAAATTAGGTTTGGTTTGAAGGTTTGATTGCCGTGTTTTGATGTAAATATATAAAAAAAGCAGGCAAAAAAAAGATATCTAATCTCAGGGCATTCGCATTTAAAAATTTCCACTACGAATTGCACGAATAAACACGAATTACAACTAGTTTTTTAATTGCACGAATTCTTAAAAAGATAGAATTCGTGCAATTCAATTTCAAATTTGATAAAAATTAGTGAAAATTCGTGTAATTCGTGGCTTATTTTTTTTTAAGCGAATGCCCTGATCTAATCTTTGAATCTAAAGAATACATTTTTCAATTGCCATTGACTTTAGTCAACGGAATTAAGGTTTAATGTGTAATTGGCTTTAGCCAAAAAAGTTATATAAATCAGGGCTAAAGTCAATAAATATGGTTTGTTGATTAAAATTTATTTCTATCAATTTCAAATTCGGATATCATTAAAGTAACGGACAAAGATTTCCCCAGATTTTTATTTAGACTCACGGTCGTAATAATTCCAGCATTATAGCCAACTTTTTCTTGAATAATATCATTGATTTCGCCAATTTCATCTATATTCATTTCAATACTGTCAGCGGAGATAATTAGTAAAATAGTTTTAACATTCTCTACTATTGTAACATATAAATTAAGATTGGATAGAGCTAGTTCGGTTGCTTTTTTTGCCCGAGTTCGACCCGAACTAACTCCAAAACCAATAAATAAAGGCTTCTTTTTATCTAATTCAGATACGATTTCCTTATTGTCCAACAGTCCACCATATTTAACAAATTCATTTATATAGGAGGAATTAATACGTTCTAAATTCACTTCGGAAAAGGCTTCAGGAAGACTCTCCAAAACCATTGAGCTTGCAAACTGGTTTTTGATGTTTTTTCTATTTTCATTTATCTTGGTTTTTTTATAGAGCAAAGAAAATAAGTCCTGATTCCATACAAGATCATTTCTGAAATACGTTTTATTTAAATTAGATGTAGTTTTATTTGCGTTCAGATTTTTAAGTCTTAAAAGATCAAATAGGTTTGTATCATCTGTCCTTGCCAAAGACATAAAAAACAAAGCCATAGAATCGAAGTATTTTATGGACATATTTTCAAATTCAACCATTGTTTGAAATAGGGTATCAAAAGAAATAATATGAAAATTATCTTTGGTTAATAAAGCTTCATATTCTTCCTTTTCAAAACCAGAAAATAGGATGACAGCAATACAAATTTCAGCATTGGAAATTTCGACGGAATGAGGTTTGGGTACGACAACAAGATTGTCGTGTTCTTTGAAATCAACCATATAAGCTAAAGTTTTTTTTACCACATCATTTTTTAAATTGTCCAGTAAAACGCAATGTTCTGGTCTATAGTGTGCATATTCCATAAGTTTGATTTTTTAAATTTCTTCAAAATTAAAAGTAGGAACTGCCAGAATGTGACGTAGAGAAAATTAGTTGTATAAAAAAACGACACTTGGGTGGGAGTGTCGTTTAAAAAATATATTTTCTGTGTTACTATTTATATAAGAAGAAAATTAAAACGTTTCCATAATAAAATCAGTTATCTTTTTGTGTCTTTCGTCTATTTTCTCTTTATTCCAAATTATATTTTCATTTGTCATTTCTTGAATTTCTTTTTGTTGCATTAAATAATTATAAGAATTTCTCTTATCCCAAAATGGACTATTACTTGCGGAACAATTATGAGATTTTGATAGTAATAAATAATTACCTAAGCAATCTATGTATTCATTTCTGAATTCTTCGTCATATTCATTATATCCAGCATTAACAGCTCCCCCTGCAGTTTCTGTTTGTGGAGCGATATGTTCTAACTCAGGAGATTCAATTTTGTCAAATCGTGTAGGTTGATATCCACTTTTGCCTTGAGACTCCAAGTGATTTTCATATTTCCACAGAATAAATTTTGCTGTTGGATGATGTATAAAACCATTGATGGATTGAATTAAAGTTTCATTATTCCAATGAGCCCACCAACCATTTTCTACATTTTTAATATCTTCAATTTGTTTAATTATTGGTTCGATAGACGAATTATTTTTATCGAAATTTTGAAAGACAGGGTTTATTCGAGATGTTATATCTGCTCTTGTTCCTATTAATCTATGGCGTAGTACTAGTGATTCTAGAGAGGAGCAAAGATTGCATAGGTCTGATTTTGAAATTCCAAATTGATAGGATTTGATGACAAAAGGGAGAGAAATTCCAATCCCACCCAAAGTAATTAAAGAATGTATTTGCAAATACTCTCTTTGATCATCTCCAAAGAAAGTTGTCAGATATTCAAAGCTTTTATTAAGTGAATAAGTGAATTCTTTTATAAAAAAGATAGAGTTTTCTTCCGATAAAATTCTGTTTATTCTATCAATAGCCCCATTTTCCCAAAGTGAATTGAAATAAATACGCAAAGTATAAATCAAAACATCATCTTCATCAATATTGTATTCAATTGATGAAATTGATTTATAAATATTTTCAAATCGTTCTTTTATTTCCTCAATTAATGTCTCCTTTTCTTCTCCGCCATATAAATGAACGTTAAACATAAATTGAGCTTTTATTATCTCAAGATTTGACGGCTTTTTTCCTCTATTGTTTTGAAAAATAAACATTTGAATAGCCTCCGATTCATTAGCGACATTGTGCTTTGTACACGAAGCATTTTCAATTGAAGACAACATTTCCAAGATGTAATTTTCATCTTTATTGGATAAGTAAAGATTGAAAAAATCGAAAGCCTTAGTAATTCTTTTTTTAGATTCAGTATCTAAATTTTTATTATTTTTTTCTTTTTGATCAATAACGTAATCTTTGAAAAAACGATTGTCATAATCTACTGTTTCAAATCGATATATTGAACTTCCTCTTTTTATTAAATCTTCAAATAAGATACTTTCATTTTCTGAAAGTTCTCTCATTCCCTTTAGTCTTTTAAAAAGAGATGAAACAAAAATAACTATTGTGGTCATTCTTTGCTGACCATCAATGATGCCTACTTTATTTTCTCCTTTATTTTCTCCTTTATTTTCAAATAAAAAATGTCCAAAATAATACGGAGTACTGTTGTTTTCAAGACTTTTGTTGTAATCTTCTAAATCACTCAAAAACACATTTACTTGTTTAGGAGTTTTACTGTTTTCTAATTCTGTTTCCCAAGAATAAGCTCTTTGATATGAAGGAACATACATTTTATTCCCTTCAATTATCATTTTTTTAATTGTTAACCGTGTTTCCATTTTTTATTTTCTTTAATTTTTTTGTAAATACATTCATTAAATCTTTAACCATTTCAACCACAACTCCCCACAAGCCCGAGCATCACTCAAAGCATCGTGATGATTCAGCGGAATGTCGTGTTCTTCGCACAAGGTAGCCAAATTTGACCTATAAATCTTATAAGTACAAAATTTATTGTAATTTGGAATAGTTAAACCGTAATGCAAAAGTGTTTTATCTAAAACAGGAAAATCGAACCCAAAGCCATTGTGTGCCACTACGTTTTGGTTTTCGATATAAGGCGCAATATGTTGCCAAATTTGGTCGAAAGTAGGAGAGTTCAAAGTGTCTTTTGCGGCAATTCCGTGAATGTCCGTAAAGCGATTCCAGTAATAATTATCGGGTGGCTGAACTAAAAAATCGACTTCTTGGATAACGATTCCGTTTTTTATTTGCACCAATCCAACTTGGCAAATACTGTTCCTGTAACCTGTTGCCGTTTCAAAATCTATAGCGGTAAAAGAATCCATAAATTTAATTGCTATTCATTACAATTTGTAATATTCATTCCTGAAATTTCTATCTTATATAATCTACCATCAATTACTAATCGATTTAGAAAACCTAACGGAATACTCGCTGTTGTTCTATCATCTATTCCATCTGGAAGTTTTTCCTTAAAAGTACTCTCTAGCTTATCCATTCGTTTTGAAAATAAGCGCACAAATTCTTCTTTTTCCATAAATTATATATAAAGATTATACATTTCCGAAATCCTGTTTTTGATTTCATTTTGAAGTGAAATAGGGGAGAGTACTTTTACATCATTTCCATATTTCAACAATTCCATTTTAATATCGTTGGTGGTGTGAATAAAAATTTCCAGGATTACAGTATCTTCGGTTTCTTCCACAATGCGTTGGGATTCGTGCAATGGAAAAGTTTTAATATAATTGCCTTGCTGTTTGGAAAACTCCAAAAGCACTTTTTCTGCCGCCTCATAAGTCTCCACTCCAAAAGCGTGTTGGAATTCCTTTTCTACGTTATAAGCAATGGGTTTAAACTTGGTTTCGGTAATTTTTAGGTTGGAGATTCGGTCTAAACCAAAGGTTTTTACTCTATCATTTTTTTTGTCCAAAGCAACCAAATACCATCGCTGTTGCGATTCCTTGATGGCAATGGGTTTTACTTCCCGCTCCGTACTAAAATCCTCCCAATGCTTTTGATAGGTAAATTGTAAAAGATACCCATTTTGTATAGCGTGAATGATGCCGTGAATATGCTCCGTTCCCAATGATTTTCGGTTTTCCAAAAACACGCTGGGCGACAATTTATTTCCCTCTTGCAGGGCGTGATGAATCGAAAAAGCATCAATCATTCGAGTTACCGATTGGTCTTCGATTTCAGCTTCGTCAATAGCATAAGTTTTGTCTTTGCGGTTGTAGTGAATGTCAATCCCAAAAAGGGTCGAAATGTCTTTCTTGTCCCGTTCAAAAGTGCGAATGGCATATTCGAAAGTCGTGTCGATATCGTCGTTTTCCAATTTACACATCACGTGTTCTTGCAAATCGTTGAAACTGCAAGCTCGGCTTCGCAAGCGGTCGATAACGTACAAATACCTTTTAAAATAAATTAATTTTGACATACTGTTTTGATTTATTTTTCAAAGATATGTAGTTTGTCTGCCATAATGTGGCGGACTAATATAATTACACGGCATTCGCATTTAAAAAAAGTTAGTCACGACCCGAACGATAGTGAATTGGCGGAGCAATTACACCAATTGTCACGAATTGTCATCAAAATTGAAATCGAATGGCACGAATTTTATCTATTTTCATTATTCGTGTAATTTGAAACGAGGTATAATTTGCGATAATTTGTGAAATTTGTGGCTGAAACTTTTAAAAGCGAATGCCCTAATATAATTAGCTTTAAAAAATTAGAACCAAGAACTGGCTAAGTCATGGAAACGATTTCTTTAAATTCAGTTTTAATTCCCTATTTATTCTTCAATTCGTTTTCTATAAATTGGATGAGTTGTTCTTTCTGGGGCAATTGCACGAGATATTTGCTTACAAATAGTTTTTCTTCCATTCCGGCAAGCGCATATTCGACCATTTTGTTTCCTTTTTCAGTGCATAGTAAAATTCCAATGCTGGGATTGTCGTCCATTTGTTTGACTTGGTCGTTATAAAAAGCGACATAACTGTTGAGTTGCGAAAGCTGTTCATGTTTGAAAGTATCGACTTTCAATTCAATGAGGATGTGACATTTCAGCAATCGGTGATAGAAAACCAAATCCACAAAATAATATTCGTCATCAATCAGGATCCGTTTTTGACGGGCTTCAAAACAAAAGCCGTTGCCGAGTTCGATAATGAATTTTTCGAGATGATTTAGTAGTGCTTCTTCGAGTTCGTTTTCTTGAACCAGATGGGCGTTGGGCAAATTCAGAAAATCAAAAAAGTAAATAGATTTTATGGCATCGTTGGTTGTTTCTGGAGTTATTTTGCTGTTGAGCTCTTGGAATGCCAAATCGGCATTGGCAGATAAACCAACTCTTTCATAAGTTAAAGTGGCAATTTGGCGCTCCAGTTCACGAACCGATAGGGTGTTTTTTATAACGGACAATTCATAGAATTTACGTTTTGTATGATTGTCAATTTTAATTAATTCGATGAAATGAGAAAACGAAATTTGCTTGAAAACAGTTTCGTAATATTGATTTTTAGCTTCAAAAGTTTCAAATTTTACTTCGTCAACTGGATTGGGAATGACAATATTCAATTGGTCAGATGATGTCTGACTAATTAGATTTTTGAATTTTATTGGATTGTTTTTCAAAAAGTCGGACACTGTCTGACTTATTTGTGGGTACAATTGAAAAAATTTTCTGCATTGTTTTAAATTGGTTTCTCCAAGACCTTTTATCTTCAATGATTTAGCCAATTCTTTCAATAATTTCGCCCCCATATTTTGCTCTATCTTCTCCATTTTGTTCAAATGCTACGATATAATACCCAATGAGCCAGTTTCGTAGACTGATGTGACTGTTCACGGCTTTCACCGCATTTTGTTGCAATGTTTGGTGGGTTTCGTCTATGCTGGAGATCAAGTTTTGGTATTTCATGTCATTCTAACTTTTTGTGATGGAATAAGCTAATAAACAAACATACGAAAAATCAACGGAAATAGAAAGGAGTGAAATGCAGGATTCCCGCCTTGTTTTTTTTGTACAATCTTTGTAGTATGGTAGCAAAGAATCAGTTAAATAGCATCATCAAAACTTTAAAACCGTATCATCCCAAAAGGATGGGGTTGTTTGGTTCTGTGTCCAGAAATGAGGAAAATCAGGATAGTGATATGGACATCCTTTTTTCGCTTTATCAGCCGATTGGACTTTTTACTTTATCTAAAATTCATTTTGAGTTAGAAGAAAAACTACATAAAAAAGTAGATTAATTTCAGAAAACGGTTTAAGTAAATTCATAAAAGAAAGAGTCCTGCGAGAAGTTAAATATTTTTATGAAAACTGAAAAATACAAGATTTACTTTCCTTCACGATGTTAAATAAACCATAGACTCTGTGAACCCAAGACCCGAGTGATGGCGAACAGGCGAAGCAATGGGGCTATGCAACTCTTTTTTCTATGTTGCTATGTATTTCAATTTTTCTTTTCTCAAAATTTAATAATTGATCCAACGGCTAATTAATAAAATTTGTGATAATTGGTGTAATTTGTGGTTAAATATTAAATGCAATATGGGTTATGTGAACCCAAGACCCGAGTGATGGCGAACAGGCGAAGCAGTGGGGCTATGCAAATCTTTTTTCTATGTTTCTATGTGTTTAAATTTTTCTTTTTCTCAAAATTTAATAATTGGAGCCAACGGCTAATTAATAAAATTTGTGATAATTGGTGTAATTTGTGGTTAAATATTAAATGCAATATAGACTCTGTGAACCCAAGACCCGAGTGATGGCGAACAGGCGAAGCAATGGGGCTATGCAAATCTTTTTTCCATGTTGCTATGTGTTTCAATTTTTCTTTTTCTCAACATTTAATAATTGGAGCCAACCGCTAATTAATAAAATTTGTGATAATTGGTGTAATTTGTGGTTGAATATTAAATGCAATATGGGTTATGTGAACCCAAGACCCGAGTGATGGCGAACAGGCGAAGCAATGGGGCTATGCAACTCTTTTTTCTATGTTGCTATGTATTTCAATTTTTCTTTTCTCAACATTTAATAATTGGAGCCAACTGCTAATTAATAAAATTTGTGATAATTGGTGTAATTTGTGGTTAAATATTAAATGCAATATAGACTCTGTGAACCCAAGACCCGAGTGATAGCGAACAGGCGAAGCAATGGGGCTATGCAACTCTTTTTTCCATGTTGCTAGGTGTTTCAATTTTTCTTTTTCTCAACATTTAATAATTGGAGCCAACGGCTAATTAATAAAATTTGTGATAATTGGTGTAATTTGTGGTTGAATATTAAATGCAATATGGGCTATGTGAATCCAAGACCCGAGTGATGGCGAACAGGCGAAGCAATGGGGCTATGCAGCTCTTTTTTCCATGTTGCTGTGTGTTTCAATTTTTCTTTTTCTCAAAATTTAATAATTGGAGCCAACCGCTAATTAATAAAATTTGTGATAATTGGTGTAATTTGTGGTTGAATATTAAATGCAATATTGGTTATGTGAACCCAAGACCCGAGTGATGGCGAACAGGCGAAGCAGTGGGGCTATGCAGCTCTTTTTTCTATGTTGCTGTGTGTTTCAATTTTTCTTTTCTCAACATTTAATAATTGGAGCCAACAGCTAATTAATAAAATTTGTGATAATTTGTGTAATTTGTGGTTGAATATTAAATGCAATATAGACTCTGTGAACCCAAGACCCCAGTGATGGCGAACAGGCGAAGCAATGGGGCTATGCAAATCTTTTTTCCATGTTGCTAGGTGTTTCAATTTTTCTTTTTCTCAAAATTTAATAATTGGAGCCAACCGCTAAATAATAAAATTTGTGATAATTGGTGTAATTTGTGGTTGAATATTAAATGCAATATAGACTCTGTGAACCCAAGACCCCAGTGATGGCGAACAGGCGAAGCAATGGGGCTATGCAAATCTTTTTTCCATGTTGCTAGGTGTTTCAATTTTTCTTTTTCTCAAAATTTAATAATTGGAGCCAACCGCTAAATAATAAAATTTGTGATAATTGGTGTAATTTGTGGTTGAATATTAAATGCAATATAGACTCTGTGAACCCAAGACCCCAGTGATGGCGAACAGGCGAAGCAATGGGGCTATGCAACTCTTTTTTCTATGTTGCTAGGTGTTTCAATTTTTCTTTTTCTCAAAATTTAATAATTGGAGCCAACCGCTAATTAATAAAATTAGTGAAAATTCGTGTAATTCGTGGCTTACTTTTTTTTAAGCGAATGCCCTGATCTAATCTTTGAATCTAAAGAATACATTTTTCAATTGCCGTTGACTTTAGTCAACGGAATTCTAGTTACTAGGTTGGTTTGGACTCAATTCAATTGCCGTTGACTTTAGTCAACGGAATTCAGGTTTGATGTCTAACTGGCTTTAGCCAAAATAGTCATTCAATTTTAAGAAGGAATAGAATTTGTGACAATTCGTGTAATTCGTGGCTAAAACTCTTAAAAGCGAATGCAGTGGCTTCAAGATAAATCCTTTAAATCTTCGTACATTTGCACTTTAGAAAATTTGAATATAATGATTGAAATAGGAAAATACAACACGCTCACCATATTACGCGACACCAAAGTAGGATTGTTTTTGGGAAATCCCGAAAAAGACCCCGAAGGAATCCACGACATCCTTTTGCCCAACAAATACGTGCCCAACGAATGGGAAATAGGCGAGGAGATCATCGTCTTTGTTTATTTGGACCACGAAGAACGTCCGGTGGCCACCACCTTGGAACCTTACATTCTGTTGAACGAGTTTGCCCTTTTGCGCGTGAACTACGTCAACCAAGTGGGGGCTTTTATGGATTGGGGAATGGAAAAAGACATTCTCGTGCCGTTCAAGGAGCAAGCACGCCCGATGGAAAAAGGAAAACGCTATTTGGTGTATCTTTATATGGACGAAAAAACCAAACGTTTGGTCGCTTCCAGCAAAACCAACCAGTTCCTGAAAAATGATAACCTTACGGTCGAAAAAGGGGAGGAAGTAGACTTGATCGTTTCCCACATCACCGAATTGGGAATCAACGTCATCATCAACGAGCAACACAAAGGCCTCTTGTACAAAGATGAGGTCTATGACGATGCCATTCGAACAGGAGACAGACTCAGGGGATACATCAAAACCATTCGTCCCGACAACAAAATTGACGTTTCCCTCCAAATCCAGGGCTACCAAAACATCGAACCCAACGCCGAGAAAATTCTCGACGAATTGCGTGCCAGTCGCGGCTTCTTGCGCTTGACCGACAATTCCCATCCCGAAGACATCAAAACGGTCTTGAAAATGAGCAAAAAAACCTTCAAGAAAGCCATCGGAGCCTTGTACAAAGAAAAACTGATCGAAATCAAGGAAGACGGAATTTATTTGGTGAAAGAGTAAATAAACACCTCGTTTCCAATAACCCTGTCAGAGTTTGAAACTCTCACAGGGTTACTTTTTTGTAATGGCATTGCAATCCTAAATCCAGCTTCCGGCAAACTGTCATCTCGAGTGCCATGTCATTAAGTTAAGCCTTTTTACCGTCACTTCGAGTGATTTTGAATGGTAATGCGACAGCTTTACTATTCAAAATTGTATCGAGAAGCCTTTTATAAAAGAAAGTTCTCGATACATCCCGATAAAAATCGGGACACTCGAACAGACGAGTACGAATCCTTAACGTAATGACATTGACCTCCTGGTTCAAAAGAGTCTTTTACAAAAACACAAAACCCTGACAGGGTTATTTTTTATAATGCCACGGCATTTATTTGGTAAAAGAGTAAATTCAATTCCCTAAAGCAATAGTTTATCAGTTTTTGATTTCTCTTTAGGGGGTTAGGGAGACTCCATCTGCAATAAAAAAAAAAGGAAAGCGTTTTTTGATGCTTTCCTCTTTTTATTTGGAATTCAGTTACAAATTCAAATCTTTTTGGCTCTTTTTGGTCAAGCCGTCTTTGTGCATTAAAACCGAAATAGATTTTAATTTCATATAGGAAACACTCATGTAAATGAAGCCATTATGCGTTCCATTAGTTCCCCAAGAGTTTTTTACTTTATAATAAATGCTTCCTTTTTGGTCTTTTACTTTTCCCACAATATGCATCAAATGGTCGTCGGTAGTGCTTAGATTCTCAAATTGTTCCAAACGATAGTCTGGACTGATTACCATTTCGGGTTTGATTTCAGTCAAAATAGTTGCGGCATCTTCATCGTGGGCAGGAATAACGGCAATGCCATTTTTTCCAGAAAAAGTACTCTCGCTCACATCCGCATCTAAAGCTACCGTATATCCATTTTCTAGGGCATTGTCTATATTCTGGATGTATTCATCCAAAGGCAAATTATAGAAAAGACCATTCGAAAAATTATCGGGAATATTCAATAAAAAAGGCTTGTAATAAGGCTGATTGACAAACGAAGAAATAGTAACATAAGCATCAGGATTGATTTTTGTCATCGCTAAAAAACTTTGTGGAGTATATTTCTTTCCTTCAAAAGTAAATTCACCCACTTTTTTGCCCATATAAATATCCAGAATGGAAGAAACGGCTTCTTTCCAATGAGGAGATAATTTTTTGGCAGGATTCTCGACATATACCTTCAGCATCGATTCAAGCAATGCGACCATTTCAACATGATTGTAAACGGTTTCATTAGGCAATAATCCAGAGTAAACATTTTGCGGAACCATGCCAAAATCTCTAATGCTATTGATGACATCGTGGTTCAAGCCGCCTTCCCCAAATTGGGCTTTGCCTTGGCGTAGGATGTAATTCTGGGCTTTTTTGGGATACGTGTTTCTAACGTTGTACATTTCTGAAATATCAATTTTTTTTCCCGTCAAGCGGATAATTTCAGCTTCAATAAAGGATGTAGT
Organism: Flavobacterium limnophilum; assembly: GCF_027111315.2. Classification (GTDB taxonomy): domain Bacteria; phylum Bacteroidota; class Bacteroidia; order Flavobacteriales; family Flavobacteriaceae; genus Flavobacterium; species Flavobacterium limnophilum. The sequence continues at coordinate 1,801,396 of NZ_CP114289.2, read as the reverse complement.
CGAAAAACTCCAGCAAGTTCCGGTTTTGCCTTGCGAGACTACAGGCCCGGCTTCAATGTCTATAACGGATTTAAATTCATAAGCCTGGGAAAATCCAAAATGGGAAACTCCTAATAACAAAAGGGTTATAATGTTTTTTTTCATCGGTTGGGATTGTTGTAATTGGTTGCAAAATACGACAAATATTTCGACGGTGTTCACCCTGTTATTCTCTTTTTAGTGTTAATTGTTCCGTCATTGCGAGCGAAACGCAGTGTAGCGCGGCAACCTGTTGATTCCACCGCAATCGCCCCCACCACTCGTCATTGCGAGCGAAACGCAGTGTAGCGCGGCAACCTGTTGATTTTACCACAATCGCCCCCACCACTCGTCATTGCGAGGAGGAACGACACGGCAATCTCCAACCCAATCGCCACTAATAAACTGGAATCATTTCCCCGGCATCGCTGCCAAAACTCGTTCTGGAGTAATCGGCATTCGGTTCACTCGGGCACCGCAGGCATCAAAAACGGCATTGGCAATGGCACCACCCACACAGATAATGGCCGGTTCTCCACCTCCTTCAGGTTTGGCATCCATTTTATCAATGAATACGCAACTTATGGTCGGGGTTTTGGAAAAGCGCGTAATTTCATAATTGGAAAAACCGGTCGTTTTGACGGTGCCTCCCTCAAATTCAATGTCTTCAGACAGCGTATAGCCCAACCCCATGGTTATCCCGCCTTCGGTTTGAATCGTGGCGCCATGCGGATTCACGACTTGTCCCATATCCTGGGCGCAAACCATGCGAATGGGGTGTACCATCCCGGTTAATTTGTCCACCGAAACTTCGGCAATCAAGGCCACCCTCGTGCCGGCATCTTCGCCGAGGGCAATCCCGTACCCATGACCCTCTTTTTTGGGCTTTTCCCATCCAAAAGTTTGGGCGGCCAATTGCAGGGTGGCCAACATCTTTTTGTCTTTCAAATTGTTCAATCGGAATTGCAGCGGGTCAATACCCAGTTTGTGGGCGGTTACGTCAATGTGGGATTCTCGGGCAAAAGTGGTCGAATTGTTTCCCGGAGCCCTCCAAGCGCCAACATCAAAGGGATGGACACTTTCGTCGTCAAACATGCGGGTGCGATTATTTTCCACATCATAAAAGAGATTGGTTCCTCTGGTTCCGGCACAATAAATATCAAAATTCCACAATTGCAGTTTGCCGTTGCGATCCACTCCCGAACGGACTTTCATCAAGGCGGCGGGTCGGAAGCCCACGAACATGAATTCTTCACGGCGGGACCAAATCAATTGAACGGGTTTACCGCAAGCCTTGGCTATTTTGGCCGCTTCCACGGCTTGGTGGTCAATAATTTTACCGCCAAAACCGCCTCCCAAAAGGATTTGTTTCAAATGCACTTTTTCCAGGGACATGTTCAGCGTTTTGGCGATTCGTTTGCGGGTGCCAAAAGGAGTCTGCGTTGAAGCCCACATGGTGAGTTTGTCGCCCTCAAAATAACAGGTCGCCGAATGGGTTTCAATCGAAGCATGGGCTTTGTAACCATCCAGATAATCCCCTTCGATCAGGGTTTCCGAGAGCGTTTGGCCCGTGGCCAAGTTGCCGCCCTCTTGATGAATTCTGGAATCTTTGATGCTGTCTTCCAGATATTTAAAAATACTGTCTTGGTCTACTTTCAGTTCGGGAGCTTCCCAAGTTACTGTTACTTTCTGGGCGGCGGCATAGGCAATTTCGGAATTGGGGTGAACCACGGCAACCAAATTCCCGTCCTCGATTAATTGCGCCCCTTCAAAATCAACTAATTTGGAGGCATCGACGCTCCGTTTTTTGGAACCAAAAACCGTGGGTCGGACGATACTCGCATAGACCATTCCGGGCAATTTAATGTCTCCGGCGTATTTCGCTTTTCCCGTAACTTTAGCCTCGGCATCCAATCGGATGATGGATTTTCCAATGATTTTAAAATCCTTGGCTTTTTTCAGGGCAGGTTTGTCTTTCAGGGTTTGGATAATCTTTTGGCCTTGGGTAAGTGCGGCATAGGAGATTTTTTTGGAAGCATCATTTTTGACAAAAACAATACCTTCTTTTACCTCCAGCAATTCCGGAGCCACTTTCAACTGTTCCGCGGCAAGTAGAATCAAAATTGTTCTGGCTTCCGCAGCGGCAGCGCGCAGGACAGGATCGGCAAAACGGGTCGTCATCGAACCCCAAGTGCCGTCATCATGAGGACACAACTCGGTATCCCCCATGACCATGTCGATGGAATAAATGGAAACTTCCAATTCTTCGGCCACGGCTTGGGCTAGCGAAGTGTTTACGCCTTGTCCCATTTCAATTTTTCCGGTATAACAATCCACTCGGCCGTCTTCTTTAACCCTCAAATAGGCATTAAAATTCAATAGGGCGTCTTCGGTATTGGCAGCCCAACCGTCCAGCAGGGATAATTTTCCAATAGTAAAAGCTACAATGATGCCGCCGCCCAATTTTTTTAAAAAATCACGCCTGTTATTCAATAGGGCCAGAGCCATATCGCTGTTTATCGCTTCGTTGGTTGGAGTCGGTTTCATAACTTTGTTTTTTGATTCATGGTTACGGCAGCGGTTTCAATGGCATCCACAATGCGATTGTAAGAACCACAGCGACATAAATTTTCCTCCATGCCCTTGATGATTTCGGTACGACTGGGGTTTGGATTTCGCGACAAGAAGTCGTAGGCATTCATGATCATCCCCGGGGTACAAAAACCACATTGCAAAGAATCATGGGCCACAAAGGCTTTTTGGATGGGATGTAATGTTCCATTCGAACTCAACCCTTCAATGGTGGTAATGTCTTTTCCGGCCACATCTTCCACGGCGACCATGCAGGAACGCTCCGCTTTTTGGTCAATCAAAACCGTGCAGGCGCCACATTCTCCCAATCCGCATCCAAATTTGGTACCGGTCAGGTCCAGATATTCCCTGAGGACGGTCAAGAGGGATTCAGAACCGTTAACCTCCAAACTAACTGGTTTTTGGTTCAGCTTAAAACTTATTTTTTGCTTCATTTTAATACAATGGCATTAAGGTTAGTGAGTAACTTCAGTCGGGGGAAACGTTGCCTAAAAGAGATTCCAATCAATGCAAATGTTTGGTTCTAATGGGTTCAAGGAGAAGCTTTTTAGTGCTTAAACCCAAAGTTAATAAATTTAACGTCCACTCTGGAAGTAAGTGCAAAAAAATAACCTGATTTTTTACGGATCGACCAACTAAAACAGGAATAGGGGTATTTTGAAACGCTTTGGCCATAACCCAAAATTTAAAATGCAATTCTCGCCCCGATACACTTGAAAATTTCAGTTAAGTTGGTTACATTTGATTGAAATCTTTTAACTGGGCATTCGCTTGTAAAAAAAGGAGACCACGACTCGGCGATTCTCAAAACAATTTAAATTCGTCTAATTCAATTTTAAATAATAAAATTTGTGCCAATTTGTGTAATTTGTGGCTGAAAATTTCAAAACGAATGCCGTGATTCTCAAAACAACTAAAATTCGTCTAATTCAATTTTAAATAATAAAATTTGTGCCAATTCGTGTAATTTGTGGTTGAATATTTCAAAACGAATGCCGTGATTCTCAAAACAACTAAAATAGGTCTAATTCAATTTTAAATAATAAAATTTGTGCCAATTTGTGTAATTTGTGGTTGAAAATTTCAAAACTAATGCCGTGATTCTCAAAACAACTAAAATTCGTCTAATTCAATTTCAAATAATAAAATTTGTGCCAATTCGTGTAATTTGTGGCTGAAAATTTCAAAACGAATGCCGTGATTCTCAAAACAATTTAAATTCGTCTAATTCAATTTCAAATAATAAAATTTGTGCTAATTCGTGTAATTTGTGGCTGAAAATTTCAAAACGAATGCCGTGATGTTCTTAAAACAATTTAAATTCGTCTAATTCAATTTTAAATAATAAAATTTGTGCCAATTCGTGTAATTTGTGGCTGAAAATTTCAAAACGAATGCCGTGATTCTCAAAACAATTTAAATTCGTCTAATTCAATTTCAAATAATAAAATTTGTGCTAATTCGTGTAATTTGTGGCTGAAAATTTCAAAACGAATGCCGTGATGTTCTTAAAACAATTTAAATTCGTCTAATTCAATTTTAAATAATAAAATTTGTGCCAATTCGTGTAATTTGTGGTTGAAAATTTCAAAACGAATGCCGTGATTCTCAAAACAATTTAAATTCGTGTCATTCAATTTTAAGAAGGAATAAAATTTGTGACAATTCGTGTAATTTGTGGTTGAAAAATTTTAAATGCCGTGATGTCCCAGGCCAATGCTGGACAACTGGCCCCGATACACTTGAAAATATCAATTAAGTTGGTTACATTTGATTGGAAATCTTTTGGCAGGGCATTCGATTCTAAAAAAAGGAGACCACGACTCGGCACTTCTTAAAACAATTTAAATTCGTCTAATTCAATTTTAAATTGCAATAAAATTTGTGCCAATTTGTGTAATTTGTGGCTGAAAATTTCAAAACGAATGCCGTGATGTTCTTAAAACAACCAAAATTCGTCTAATTCAATTTTAAATAATAAAATTTGTGCCAATTTGTGTAATTTGTGGCTGAAAATTTCAAAACGAATGCCGTGATGTTCTTAAAACAATTTAAATTCGTCTAATTCAATTTTAAATAATAAAATTGGTGCCAATTCGTGTAATTTGTGGTTGAAAATTTCAAAACGAATGCCGTGATTCTCAAAACAACTAAAATTCGTCTAATTCAATTTTAAATAATAAAATTTGTGCCAATTTGTGTAATTTGTGGCTGAAAATTTCAAAACGAATGCCGTGATGTTCTTAAAACAATTTAAATTCGTCTAATTCAATTTTAAATAATAAAATTGGTGCCAATTCGTGTAATTTGTGGTTGAAAATTTCAAAACGAATGCCGTGATTCTCAAAACAACTAAAATTCGTCTAATTCAATTTTAAATAATAAAATTTGTGCCAATTTGTGTAATTTGTGGCTGAAAATTTCAAAACGAATACCGTGATTCTCAAAACAACTAAAATTCGTCTAATTCAATTTTAAATAATAAAATTTGTGCTAATTCGTGTAATTTGTGGCTGAAAATTTCAAAACGAATGCCGTGATGTTCTTAAAACAACCAAAATTCGTCTAATTCAATTTTAAATAATAAAATTTGTGCCAATTTGTGTAATTTGTGGCTGAAAATTTCAAAACGAATGCCGTGATGTTCTTAAAACAATTTAAATTCGTCTAATTCAATTTTAAATAATAAAATTGGTGCCAATTCGTGTAATTTGTGGCTGAAAATTTAAATGCCAATGTTGGACAACCAAATAAAATCCCCCTTGCTAATAATTCAAATAAACAGGAATGACATTCGAGTTTAAAAACTGCATCAACAGCTTTGTCAAAGCCAACAAAAAAGGCTTAAAAACAGTGATGGCCACTTTGGTGGCCTTGGAAGGCTCTTCCTATAGAAAACCGGGGGTGAGAATGCTCGTATTGGAGGACGGAACCATGACGGGGGCGTTAAGTGGAGGCTGTGTCGAAAAAGAAATCCTGAAGCAATCCGAATCCGTATTCCAGACAAACCAGCCCAAAATGATGACCTATGATGGCCGCTACCGATTGGGCTGCGAAGGAACATTGTACATTTTGATAGAACCTTTCCTTCCGGACGATGCCTTGATTCTTGAATTCGAAAAAGCACTCGAACAACGAAAAGCATTTCAAATAACAACAAGCTATTCAAGACAAGAAGGCGTCAACGACGATTGGGGTTCCTTCATCACATTCGATACGGACAACGGCTTTGGTTTTTCAAAAACGACAAAACGGGAAGAAAAGGGGAGTGGTGCTTCACTGATTTTCGAACAACAGCTCGAACCTTGTTTCAGGCTGGTGATTGTGGGAGCCGAACACGATGCCGTCCAATTGTGCTTGTCGGCATCCATCTTGGGATGGGAAGTCGTAATAATAACCACTGCGGCAAATCCTAAAACAGCCTTGGATTTTCCGGGCATTCACCAACTCCTTAAAGTAGAACCCAACGAGCTGCAATTGAATGGAGCAAACCAGCATACCGCCATCGTTTTGATGACCCACAGTTATGCCAAAGACCTGCAGTACTTGATGGCCTTGAAAGAAACCCGCCCGGCCTACATCGGTTTGCTGGGAGCCATGAAAAGGGGGCAAAAACTAATCAATGATTTTGTGGAACACCATCCCTTGGTCGAAGAAGATTTTTTGGATACAATCCATGGCCCGGCAGGACTAAATATCGGAGCCCAAACCCCCCAAGAAATCGCCATCTCCATTTGTTCCGAAATACTGGCCGTAACCAGACAACAAAAACCCGATTTTCTAAAAAATAAAAGAACATCATTTTATTCTAATTAACTCCATTTCAACAACCTTCCAACCTCTAACCTCTAACCTCTAACCTCTAACTTCTAACCTCTAACTTCTAACCTCTAACCTCTAACTTCTAACTTCTAACTTCTAACCTCTAACCTCTAACCTCTAACCTCTAACCTCTAACCTCTAACCTCTAACTTCTAACCTCCATGAATATAGCCATCCTGATTCTTGCGGCGGGCGAATCCAGACGCATGAACGCCATAAAGCAAGTATTGCCTTGGAAAAACACCACCTTGCTGGGAAATGCCATCGAGCAAGCCATCCAATCCAAGGGAAATGCTGTATATGTGGTTTTGGGAGCCAATGCCGACCGAATAGCCCCATCCATCGCACACTACGGCATCCAAAGCATTGAAAACAAAAACTGGAAAAACGGACTGGGCAATTCCATAGCTTGTGGCGTGAATTTCTTGAAGGAAAACCAACTCCACCATGACGCCATCCTCATCACCTTGGCCGACCAACCCCTGATTACCGCTGCAGATTACAATGCGTTGATCGATAAATATGCCGAAAAAGAAGCCAAGATAATCGCTTCCGAAACCGACAATACCCCAAGCGTTCCGGCTATTTTCGATGCGGTCTATTTCGGGAAACTCGCCCAACTAAACCAAGACAAAGGAGCCAAAGAAATCCTGATGGCCGCCCAAAAAGAAGTGTATATGTTGCGCTCCAATGCCCAAATGAGGGATATAGACACCCAAAGGGCGTATGAAGAACTGTACCAAAGTTATGGTAAAGAAGAACTCTAATTGCCGCGCCTTGTCATTGCGAGCGAAACGCAGTCCAGCGCGCCCAGTCATTGCGAGGAGGAACGACGCGGCAATCCGTCATTGCGAGCGAAACGCAGTGTAGCGCGGCAACCTGTTGATTCCACCACAATCGTCCTTAAAACCCACTCGTCATTGCGAGCGAAACGCAGTGTAGCGCGGCAACCTGTTGATTTTACCACAATCGCCCCCACCACTCGTCATTGCGAGCGAAACGCAGTGTAGCGCGGCAATCTGTTGATTTTACCGCAATCGTCCCCACCGCAATCGTCCCGACCGCAATCGTCCATATCAATCTAATGACTGGTAACCTTTGTCAAAGTTCAAAACTTTGACAAAGGTGGCTATCTTTACGACCCACCACAATCGCCCTCTGCTCCCCGTCATTGCGAGCGAAACGCAGTGTAGCGCGGCAACCTGTTGATTCCACCACAATCGTCCTTAAAACCCACTCGTCATTGCGAGCGAAACGCAGTGTAGCGCGGCAACCTGTTGATTTTACCACAATCGCCCCCACCACTCGTCATTGCGAGCGAAACGCAGTGTAGCGCGGCAATCTGTTGATTTTACCGCAATCGTCCCGACCGCAATCGTCCCGACCGCAATCGTCCATATCAATCTAATGGCTGGTAACCTTTGTCAAAGTTCAAAACTTTGACAAAGGTGGCTACCTTTACGACCCACCACAATCGCCCTCTGCTCCCCGTCATTGCGAGCGAAACGCAGTGCAGCGCGGGAACCTATTGATTTTACCGCAATCGCCCCCACCACTCGTCATTGCGAGCGAAACGCAGTGTAGCGCGGCAATCTGTTGATTTTACCGCAATCGTCCCGACCGCAATCGTCCATATCAATCTAATGACTGGTAACCTTTGTCAAAGTTCAAAACTTTGACAAAGGTGGCTATCTTTACGACCCACTACAATCGCCCTCTGCGCCCCGTCATTGCGAGCGAAACGCAGTCCAGCGCGGGAACCTGTTGATTTTACCGCAATCGTCCCCTTTTTCCCGTGTCATTTCGACCAACGAGAGAAATCACATCCATTGCTCACATCCATTGCTCACATCCATTGCTCACATCCATTGCTCACACCAGTTGCTCCAATCCATTACTCACAGCAGTTGCTCCCTAACCTCCCGTGTCATTTCGACCAACGAGAGAAATCACATCCATTGCTCCAATCCATTACTCACAGCAGTTGCTCACTAACCTCCCGTGTCATTTCGACCAACGAGAGAAATCACATCCATTGCTCACATCCATTGCTCCAATCCATTACTCACAGCAGTTGCTCCCTAACCTCCCGTGTCATTTCGACCAACGAGAGAAATCACATCCATTGCTCACACCAGTTGCTCACACCAGTTGCTCACACCAGTTGCTCACACCAGTTGCTCCAATCCATTGCTCCCTAACCTCCCGTGTCATTTCGACCAACGAGAGAAATCACATCCATTGCTCACACCAGTTGCTCACACCAGTTGCTCCCTAACCTCCCGTGTCATTTCGACCAACGAGAGAAATCACATCCATTGCTCACATCCAATGCTCACATCCAATGCTCACATCCAATGCTCACATCCATTGCTCCAATCCATTGCTCGCAGCAGTTGCTCCCTAACCTCCCGTGTCATTTCGACCAACGAGAGAAATCACATCCATTGCTCACATCCATTGCTCACATCCATTGCTCACATCCATTGCTCACATCCATTGCTCACATCCATTGCTCACATCCATTGCTCACACCAGTTGCTCCAATCCATTACTCACAGCAGTTGCTCCCTAACCTCCCGTGTCATTTCGACCAACGAGAGAAATCACATCCATTGCTCACATCCATTGCTCCAATCCATTGCTCGCAGCAGTTGCTCCCTAACCTCCCGTGTCATTTCGACCAACGAGAGAAATCACATCCATTGCTCACATCCAATGCTCACATCCATTGCTCACACCAGTTGCTCACTAACCTCCCGTGTCATTTCGACCAGCGAGAGAAATCACATCCATTGCTCACATCCATTGCTCCAATCCATTACTCACAGCAGTTGCTCCCTAACCTCCCGTGTCATTTCGACCAACGAGAGAAATCACATCCATTGCTCACATCCATTGCTCACATCCATTGCTCACATCCATTGCTCACATCCATTGCTCACATCCATTGCTCACATCCATTGCTCACATCCATTGCTCACATCCATTGCTCCAATCCATTGCTCACAGCAGTTGCTCCCTAACCTCCCGTGTCATTTCGACCAACGAGAGAAATCACATCCATTGCTCACACCAGTTGCTCCAATCCATTGCTCACAGCAGTTGCTCCAATCCATTGCTCACATCCATTGCTCACATCCATTGCTCACATCCATTGCTCACATCCATTGCTCACATCCATTGCTCACATCCATTGCTCACATCCATTGCTCACATCCATTGCTCACATCCATTGCTCCAATCCATTGCTCACAGCAGTTGCTCCCTAACCTCCCGTGTCATTTCGACCAACGAGAGAAATCACATCCATTGCTCACACCAGTTGCTCCAATCCATTGCTCACAGCAGTTGCTCACATCCATTGCTCACATCCATTGCTCACATCCATTGCTCCAATCCATTACTCACAGCAGTTGCTCACTAACCTCCCGTGTCATTTCGACCAACGAGAGAAATCACATCCATTGCTCACATCCATTGCTCACATCCATTGCCCCCCTTTTTTCCGTGTCCTTGCGAGCGAAACGCAGTGTAGCGCGGCAATCTGTTGGTTTTACCGCAATCGCCTCCACCACAATCGCCCTCTGCGCCCAGTCATTGCGAGCGAAACGCAGTCCAGCGCGGCTTGTCATTGCGAGCGAAACGCAGTGTAGCGCGGCAATCTGTTGATTCCACCACAATCGTCCCCGCCGCAATCGTCCCGACCGCAATCGTCAATATCAATCTAATGGCTTGTAACCTTTGTCAAAGTTCAAAACTTTGACAAAGGTGGCAGTCTTTACAAATCTACCATAATCATACTGGTACTAGTTTCTCTCTTGTTAAAAAAAAATATTAGTCAGTAGGATATACTTTAAAGAACCATAATGTATAGAGAACAAATGCGAGAAATGTTCGAAAACTAATTTAAATTATTTAAAGATGAAACATAGTATGAAGCATAATATATCTGTTTAGTAGTTGGCGAAAAACCATCATTTAATGTTTTTCCTATTTCACTAAAAACAGAATCATATTTTATACCTTTTATTTTGGCAATGCTGCCTACTTTCTCAAAAACAGATATTACATTTTCAGATTTATCGATACAAGTATTATATTTCTTTAATACATAATTAAATGTTTCTTCCAATAATTTGTTGTTTTCATAATGTATTTTGTCAAATACTTCAGGATGATTGATTCTTATTTTTTGTAATATGTTTTCTTCAAAAGAAATTAAATCTGGAGTTAGATCTTCTTTTTGTTGAATTAAAGCAGAAATATTAGATAATTTGTTTTTCTCATTGTCTGTAAGATTATCCCATAATAAAGAATTTATTTTTTTGTAAAATTCAGTTGTTTTGGAATGAATCTCTATGTTGTCTTTTAGAGATTTAAAATCTACTTCTTTATTTTTTGAATTTGCCTTTAATTTTTTTTCCATTTCTTTTTTAGAAGCAGAATATTTTTCAAATATTTTTTGTGAGTTATTTGATTGAACGAATTCTAAAATTTCTTTTGAATTTGATATATCATCCCATAATTCTTTCTTTTTACTATATTCACCTAAATCATCACTTTTAGAATATTTTTTAATTAATTCATTAATGAGTATCATTAACTCCTTCAAATACTCAGACAATTCATTTCCTAGACCTTCAGCATTCCATACCTTATAAAGATCAAACATTCTGTCTCCCTTAGATCCATCAAAATATTTGTAAAGAATTGATAAAGAATAAGGTATTACGGCTGCTCTTATTTGTCCCATTGAATTTTTTCCTTGACCATAAATTTTTTCCAAATCTCTAAAAAGAATGATTTTGGCTATCAATGTCTCATAAAAATTTCGGTCAATTTCTAATGGTTTTTTCCCTGAACCATCCCCACCAATTTCTTCAATAAAATATCTGAATACTTTTTCTCCACCTTTTTTAACGATATATGGTTGATCTCCCCATGCTGTAAAATATTTTCCTAATTCTTCTTTACTAAATCTATGTTGTTTAGGGAATTCTTTTTCAATTCGTGCTTTTCCGGAACCTGCAATTCTTAATTTTGTATTGAAATCTCCCTTCGATTTTTCAAAGAACCACTTGCGTCCAGAAGGAGTAATTATGCTTTCAGATAAAGTTTTTAATTTAGTTAATTGTGGATTTCTCGAACGTAAATCAACATTTGAAACTTTAGATTGAGAATTAGAATATTGACTGATTTTTGATATTAAATCGTCTAGATTTTCTTCACTAACATCTTTTGCAACATTAATTTTGGCCATTACTTTTACTTTGTCAATGTTAAAGCCGTCTTTATTGGTGAAATAGATACTGGCTGTCGTTTGCCCCCCATTAACAATTTGAAAATCAGTAAGACTTTTTAAATAAGTTTTACCGTTTATTTCTTCGATTTCTTTACCTGTAGATGTCACGGTTATACCATTGTTGTAGGCGATGAATTTTTCTGGATTCAACCGTATCGTTTCCCTTATCCCTTGATTAACTCCTCTAAATTGCAAAAAAGACCTGACGTTTTTTTCTAATAGACGTGAACTATGTCTTTTATATAAATCTGCAAGAATTTTTGCAGGGAGTACGCATAAATAGGATTCAAAATTTAATTCATCAGCAGCTTTTATTACTTCAATTCTATTCTCAAAGTTTTCAAAATTTATGGTTAATGGCTCCCTATTTCCTTGAGATATTAGTACACTATAGAGAAAATTTAAATCAATTAGCCTTTTAATTATTAAAATATCTTTAGTTGCACTTACTTTATTTTTAGTAAATGATATTTTTAAATTATCATCTTCAAAGTCTAATCTTTTGGGTTGTGAAATATTTCCCCGTGTTGAAACAGTTGCGGTTGCCGAAATTAGAAATATTTCCACTACATCAAATTGGTCAATTCCATGTGAGGAAGAAATTTGAGAAATCAAGGCTTTGACAGGACTTGAATCTTGAATTTCATCATCAAAATGTCTTTTGATCGCTTTATTTAAAAATTTTGTTGCTCTATTAAATTGATTATCATAGTAATTTTTTTGACTAATTTTAAGATCATCATCCGTCTGAGTTATGTTAATAGAATCTTCATTTAATATAAATAATTGGAGTCTCTCTCCTGATTCATTAACAAGATATCCATTTATTTTAAGTTTTTCAGAATCATATTTATAGTAGGACTCATTGCATTCTTCAGAATCAATTAATTTTGCTTCCAGCATTGATGGTAATACCAAACTGATAAATGATGGTTCTGATATAAAACCATCCTCATCTCTTGTTTCATCTAATAAGTCTTTTCTGTATTTTAAATATTCTGAAATTTCCATTTTAAAAGTATAGTTCTGAGGTTATGAAATTATTTAATGCGCTAATTCTTAAGTCATATTTTACGTTACTTATTTCCTTCGAAATATTTGATTTTACAATCTTTGGAAAGCTTAAACTTGTACAATTAAATGTAATTTGGTTGATAGGCTTAAACAAATAGTTATCATAGAGACTTACATTTTTTAAATCAATGCTTTTCATATTTAGTGCTTTTAGAAATAAAGTATAATCACCTGATTTTATTTGAATTTTATTTTTAATTTCATTTATGAGAAATTGTAAAGTGTACCCTTCATTCTCGATAACAGAAATGACAACTAACTCTATTGCTTTATCTAAATTCTTTTCTAATTGATATTCACTTGATATCGTAATGTCGAGTTTAGATTCTATTTTTGTTTTAACTTCAACATCTTTCCGGTCGAATGTGAAATCATGTCTCTTGTCAAATGGCCCAGTCCAACTATTTAATATATCATTTACGTTTGTTAACTCAACATTATCAATATAAGACTTCAATAAAAATAACTCACCAAATAACCCCTTTATAATTTCTAATGAAAGCATTGATGAGTTTTTATCGTTAAAAAATTCACTCCACTTATAAAAAGTTTGGATGAATTCTTTCGAATAATTATCAACATCTGATAAGTCTTTAATTCTATTATACATTGAAATTATTAAATCGTCAAACAGTTCATAGAAAGTATTATCAATTAATTTTAAAACTATGTAATTAGTTTCAGGGAAAAATTCAATAGATAAGTTTTCTTTTATTGTTGCTTTAAAATTTACATTATGCTTTTTAGGCAAAGACAGAATTAAACACCTGTTTGCATCTTTATTTATTCCTAAGTATAAAACTGATTTGCACTCAGGAGTAAGAATAACTGATTTATAACCTTTGGTTATTTCTCTTTGGGTAATAATATCCCATTTGAACTGAAGGTTTTTAATATTCATATTAATTATTCGTTACTATCATCTGGAATTTCAGAATCGGATTCATCAATGTCACTTTCTTCATCATCAATATTATAATCTCCTTTTACATATATACCTCCCGGATCTGGTTCAATTGGGGGGAAACCTATAGCATAACCGACTAAAGGAATTTTCAAATCATAATTATTATCTACAACCATTTGTATTAATTTTTCAGGTTGTTCATTATCATTAACACGGAATACTTTTGCAGTATCAAACAAATATATTACTAATAAACCTTCTTGGTCAGACATTCTCTCTCTATAAACTCGCTCTGGAATAGTTTTCTTTTTAGCTAATTCCATTGCCTCATCTTCAGACAAATTAGGGTTCTTTTTTAAAATTAAATTTTTCTGTTCTATATGAAAAACCTCCTCGGCTTGTACAATTTGAGATTCAGAAAGCAGAATAGAAAAGTCTCTACCTCCGGAAATAATATTTGCCGACTTTCCAGAAGCTTTAAATTTTTTATTTTCTACAAAATAATTAACATCATTATCATTTGTTGGACCTCTCCTTATTGAAAGATCTACTCCGTAAGGTTCATTCAAATTAAAGCTTTCTAATTTTGAGCTACGTCCAGTTGTTTTAAGTGCTACAGTCCAGTTGTTTAGTAAGTTTTTTTCTCGACTTAATTGTAGAAACATAATCATACTTTTTCTTGAATCTTCATCAAAATTGTTTTCCAAAGAAAGTATATTGATAATACCTTGGATGTCCGTCTTATATTTGATAAAACCTGAATTGCTAGATTCTGAAAATTTAGGAGCTATATTTTCCTTGAACGCTTTCCAAACTCTATTTATTTTTTCTTTTTCAATATTAAATACTGTTGTTTGCTCTAATTCATCCTGATAAGACCACTTGACTTCATTAGTTAATTTTAAGATTGAAGGCCTTGTAATTTTTAAAGTTCCTGGATGTTTTCTAACTCTTAAGACAAAATTATTTGGTGTTTTATTTTTTGCTTCCATTTTCCGGAATTCAACTTCTAACTCTTCAATTGTTCGGGTTGTTGAATCGAACTTGTCTTTGGAATCTTGTGTTGTGAAAAGTTTACAGCAATCTAAATATCCTGGTCTATACCCAAACCATCTTCCCATTTGAAGTAAAGTATCGGAATAATCCGTCGATCTAATGAAATAATTTATAGTTAACCCCTCTAATGTAAAACCACGAGACAATCTATTTCCGCCAACAGCAATTATTTTTTTTGGATAATTTTTCGGATATTCCAAACTATCTTTTGTAATGCTATTGATAGCTTTTACTTCAATACCATTAATAGCCTCTGGTAAATATTTTTTTAAAGATTCATAGGTTATAGGTATTAAAAATTCATCGTGATAACCCTTTGGAAGATAGGATTCTATTGATTCAATTATATGTGAATAATATTTATACCAAATTTGTTCAAGTTCGCCGAATACTGATTCAGGTTTTGTATGGGTTTCGTTTTCAATTTTACTTTGTAAATTATTGACATAATCTCTCAATAAATCTCTAGTCGTATTCTGCCATAATGAAAATCTTGAAATATGAATTAGCATTGTATGATGTGGCATATATGATGCTGAATATATCATTTTTTGCTTTCTACTTTCACGAACAGCTATTGACAAAATGAAACACATTACACTATCCGTTAATGATTTTGGAATAGTTTTAGGGAAGTTATCACCAGTTTTACTGGCTCTTGTTGAGCTTATATAATCTTTATAATTTTCATAGCTTAAATATCCACCATTTTCTTCAAATTCATCTTTAGTACGGAAACTTTGTACTCCCATTAATGTTTCTTTGTCAATTCTTGATGGAAACTCTGTTATATTATCAGCAACAATTTCAATTAGGGGAATCTTACTTTTTGCCTTATTCTCAATTGGTTCAAAAGTTTCAAAAATTTGTTTTGCTCCAATATAGTTGGATGGTGGATTAAGTAAAACTATAAAGTCATCAGGAAAAATATTATCAACTTGCGAAAGATGTTTTTCCTCATTCTCACCTTTTAATTTATATCCTACTTTCCATTTATTCTCGGGTACCTCATTTCGATCTTGAAGAACATTTGCAAATGGTGTAGCTGTATAACCCAAATATGTTTTTCTTGTAAATAAATCTAAAAGCGCCCTAATATGTCCATTTGTTTTAGAAGCATATTCTCTACCTTTTGCGCCTTCGTTATTAAGAGAAGCATTATCAGCCTCATCATCAAGAATTAATAGAGGAATATTGTGGCGGTCCTTATTTTCTTCAAGATAATCGTGAAGCCAAACAATCAAATTTCTTAGTACACTTACATTCTTTTTACAAACTAAAACATTCGTATGGTCAATTGAGAAATCTGCATCTATTAATGATTTATTAAAGTCCGATTTATAAGAAGTAATTCCAAAAACTTGGTTTACTGATGTATCGCCTTGATTCCCAAAACGAGTTATTTTGCCTACACCTTTTACACCTTTTGTTTCTGAAGTTATATCAATTATACCTGTACCTATTACATCGCTTTCTATTCTTAATTGTGTCTGACTTCTAAGGTCTTCCATTATACCTGAAAGAACAATTATTAAACCATATCCAGAGTCAATTGATCTGTTTATAACTGCATTAAAATTACCGGTTTTCCCAGATTGCACACTTCCAACAACTAATCCTTTAACGTAAAATGGGGTGTCGGATTTTGGATCCCCCATTTTTTCTAATATTTCATAACTTGAGTTAATGGTTTCATTGACAACTTTTTCAGAACGACCAGAATTTTCTAATAATGTAAAATAACGTTTACTGTAATTCCATTCAATTTTATCTTTTCGTTCAGATGTTAACCAAGTTTTAAAACCTTCTTTAGTTAAACAATTACTTGGGTCAATGTCAATTGGATTGTTTGAAAGATATTCTTTAACTGCTATTTCATAATAGTTTTTTAGGGTAGTTTCATCTACTTCAGGATATTGAAACATATTAGAAACTAAAATTATATTCTCTTTAATTTCAGGGAATAAATTAATGAAGTAAGTTGGGTTTAAAGTATTTTCTTTTGAGTACTCTGAAGCTTTTCCAGATATTATTTTTTTAATTACTTCAATATATTTATTGTTATTCATAATTTTAATTTAATAATTGTTTAATCTCTTCAGGAAGAGATGATTCTTCAAAACCGAGTCCTGGTAAAATGTCTTTTTTAATTTGCTCAGATGAAAACCCATTTTTTTTAAGTGCAGTCAATGAAATGATTATGTCATTGACTGACAGACCATCTTTTTCTTCAAGATTTAAGAAAGTAGTTTCCTCATGGTTTTGTCTAATTTTATTTATTGAAGTATTTATCATTCTTAATACAAGATTAAACTTAGCAGCTTGTTCTTTTGATAATTCCTTTTTTATTTCCTTTAACAATGGGAATTCAATGTTTAATTCAAGTAAAACACCTCTATTGGAAGACTTTCTTTCAAATAAAGTTTCTCTATTTTGTTGACCATTATTTGAAAAATCTCTAATCCCTCTATTAAAAAATTCTTTTTCAGCTTCTAGTTTTAATTCGTCAATATATCTTTCAAAAGCTTTCTTTAAATCATGTGGTATTACAATTTGAGATTTTGCGACATTTAAATGAAGAAGATGATCTACGCTGTTTCCAATTTCAACCCGCAATCTTGCAAGTTGCAATCTTGGGGCTTTTTTGATAAGACCATTCCATCCGCCAAATAAGATAATCCTATCGGCTCTATAAATATAGATGCCTTCCATATCCATTAAGCCTCGGTTTTTAGTAGTCCAATTGGTTAACCCTTTTTTTGATTCGTCAATACTTCTGGACGGCAATACAAAGCCTTCAATTTTTATTGTGTCAGTACTGAAGTTTCTTTGTTTGTATGCGATGGGACGAAAATCAGATTCGTAGGTAGGAAATGGATTAAAAGGACTTAAGATTTTATTGTTGATCCGTATATTAATTGGATCCTTATCTCTTTCCATAAATTTGTGAAAGACTAGTGACAAATAATCAGATGTAACTTCGGTTATTTCTTTTTTTAATGCATTTTGTCTATTTTCTTCTTCCAAATAATTTTCAAACTTGTAAAGACCATTCCATATAACAATTGTATTTGCTTCGAAAGATTCAAATTGCCCAAGAAATGCATTACTTAATTCTCTATAATCAGCGACCAATTTTTCTATTTCGTCTTGAGAATTAACAATTAGCCTCCATTTCTTTTCTTTTTTTAAATACTCAACATCCCAAGTTCTTCCTGAATATTTTTCTTCACCTTTTTTTCTTGACAATACTGTAAAGCATCTTGTTTGTGAAAAAGAGGCTGTTTTCATTCCTAGTCCAAATCTTCCTAAATCTAGGCCATCTCTAATGTATTCAGGGGAATTACTTGGAAATTGCATACTTGATTTTAAAGTATTTTCATCCATTCCTAGACCATTATCAGCAAGAAAAAGTTTGAATGGTTCTTCATTCATTTTAATTAAAACTTCTATTTTATCAGCTTTTGCAGAAATAGAATTATCCATTAAATCAGCCAGAGAAGTTTCAAGACTATAGCCTTGCTCTGCTATTGATTTAATTAAATACTCAGGATTCGGTGAAGCATCTTCACATACAATGTTGGTGTTAATTTGAATCCCCATTAATTCTTTTTTTTGTAAATATTTCAGAAACTATTTCTGCAATCTGATAAGCCAAATAAGGTGGAACCGCATTACCCACTTGATGATATTGTGCTGTTCTAGGACCACAAAACAAATAATTATCGGGAAATGTTTGAATCCTGGCAGCTTCCCTGACGGTTAAACTTCTGCATTGGTCAGGATCATAATGAATGAAATAATGACCATCTTTTGAAATGTGGCTTGTAACGGTTGTTGCAGCACAATCCGGCATTTGAACACGAAATCGATCAGCAAATTTTCCGCTAGTCGCACTTTCATGATCTGGCATCAACGCATCACTATAAGTTTCATAGTCTTTAAGTCTCGGGAATCGTTTGTGTTTTTCAGCATAAGTACTGGCGAAAAGATACCTCTTTAGATCTTCAACTAAGTGAGATCTGGTTTCATGGTTGCAAACACCTTTTAAACTTTCATCTTTAAACCACTGATGTAAGGGATTTTCAAGCGATGGAGTTTCAAATTCTAAATATTCAGAACCCAGACCATAGGAAGTCACTTTTATTTTATTGAAATGTTGTTTAGAATCAAAACCGTTCCAAGTTGACATTTCTTTTTTGAAAGCATTTATTTTATTTTCCCAATTTTCATCTGAATCTACTTCATTTTTATACTCTCTTTTCTTAAATCCATTTACGGTCTTACTTGAAATAATTGACCTGCCCAATCCACTTCTCAACTTTGGCAAATCTCCTATAACACTTGATAAATTAGTTTCTTTTAAGCCTAGAGTTAATGTTGCAGGTAGAACATTTACATCTTCTCTAATACCCAGGAGTATTACCCTGTGCCTTTTCTGTGGAATCTTATATTTTTCAGATTGAATTAAGAAGTCTCTGTTATCCTTATAAACAGGATTTCCAGATGCATCAATACTTTCAGGTTCTGTTGAAAGTGAGAATATTTTATATTTTGGAGCTTTTGTTTTTTTAAATACTGTAGAAGGATTCCGGAGATCGTTTAAAATCCAATCAAAGACTTTTTCTTCGTTAACTTTTGCAGATAATAGTCCTTTAACATTTTCCATAACGAAAACAGTAGGATGATGAACTGCAATAATTCTTAAATATTCTTTGTATAAATAAACTCTATGGTCTTCATCATCTATACCACCAACTCTTGATCTTCCGGCTAAAGAAAAAGCTTGGCAAGGAGGCCCTCCAATCAAAAGCCAGTCTTTACTTTCGTTTAAAGATTCTTTTATTCTTTTGTCAATTGCAGAAGATGGAAAAGCTTCATTACCTAATTCTGCTTTCCAAGCTTCATTTTTTGCTTCTAATGCTTCTTTAGGGTATTTGTCAAATAAGTCAGAAATTAATATTTCTCTTTGTTGTATGTTTTTTTCTTTTAAAACATCATAATATTCAGGGGGTAATTTATCAGTATTAAATTTTCTAAAAAAACTTCTTAATTCTAGTGTTTTATGAGCTTCGTTATCTTTTTCGATGGATAGTTTAATATCAAAAACTTTATCACTTTTGTTTAGGACAGAAGAAAAACCTTCTCCTAAGCCACCAGGTCCAGCGAATAAATCAATTATGGGAATTTTTATATTTTTCATAATTCTGTCCCACTTAATGTGAGGTTAAAATGGTATTTACATTGAATGTAAATCTATAAATTTAAAAATGAATAACCTACTCAAAAACTGACATATTGTAGAATAATTACTATAAATTAATCAGTGTTTTTGAATTAGGTTTTTTGCTTATTATTTCCCAAAACTAAACATACTAAACCATTCTATTTTACGGTTTCCCTCATTTTGCATAAAATCTTTTCAATCAGTTTGGAGAAAGTAGATTTTTTGCACAACCGCACGACCACATTTCGCCAAAAAAGTTTTCAATCGGTTTTGGGAAAGAATATTTTTTCCACAACTCCCAAACAGATAACCCACAACCGAAAACCGATAACTCACAACCGACAGCCTACCACCTCCATCACCACGCTTCCCTCACTCTTCAAAGGATAAAACTGCCCATTCACTTCTTGTACAAACCGCGCCAAAACCACGCCTACTTGCATTCCTTCTGTGTCGGTAGGAGCGGGAGCGGGGATGAAAATAGTGCCGGCATCGGCAGGACTTAAATAGATCGTCTCGCTGGAACGAAAAGAAGAAGTCTGTTGCGTAAAATCAAGACTCGAATATCCAATTTGCAACGAAAGATGCGTCGCACCGGCAGGAAAGGAAACCCGTTGGCCCTCAAAATCGGGCAGACTCAATCCGCTCGCCCAATCAAAAACAACAGCCTGCCGCAACACGCCCTCCAATCGCGAACCCGAAGTCAATAAATAAGGGTTCAGCAAGCCTTGTCCCGCCGCCGTTTGCAGTCCGCCAAAAACCGTTCGCGAACCACGAACCGCTAGAGTATCCAAACTCTTGATTTGGGTAAACAAACTGATCAAGCGTTGGTGCAAAGTCCCATCCTTGAAAGTGCCCAAAAAAGGCTGCAATCCCTTTTTGAAAAATTGCACCGACTGCATGCAACCCTTGAATTCCGAGCCGTTCTCCCGGACACGTTGCATGCTCGCCTTCGTCCGGATGGCCTCGCCATTAAAACCGCCACCGGCTGCGCGCGCAATAGGCTCGCCTTGAAGTTTGTAAAAATTTATTCCCCCAACGGTGCCTTTTAGTTCGATAATGCTTTTAACTTTTGCCATTTGTCGTGAATTAAGATAGTATGGGGACAAAGGTAATATTAAAAAAGGATATATGGTTACTATATGGCGAATATATTACTAATTTATGATAAATGTATAGTAAGGTTATGGTAAGGTTATAGTAACCTTATAGTAACATTATAGTAAGTATGTAGTAATATTGATATAGGGAAAGGGTATACTAAACTCCCAAAAACACCAAATAAACCAAGACCCAAAACCATTCCTCCAAAAGCAATGGTTTCAATTCTAAAAACAGTACAATCCCCTCGCTCCAAGAGTTCGAAATCAAGCCTAATAGTGCAGGATGCTTCTTCAATAAAAAAACAGGAATTTTGGTTGGCGAAAGTGCGTTGGGAGAGCTACTTTTTTCGATTCCGGTTGGGACAGTTTCCAGCGCAAAGGTTTTCGTAAAAAATAGTTTTCCATTTAGCCTAAAATTAACGATATTTTTAACATATACGCCCCCTGCTGTTATAATCCATAAAGGCTGTTTGGGATATAATCCATAAATTCGTGCTGTAAAATAGGGGTATAATTGTATTATCCGTAAAATAGGGTATCTTAAATTATCGATTCCAACAGAATGTGATGAAGGAGAATTTTAAATGATGATAAATCTAAAAACGGAATAATATGGGAACTTAGGAAAAAGAATTGAAATGCATTTCATTTTTTAGTTGTGTTTCTAGCCGGCACCGGGCGAAGACGAACTGTGTTAATAATCAAACAAATTAAATTACACCCTACGGGGTTTATCTATATAAAATATGTTCAAAATAGTAGAAAAAGAATTTCTTTCAGAAAACGTGGCAAGATTGGTCATCGAAGCACCCTACATTGCCAAAAGTCGCAAAGCAGGTCATTTCATCATTTTAAGAATAGATGAAAACGGGGAAAGAATCCCGCTAACCATTGCCGATGCCGATACCGAAAAAGGTACCATTACCCTGTATGTGCAACGAGTGGGCGTGTCCTCGCACAAACTCTGCGCCATGAATGCCGGCGATAAACTGGCGGGCGTGGTAGGCCCATTGGGAACCGCCACCCACATAGCCAAAGTGGGAACCATTTTATGTGCCGGGGGAGGCGTGGGCGTGGCTCCATTATTCCCGATTGTCCAAGCGATGAAACTGGCCGGAAACAGGGTGATAACCGTTATTGCCGCCCGAAGCAAGGAACTGATCATTCTGGAAGACAAAATGAGGGAGTACTCGGACGAACTCATCATCATGACCGACGACGGTTCCAAAGGCACAAAAGGCTTGATAACCCAAGGAATGGAAGAAGTAATCCTCAGGGAGAAAATAGACGAAGCCATGGTCATTGGCCCGACCATAATGATGAAGCACGCGGCCTTGACTACCAAGAAATACAACATCCCAACGCAAGCAAGTTTAAACACCATCATGGTGGACGGAACGGGAATGTGCGGGGCTTGCAGGGTAACCGTGGGAGGCAAAACAGAGTTTGTCTGTGTCGACGGCCCGGAATTCGATGCCCACGAAGTCAATTTCGACGAAATGATGAACAGGCTCAACACCTACAAAAAGAAGGAATCAAAATGTTATAGAGAATACCTGGAGGAATAAGTCTCCCCAAAATTGGAATAATGATAAAAAGGCTTGTCCTTTAAAATAAGCATAAAATGGAATCAGAATTAAACAAGGAATTTTATAAAAACGAACGCAAAGCCGAGTGGCGAGACAAGTTGCGCAAAGAAATAAAAAGCAAGGATCGCACCCAGATTCCAAAAATCCACATGATCGAGGAAGACCCGCTGGTGCGAAACAAAAGCCATATGGAGGTAAACAAGGGATTGACGCTGGAATTGGCATTGCAGGAGTCCCGCCGTTGCCTGGATTGCGTGGCTCCTACTTGCGTGGACGGTTGTCCCGTGGGCACCAACATCCCAAAATTCATAAAATACATCGAAGCAGGCGACATCCTGGGTGCGGCCAAAGTGCTGAAGGAAAACAATTCCTTGCCGGCCATTTGCGGCAGGGTGTGTCCGCAGGAAGTGCAATGCGAAGCCCAATGTGTCTATGTCAAAAAATTGAAAGGCGAAGGATCGGCAATCGGACACCTCGAAAGGTTTGCGGCCGATTATGAACGGGAAAGTGGAACAGTTTCCCTACCTGAAATTGCGGAATCCAACGGCATAAAAATAGCGGTCATTGGCTCGGGGCCAGCAGGATTGACCGTTGCCGGCGAATTGGCCAAAATGGGCTACGACGTCACGGTCTTCGAAGCACTGCACAACCTGGGAGGGGTGTTAAATTATGGAATCCCCGAGTTCAGGTTGCCCAAATCAATTGTCGACTTCGAAATCAATTCCATCAGGCAGATGGGCGTTAAATTTGTTACCGATTTCATCGTGGGAAAAACAGCCACCATCGACGATTTGAAGGAAGAAGGTTTTGTGGCCTTTTTTATTGCCAGTGGAGCAGGCTTGCCTAATTTCATGAACATCCCCGGCGAAAACTTTAGCGGAATACAGAGTGCCAACGAATTCCTGACCCGCGTAAACCTGATGGGCGGTGCCGACGATCGTTTTGACACCCCGGTACATGCAGGAAAGAACGTGGTGATAATAGGTGGAGGAAACACTGCCATGGACTCCGTGAGAACGGCCAAACGTTTGGGTGCCGACCATGCAATGATTATTTACAGACGTTCCCAGGAAGAAATGCCCGCCCGTGCCGAAGAAATCAAACACGCCATCGAAGAGGGAATAGAATTTGTCACCTTGACCACTCCCATCGAATATTTTGCGGACGAAAATGGGCACGTAAACAAAATGAGGGTTCAAAAAATGGGATTGGGCGAACCGGACGAATCCGGCAGAAGACGTCCAATGCCTGTCGAAGGATCGGAATACGACATCGAAGTGGACAGCGTAATCATTGCCGTTGGAGTGTCTTCCAACCCCATTATCCAGAAAAGCATGCCCGAATTGGAAGTAACCAAGTGGAACACCATCAAGGTCGATGACAACATGATGACCTCCATCCCCGGACTTTTTGCCGGAGGCGACATCGTAAGAGGTGGAGCAACCGTTATCCTGGCCATGGGAGATGGAAGAAAAGCCGCTGCTGGAATCCACGCTTACGCACAAAAACTGGTTCCGGCTGAATAACTATATCGTTTAGAAATATAATTCAGTCCTATTGTCAGTTCGAGCGCAATGCCATTGAGCTAATGATTTCGTCCTTCGTCTGTTCGAGTTAGGGGTTTCATTCTAAAAAAAAGCAATAAAAAATGACGTTAGTAGCTTATCGTCAGTTCGAGGTAGAATTTATTCTAAAAAACAATAAAAAATGATGTTAGTAGCTTATCGTCAGTTCGAGTGAATTTTCAAAAAAATGCGAATAGCTTTTTTAGAAAATTTGTATCGAGAACTATTTTTATTAAAAAAGTCAATAGTTCAATGTAGAATTTATTCTAATAAAACAATATAAAATGACGTTAGTAGCGTATCGTCAGTTCGAGTGAATTTTCTAAAAATGCGAATAGCTTTTTTAGAAAATTTGTATCGAGAACCCCTTGTCTAGAAACTTCTCGATACAATTTTGAATAGTAAAGCTGTCGCATTACCATTCAAAATCACTCGAAGAGACGGATGGGTTTAAATAAAAGGAAAAATGATAATCGCTCGTCAGTTCGAGTGATTTTTAAAGCCAGATAAATGTGGATTGAATTAAAATAAATGTAATGCTTTAAAAATTGTATCGAGAACCCTTTGTCTAGAAACTTCTCGATACAATTTTGAATAATAAAGCTGTCGCATTACTATTCAAAATCACTCGAAGAGACGGATGGGTTTAAATAAAAGGAAAAATGATAATCGCTCGTCAGTTCGAGTGATTTTTAAAGCCATATAAATGTGGATTGAATTAAAATAAATGTAATGCTTTAAAAATTGTATCGAGAACCCTGCTAGTCAATACGCTTCTCGATACAATTTTGAATAGTAAAGCTGTCGCATTACTGTTCAAAATCACTCGAAGAGACAGATGGGTTTAAATAAAAGGAAAAATGATAATCGCTCGTCAGTTCGAGTGATTTTTAAAGCCAGATAAATGTGGATTGAATTAAAATAAATGTAATGCTTTAAAAATTGTATCGAGAACCCTGCTAGTCAATACGCTTCTCGATACAATTTTGAATAGTAAAGCTGTCGCATTACTATTCAAAATCACTCGAAGTGACGGTTTTTTTTGAAGAAAGAATATTAATACCAACTCGTCAGTTCGAGTGATTTTTAAAGCCAGATAAATGTGGATTGAATTAAAATAAATGTAATGCTTTAAAAATTGTATCGAGAACCCTGCTAGTCAATACGCTTCTCGATACAATTTTGAATAGTAAAGCTGTCGCATTACCATTCAAAATCACTCGAAGAGACGGATGGGTTTAAATAAAAGGAAAAATGATAATCGCTCGTCAGTTCGAGTGATTTTTAAAGCCATATAAATGTGGATTGAATTAAAATAAATGTAATGCTTTAAAAATTGTATCGAGAACCCTTCGTCTAGGAGCTTCTCAATACAATTTTGAATAGTAAAGCTGTCGCATTACTGTTCAAAATCACTCGAAGTGACGGTTTTTTTTTGAAGAAAGAATATTAATACCAACTCGTCAGTTCGAGTGATTTTTAAAGCCAGACAAATGTTGATGAATAAAAAAGCGTAATGCTTTAAAAATTGTATCGAGAACTATTTATTAAAACAATTATGAAACAGTCTTATGTTTATATTTTAAAATGTTCTGATAATTCCTATTATACTGGAGTTACAAGTAATTTGACCCAAAGATTTTTTCAACACGAAA
Organism: Flavobacterium limnophilum; assembly: GCF_027111315.2. GTDB lineage: Bacteria > Bacteroidota > Bacteroidia > Flavobacteriales > Flavobacteriaceae > Flavobacterium > Flavobacterium limnophilum. Next base: position 1,775,483 of record NZ_CP114289.2, on the reverse strand, counting down.
CTGGTTTTTATCCTGATTGCTATACTGCCAGTCGAAGACCTGTCGAATTGGTTTATTATTGTGAGTTTACAGATATTAATTTTGCCATTGACATTGAGAAGAAAATTAAAAAATGGTCAAGAGCAAAAAAAGAAGCACTGATTAATGAAGAGTTCGATAAACTGCCTAATTTAGCAAAGAAGAAGTTTAATAAGTAATATCGTCTGTTCGAGTTAGGGGTTTTATTCTAAAAAAAACAATAAAAAATGACGTTAGTAGCTTATCGTCAGTTCGATTGTCCCGATGCAACCGCAATCGGGATGTATCGAGAACCCCTTGTCTAGAAACTTCTCGATACAATTTTGAATAATAAAGCTGTCGCATTACCATTCAAAATCACTCGAAGAGACGGATGGGTTTAAATAAAAGGAAAAATGATAATCGCTCGTCAGTTCGAGTGAATTTTCTAAAAATGCGAATAGCTTTTTTAGAAAATTTGTATCGAGAACCCTTCGTCTAGGAGCTTCTCGATACAATTTTGAATAGTAAAGCTGTCTCATTACTATTCAAAATCACTCGAAGAGACGGATGGGTTTAAATAAAAGGAAAAATGATAATCGCTCGTCAGTTCGAGTGAATTTTCTAAAAATGCGAATAGCTTTTTTAGAAAATTTGTATCGAGAACCCCTTGTCTAGAAACTTCTCGATACAATTTTGAATAGTAAAGCTGTCGCATTACTATTCAAAATCACTCGAAGTGACGGTTTTTTTTGAAGAAAGAATATTAATACCAACTCGTCAGTTCGAGTGATTTTTAAAGCCAGACAAATGTTGATGAATAAAAAAGCGTAATGCTTTAAAAATTGTATCGAGAACTATTTATTAAAACAATTATGAAACAGTCTTATGTTTATATTTTAAAATGTTCTGATAATTCCTATTATACTGGAGTTACAAGTAATTTGACCCAAAGATTTTTTCAACACGAAACTGGTTTTTATCCTGATTGCTATACTGCCAGTCGAAGACCTGTCGAATTGGTTTATTATTGTGAGTTTACAGATATTAATTTTGCCATTGACATTGAGAAGAAAATTAAAAAATGGTCAAGAGCAAAAAAAGAAGCACTGATTAATGAAGAGTTCGATAAACTGCCTAATTTAGCAAAGAAGAAGTTTAATAAGTAATATCGTCTGTTCGAGTTAGGGGTTTTATTCTAAAAAAAAACAATATATGATGACGTTAGCAGCTTATCGTCAGTTCGAGTGAATTTTCTAAAAATGCGAATAGCTTTTTTAGAAAATTTGTATCTTATCGTCAGTTCGAGTGAATTTTCTAAAAATGCGAATAGCTTTTTTGGAAAATTTGTATCGAGAACCCTTCGTCTAGGAGCTTCTCGATACAATTTCAAATAATAAAGCTGTCGCATTACTATTCAAAATCACTCGAAGAGACAGATGGGTTTAAATAAAAGGAAAAATGATAATCGCTCGTCAGTTCGAGTGATTTTTAAAGCCAGATAAATGTGGATTGAATTAAAATAAATGCAATGCTTTAAAAATTGTATCGAGAACCCTGCTAGTCAATACGCTTCTCGATACAATTTTGAATAGTAAAGCTGTCGCATTACTGTTCAAAATCACTCGAAGAGACAGATGGGTTTAAATAAAAGGAAAAATGATAATCGCTCGTCAGTTCGAGTGAATTTTCTAAAAATGCGAATAGCTTTTTTGGAAAATTTGTATCGAGAACCCTTCGTCTAGGAGCTTCTCGATACAATTTCAAATAGTAAAGCTGTCGCATTACCATTTAAAATCACTCGAAGAGACGAGTATGATTTATGATGTAAAATTTTTTGATTAGCAAATAAGTAATATCGTCAGTTCGAGTGTTTTTTGTGGAGAGAAACGGAACAAAAAATGTATCGAGAACCGTTAAAAGAAGAACTTTTTTGGAATAGCACGGCATTAATCAAAAACGAAGAAACCGTCCCGACATTAAATTATCGGGACGGTTTCTTTTGTTTTGTGGGATTGCAATTGCATGGGGGGATACCCCGGATTAAACTAAAAACTGGCCGAGAAATTCACTCCCCAAACAGGAGTTTTTGAGAATTGATTCACGCCAACAGGAGCAATGTTCATTTGGGTTTTCACCTTCGATTGGTATCCAAAACCATCCAAAATGGTATTGAAGGGATCCATCAAAACCAAGGCGGTATATCCCAAAGCTTTTGATTTCAATATTTTATGGTCGTGTCTTAGAATTGATTTCTTGGCATAAAAAAAGCCTTCACCCACTACGGAGCCTAGAACGGGAGTTATGATGAGGTCTTGAATCGAAGGTATTTCCGCGAAAGCTTCGATGCCGTATTCCCAAAAGAAGGTCGACATGATGGCCGAATAACCAAAAGATTCAAATATGCTGAAACCACTGCTACGGGCGGTCATATAATAAATTCCTCCGCAATAGGGATGCGTGATGTAGTTTAATACCCAATCGTCTTCATCCCAAACGGGGCCTGCTTTTACGTTTTCTTTCCATTTCCATAAAATACCTTTTTCTTTCATCTCTTCTTTATCCCAATTGGTGACGCTTTCCGGCATGGCCCAAAGAACGCCAAAAGCAACAACGGTGGCGCCTACATAAATACAGGAGTTGTAGCCCAATCGTCTATAATCTTTGAATGGAGGTGGGTAGGCAATGGAAGTGTTCTTTTGAAGTGGCGCAACAGAGTCTAGTTGTGTTTTAACAGTGTCCACAAGAACTTCATTGGCTACGGTTGAATGAATGGAAGAACTGTCGACGGCGATTGGCGGAGTCGGACTTTCTAAAACAGGGGAAGCAGGCTCTTGTGCAAAAGCGACAGTGCAGGTCAGTAGCAATAAAAAGCAGTGTACAAAGGTCTTAATAGGAATCATAATTAAGGGAAAAACATAAAAAGACAATTTTAAATTTTAAGAATTGGCATTGTGTTTGAAAAGCAAAGCTTAAAAAAAAATGGCAGTTATGAATTTGAATGGTTTGGTTTCTAAAATAATCGACGGCAAATGTAGTTATATATAACTCTTCATAAAAATATTTGTTAAAAAAATCCCAATTGATTTAATTTCCTATTTAATGGGAAAATGTAAAAAATCGTCTATTTTTACATGGCTAATTAAAAACGAATACAATGGATTGGATAACCGTAAAAGAATACGAAGACATAACCTATAAAAAATGCAACGGGGTTGCCAGGATAGCCTTCAACAGGCCTGATGTGAGAAACGCTTTTCGTCCCAAAACAACTTCTGAACTGTTGGACGCCTTTTATGATGCACAGGAAGATACCTCGATAGGAGTGGTTTTGCTTTCTGCCGAAGGCCCAAGCACCAAAGACGGTATTTGGTCTTTTTGCAGCGGTGGCGATCAAAAAGCACGTGGCCATCAAGGCTATGTGGGCGATGACGGATACCATCGATTGAATATTTTAGATGTACAACGAATGATTCGTTTTATGCCAAAAGCAGTCATTGCCGTTGTTCCGGGATGGGCTGTTGGCGGTGGACACAGTTTGCACGTGGTTTGCGACCTGACCTTGGCCAGCAAGGAACACGCCATTTTCAAACAAACCGATGCCGACGTGACCAGTTTTGACGGGGGCTATGGCTCGGCCTATTTGGCCAAAATGGTAGGACAGAAAAAAGCCAGGGAAATATTCTTCCTCGGACGCAATTATTCCGCCCAGGAAGCTTTTGAAATGGGAATGGTCAATGCCGTGATTCCCCACGCCGAGTTGGAAGCTACCGCTTATGAATGGGCGCAGGAAATATTGGCAAAATCGCCAACCTCCATCAAGATGCTCAAATTCGCCATGAACCTGACCGACGACGGAATGGTGGGACAACAAGTGTTTGCAGGCGAAGCCACCCGTTTGGCCTACATGACCGAAGAAGCCAAAGAAGGCAGAAACGCCTTCCTCGAAAAAAGAAAACCCAACTTCGAAAAGAAATGGTTGCCGTAAAAAGTAGGCAGTATTCAGTTTGCAGTGTTCAGATGAACAACATGCTGGATTCAAAATTTTAAAAGAGTTTGCAGTTTTTAGTTTGCAGTGTTCAGTAGGAACCATAAACTCTAAATAACAAAATTATAATAATTAAAGTAAAAAAGGTGTTAATAGTCTAGGTCTCTAAAGTCTTAATACTTAATACTCCATACTTAATACTAAAAAAATGAAACATTGGATTGAAGCCGCCCGATTGAGAACCCTGCCCTTGTCGGTATCGGGGATAATTGTGGGAAGCATGTATGCGCTAAGGCCTACGGATGATATAGAAACGCCAACAGATGTTTTCAGTTGGAGAATATTTGCCCTGGCGATGTTGACCACCTTGGGGTTGCAAATATTGTCCAATTTTGCCAACGATTACGGTGACGGAATGAAAGGCACCGACAACGCCGACAGGATTGGCCCTAAACGCGCCATCCAGAGCGGCGTGATTTCGCCCCAAGCGATGAAACGCGCCATTATCCTGACTTCCGGCTTGACCTTGATTGCCGCAATGTTGTTGATTTATTTTGCCTTCAAGGATTCCAATATTGGGTATTCCTTGTTTTATCTGGTCTTGGGAATCTTGGCCATTGCCTCGGCCATTCGTTATACGGTGGGGAACACGGCTTACGGTTATAGGGGATTTGGCGACTTGTTTGTCTTCGTGTTCTTTGGTTTGGTGAGCACGATGGGGGTCAACTTTTTGTATTCCAAGGAACCGGAATGGCTGTTGATTTTGCCGGCCACCGCCATCGGATTCTTGAGCGTGGGCGTTTTGAACCTGAACAACATGCGGGATGAAGCCTCGGACAGGAAGTCGAACAAAAACACCATCGTGGTTAAAATTGGTGGCCCCAAAGCCAAAAAATACCATTACTTCCTGATTGTTTCGGCCATGGTCTTGGTGTTGCTTTTCGCCATTTTGAGCGAATACCGTCTGGATCAATACCTGTTTGTATTGGCTTTTATTCCTTTAATCAAGCATTTAAATACTGTTTGTAATAACCAGGAGCCAAGAGCTTTAGATCCAGAACTAAAAAAACTGGCACTAAGCACTTTTGCACTTTCCATACTCTTGGCCTTGTGCATGGTGTCATTGATCCAGGATCTTGTTGTCAATGTCTTTTTTGGAGGAAGATAAATAGGTTTGTGGTTTTTGGTTTGTGGTTAAATCGATTGTTCTAAAAAATGCAAATGGTTTTAAAAGATTTGAATTGGCTTAAATCCGCAAAATCTGCGTACCAATAGTATAAAAACAAAACAAAATGAAAATAACATTTTACGGTCATTCCTCCTTGGGAATCGAAGTGGGAGACAAGCATATTCTGGTCGATCCTTACATTTCGGCCAATCCCAATGCCTCGCACATCAACATCAACGAATTGGAAGCGGATTACATTCTGCTGACCCACGCCCACGGCGATCACGTGGTCGATGTGGAATACATTGCAAGCCGAACCAAGGCGGTCATCGTTTCCAATTTCGAAATAGCCACGCATTACGGAAACAAAGGCTTCGAATACCATCCGCTAAACCACGGTGGAAGCTGGGATTTCGACTTCGGGAAAGTAAAATACGTCAACGCGGTGCATTCCAGTTGTTTCCCCGACGGAAGCAACGGCGGCAATCCCGGTGGTTTTGTCATCGAAGGAGAACATAAAAACATCTACATTTCCGGTGACACCGCCCTGACGATGGACATGAAACTCATTCCCTTGCGAACCAAATTGGATTTGGCAATTCTTCCCATAGGAGGCAATTTCACGATGGATGTCGAAGATGCCATCGTGGCTTCGGATTTTGTCGAATGCGACAAGATATTGGGCGTCCACTTCGATACGTTTGGTTACATCCTGATCAACCACGAAGAATCCATTCGCAAGTTTTTCGGCAAAGGAAAAGATTTGATGCTGCTTAAAATTGGCGAAAGCATCGAATTGTAATGTCATTGTTGGGAACGTGGTAAACAAAGTTCACGGAACACCGATAAAAATAAAAATTAAGTGAAGTAATCTGGAGCTATTTACTTCTCTCGTCAGTTCGAGTGATTTTTAAAGCCGGATAAATGTGGATTGAATTAAAATAAACGGACTGCTTTAAAAATTGTATCGAGAACCCTGTTAGTCAAAAAGCTTCTCGATACAATTTTGAATGGTAAAGTTGCCTCATCGCCTTTCAAAATCACTCGAAGAGACGGATGGTTTTAAATAAAAGGAAAAATGATAATCACTCGAAGAGAAAACTACAGTTTACATAATGATGAATTTGGAACACTTGAAAAAAATGAATATAAATAAAATACTTTTCATTCTACTAATTAGCTTTTCTGTCAACCCCATTTTCGCCCAGAAAGACGGCTATTGGGACAAGGAAAGAGCTTTCAGGAAAGAAATTGTCGTTTCGGCAAGGGAGAGAATCGTCATCAAGACCGAAGACTTGCCCGTGGGAACTACCGAAGTGGTGTTCCGAATCACGCTTTTGGGCCAAAATCAAGAAATGGCGGGAAGTTTGGTTTCCATATTGAAATCCATTCCCGACCCTACGGGAATCAGTCAAGGTTCGGCTGGAGCGGTTTTCCTGCTGTCCAAAATCTCGGGCGACGACAAATGCAAATACGCCATCTTTTCGAATGCTGCCTCCGCTGCCGAATACAAAAAAAGCCGCGATACGGATAACGCCTGCTTTGTGCAGGAAGAAGCCGTGAGCAGGGATGCCAAGCGTCTTTCCATAGACAAATCCTTGTGCTTGTTGCCGAATTCCAATCCGATGTGGTTTGGTTTCGAAAGCAAGAATTGGGTGATGAACCAGAAAATCGTGCTCGAAGTCGTGCCTTGGGTCAACAACCGTTTGAGCAGCGGCTGGACTTTGGAAAACCGAAAGCTCCTCATCAACCAATGCAAAGCATCCGATTTGGCCAAGAAAATCATCCCTTCCGACGACTTTTGTGTTTGCGTGTTGAATAAAATACAAAAAGATTACAAGTTCCAGGAATTCCAGAAACTGCTTCCCATCGAAAAAACGAAAGCCTACAAAGATTACGGAAATGCTTGTTTTGGCGAAACGGGCGCTTCTGACAAGGTCTATTTCGACTTGCGCACACAAGCAGCCGATTTGGCAAAACAAGGCAAATACGGCGAAGCAATTGACAAATTGAGCGTTATTGTGGTCAACGGAAAACCAACCGCCACTGATTACAACAATCTTGGCAACGATTATCTTATGACCAAGCAATATGCAAAAGCCATCAAATTCCTCAAAGAAGGCGAGAAGCTCGACGACTCTGAATTGTTGATACAAATGAATCTGGCCCACGCTTATTTGCTCAACAAGGATTTCAGGTCGGCCAAACCCATTTATAAAAAATACCAATCCCAAAACGTAAACGACAGTCTCAGTTGGACCCAGAAAGTAAAACAAGATTTCGAAACCTTCAAAACTGCAGGATTGCCAAGCAACGATTTTGACAGGGTTTTGAGGTTGTTGGAATAATTGAAAACATCAAAATGTATTTTTTTAATGAACGGCCAACATGCTTGTTTTTTATATTGAGTTTTTTAGGAATTTTATTAATTGGAATTTCTTATTTGAAATGGAAAAACGGAAACAACTAAAAAAAAGTTAATTCATTCGAAAACTTGATAACTTTATAGTTAACTTTGCTGAATCAAAATGGAAAGAAAAATTATATTTTACGAATCCTATTTTCAAAATTTTTACTTGGAGCAGAATAGTAAAGTAAGGGAGAAAATCGCTTATGTTTTTAAATTGATAATTAGCGTTCAAAATCTGCCTACCAAATTTTTCAAACATCTTGAAGGAACTGATGGATTGTATGAAATCAGGATAGAATTCGAAAGTAATATTTACAGAATATTTTGCTGCTTTGACAAAGGGAATTTGGTGGTTCTTTTTAATGCTTTTCAAAAAAAGACCCAAAAAACACCTAAAAACGAAATTGATTTAGCCTTGAAACTTAAAAAGGAATATTTTAACTCAAAATAAAATACGATGGACAAAAATGAAAAAATAAGAAACACTAAAAGTTTCGACGAGTTGTTGGATGTGGAATACGGTGTGATTGGAAGTGAAAAGAGAGATAATTTTGAGAAAAAAGCACAATACTTCATTATCAGTGAAACCTTGAAAGAAGCTCGTCGTGAAGCTAAAATGACGCAAGAGCAACTTGCTGCCAAAGTAGGCACTAAAAAAAGTTATATCTCAAGACTTGAAAACGGAAAATGCGATATTCAACTTTCCACTTTATATAAAATATTCGAGTTTGGACTGGGAAAAAAAGTAAACTTGGTAATTGGATAAAACAGCCATTTGACAAATTTTTAAACCTAAACTTCCAACTTCCAACTCCCAACTTCTAACTCCCAACTTCTAACTTCTAACTTCTGAAAGCAACCTACCACAAATACATTCTAAATTTCAAACGACCATCGGGAACGTCGCGAGGCGTGATGACCGACAAAGAAACCTGGTTTATCGTTCTGGAAAAAGACGGCAAAAAAGGAATAGGCGAGTGCGGCATCTTGAGAGGATTAAGCGCAGACGACCGACCGGATTATGAAGCCAAATTGCAATGGACTTGCGACAATATTCACCTGGGCGAAAACCAACTTTGGGAAGCCTTGATCGAGTTTCCATCCATTCAATTTGGAGTGGAAATGGCGTTCCGGTCTTTGGCTAGCGAAAGTCCCTTTTTGCTCTTTCCTTCCGACTTCACCAAAGGCGAAAAAAGCATCGAAATAAACGGCTTGGTTTGGATGGGAGAGGAGTCGTTCATGAAGCAGCAAATCGAGGAAAAACTGGCTGCTGGTTTTCGTTGCGTGAAACTCAAAATAGGTGCCATAGATTTCGATCAAGAACTGCAATTGTTGCGTTATATTCGGCAACATTTCACGCCCGAGCAAGTCGAAATTCGGGTGGATGCCAACGGCGCTTTTGATACATCTTTAGCTTTAGATAAATTGAATCAATTAGCTGGTTTTGAATTGCATAGTATTGAGCAACCTATTCAAAAAAACAACACTGACAGTATGGCAGAACTATGCAAAATCACTCCAGTTCCCATTGCTTTGGACGAAGAGCTGATTGGCGTGTTTTCATTGGAAGAAAAAGAAGCCTTACTCCAAAAAATCAAGCCCCAATACATCATTTTGAAGCCCAGTTTCGTGGGCGGTTTTCGAGGCACGAAAGAGTGGATTGCATTGGCCGAAAAGTACACTATAGGTTGGTGGATCACCTCGGCTTTGGAGTCGAATATTGGATTGAATGCCATCGCGCAATGGACGTTTTTGCAACACAATTCAATGCCGCAAGGACTCGGAACGGGTGCTTTATATACCAATAATTTTGACTGCCCTTTACAAGTTTCGAAAGGGCAATTATGGTATAAAAAAGAAGCGGATTGGGACTTTGATTTTGACTTGTAAAAGAGAAATTAATTCCCTGATTCTTTATGGTTGAAATCGCCCAATAGTATTGACAATGTTTTTAGGCCCTTTGTCCGGTCGGCAATTAATTTTACGATGCTGATAAGCGGAATAAACAAAATCATTCCGGCCGCTCCCCATAAAATACCGCCAAGAATGACCACTAAAAGGATGATGAGGGTGTTTATCTTTAAACGGCTTCCTACGGCAAATGGAAAAATAACGTAGGCTTCCAGAACCTGCACAAAACTGAAAACCAAGATGACGCCTATGGGATACCAAATCGAATTAAAGGTTATCCAGGAAATGGTAATGGGCAAGAGCGAAGATATGATAATGCCTACATAAGGAATAAAAGTCAGTATCGAGGCTATAAAACCAAACAGGAAAGGATGGGGAACTCCTATGAGATAAAGCCCAATACTGTTTAAAAGCCCCACGATTAGATAAACCACCAGCATTCCTTTGATGAAATTGTAATAAGCGTGGATGGTTTCGACAAGTATTTCTCGTATGGATTCCTTTTTCTCCAAAGGAAAAACATGGTACAACACGTTGACCAATAATTGTCTATAATAGAGGATGAGAACGGAATATACGGGAATTATTAAAAGATAAAAAAGCGATTCGGAAATGGAATACAAGGTGATTTTAAGCAAGGAAATAGCCTGTGTTCCCGAGTTGTTGACCAAGTTTTTGAGAAAGTTCATTTGCTTTTCGTCACTGATGTCAAATTGCTCGGCAAGAAGAGCACTCAATTGGTTTACCGTTTCCAATAATTTCACCTTGAATATTTGCCATTCATTCGAAAAGGCCACAATTTGGGTAAAAAGCAGGTAAATAACTGCTGCAAAAAAAAGCATCACGCCAAAAATGGATATAAAAATGGCAATGACTTTGCTTATTCCTTTCTTCTCCATCCATTGGCATACAGGATAAAGGATGAAGCTGATGAGCATGGCGAAACTCAACGGAATCAAAAGTGTTTTTCCAAAGTAAAGCAAAACACAAACCAATACCATGAACTGAAGGATTTCGATAACGGAAAACCTCCTGTTTGGATGAATGGGAACGGGTATTTTAGGAATAGGCATCATTAGAATTTTTAACGGTTATACTTTTTGTAATAGTTGTTAATTCTTCTTTAAAACTGCAACACACCCTAACTCGAAAGTTTTCTTACCTTTTGAAATACTGGTGTATCAACTCGCCCAATGCGGCAATATTGACGGGTTTCGAGATATAATCGGTACATCCTGCCGCAATGGCTTCGTCCCTGTCGCTTTGCATTCCGTTGGCGGTTTGGGCAATGATGACAAGGTCTTTGTTGAATTCCCGAATTCGTTCCGTGGCTTCATAACCGCCCATTTCCGGCATGTTGATGTCCATCATGACCAAATCGATGTCTGGATTGTTGCGACACGCTTCTATGGCTTCAAAACCGGTGCTGACTTTCAAAATCTCTTTGCTAAAAGGTTTAATGGCAATCGTGATGAGTAATTTGGATATGGCGTCGTCTTCGACTATCAATACTTTCAAGTCTTTGATTTCGTTTTCGGTTTTTTCTTTTGCAACGTCTTTTTTGGAAATGATTTTATCATTTGATTCCAATTTTTTGTCAAAAGGAATGGTAAAGTAAAAACTGCTTCCTTTCCCTTCTTTGCTCTCTACCCATATTTTGCCGCCAAGCATTTCAACATAAGCTTTTGAAATGGCCAGTCCCAGTCCTGATCCTTCGTGGGAGCGGGAAATGGTGTCATTGGCTTGCCTGAATCTTTCGAAAATTATTTTTTGCTGGGAACTTGGAATGCCCAAACCGGTATCCTTGACGAAGAATTCCAGATGATTTCCTTTTTTGGCATAACCAAATTCTATTGAACCCGAGTAGGTAAATTTCAGTGCATTTTTGACCAGGTTGGTAAGAATGGCGTAGATTTTTTCGCGATCGGTATTGATTATGGTTTCATTTTCAGACAATGGAGTATTGATGGAAAGCTGAATTCCTTTTTGTTTGGCTTCTGGTTTGAAAAAGGTGTGGAGGTATTCGATTTGCTCATTGATATTGGTTTCCGAGAACGTAATATCTACTTGGCCCGATTCAACTTTGGAAATACTGATGATGTCATTGATGATGTTGAGCATTCGAATACCGCTTTTTTCAATGATTTTAATGTATTCTTGTTGTTCTTCTCCTGCCAAGTTTGGCGATTTCAATAATTCTGTAAAGCCCAGGATGCCGTTCATGGGAGTACGTATTTCGTGGCTCATGTTGGCCAAGAAAGCCAATTTTAGGCGATCGCTTTCTTCGGCTTTTTCCTTGGCTTTGATCAATTCCTCTTCCGCTTTTTTGCGGTCGGTAATGTCTTCCTTGATGGCAATATAATGGGTGATTTTGCCTTGATTGTTTATGATTGGAGAAATGGATGCCGATTCCCAGTATAATTCTCCATTTTTCTTCATGTTGTGAAACTCTCCATGCCATTCCCTGCCGGTCGAAAGGGTTTGCCATAATTCTTTGTATTCATTCGGTGAGGTATGTCCGGACTTTAAAACACGGGGATTCTTTCCTGTAACTTCATCAAAAGTGTATCCTGTTGTTTCGGAAAATTTTGGATTTACATATTCAATGTTGCCTTCTGTATTTGTAATGACAATCGTAACGGGGCTTTGCTCGACGGCTTGCGAAAGTTGTTTGATTTTCTCTTGTGTGCGTTTGCGTTCCGTAATGTCGTGAATGATTACCTGGACGGCTTCTTTGTGTTCGTAACTGGTAGGGATTGCTTTTATCTCGACATCAATGGGGTTTCCCTGAAGGTCAATAAATTTTTCTTCTACAATATCGGATGCATTACTGTCTTTGACCACGTCTATCATTCTTTGAATGACACTTTCTATGCTGTCTGGATGGATAAATTCCAGAACAGGTTTTCCAATTATTTCGTTTTTGCTTTTTGCGGCAATCATTCGGATGCCTTCTTCGTTCACAAAAACAATTTTTCCTTCGATGTAAATAACAACGGCATCTGGAGAATTCTCTACAAGACTACGGTATTTTTCTTCGCTCTCGCGCAGGGAATCTTCAATGATTCTCTTCTCGGTGATGTCTTGAATCGAGCCAATTAAGTGTAAGGGTTCATTTTGTTCGTTATACATTATTTTACCCACTCCATGTACCCATCGCTCTTCTTTGTCATTTATTCTAATGATTTTGTAATCTTTATTGAAATCACTTTTTTTGTCAATAATTTCATTGTTAAAATAGTCCTTTATTGTTTCTTTCCATTCCGGATGAACAATTGTTATCCAATTTTCGGTTGTTTTCTCAAAATTGGAGTCAATGCCAAAAATACTGTCAAGAACCGGTGAACTGGTCCATTTTCCAGTAGAAAAATCTAAAGAATAGGATCCAAGATTGGCAATAATCTGGGTTTGGATTAAAAAGGCATCATTGGCAATTAGCTTTTCCTCTATTTTTTTACGCTCCGTAATGTCAGAAATAATGCCAATGGCATTGGTAACATTATTGTTTTTATCCGTGATTGCCGATACGGATATTTCGCCCCAAAAGAAAGTTTTGTCTTTTTTGAGGTAGCGTTTTTCTATTTGGTATTTTTTAATCCTGCCTTCGATTATGTCATTTAAGGAACGTTGTGTTTTTTTGATATCGTCGGGATGCGTGATTTCAAGATTGGTCAATTTTCCAAATTCTTCTCTTGTATAACCAAACATGTCACAACACCAATCGTTATAAAGTGAAAAATGACCATTTTTATCAACCATTAAAATTCCTGAATTGGCTAAATTAAAAACACCTTGTAGTTTTTCTTCATTTTGTCTTAATGTTTCTTCTGCTTGTTTTCGTATGGTAACATCCCGTGCCAGTAAAATAAAATGCCTGTCTTTGCTATCGCTTTCATTTATGGGAGATACCGAGAGTTCAAACCAATGTTTGCCCTTGGCCAAATCTAGCGAGTATTGTTGTCCGCTTGACCATCCTTTTTCGTCGGCTTCCAGTATGGCGCCCATGCAAATTTTGGTTACCTCGGCGGGCAGAAAATCTTGGAAAAATTTTCCTATGAACAATTCTGGAGGAGCCGAAAGTAAATCAATGCGATTGGAGTGGTAATGATAAATGCGGCCATCAATTCCTACTTCGAACATCAAATCAGGAATGGCATCCAGAATGGTGGCTAGATTTTCATGTGCTTTTTTGGAATTACTTTCTATCTGTTTGCGTTCGGTAATATCCCTTGTAATATTCATTACTGCGGGTTCATTCAAATAGTTTATTAGTAGCGATTTAACTTCTACGCTTCTGGTTTTTCCTTTTTTGGTCCTGATGGAGGTTTCAAAATCTATTTTTCCATTGGATAACAAGGTTTCCATTCGAGTCTTCATCTTTTTTGCCGTAACGTGTTCCAAGTCTCGAGTGGTCATCGATAGAAGTTCCTGCTTGCTGTAACCAAAAATTTCCGTGGAGGCTTCATTTACCTCGATAAATTTGTCATTTCTGCCGTCAGGAGTAAGTCTAAAGATGGTGATGCTGTCGCGGTTGCTGTCAAAAATTGTTTGGTATTTCTCTTTATTGATCTTTAAATCTTCTTCGGCTTTTTTGCGTTTGCTAATGTCGACCGCTGTTATGACACATTGTTCTTCATCAGATAGAACCATGCCATTAAGTAGTAAATGGGTTGGCGCCTCGGCATTAATAGATATGGTTATTTCACAGGTTTGTTTTGTTTGTTCTTTGAATATTTTGTCAAGAAATGAATTAAATATAAATCGGTTGTTCTCGCTAACGAAAAAAGCAAACCTGTTGTTTATTAGAAAGGAACGCTCTTTGCCAAGCATGTTTGCTCCTCTAAAGTTGAGCTCAAGAATGTCTCCATCTCTAGAAAGGGTGAAATAACCCGAAGGGGCAAAATCATATAAATTGATGTATTTTTCCGCAGCAATTTCTAGCTGTTCTTTTGCAATTTTCAGTTCCTCATTCTGCATTTCGAGTTCAATCTGGTGTACATCGAGTTCGTGAATAAGTTTGAGCGTTTCGCTTTCAATAGATAATGTATCTACCATAAGCGACTTGTTTTTGAGTATTTCTTCTGCTTTTCGACGAAGAATTGCTGTGGATGATTGTGGCGCTTTATCTTTCATAAATACTTTATATGTTGAATTATGTCACTTTTCAAATCTTGGGCTGAAGGTTTTTATTGCCACATTTTTTTTATTTGGCAATGTTGCGAATGAAACACTGGATTACCTTATGGTTTTCTATTGAAAAGACTTTGCTTATGAACTCCACGTTGATTTTTCGTCCATCGGCGGTAACAAGAGGCAAATCTTCGTATTGCAAAAAATTCTTTTGCTGTAATTTAAGAAATTTATCTTTATTATCAATTATTTTTTTAAAAAAACCAACTTCCCAGATGGCTTTTTTTAACAATTCGTTTTTTGTATAGCCTAACATATCAATTAGATAGGGATTTATTTCCACAATGGTTCCATTTTCTGAGTCAAGAACCAGAATACCGTCTTTTGCAGATTCAAAAAGACTGCGATAACGACTTTCGGAAATCTTCAGTTTTTCTTCGGCCAATTTCTGTTGCGTGATGTCACGAATTAGACATTGTACCACTTTTTGATTTTCAACTTGATAAATGTTGCTGATGAACTCCACATTGATCTTTTTTCTGTCGATTGTTTCAAGGGGTAAATTATCGTAGCGAATGAATTCTTTCTGTTGTAACTGCTTGAATTTTTCCATATTGGCAATAATATCTTTGAAAGTTCCAATTTCCCAGATAGCTTTTTCAACAAATTGTTCTTTTGAATATCCCAATAGTTCGATCAAAAATGGATTTACGTCCGTAATTTTTCCGGTTTCGGCATCGAGAATCAGAATGCCGTCTTTCGCCGTTTCAAAAAGTCGTCGATAGCGGGTTTCCTTGCTTATTTTTAGTTTTTCGTTGGCTTCTTTGAGCTCTAATTCCAATTTTTTGAATTTGGTTACATCGTTGAATGTCAGTACTAATCCGTCAATATGATCGTCAAGCGTGCGATAGGGCATAATTTTTATGTCAAACCATCTTCCGTCCAAGGTGACTACCGATTTTTCTATAAAGTTGAGGGTTTTGATGACTTGTTTGGCGTGAATTCCTATTTCTGGATATTGCAAATCGGTAACCAAGTCGGTAAATGGCCTTCCAATATCGGTATTGCGTACTTTGAATATATTGGTTATCGGATCGGTAAATCTGCGAATGTTTAGCTCTTTGTCCAGAAATAAGGTCGCGATATCGGTACTGTTGAGCAAGTTTTTCATGTCGTTGTTGGCCTGTACATAGTCGATTACCTTGCTTTGCAGTTCGATGTTCACGGTTTGCAGCTCTTCATTCAGGCTCTGCATCTCTTCTTTGGAAGTGGTAAGTTCCTCGTTTGTGGATTGCAATTCTTCGTTTGTGGATTGCAGTTCTTCATTGGTAGATTTTAATTCTTCCTGCGAAGTTTGCATTTCTTCTCTAATGGTTTGCAAATCTTCAAGACTTTGTTGCAGTTCAATTTCCAATTCTTTTTGTCTTGCACTCGAGGTTTCTTTGCCTTTTTTTGCATCCACTTTGGGTTCTGACATTTCGGGCAAATCTTTGAAAACAATCATTACCTTTCCTTTTATGCCTTCGGGTTTTTCTATTTGCTGGAGCGTAACATCCACATATTGGTCGTTGCCGTAGTTTTCGATTTTAATTTTTCGCAGTTGTATGGGGTCATAATTTTTTAATGCCTTCTGGAATGCAATTGGCAATTCGAGTTTCAAATCATCTCGCAGCATTGCAAAAATATTCCAGTTTGCCTTGCCTGCCACAGGTTCAAGGTATTTTCCGGTACGTCCCGTAATATAAATAATATCGCCTTTTTCGCTTACCAACACGCTGGCGGGAGCAAAACGTTGAAGCAAAATTTGATTGGCAAGGGTTTGTATGTTTTCTTCGATTACGGGTGTTGTCAAGGCTTTGATATTTGTTTTATTAGGTATTGAAAAAGAACTGGGAAAATCCAACAATCCGGGAGAGGTTGGTTTTTGGGAACGTTTGAAGATTTTTAATTTGGCGTCCAGTATTTCAAAACCTTCATTGTCGGTTCCAAGGGTTTCGGCCGAGCCAAGCACCATGATTCCGCCGGGATTGAGACTGTAATTAAAAAGCCTGATTATCTTTTTTTGCAATTCGGCCTCCATGTAAATCAGCATGTTTCGGCAAGTAAGGATGTCGAGTTTGGTAAAAGGCGGATCCTTGATCACATTTTGAGGAGCAAATACAACCATTTCCCGAATGCCTGCATTGATGCGAAAGCCATCGTTTTCGACGATAAAAAAACGGGAAAGACGTTCTGGAGAAACGTCGGTAATTATGTTTGGAGGAAAAATTCCTTTTCGCGCTTTTTCTATCGCATCAATGTCAAGATCGGTGGCAAATATTTGCAGGCTTATGTTTCGGTGTTTTTTTATTTTCTCCATGACTTCCTTGAAGGTAATGGCCAATGAATAAGCTTCTTCCCCGGTGGAACAGCCTGTTACCCAAGCGCGCATCACGTATCCGTTGGGTAATTTTTCCAACATTTCAGGAAGCACTTGTTCTTTCAATTTTTCCCAAACTGCCGTGTCACGAAAAAAGCTGGTAACACCAATCAGCAATTCTTTGAAGAGTATTTCGGTCTCTTTTGGATTTTCCTGCATGAAGCGTACATAATTCTGGATTTTGTCGATTTGGTGAATCCCTTTGCGTCTTTCGATTCGGCGAAACAAGGTACTTTTCTTGTATAGCGAAAAATCATGTCCGGTTTGTTCGCGAAGCAGGATTATGATTTTGTCGAGATTGCTTTTGTTTTTGCTGTCTATTTCTGGGTCGTTTTTTTTTAGCGGAATAAATTTTACAATATTGATGAGTTTGGCCGGCAACTCTTCCACTGGCGCAATGATGTCGGCAATTACGGTTTCAACGGCACTTCGGGGCATTCCGTCAAATTTTGCCGTGGACGGCTCTTGCACGATCACGATGCCGTTTTTTTCCTTGATGGCTTTGAGTCCCAAACTGCCATCCGAACCCATTCCGGAAAGGATGATGCCAATGCTTTTTTCCTGTCTGTCATCTGCCAAGGAACGGAAGAAAATGTCAATCGGCAAGCGTATTCCGTGGGTTTCTATCGGAGCAAACAAATGGAGGGAACCATTCAATATCGACATGCTTTTGTTGGGAGGAATTATGTAGACGCAGTTTGGTTTTACTTTTAGGGAATCGGTAACTTGAATCACCTTCATGGTTGTCATCCGTTGCAATAATTCGGGCATCATCCCAATATGGTTGGGATCGAGATGCTGGATAATTACAAATGCCATACCTGTATTTTGGGGCATTTTGGCAAAGAACTGTTCCAATGTTTCAAGTCCTCCTGCCGATGCACCAATGCCAACAATTGGAAAATCGTTGTTTTCTAAACCGTTGGCTGATTTATTTGTTTTCATGTTGGAATTCAAATTCTAGTATAGTTTTAAGGTATCCAATTGTGATTGTCTGTTTGTCTGATTTTTTGTATTGATAATAACACTCAAATTTAACTAAATAATTACATTAATTACGCAGAAACGTTAATATATGGCGATTTCTTGATGGACATCATTTGATTTTTTGTCAATCTAAGTTGTTTTTGGACAGATTTGAGATTAATTAAAGCAGTTCTTTTTATTTTTTGTACTTTTTTAAAGCTGAAAGAGCCTGAGCCTGAATTTTTTTTTGCATATATCCGGTCCAACCAAAAACGAATCCTTTCCAACCAAAAGCTTGTTTGGCCCATTTCCAAATGTCAAAATCGTCGGTATGTTTTATGATTAATCCATCTTGAAACTGAAACTGTGCATAAATTGAATTGACAACTTTCCTGTTGGTTTTACTGAAATTGTAGGTGGCTACCCAGCGTGCAGAACCTTTGTAGTCGTCTGCTTTTATTTCAGAGAAGTCGATTTTTATGGTTCCTTTACTTTTTTCCAGCAGCATTGTCCACATTTTACAAACGTCATCGTGCTTTAACAATCCAAATACGGGATCACGGAATTTAATGTTGGGATGATAATATTCGCACATTTGATCGGCATTCCCATTAGAAAAGGCGGTGTAGAATTTGGTGAGAGTTTCTTCGTTTGTTGTCATTTCAAAAAAAGTTAGAAGTAAAAATAATATTTTTTTTCTATTTTTTGTAAGAAATGCTTTTTTTCTGTGGTTAAATTCGGTTAAAAGATGCTAATCTATTTGATTTCAATGAAATACAGTGTTGAATGTTGAAAATGGATAATTTACCAATGAATTTTTTTAAAGCGACTTATGCAATCGTAATTTCTTCGGACAAATAAATTTCCTGCACCGCATTTATAAGTTTCACGCCTTCGTTAAAGGGGCGTTGAAAGGCTTTTCGACCCATAATCATTCCAGCTCCACCGGCTCGTTTATTAATCACGGCGGTTTTTATGGCTTCGGCCAAATCAGTTTCGCCTTTGGATTCGCCTCCTGAATTGATCATGCCAATGCGTCCCGAAAAACAATTGATTACTTGATACCGACATAAATCAATGGGATGGTCGCTGGCTAATTTGGTGTACATGTCTGGGTTTGTTTTGCCAAATTTCAGGGTTGTAAAACCTCTGTTGTTGGTGGGTAGTTTTTGCTTGATAATATCTGCCTGGAGGGAAACGCCCAAATAATTGGCCTGACCCGTGATGTCGGCGGCCGTGTTGTAGTCGATGCCGTTGTTTATGAAGGCGTCATTTCTGGAATAACACCAAAGTATGGTCGCCATTCCCAGATTATGGGCTTCCTCAAAAGCGTTTGCCACTTCTATCATTTGCCGGCCAGATTCGGCAGAGCCAAAATAAACCGTCGCTCCCACGGCCACGGCACCCATATTCCAAGCATCTTTGACACTCGCAAACATGATTTGATCGTGTTTATTGGGGAAAGTCAAGAGTTCGTTATGGTTGATTTTGACCACAAACGGAATTTTATGCGCATATTTTCTGGAGAGCACCGCCATTCCGCCCATAGTCGATGCAACGGCATTGCAACCCGCTTCAAGGCCTAATTTTATGATGTTTTCAGGGTCAAAATAAATGGGATTTGGCGAAAAAGAACTTCCCGCAGTATGTTCAATTCCTTGATCTACGGGCAAAATGGAAAGATAGCCAGTGTTCGAAAGTCTGCCGTTTTGGTATATTTGGTTTAAACTCCGAATCGTCTGCGCATTGCGGTTGCTTTGCAAAAAAACAGTATCGATATGCGATGAATTTGGCCAATGAATTTGATCTTTCGGGATGGTTTCACAAACATGATTCAGCAAAGGGTCTTTTTCATTCCCTAACAAAGCCAACAATTGGGATATATCTTTCATCTCAAGCCTAGTTTAAAAAGGGTTTTGTTACATTGCTTTCAAGATTATTTGTTCAAGTCTTTATAAAATGGATAGTCGGTATATCCTTTTTCAGCAGCGGCATAGAATAAGTCCATATCAAGATCTTGTGACAAAGGCCAATTGTTTTGAAATCTTTCGACAAGATCGGGATTGTTTATAAATGGGCGTCCAAATGCCACTAGGTCGGCAAGGCCGCTTTCGATGTCTGTTTCGGCACTTTCCTTGTTGTAACCGCCGCAAAGAATCAGGGTATTTTTAAAATTACTGCGTATCAGTTTTTTGATTTCCAAAGGTACCGCCGGCGCTCCCATGGCCGAGTGATCTACAAGGTGGATGTGGGAAATGTCTAGTTTGTTGAGTTCTTGGGACAAGTAATCGTATGTGGCATCGATTTCGGGATAATGCGGCATGTCGCTCGCCACGCCATAAGGCGACAACCGAATTCCCGTATTTTCCTTGCCAATGGCTTGTGCAACGGCAGTTGCCACCTCGATCACGAATCGACACCGATTTTCGATACTTCCGCCGTAATTGTCTTTGCGGATGTTGCTTATTGGAGAAAGAAATTCTTCCAAAAGATAACCATTGGCCGAATGTAGTTCGACACCGTCAAACCCGGCAAGCAAGGCATTTTTTGCAGCCTCGACAAATTCTGTCTTGGTTTGCACTAGGTCTTGAGGGCTCATTTCTTTCGGAACAACAAAATCCTGCAATCCTTTTGAGTCTGTCCACATTTGTCCGGCCGCTTTTACTGCCGAAGGAGCAAGTATCTGCGTTCCTACCTGCATATTCAGCGGATGGCTTATCCTTCCGGAATGCATCAATTGAACAATTATTTTGCCGCCATTTTCATGTACTCCATCAGTTGTTTTTTTCCAGCCTTTCACTTGATCGGCATTAAAAATTCCAGGAATTCGTGCATATCCAAGTCCATTGGGTGACGGTGAGGTGCCTTCGGTTATGATTAGTCCTGCACCTGAACGTTGTTTGTAATATTCCGCCATAAGTGCGTTTGGAATATTGCCAATTGCCCTGCATCTGGTCATGGGTGCCATGACAATTCGATTTTTTAACTGCAGGGAATCAATTTTAATGGGTGTAAATAACTTGTATGTCTCCATTTTTTTATATTGTAAAAAGTTGACATAAAGATAGTTAATATTAATTATTTGTGTTTGTTTTTTTATCCCGAATTACTTCTTTTGTTTATATTTTCAACAACAAGTTTGGATCAGGGCAATTTTCCAAATAATAATCCAGCTCATTTATGCTGCAAACACCCGGATAATCGCCTGAATAATCTTTTATGTCCTTGATGATTTGAAAATGTAAGTGTGGAGCATACCCGCCATTTACTGACGAATTTCCCAAATAGGCCATCTTTTGTCCTTTCTTGAAAGGAGTTCCAATTTCAAGGTTTTCGATGCTTTCAAGAGATAAATGGCCGTACAAAGTGTAAAAAGTTTGATTTTCGATGGAATGTTTCAAAATAATTGTTGGGCCATAATTTCCTTTCCCGGCATTAAAATCAAAACCATGAACTGTTCCGTCAAGTGCTGCCAATATTGGGGTTCCCGCTTTTATCCACAAATCCATCCCAATGTGAATGTTCCGTTCCTCGTTTTCCTCGTCATTGAAAAGTGGACTTGATTGGTATAGATTTCGCACTTCATTATAACCGCCAAAAGCTACTTTTGCTTCGTTTTTTTGAAGATGATTTTCGATAAATACTTCAAATGCTTGAGAATTGGATAAATCTATTTTGGATAAATCAGCATTAGAATTGGATAAATCTATGGGAGTATATTTTGAATAAGGAATGGAGTCATCAATGACTTTTATGTGGTCGAGTCGTGAAAAAAGGTTTTCTAAAGTGGACATAATTGGCAAAAAAATTAAGGTTTAATCTATGGGATGTAATTAGTTTATTTTGAACAAAAATAATGAAACCCAAGAGTATGGCAAGAGTATGGCAAGAGTATGGATAAAGCGTATATATAGTAACTATATAGTAACTGTATAGTAACTGTATAGTAACTGTATAGTAACTATATAGCGACCCTGAAACACTTCTTCCCTTTATATTTATTCTATCGTCATTGATTTCAGCTTGGTTCGATAAGCTTCAAGCGCTTTTGATTTGGAAATAAAACCATGATATTTTCCGTTTTTGAGCACGGGCAAAAAGGCAGCTTTGGCTTTTTCGAACTTGTTCATCACGATTTCCATACTGTCGGTGGGGTAAATAATGTCGACGGGTGTTCTCATTACTTCTTTTACCAAAGTATATTTTACTCGATATTGATTGAAAATAATCTCCCTGATATCGTTGAAATGAACCACGCCGAGCATATTGTTCTCCTTGTCCACCACGGCGAAAATCACTTGATTGGAATGCGAAATCAAGTCAACCAATTTCTCGAGGTTTTCATCGGGTGAAACGGTCAAATAATCCGTTTGAATGATTTTATTGGTATCCAAGGTCGAAAGAATATTGGCATCTTTGTTGCTAGTGAACACGTTTCCTTTTCGAGCCAAATTTTTCACGTCTATCGAATGTTTTTCAAAACGTTTTGAAATGGTAAAACTAATGGAAGCGACAATCATTAACGGAATCATCAAGTCGTAACCCCCCGTTATTTCGGCAATTAAAAATATTGCGGTTAATGGGGCGTGAAACAATCCGCTGAGAATTCCCGCCATTCCCACCAAAGTGAAATTGCTGACAGGCAACTTGGTAAGCCCTGTTAAATTTAAAAACTTGGCAAAGAAGAAACCTGCGTAGGAACCCAAAAACAGCGAAGGAGCGAAGTTTCCTCCATTTCCACCGCTTCCCATGGTAATTCCGGAGGCAAATACTTTGAGCATCATCGTCAAACCAATGAATAGCAAAAGTACCCAACTGTTGTTTCTAAAATCACTAAAAATGGTGTTCTCAAGTAGTTGTCCAGGATCATTTTCAGACAAGGTTTTGATACTTTCATATCCTTCACCAAAAAGAGTTGGGAAGACAAAAATTAACAAAGCCAATAGGGAAGCTCCAAAAAAGGCTTTTTTGTAAGGTGATAGTTTAAGATGATGAAAAATATATTCCACCCTTTGAAAATTTCTCGAATAATAAACCGAAATAAGTCCGGTGAACAATCCAAGCATGATATAGTAGGCAATATTGTGATAATCGAAATTTTGTTGTTGTTTGAAAGACAATAAAATGGTTTCGTCCAAAGCAATTTTGGAAACCAGCGCTCCAGTCGCGGCAGCAATCATGATGGGCGTAAAGGCGGAAATGCTCACATCAACCAACAACACTTCGATGGCAAACAAAACGCCAGCGATTGGCGCATTGAAAGCGGCGGCAATTCCGGCGGCAACGCCACAACCAATGAGAAGCGTTCGGTCTTTATAGCCTAATTTATACCGTTGGGCATAATTGGAGCCAAAAGCGGCACCCGTAATCACGATGGGGCTTTCCAATCCTGCCGAACCTCCCAAACCTACCGTAAGGGAACTTGTTGCAATTTGGGCATACATTTGTTTTCGGGGAATGATGCTGGCTTTTTTGGCAACGGCATACAAAATCTGTGAGGTTCCCTTTTCTATCGTTCCGCCCAGAAATCTTTTGACAACAAAAACGGTAAGCAAAATACCAATAACCGGAAACATTGCTTTTATGAATCCATATTTAAAAATGCTGATATTGGTGATGTAAGTGGCAAAAGTGAAAATCTTGTGGGCAAATGTTTTAAGGATAATTACCGCAAATGCCGATGAAATACCCACCACCACGCTTGACAAAAAGATGAACTGTTTGTTCGATATTTTGTCTTGCGACCAAGCTATCCCGTTTTCAAGTTTGTAGAGGTATTTTTTGAACATTTTGTTTTTTTAAGAGAATGCAAAATTAACCTATTTGGAAATCAAAGAATGTTTTTTAACGCTTCTTTTTTGCTTAAAGGCTTTAAATTATTGTTAACCACAAAGTTCCTTACCGCTTCGGGATTTGATTTTGCATATTCCCGCAATGCCCAGCCAATGGCTTTTTGGATGAAAAACTCATTGGAATTTTTATGTTTTTCGCATTCGGATTTCAATAGGTCAAAATTGGTTTTTTGTTTGTAGCCCAATTGAAAAAGAATGGCGCTTCGGTTGAGCCACATATTTTCGGAATTGGAAAAACGTTCAATTACTTTTTTGGTTTCCAATGGGTATTCGAGTAAATAGTCACCTAAAATATATTTGGCAATCGTGTCCACGCTGTCCCACCAAGAGTTGGTAATTATTAGTTTTTCAATCAGTTGAATATCGTCTTTTTTGTAATTTCCCTTGAGTTCTTTTATCAGGATTTCGATGGCACAATACTGTAATTCACGTTCTTTTTTATTGAAAAGCTCCAATGCAATTGCTCTTGGATTTTCAGAAACTTCTTGCTGGTTTTCTTTCCAAATTTCTTTGAAAATTCGTCTTCTATCTTCTGTTTTTATTCCAAAAAAGGAAAAAAGATTCCGCATGTATTTTGCCATTGCCAAAGCATTTTCTGCATTGCATTTTTCTTGAAAAGCGGTTTCTAAATCATTGATGAAAGCCATAAATCCGTTGGTTTGATTTATAAGGTTTGTATTTTCTCTTTCGAATGAGCCTTTAATTCTTCGAAAAAATAGTTGAATTCCTGTTCGAAATCGGAGTAGTAAGTTCTCAATTCCGCAACTGAAAACCGCATATTCGAATCGCGTTTCATTCGGTTGT
Organism: Flavobacterium limnophilum; assembly: GCF_027111315.2. Classification (GTDB taxonomy): domain Bacteria; phylum Bacteroidota; class Bacteroidia; order Flavobacteriales; family Flavobacteriaceae; genus Flavobacterium; species Flavobacterium limnophilum. The sequence continues at coordinate 1,750,838 of NZ_CP114289.2, read as the reverse complement.
CCATTTTGACCAAAACGTTTTCTATTCCCTCAATGGTTTGGTAACTCAATAACCAATTGTGGTCTATCATGTAAGGCATCATCTTCTGGGTCTTTGGAGTCAAATCATTGTAATTGTCTCTCAGGGATTGGTAAAAACGTTCCGAATAATCTTCCAATCTTTCATCCGAATAATTGCTCCAGTTTTTTGCCAAAAAATGGTCGTAAAAAATATCCACGATGATGCCGGAATAGTGATGGTAATTGGCGTGCAGTCGTTTGGTACTTTGTCGAAAAATAGGATGTGCATCCGTAAAAGTGTCTATGGCACGGTGCAGAATGATTCCTTTTTGAATTTCCAATGAAAAAGTGTCAAAGTTTTTCCCATGAATGCCGTCGGCCATAAAATTGCCGATTTTCATCAAATCATTGTCTCCTGAAAGGTATATGTGGGCTAGAAAATTCATTCGACCAAATTAGGGATTTTTAAATGACTATTATAAACGACCAATTATTATATTTGTCGTTCGTAAATATAAAATCTAATATCATAAATAGAAATGACTTTAATAAAATCTATATCAGGAATTCGAGGAACCATTGGCGGAAAAGTTGGAGACAACCTGACTCCGGTTGATGCCGTGAAATTTGCTGCGGCTTACGGAACTTGGTTGAAAAACAGCGTGGGCAAGGACAACAAGAATTTAAAGGTTGTCGTGGGACGCGATGCCAGAATTTCGGGACCAATGATTCATAATTTGGTGGTAAATACCTTGGTGGGTTTGGGAATCGACGTGGTTGATTTGGGACTTTCGACAACGCCTACTGTTGAAGTGGCCGTTCCTTTGGAAAGTGCCGACGGTGGAATTATTCTGACCGCTTCCCATAATCCAAAACAATGGAATGCCTTGAAATTATTGAATGAAAAAGGAGAATTCCTGAACGGTATCGAAGGAGAGAAAATCCTTCAAATTGCCGAAGCCGAAGCATTCGATTTTTCGGATGTGGACAGTTTGGGCGAAATTGTTGAAAATGATGCTTATATGGATATTCATATCGATGAAGTTTTGAACTTGCCTTTGGTGGATATTGAAGCCGTGAAAGCAGCCCAATTCAAGGTTGTTGTGGACGGAGTAAATTCATCCGGAGGAATTATTATCCCTAAATTATTGGAACTAATGGGCGTTGAAGTCGTGAAATTATATTGCGAACCCAACGGTCATTTTCCCCATAATCCAGAACCTTTGAAAGAACATTTAACGGATATTTCAGAATTGGTTGTCGAAGAAAAAGCGCATTTGGGTATTGTGGTTGATCCAGACGTGGATCGTTTGGCATTCATATGCGAAGACGGTGAAATGTTTGGCGAAGAATATACTTTGGTGGCTTGCGCCGATTATGTGCTGGGTAAAACTCCTGGAAATACCGTTTCGAATATGTCTTCTTCCCGTGCTTTGCGTGACGTGACGAATTCGCATAACGGAAGTTATGAAGCCAGCGCGGTAGGCGAGGTGAACGTGGTGGAATTGATGAAGAAAAACAATGCCATCATTGGTGGCGAAGGAAACGGTGGAATTATTTATCCTGAATTGCATTACGGTCGCGACAGTTTGGTGGGTGTGGCTTTGTTCTTGACACATTTGGCCAACAAAAAAATGAGCGTTTCCGCTTTGAGAGCTTCCTATCCGGAATATTACATGAGCAAAAACAAAATTGAATTGACGCCACAAATTGATGTGGATGCTATTCTAGTTGCGATGACCGAAAAATACAAAAATGAAGACATCACGACAATTGACGGCGTGAAAATTGACTTTGCCGAAAACTGGGTTCACCTTCGCAAATCGAATACGGAGCCAATCATTCGAATTTATACCGAAGCGGCTTCACAAGAAAAAGCCGATGCTTTGGCCTTGCGAATTATTGATGAAATAAAAGCAATAGCCGGCATCTAAAAAGTTGTCTTTTTTAAATACAAAATCCTTTCAGAGAAGTTTCTTTGAAAGGATTTTTTATTTAATGGACTTGTTTAGGGTGTTGATTGTTAAGTAGTGTATTTAAAATAAAGAAGTACAGGACAGTACAGGACAGACCCTCCCTGTTATATAATTAAATTAGCGATAACTATATTAACCAATAACCAAATTACAACTAATTTTTATGAAACAAAAATCCATTACATTACAGTATCTATTCAAAATTTTTATGATTTTAGGGTTGATGATTCCTTTTGGGGAATTGGAAGCACAAACATTGGCATTTCCGGAAGCCACGGGTTTTGGTAGATACACCACGGGAGCAAGAGGTGCTGCCAATCCCCAGATTTATTTGGTAACCAATTTGAATGACAGCGGTGCGGGTTCGTTTCGTGATGCCGTTAGTCAACCGGGTCGATTTGTGATATTTAAGGTTGGAGGGATTATTAATCTAAGCTCGGCAATTGCAGTCGCTGCCAACACAACTATTGCTGGACAAACGGCAACTGGCGAAGGGATTGTACTTTTGGGTAAAGTGTCATTTTCTGGATCAAGTAACACTATAGCAAGGTATTTTCGTATTCGTTATGGAGATAATACCCAAAATCAAGATGCCTCGGGTGTGTCAAATGGTGCCAACATCATTCTGGACCACATGACTTTTACTTGGGGAACAGATGAAGTTTTCTCCATCAACTGGGACGGTAAAGGAGTGAGTCCTGACAATATAACGCTTCAGAATTGTATCATAGGACAGGGGTTGCACCGACACAATCACTCTGCCGGAGGATTAATGCAACCATCAAATGGTGGCAAGATTAGTTTAATCGGGAATTTATACATCTGCAATAAAACACGAAACAATAAGGTAAAAGGGATTAACGAGTTTGTAAACAACGTGGTTTACAATTGGGGTAATTATGGGAATACCTATGGCCATGTCGAATCTGGAGATGCCTATATTATGGGAGGAGATTCGGCAGGACGTTCAGATGTAAACATTATCAATAATTATTTTATTGGAGGTCCCAATACAAGTACTACTATTTCTACGCCTTTTAACAGGGGGAGTCAAGAGTTTTATTTATACGGATCCGGTAATTATTTTGACAACAATAGAGATGGAGTGTTGAATGGTACTTTGGTTCCTGAAGATATAACAGGATATCCAATTTATGATGCATCGACCATTTTGTCGGCACCGAATGATTATCCGATGAAAAACCCGGTCTTGTCCGCTCAAGCCGCTTATGACAAAATCTTGTTAAGCGTTGGTGCCTCTTATCCAACACGTGATCAGGTTGATAATTTGATGATTTCGGATTTGAATTCTAAAGGAACAACTGCTGCTTACGTGTATGATCGAAGCAGTTTTGCAAAACAATTTGGTTTCATAAACAATGGTGCCGGTCATGTTTATGGCGCACCGGCTCCTTTGGATACGGACAACGATGGTATGCCCGATGCTTGGGAAGATGCCAATGGATTGGATAAAAACCTGGCCGATGCCTTGGCGGTAAGCACAACACATGCACCTTATTTGAATATCGAAGTCTACATAAATGGATTAACTAACCAAACACCTCCGGATTTTATTATTCCACCAACAAACGTGAATTTTACCAGTGTAGTTTCGACTGAAGTTCCTGAGGCTAGTTCTTTGACAATTAATTGGATTGATAGTGCTACCAACGAAACCAATTATGTCTTGGAACGTTCCACTGATGGTACTAATTTTACGGCGATTGCCACGCTTGGTGCTAATGTCACCAGTTATAATGAAACTGCTTTAACTCCAAACACCCTGTATTATTATCAGGTAAAAGCAATCAATGCCACAGCATCATCCGTTTATAATTCAGCATCGATAACTACACCGCCAATTCCATCGTTGCCAACCAAGGCAACGACACCTAATCCAAGTTCAGGATTTACTTTTGTTCAGTTGAATGGGGGGAATTTAACAGTGAAATGGTTGGGTAGTGCAAACACGACAACTTATGCTGTTTATTTTGGCACTGATCCTTTAAACTTGAGCAAGTTGGCAGATGTGGCTTATGTTGCCGCTCCATCGTATCTGCTTACAGGTTTAAGTCCAGCCATTACTTACTATTGGAGGATTGATGCCACCAATGCCAAAGGAACAACGACTGGCGATGTATGGAATTTTCGTGCCTTGACTCCAGAACTTGTGGGGCATTGGCCATTTAACGAGGTTGCGGGCGAGGGTCAACAAATTGCGGATATTTCAAGTTATGCCAATAATGGCCAAATAGATGCCTCTTTTGATAATGCAGCTGTTAGGGTATCTGGAAAGACAATACCCGGAAAGACAAACAATGCTTTAGATTTTGTAACATTATTGCCTAACAAGCTTATGGTAAGCATTCCAAATCAAGACCAACTTTTTTTGGATAAAAATTCTTTTACTGTTTCATTTTGGATGAAGGCAGATGCTAGTTTAATACCAGGCACAGGAATAAGTTCTTATATATTGTGCAAAGGCTCGATGACAAAAAATGCTGTAACAGGTGCAACAGGAAGAAGATTTAATGTAGAAGTTAAAGGCACTGCATTTCGATTTGCCATAGATGATGATAAAAATAAAACAGAACTTACGTCATCATTTGCCACCAATAAATATTATACTGGAGATTGGGTACATGTGGTTATTATGAGAGATCTTGCAGCAAACAAGTTAAGAATATATACGAATGGTGCTTTGACTGGTGAGGCGAATGATGCAACAGGAACATCGGTGGGTATTGGTGAACCAACTGATTTGGTAATTGGCAATATCGGGGCACTTGAGTTGTTTGCCAATACTACTCCAGCGCCTTACAAAGGATTGATTGACGAGCTTAAAATTTTCAATTATGCATTAACTGCTGCGGATGTAACGAACACATTTACCCAAACCTTTTTGGGTAATGAAAAATTCAGTCAAAACAAAAATAGGGGTACTGTATATCCCAATCCGGTAAAAGACCAGATTTTCATCACTATTCCTAGCTACAAATCAGCTACTGCAACGGCTACTTTGAGTGACATAACCGGAAAAATTATCCTTAAAGAAAGAATTGTTTCAGATGCCAATGGACTTTTTTCTTTGAATATTGCCAATAAAAAAATATCTGGAATTTATATTCTAAATGTTTCTGGAGAAAATTTGAACAGTAATTTTAAAATTGTGGCAGAATAAAATTTAACTGTATTCAAGAGGTACAAAAGGCTTTTAATTATGAAGTAATAGTTCTCTTGAAATCTATTCTAAATTATACAGCAAAAGACCGTTACATTAATTTGTAGCGGTTTTTTTTTATCTAGAGATTGTTTGTTTTGATCCATAGGGCAAATTAAGGAGAAGTTTAAAAAGGATGTTTACTTTTACTAAGGACCATTATTTTGAGATAGTTCCAGCATATCAAAACCAAAACTTATTACTAATATATAGCTGGACGTGAGAAAAATAATTGCAATTTTAGCAATAGGCTTTGTTCTATTTGCTTCCTGTTCGAAAATGGAGGAAAATAAAAACCACCAATTTTAAACAAAAACCCCTTTCCAAGTAGAAGTTGGAAAGGGGTTTTGTTTTTTTAAGAAGTTTTTTATTGTTGCGTCTCGAAAGCACTTTACGATTTATTAGATAAATCCCGCTTTGACCGTGGCCTGTTTATAAAAAAAATCTAGGCCGGGATTTTTTCAATCAGGACTGGTGCGTTTGATTGGTCAAAATAGGTGCAGGTCATTTCGATGATGTTTACGCTCCATTTGGCAATGCCGCATTGTGCCGCTTGATTGCAAAAAGTCAGGTAATCGGTTTGGCCTTCTTGGTGCATTACCAAGAATTCGATGAAGCGCTCTTTGTTGGCCGTTGGTGCAATAGCAATGCTGTTGTATGTTTTAGTTGCCGCAACCCTATAATTATCTGCACCAAAATATTCTTCGTGGCCATCGTTGACAAAGATGTCATAACCATGTACACCTAATGCAATTAAATCTTGAATGTAAACCGGGAAGTCGGCACCGGATTTTACCTTGGAATGCAATTCTTTTATTTGGGCAATCGTGAACATATTAGCTGTGTTTGGGTTAATTATAAAGCCGTAAAAGTAGTTGTTTTCGGGAAAACATTTAACGCATCCACCACAATTTGGGGAGTGGGAGAGGCCAGTTTGCGGAGTTTGGTATCCATCCAAGCGCCATCTACCGTGATGACGGCACACAAGACATCGTCTCTATACAATTCGTGAACAATGGAATAACGGGACGCATCTTCATTCATTTTTGCCATTTTGGTTTGCATCGTTATCTCGTCGGCGAGGTGGATTTCCTTTCGGAAAACACATTCTTCCCGAAACAATACGGGGCCAAAGTGTTCTTTTTGCATTACTTTCAGAGTTAATCCCAGTTGTTCGAGGATTTCGATACGGTGTTGCGCTCCAAAATCATAATATACACTGTGACGCACGTGAAAATTGGGATCTAAATCTGCCCAGCGAAAGGAGAGTTGTTTGCTAAATGTAGCCATTGGGGTTTTGTTTTTTATGTTTTTTTGAAGGCTAAAATTAAGAATAATAGTTGGAATCACATAAAAATATGCCGGTTGAAGTCTCCCAATTCGGTGTGCTTTTAAAGAACACTTCGGGTAATGGGAGCCTTAAATTTGCCTATTAAATTATTCGCATTGTTATATTAACACCATTTATAGACCCTATTTTAGGGTACCACAGCCTAGGCTTTGAGTGGGAGTTGAGTAGGCTTTGAGTGGGACAGGGTATAAATTTTATTTTAATTTTATGTCAGTTACAGACTGATAAACGCATCCTCAAAGTCGGAGGCTTTGCGGAGTGGGGCTAAGTAATTCATTCGACTAAAATAAGGATTTTAATCTAAATTATGCAGACCTAACAGGTTTTTAAAATCGGTTAGGTCTAACTTCAATAACGATCCTTCGGGACGTCCGAAAGTTTGTTGCCCCCTAGCAATACCCTTTCGGGGATGTCCGAAAGCTTGTTTCACCCTAGCAATGACTTTTCGGATGAAAAACATTAGTTTCAACATTCTAAAACCCTTTGCAGTTTAGATACTGAGTTTCTGAGTTCAGAGCTTATAATTTTGAGTTCGGAGCTTATAATTTCAAGTTCAGAGCTTATAATTTTGAGTTCGGAGGTTATAATTAGTAGTTCGGAGCTTATAATTTTGAGTTCGGAGGTTATAATTAGTAGTTCGGAGCTTATAATTAATAGTTCGGAGCTTATAATTATAAGTTCGGAACTCCTTTTTTGATTCTCAAAGCATCTCCGTTGACTCTCAGAGCATCTTTGTTGACTCTCAAAGCATCTCCGTTGATACTAAAAGAGTCTTCGTTGACTCTCAAAGCATCTCGGTTGATACTCAAAGCATCTTCGTTGATACTAAAAGAGTCTTCGTTGACTCTCAAAGCATCTCCGTTGATGCTAAAAGAGTCTTTTTTTGATTCTCGAAAAATAGTAGTGCTATTTTTATTCCTTTAAATTAGAAAAATGGTAAACAAATAAAAAGTGCTTTTGATTATTTGTAAGAAAAAATGAATATATTTGAAAAGAAATAAAGCGATACAAAACTTTCGCCTATACACCCAAATTGGGGTAGATTGTCGCTACTTTGTAGCGAGTATATACAAGTTATGCCTCAGTTTAGAAAAAACGAAACGAATAAAAATTATGGACAGATTATTAAAAATTGGATTTATAAATGTTGGTCATTGGAAACCAAATAATGATAAAATTAAATACTATTTAGCATTACATAATCTCGAAAAAAATGTTTTATACTGTTTTGTAACAAATGGGGAAATTAAATATATTGGTAAGACAACAATGACTCTTTCGAAAAGAATGTACGGTTACCAAAACCCAAATACTTCACAAACAACAAATTTCAGAGTAAACTTATTAATCAAAGAAACCTTAGAAAACAATGAACCCATAGATATTTTCATCCTTACAGACAATGGTTTACTTAAATATGGAGATTTTAAAATAAACCTATCTGCTGGTCTCGAAGACACTCTTATTTATGAAATAAATCCTATTTGGAATTTTTCAGGAAAAAATAAACTTGAGGAAGATAAAAATAGTAATTTGGAAATCGCAACAGGAATTGACCCAAGTAACCTTACTGAAAAAACATCAAGTATTTCGTTTAATATTGAACTAGGAAAAACATATTATAACCAAGGTTTCTTCAATGTAAAAGTTGAATTTTCAGAATTATTAGGCGCAGACAAAGAAATTATAGAAATACAACTGGGTGACGAATCTGAAAATATCATAAAAGGTTATATTAATAGAACTGCGAATGATAATGGAACTCCAAGAATAATGGGAGGAAAAACATTAACATATTGGATAAAAAAGAATTTCAAATTGGGCGAAATAATGAATGTTGAAATTCTGTCGAGTGTAGCAATCAAAATAACTAAAAAACCGAAGGCATAACAGCCACTACAACGGATTTGGGCATTTGGCTTAATGGAAAAATGGTTTTGTATTTGGGAATTTTGCGACAACCGAAAGATAAATCTTAACTTAGCCCCAAATTATTTGTAGCAAGGGAACGTTAGCCGTCAGTTTAGTAGAACGCAGAAATAACAACGAATGATGAAGAATTATAAATTAGTTTTCTTAGCAATTTTTACATTAATTTCTTGTAACCAAATAGTAAATCAGAAAGAAGACAATCTGAATAGCGTGACAACTATTTCGGAAAAAAAAGTTGCAAATAAAAAAACAGATAATGCTGAAATTTCTAAAAATCGCATCGATACAATTGTAATAAAAAATCAAACTGCAATTATTATCGAACCTACGGACAAGCAAATTGAAAAACGTAAAAAAGAAGTTGGTGAGGAAGATTTTTATATTGGAACTGACGATTATATGTGGTACTTAAATGAGTCAACAGAAGCTTTTCGTAAAAACAAACTGAATGTTTTAAAGATTAAAAATGGTAAAATAATCAAGTTTGAAATGGAGAACGGAAATAATGCAATTTTAGAATTAAGTGGAGAAGACGAATTATGGCAAATATATTTGTTTGACCCAAAATTGAAACCGAAAAAAATCGATATGACAGATTCAGAAAATGAATATATAAATTATTTCAACTGAGAAAAAACCGAACGGCTAACAGCAGTTTGCATAAATGGCTGGTTTTAGGCTTAATTTGAAATTGGTTTTGTATTTGGAATATTTGGCAAATCCGAAAATAGGGCTTAATTTAGTCCCAAACCCGCTGTAGTAGCGAGACGTTATGGGCTATGGCACCGCACCACACTAAAAAACAACCTTTAACAAAAAAGATGAAAAAGCAAAACAAATGTTGTACTTTTGTGCAACATTTGTAATTTTAAGGCGTGGATGAAAAAAGAAAAACTAGAACAATAACATTTTACAAAGATTACTTTGAAGAATTTTTTGTGAAGCAAAGGGAAAAAGTAAGAGCCAAAATAATATGGACTTTTGACTTGATAGAAGAAGTTGACAAAGTACCCGAAACATATCTTAAACATATTGAAAGCACGGACGGACTTTACGAAATTAGAATTCAACAATCGAGCGATAATTTTAGAATATTTTGCTTTTTTGACAAAGGAAAAATTGTGGTCTTAGCAAATGGTTTTCAAAAGAAAACGCAAAAGACGCCGAAAAAAGAAATCGAAAAAGCACTTAAAATAATGGAGGAATATAAAAATGAAAAATAACAACATAAAAACGCTGTCAGAGTTTAAGGATAAACACTATGGTAAAGTAGGAACAGCAGAACGTGACCAATTAGATGCGGGATATGAACAGTTTAAACTTGGTGTTTTAATACACGAAGCGCGACTTGAAAAAGGAATGACACAAGAGCAACTCGCAATTAAATGCGGTACTACTAAGTCTTATATTTCAAGAATTGAAAACAACGTAAAAGAAGTGCGTTTATCAACATTGCAAAAAATTGTTGAACTTGGATTGGGTGGACATTTGGAACTCTCAATAAAACTTTAAAAGCCACAGCCCATAACAGCTAGGATTTCGTTGCGTGCGTAGCACGAACAATGAAATCCCTGTTGAACAGCTTGTCCCGATGCATCGGGAGAACCGATTCCACGTTCGTCCACTTATGCACTTATCGTAAAAAAATTAGAGAGAATAGCAAGAGGATTTATAGTCCTCTTTTTTTTTGGAGTAATTCCGAGGTCGTTTTATAGTGTTTTTACCAGCCCTTACCAGTAAAATTAACTTTCACGGGGAATGGTGTTTTGGCTAGCGCCAAGATAGCAAGCGTTTTTCGGTTTTCAACCGATTGACTTTGTTTTGGGGTTGATTTTATGTCAGTCACAGGCTATAGACGCCTCCTCAAATTCGGAGACTTGCGGAGCTGACATTTGCAGTATTTTACAAAATATTTTGTGGTAGAATCTTTCTCGTCCAGGTTTTTATGCGTTTGATTTTGCCTACTTCTGAATCAGGGTTAAAATCCAGAGTGGTTTCCCAAGAGTTTTCGGGTTTGAATTCTTTTTCCATTCCCATTAATACGCCAGTTGCTATCTTTTCAGAAGGAATTATGGCGATGCATTCCGTGTTCAAATTGGCACTTCTTGGGTCTAGATTAAAAGTTCCGATTACGGCTATTTTTCCATCGACAACCATCGATTTGGCGTGAAGCCCAAAAATAGGTTTGTAATTTAATTTTTTTTGTAATTCACCAGTCATAATTTTGGTGCGTTCGGCAGCATCGGGACGGAATTCAAATATCTTGACTCCTGTTTGCAACAATTTTTCCCTATCGGATTGATAGCTGCTAAAAGCTTCCAGATTGTCTGTGGATGCAAGGCTGTTGGTCAAAATTCTGATTTTTACGCCACGTTGAACTGCTTCCCGAAATAGATTTCGACTCAATTCCGAGGTAATTAAATAAGGCGATTGAATGTCGATTGAAGATTTTGCATTTTTGACCAAATTGATTAAGGTAGTTGTCGTATTTCCGCCACCGCCCAACCCGTTTTTGCCGTCATTTTTGCCCGGAATATCCGATACAAATGAAACATTGTCGACCCAAATCAATTCTTTGGAGTTTTTTATGTTTTGAATGGTGTTAGGAAAGTTTTCTATTTTGGTTCGGATTTGTGGCCAAAAATTCTCAGGATTACAAGCATATTGGTGCAGTTTATCAAACTTGTGACTATCATTTTTACTTTTGACAACGTCATCTGCAAGAGTTATAATTGGCACGCTGAGTGGACTGCTCCAAAAACTTTCGAATGATTTGTTGACCTCGTTGGCTATTTTTCCAACCAAAAGCACGTCCCTGTCCCTGAAATTGTATTCGTGGTCGTAATCAAAATATTCATCGGCCATATTTCGACCGCCGGTGATGACCACTTTTCCATCTACAGTAAAGGTTTTGTTGTGCATTCGTTGGTTTGCCGATCTATAATGCGTTGAAAATGTTTTAATTTTACCCAAAATGTTTTTACCCAGATTCACCCCTGTATTGTAGATTTTGATTTCGATATTGGGATGAGAGTCTAAAATCAAAATATCTTCTAATTCTGCTTCGACCATTAAATCATCTACAAGAATTCTCACTTTCACGCCTCTGTCGGCAGCTCGTACCAAATAATCGCAAGCAATGAGTCCGACATTGTCCGTTGAAAAAATGAAATACTGGATGTCGATTGTTTTCTCGGCGTATTCGGTGAGCCAGGCCCTGGTAACCAATGATCCGCCACCGTCTTCCAAGACATAAACGCCTGTTTTGGTCTGCATCAATTTCGAATAACTTTCCAGTTCTTTTGAAAGTGTTAGGCTGTCATTTCGATGAATGCTGGCACAAAAATCTTTCTTTGGTAAAGGGGTTTCCTTGTCTTTTTTATTACAAGAAACTAATAGAAGTAAACCGATTAAACAGTAATTTTTTAAATAGAATTGAATTTGGTTTGGCATTTTTGGGTTGGTGTTGGTTGAATATAGCAACGGGTAATTGTGCGAAATTGCTGTTAGCTGCTGAATGACTTAAAAATTCCAGCTTCCTTTCAAAAAATATGGGCGACTTTCTTCAATTTGCTGTTGGTTTAATTTATTAAGCCCAAAATATTCATTAGGCTCGATTTGGTTTCGCATATACTTGTTCATAGTAAAAGTTGTATTTCCTCCTTTTACAATAAAATTGTTTGGACCAAGTGAAGAAGTTATAAAAATTACTTCCTTACTCAATAATCCAGCAATAACTGGATTATCATATGGGAATTCTAATGCGTGGCGTCTTTGCAAGAAAAACTCTCGAATTACAGATACTTCATATGGGTCTAAATTTCTAAGTGTTTCTTTATATTCTTTTCTATACTTCCTTGTCAAGAAGAATCTCCGAATTTGGGTAATTATAAATTTAATGATATTTGTGACCAACAATCCACAACTTATTAGCCAGGCGATATAAGTATAAAATCCAATTGGTGTTTTGGGGTCTGCTTTGATTAATACATATTTCCCACCATAAAATAAAAAAGCTCCAACAACTGCTATGACTAAAAAGAATACAGATGGAAGTTTTTTGATTTCGAAGATATCTTTAATGCTCATAATTTCTCTTTGTAAAGTTCTTAAAACTGCTGTTATCAGCTGACTTCTTATATAAACGGCAAAATAAATTCTTTTAATTTCACGACTTTTTGGTAAACTTTATTAGCATTTTTCCAAAATTCGGAACTTTCTATTTCCTGTTGAATTAGATTAAACAATTCCTTAGAATTTTTATGATTTTCTGGTTTAACATTCGCTAAACTCTTAACAGCTTTTTCAATAATATCTTTGATTTCTAAGAATCCATCTTCAATTCTATTTTCTCTAAGTTTGGTGATAAAAAAGTCTGTTACATTATAGTCTTCCACTTGGAAGAAAAGAATACAAGGTGTATGTAAAATTTCCTCTTCAATTAATATTTTCGCTAATTGTTTTGGCATTAAAGATGGTGGAGCACTTAAAGGCTGAATTCCTAACTCGAGCAAAATTCTATTTGAATTTGAGCTATCGATTATTGTTCGGTTTACATAGTCGTCCATCAAAAAGAAAACGGTTAATGTTTTTCCTGAAATTTCATGGAGAGCATTTATGTAATTGTGGTCGTGTAAAATTTTATTAACGTGCGGATTGTGTAAATCAGCTACGATAAATGCAAACGCTAAAGCCCTGTTTTCTGCTTTATGAATTTGACAAACTTTCATTATGTAATCTCTGAGATTATCTGAATCAGCATTTCTATTATTTGGATATACTATTGGAAACATAGTTTGTTTTTTTTGGTTAAAGCTTGCCGGTAATTTGTATATGTTAGAAATAAACCTTTGAATATCCACCCAAAATCGGGTAGATTGGAGTAGGTTTGTTTCTATTTATAATTTCTTCAAATATATTCATTTTTTCTTACAAATTTTCTTATTTTGAATGTAAGTTTTTTATCATTTTAGTTTTAAAATCTAGACTTTCAAAACAAAGCGCTAAAAAAATTAAAAAAGTAAGATTTTTTCACAAAAATTTGTAATTTTATATAGTCTTTTTGAAACGGCTTTTGAATAATTAATTGTAAGCCATTTATACTTTTTTTACCATGAAATCAATTCCCGCTCTTCGATTGTTAAGTTTATTGGGATTTTTGTTGTTGGTAGCTCCTTTTTATGACCAGTGTAATGGTCACGGAATGAAAAAATCTGAGCCAGCAACTGAATCTCCAATTCCAGATACTACAGCAGTCGAAACACCTTTGGTTAAAAATAATGCTCCAGTTTTAGTAGCAAAAGAACCAATTATTAATAAAGACTCTATTGCTGTAATTAAAAAAAATGAAATCCCTTTTTATGTAAAAGCATATGAATTTATTGATGATGATAATAATGAAAATGCTTTTGAATTAGCTAATATGTCAAGAGTATATTTTGAAGGTTCTTTTGCAGAGTTTAAGGAGGAATTGATCAAAGATTTTAAGAAGCATAAATACGATGGTCTATCATTATTTATTAGATCTTTTTCCTTTGTATTTATAGTATTAATGTCCTTTTCTATTTTAATTTTATCATTATTAAAAAAAGTGAAATGGGTTTACAAATTATCCATAGCAAATCTATCTTTAATAGTAATTACGCTAATTTGTATTCTGTTTTTCGATTCTCTTTTCGAAACCTACAAACAAATCAAATTGGGTTATTACGCTTTTACATTGGTTCAAATAGGGATTTATTACACTTCAAAACTTCAAAACGCCAGTCCTAAATCCTAATTAAAATGTCATCTTGTCATATCTTTTTCCGCCAATTTTAACATAAACTGACAATTTAAAGGCTGACATTGTCTTGGCACAATGATTGACTATTGCAACTCGAGTTATTAAAACGAGTATATAATAAAAATTAAATATATTAAAAATGGGTAAAATAATCGGAATTGATTTAGGTACTACGAACTCTTGTGTTTCTGTAATGGAAGGTAGCGAAGCAGTTGTTATTCCTAACGCTGAAGGAAAAAGAACAACACCATCTATCATCGCTTTTGTTGAAGGTGGAGAAATTAAAGTGGGTGATCCTGCGAAAAGACAAGCAGTAACTAATCCAACTAAGACTATTGCTTCTATCAAACGTTTTATGGGACATTCTTTTGCTGAAATCACTGAAGAAGCAAAAAGAGTTCCTTATTCTGTAGTAAAAGGAGACAACAATACGCCACGTGTGGATATTGACGGTCGTTTGTACACTGCACAAGAATTGTCGGCAATGACACTTCAAAAAATGAAAAAAACTGCTGAAGACTATTTAGGTCAAACAGTTACTGAAGCGGTTATCACCGTTCCTGCTTACTTTAACGATGCACAACGTCAAGCTACAAAAGAAGCTGGTGAAATTGCAGGTCTTAAAGTAATGCGTATCATCAATGAACCAACTGCAGCTGCATTGGCTTATGGTTTGGATAAAAAAGGTAAAGATCAAAAAATTGCTGTTTACGATTTAGGTGGAGGTACTTTTGATATCTCTGTTCTTGAATTAGGAGACGGAGTTTTCGAAGTATTGTCAACAGATGGAGACACTCACTTAGGTGGAGACGATTTTGACCACGAAATTATTGACTGGTTGGCTGACGAATTTAAAGCTGAAGAAGGAATTGATTTGCGTTTGGATCCAATGTCATTGCAACGTATCAAAGAAGCTGCAGAGAAAGCAAAAATTGAATTGTCCTCTTCTGCCGAAACTGAAATCAACTTGCCATACGTAACTGCTACGGCTTCAGGACCAAAACACTTAGTTAAAAAATTAACTAGAGCTAAATTCGAACAATTAACTGATTCGTTGGTAAAACGTTCTATGGCTCCAGTAGCTAAAGCGTTGAAAAATGCCAACTTAAGCGTTTCTGATATTGACGAAGTGATCTTGGTAGGAGGTTCTACTCGTATCCCAAGAATTGTTGAAGAAGTTGAAAAATTCTTCGGTAAAAAAGCGTCTAAAGGAGTTAACCCTGATGAGGTTGTTGCCATTGGAGCAGCTATTCAAGGTGGAGTTCTTTCTGGAGATGTAAAAGATGTATTGTTACTTGACGTTACACCTTTATCTTTAGGTATCGAAACTATGGGTGGTGTCATGACTACTTTAATTGAGTCTAACACAACTATCCCAACCAAAAAATCTCAAGTATTCTCTACTGCCGCTGATTCTCAACCAACTGTTGAAATCCACGTATTGCAAGGAGCTAGAGCAATGGCTGCCGACAACAAAACTATCGGTCGTTTCCACTTGGACGGTATTCCACCAGCACCAAGAGGAGTTCCTCAAATTGAAGTAACTTTTGACATCGATGCCAATGGTATCATCAAAGTTTCGGCAACTGACAAAGGAACTGGAAAATCTCACGATATTCGTATCGAAGCTTCTTCTGGATTAACTGCCGAAGAAATCGAAAGAATGAAAAAAGACGCTGAAGCCAATGCTGATGCTGACAAAATTGCAAGAGAAAGAGCCGAGAAATTGAACGAAGCTGACGGAATGATCTTCCAAACTGAGTCTCAATTGAAAGAACTTGGAGATAAATTGACAGACGAAAACAAAGTAGCTGTAGAATATGCCTTGACTGAATTGAGAATGGCTCACCAATCTCAAGACATTCCTGCCATTCAAACTGCTTTGGACAACATCAACGCAGCTTGGAAAAAAGCTACTGAAGCAATGTATGCTCAAGGAGAACAAGCTCAAGGTGGTGCTCAACCACAAGGAGAACAAACTCAAGGAGACAATGTTGAAGACGTTGAATTCGAAGAGGTTAAATAAGTATTAAGATTTTAGTATTAAGTATTAAGACTTTTTTAGTATTAAGATTTAAGTATTAAGACTTTCATATTTAGTATTGAGATTTTAGAGATAAGATTGAAACCGAGTCAGGAATGGCTCGGTTTTTTTGTTTGATAATTTTAAATAATAAACCCGACAGGTTTCAAAAACCTGTCGGGTTTGTTGTTGTTTACAAATTCAAATATTTTTCTAAATCATTAAATTTTTCATTTTGATTATGCGATTGTATTAAATCATCGATGTTTCCAAATAATGAAATTACTTTTTCACGTTTTAGTTTAGTTGGTTTTTCTGAAATACAAGTCAAATAAGAACTCCACGGATATTCAATTGGATGTTGGCAAAAACCATGATTTACGGGGTTGTAATGAATGTATTTTATAACGTTTTGCAGATAAGCATCATTGTCGATATGTTTTCTTTTAAATGGTCTTTCAAATAGTGCTCCGTGTCTATTAAAACTCTTGTTGATTGATTTGGTATAGGCATTAAATAGGTTTCCAAATGATTGATGTGGAGGAATAATTTTTTTAATTTCATACTCTTCGTGAGTTTGCAAAATTTCTTCAAAGGTTTTAATTCTAACCAACAAATGAAAATGGTTTTTCAATAAGCACCAAGCAAACGTTTCGGCAATTGAATCAATGTGTTTATTGTAAAGTGTTAAAAAATGCTCGTGATTTCTATTTTCTTTGAAAAGATTCTCGCTATTGATGCCTCTATTGTAAATGTGGTAGTATTTTCCGAATTCTAGTGGTTCAATTAGTTGCGTAGTTTAATTTTATTAGACCCGACAGGTTTTTGAAACCTGTCGGGTTTGTTAGGTTAAAAATAGTAAATTTTTTTTAATATGTATAATACCGAATTGGATTTAAAATTGCTTGTTGTCAGGTTTTTAATTATTAAGCATTATTAACCCGACAGGTTTCAAAAACCTGTCGGGTTTGTATTAATTGAAAATTCCAAAAAAAAACTATTTTTTAGTTCAATTTCCACTAAGTCAATAATTCTTTAAAACTTGTTGGATTCGTTTTTTTTAGAGCCCTTTTTTTTACTTATCGCAATAAATACTTCGGCTGTCGCTATTTCTTCATTTTCAGAAAAACAGTACTGTTTGCTGGGGGTATTGGCTCTTTTTATAATAATTTTATTTATAATAATCAAATGATTAATCTCATAAAAGTATCGAATATTTATAAATATCTTTGCGCTGTGTAATAAATATACGAAATCGTTTTTGTTTGAAGGAAATCAAAAGCTATAAAAGGAGTAATCGTTTTAAAAGATTTTCGTAATATTACTACATAAAACGATTTAGATGAGAAAGATTAAATATAAGAAAGGGAGAAAACTCCAACCTTATAATCTGGAATATACCGGAATTCATAAAAAAACCGATTCAGAAATGCAGCTGTTTGTTTATGATGATGCCAAGGTCTTTGAATATGCTGATTTCAATGTTTCTGATTTAGAAAAATGTATTGATGTCCAAAAAACAAATTGGCTCAACATTCACGGTCTAAATGACCTCGATTTGTTGAAAACCATCAGTGGTCATTTCAAGATAGACAACTTTATGCTTGCCGATATCTTGAATACCACCCGAAGAACCAAAATCGAGGAGCAACACGATATTTTGTTTTTCAACATCAAATCATTGTTGCCCATGGAAGATTCGGATGGCATTAAAGCGGAACAAATCAGTTTTTTGATAAAAGACGGAATCCTGATTTCTTTCCAAGAAAAACGTTCTGATTTTTTTACCCATATCAGGGAGCGAATTAGAACCCATTCCGGAATCGTGAGAACTAAAAAGGCGGATTATTTGCTGTACATTCTCCTGGATGCCATTATGGAAAATTTCTATATCACCATAGAAAATGAAGAGGATAAAATCGAGGATATAATTGATTCGACCAAAAAAAGTGCCGATCCAATCATTCTAGAGAGAATAGAGCAACTCAGGGATAATTTCAATTTTTTGAAACGTTCTATTGTTCCGCTACGAGATTCTTTGTATAATATAAAGAGTATCAAGGACGATAATGTATTTAATGTGATTGAAGCCGAAAATTTTACTTTTTTTGCCAGATTACATCAAAAAAGTTTAGAGCTTTTAGAGCAAATAGAATCGGATATGAGTTCGTTAGAAAGTGCTTCCAATTTCTTCTTTTCGGCCCAGACGCACAAGATGAACGAAATCATGAAAACGCTGACCATCGTTTCGGCCATTTTTATTCCG
The DNA here is from genome assembly GCF_027111315.2 of Flavobacterium limnophilum. Taxonomy (GTDB): domain Bacteria; phylum Bacteroidota; class Bacteroidia; order Flavobacteriales; family Flavobacteriaceae; genus Flavobacterium; species Flavobacterium limnophilum. Next base: position 1,732,286 of record NZ_CP114289.2, on the reverse strand, counting down.
CTTACTTTTATTGTGGGCGTTTACGGAATGAATTTTAAATACATGCCGGAATTGGAATACGCATACGGATATTATACTGTCGTGGGAATTATGGTTCTCATTGTTTTTGGAATGATTTATTATTTTAAAAGAAGGCATTGGTTTTGATTGAGAAACACAAAAATAAACATAAGGAATTCAACCAAATTCCATTGAAATAAATTTAAAAATTAAAAAAATGAACAAAGCTATCTACATAGCTACTAGTGAAGAGAGTAGTGGTAAATCGATTATTACCTTGGGATTGATGAGCATGCTTATTGGCAAAACTGCCAAAGTAGGTTATTTTAGACCCATTGTTGAAGATTTTGAAGAAGGAACAATGGACAATCACATCGAAACGGTCATCAATCATTTCGGACTGGACATTTCTTTTCAAGACGCTTACGCCATCACCAAAAGCAAGTTGATCAAGAAGAAAAACAAAGGGAAAATTGGAGAGGTGATCGACTTGATTATCGAAAAATACAAACGTCTGGAAGAGCGATTCGATTTTGTCTTGGTAGAAGGAACGAGTTTTATGGGCGAAGGAACCGTTATCGAAATGGACATGAACGTTCTTATTGCCAAAAACTTGGGGATTCCAACCATTATTGTGGGAACGGGAGAAGGAAGAACTTTGGACGAATTTGTGGACAGCCTTTATCTGGCGTATGATTCCTTCAAAACGAAAGAGGTGGAAGTGTTGGCCCTGATTGCCAATAAAGTGCAACCTGAAAATCTAGAATTGGTAACCGAGCGTTTGAAAAGCAGTTTGCCTGAAGGTGTAATGGTCAATTCGATTCCCGTAATTCCAAGTTTGAATAATCCAACCATTCAGGAAATCGTGAAAGAGTTGAATGCCAAAGTTTTGTTTGGTGCGGCTTTCATGAACAATCAAATTGGAAGTTTCAGCGTAGGAGCGATGCAACTTCGAAACTATTTGTTGAACCTGAAAGAAAACGGTTTGGTAATCACGCCAGGCGACAGGGCCGACATCATTCTGGGAGCTTTGCAAGCCAACGAATCCGTGAATTATCCAACCATTTCGGGAATTGTTTTGACCGGTAATATTGTGCCGGAAGACAGTATCTTGAAATTAATTGAAGGGCTTTCCACTATTGTGCCCATCATTGCGGTAGAAGGCGGAACTTATAGTATTACCAATAAAATAGGTTCGATAAAACCTAAAATTTATGCCAACAACAAGCAGAAGATTCTAACTTCCATAAACACTTTCGAAAATTATGTGGATTTAGACAATTTGACCGAGAAATTCATCAAGTTTGAAGCTGAAGGAATGACGCCAAAAATGTTTCAATACAACATGGTGAAAAGAGCCAAAAAACACAGAAAACACATTGTCTTGCCCGAAGGAAACGACGACAGGATTATTATTGCCGCTTCACGATTATTGGCGATGGACGTGGTTGACATTACCATTATTGGCGACAAAAAACAAATCGAAAACAAGGTGGCCGAATTAGGTTTGGCATTCGATTTCTCCAAAGTCAACATCATCAATCCAAGAGAGAACGAACATTATGATGATTACGTGAATACCTATTACGAGTTGCGAAAAGCCAAGAAAATGACGTTGGAAATTGCCCGAGATTTAATGGAAGACGGCGCTTATTTTGGTACAATGATGGTGTATAAAGGACATGCTGACGGAATGGTTTCCGGAGCGGCACATACTACCCAACACACCATTTTGCCAGCTTTGCAGTTTATTAAAACCAAACCGAATTGTTCGATAGTTTCTTCTGTATTTTTCATGTGTTTGGAGGATAGAGTTTCTGTTTTTGGAGACTGTGCTATCAATCCAAATCCTACGGCAGAACAATTGGCAGAAATCGCCATTTCATCAGCTGAATCTAGTTTAGCTTTCGGAATTGAACCAAAAATAGCAATGTTGTCTTATTCATCCGGTTCATCTGGAAAAGGGGATGAAGTGGACAAAGTGAGAAAAGCAACAGAAATAGTAAAAGAAAAACGTCCTGACTTGAAAATTGAAGGGCCAATTCAATACGACGCCGCCGTTGATCCAGAAGTAGGGCAAAGCAAAATGCCAAATTCTGAAGTGGCAGGTCACGCCAGCGTCTTGATTTTCCCTGATTTGAACACCGGAAACAACACCTACAAAGCCGTTCAAAGAGAAACAGGAGCATTGGCAATCGGTCCAATGTTGCAAGGATTGAACAAACCGGTTAACGATTTGAGCAGGGGTTGCACCGTTGACGATATTATCAACACGGTAGTGATTACAGCCATCCAGGCACAAGAAATGTAAAAAAATAAAATTTTTGAATAAAAATTAGTATTAATCCTTATTAATAAAAGAACTTTGCGACTTAGTGTCTTCGTGGCAAAAAATGATTGATTTAAAAGAAATAAAATGAAAATAGTAATAATAAACTCGGGAAGTTCTTCCATAAAATACCAACTCATAGAAATGCCTGCCGGCGATGTCATTTGTTCTGGAATGATTGACAGAATTGGATTGGAAACTTCTAATTTTAGTTATGTGACCAATAAGGTCAAAGTGGAGGAAACCTTGCCTATTGCCAACCATAAAATAGGTCTCAACAAAATTGCCCAGTTGTTGATGGATGATGAAAAAGGAGTAATCAAAAGTACCAAAGAGATAGAAGCCGTCGGTCACCGTGTGGTACATGGAGGAAGTGTCTTTTCTGACACCACATTGATTACCAAAGAAGTAAAGGAAGAAATCAGAAAATTATGTGATTTGGCTCCATTGCACAATCCTGCGCATTTGGAAGGCATCATCGTGGCCGAAGAAATTTTTTCCGATGCCAAACAAGTAGCTGTTTTTGATACGGCTTTTCACCAAACAATGCCAGCAGTTGCCTATAAATACGCCATTCCTAATTACTTCTTGAAAGAGAATAAAATTAGATCTTATGGTTTTCACGGAACATCCCATAAATATGTTTCTGAAAAAGCAATTGAATATTTGGAAGCGGCCAATAAACCGCACCAAAACATCATCACGATACATTTGGGTAACGGTTGCAGCATCACTGCCGTAAAAGATGGAAAGTGTATCGAAACTTCCATGGGCTTTACGCCAATTAGTGGTTTGATCATGGGAACTAGAAGTGGCGATATCGATCCATCGGTACTGTTTTACATGATGAAAGTATTGAATTATACCATCGATGAAGTTAGTGCGTTATTGCAAAAACAAAGCGGAATGCTTGGGCTTACCGGTTTCAGCGATTTGAGGGATATTGAATCGAATGCTGCAGAAGGAAACAAAGAATGCCAATTGGCTTTAGAGATGAATGCCTACCGAATCAAGAAATATATTGGTTCTTATGCATCGGCTTTAAACGGATTGGACGCGATTGTTTTCACCGCAGGAATTGGAGAGAATTCTTCTTTTATGCGTAAATTGGTTTGTACCGATATGGAGTATTTTGGACTTGAATTGGACGAGGCGGTAAATGAAATCCGTTCGAAAGAAATCCGTGAAATCAATGTGCCACAATCGAAAGCCAAAATTTTGGTTATTCCTACCAATGAAGAAATTGAAATCGCCAATCAAGTACATCATTTGATTTTGAGTTAATATTTTTTTGAGAAAATAGTTATCCACAAAAAAGCCTGCAAATTCAAAATTGCAGGCTTTTTTTATACATGCAACTCATGGAAATTCAAACCATATCTTCCGGTTTTACCCAAGCATCAAAATCTTCTGGAGAAACGTAGCCCAAGCGAATGGCTTCTTCTCTTAAAGTGGTTCCGTTTTTGTGGGCGGTTTGTGCAATTTCAGCCGATTTATAATAACCAATTTTGGTATTCAAAGCCGTGACGAGCATCAAGGAATTGTTTACCAATTCTTCGATGCGTTTGTAATTCGGTTCGATTCCGCTGGCGCAATGTTCTTCAAAAGACAAGCAAGCATCACCCAGCAATCTTGCCGTTTGCAGGAAGTTGGACGCCATCAAGGGTTTAAAAACGTTTAATTCATAATGGCCTTGCATTCCTCCAACGGAAATGGCCACGTCATTTCCCATCACTTGGGCACAAACCATAGTCAAGGCTTCGCATTGGGTTGGATTTACTTTTCCCGGCATAATAGAAGATCCTGGTTCGTTTTCCGGAATGATGATTTCGCCTATTCCAGAGCGTGGTCCAGAAGCCAGCATCCGAATATCATTTGCAATTTTGTTTAAAGAAACTGCTAATTGTTTCAAAGCACCGTGGGTTTCGACAATGGCATCGTGGGCAGCCAAAGCTTCGAATTTGTTGGGAGCAGTTACAAATGGATGTCCTGTGAATTTCGCTATATATTCGGCGACTTTCAAGTCGTAACCTTTAGGCGTGTTCAGTCCGGTTCCAACGGCTGTTCCTCCCAAAGCCACTTCCGACAAATGCGCCAAGGTATTTTTTACTGCTTTCAATCCATAACTCAATTGGGCGGCATAACCCGAGATTTCTTGTCCCAAGGTCAATGGCGTGGCATCCATTAAATGGGTGCGACCTATTTTTACGACATTTTTAAATTCCAATGCCTTGGATTGAAGCGTGTCTCTTAATTTTTCAACGGCCGGAATGGTAGTTTCCACGACAGCTTTGTAGGCAGCGATGTGCATTCCCGTCGGGAAAGTGTCGTTGGAAGATTGCGATTTGTTCACGTCGTCATTGGCTTTAATGAATTGTTCGCCTTCGCCAATGTTGAATCCTTTTAAAACTTGTGCTCGATTGGCAATTACTTCATTCACATTCATATTGCTTTGTGTTCCGGAGCCTGTTTGCCAAATCACCAACGGAAATTCGTCAGCTAATTTTCCTTCCAATATTTCGTTGCATACTTCGGCAATGGCATCCCTTTTTTCGGTAGGGAGAACTCCTAAGTCGCAATTGGCGTAAGCTGCCGCTTTTTTCAGATAAGCAAAACCTTCTATAATTTCTTTTGGCATTGAGGCCGATGGACCAATTTTGAAGTTGTTTCGAGAACGTTCCGTTTGTGCGCCCCAATATTTGTCGGCAGGGACTTTCACTTCGCCCATCGTGTCTTTTTCTATTCGGTATTTCATTTTTGGATTGGTTTTGAGTTTTGTCGGCATTTGTTTTTTAACAAATTTAATGGTAATCGCTAAAGAATTGGAATTCAAATGTTTCTAAAATTACAAATTACTTCTGTTTTTAAAAAATTTTATCCGTTATTTTATTGGTAAGAAAAAATTTTAAACATACATTTGTCGCTACATTCAAAAATTCCGGAAAACATGTTTGAATTTCAACAGTACTTAGGCTTTTTACTTTTCTTGACCGTCCTTACCATAGGATTCTGGTTGATGTTTTTCTTGGTTGGTTTCGTATCCTATTGGGTAGGTGGAGCAACTTGGGAAGCATATAAAGAAAAGAGAGCAAAAAAGAAAGAATCAGTTTAGATTGATTCTCCAATAAAAAAGGATTCGTGAAAACGGGTCCTTTTTTTTGCCCAAAAGTTTTTTGAAAGGCAGTTTTTTGAATTTTTTGTTTTAGAATCCAGAACAGACAAGCCCTTAAAAGGTATTTACTTCTTTTTTTTTCTTGAAATCAACAAAAAATGTTTTATGTAGCGAAGTTGCTTTATTTTGTGCTAATGCGTAAAAAAAATAGATATTAATTGTAGATTGTTAATTTTTTATCCTTAAAATTTTGTTAATTCAAAATATAAAGTTTATTATTGTGAGGTATTTGGTTTGGAGGCTTAGTTGTAAAGCCATGATTATGCCATAAAATAGTGTCCTAATCCCAGATGTTTTTGTACTGTAAAAATAATGTAATTTTAATCCATTAAACTTGAAAAACTCCACATTGCATACCGACAGGATTGACGATTCCACACTTTGGAACGATCTTAAAATGGGTGACGAAAGGGCTTTTTCAATACTTTTCAAAAAATATTACGGGAATTTGGTTCAATATGGAAATTCACTTTCTCCTAATTGCGAAATAGTGCAAGATTGCGTGCAAGACGTCTTTACCGATATTTGGGTTTATAGACAATCGTTAAATGATGTTGTCGTGGTGAAAGCCTATTTGTTGTCCTGTGTTCGCAAGCGTATTGCAAGACTTCAGGAGCGGGATCATATTTTTCGTCAAACCACTTCGATGGATTCCGTTAAATTTTTATTTGATTATTCCGTCGAGCACCAGCTTATTTTAGATGAGGCATTGGCTTCCAAAGTAGCTTTTCTTAACAAATTGTTGAACGACTTGCCCGGACGACAAAAAGAAGCATTATATCTTCGCTACCATCAAGGACTTTCCGTGGAGCAAATTGCCGAGATATTGAACGTTAATTACCAATCGGCCAACAATTTACTACATCGCGCTTTGTTGCATCTTCGCAAAGAATGGAAAGGTAATATCCCGCTGGATATATCATTATCGCTGTTTTTAATTCATTTTTTTTAGCATAATAAAAAAATAATTGCATTTTAGTGAGTATGCAATAAAAAAAGTGGCCTCTATATAAGAGTAATCCTTTTTTTAATGCGACAACGTAACAATTATACAGAGATAGAAGATTTTTTAGACGACCCTTCGTTCCAAATCTGGGTGCGTACGAAAGACGATCAACAAGGTTGGGAAGAATGGACTCTGGAAAATCCCCAAAGAGCCAAACTGGTAGAGGAAGCCCGTTTGTGGCTATTGGCCATGAAAGTTCCCCAAGACAGTTTAACGCCGACAGACATTGAATTGGCCCTGCAATCCACTTGGTTGAAAATCGACCAGAAAATTGCCGGCGAGAAATCGGCTAAAAAATCCGTGGTAAAACTATGGCAAAATTCGTGGTTTAGGGGAGTTGCCGCTGTTTTTCTTTTTGGCTTGATTTCAGGTTTGATGTACACTAATTACTTTGTATCTGGTCACGCTTCCGTAAATTATGCAACGCTTATTGACGGCAATGATGGAGGCCTTGTCGAACAAACCAATAATTCAAGCAAGCCACAAATCATAACCTTGTCTGATGGCAGTTCCGTTTTGCTTCAGCCCAAGTCTAAATTGAGTTATCCCAAAATTTTCAACGGCAATGACAGAAAAGTATATCTATCGGGGGAAGGTTTTTTTGAAATCAGCAAGAATCCCGAGAAACCATTTTATGTATTTGCCAACGAAATTGTTACCAAAGTCGTGGGAACCAGTTTCAGGATAAAGGCTTATGCCAATGAGCCAAGCATTGAGGTACTCGTTAGAACCGGAGTGGTGAAAGTGAGATCCAACCAATTGATTAGAAGCATAAAAGACGAGGAAGTGGCTTTATTGCCCAATCAGGCCTTGCGATTCACCCGAGAAAATCTTAGTTTCAAGAAAATCACCGACATTACCCAAGACGAATCCTTGTCTCGTATGGTAAGCAGCACTATTGAGCAATTGAGTTTTGAATTTACGGACATTCCTTTGGAACAAATCTTCAAGACCATTGAGCAAGCCTATTTGGTTGATATTGATTTTCCAAAAGATAAATTGAAAGATTGTCATCTAACAACCTCCTTGAGCGACCAACCTCTTCCAGAAAAACTTAAAATCATCTGTAAATCTATAGGAAATGATTCCAGTTATATAATGAACGGTAACCAAATTATAATCTTGTCCAATGGATGTAACTAAACCTTGTTTGCCTATGTGAAATTAAATGCATAAAAAAAGCGTCGAAATGCTGTAACATATTCGACGCCTAAAGAAATCAAATTACTCTCTGTAAAGAGTGATTTGTGTTGTTTCCAGAATACCCAACTAATAGTATTAATCAAAACAAACCAAAATTATGAAAAAACCTGTTGTTAAACAACGATTACTCATTCGAATTATGAAAATAACATTATTCCAATTTGTCTTAGCATTTGTATTTTCAACTGTTACCATGGCCAATGGCGTGAAAGCACAAGGGAAATTGAGTACAAAAGTGACGATAAAAGTTACCAACATGAACTTAGACAATGCATTATCCAAACTCGAGGAGACGGCGCATGTCAAGTTCTCGTATAATTCAAGAATGACGCAATTAAACGAAAAAGTGAGCATAGTTGCCAATAATGAATCCCTGTCCATTGTTCTTACTCGAATCTTGAAACCATTAAATATTGGTTTTACCGAAGTAAGCAACCAAATTGTTCTGCAAAAAGAAAGCATCAAAAAAGTGGGATTTACAGAAGCAGAAGTTCCAAATGACCTAGTTGAAAATGTAGTGGGCGATATTACGGTAAACGGAAAAATAGTATCGAGCAGCGATGGAATGCCTATTTCAGGAGCCAGTGTTACGGTAGATGGAACTACTAAAAGCACAAAAACAGATTTTGAAGGTAAATTCCAAATCACTGCAGATTCGCAGGCAGTATTGAAAATCAGTTATGTGGGTTACACTACCCAGCTTATTCCTGTAAAAGGCCGAACTTCAATCAATGTGGTGTTGGAAATGGAAACGGCCGATCTTAAAGAAGTTGTCGTGATAGGGTATGGTTCCCAGAAAAAGAAAGTTTCCACGGCGGCTACCTCAGTGGTTTCTGCCAAGGATTTGCAGGCTGTAGCCAGCGGTGACGTAGTGAATGCGTTGCAAGGACAAAGTTCGGGTGTGAGTGTTACTTCCACTTCGGGACAACCGGGAGCAGGCATGGTAATCAACATTCGTGGTGTGGGTACGGCAGGAAACAATTCGCCACTCTATGTGGTAGATGGTGTTGTAGTTGACAATGGAATTGGTTATTTGGATCCTTCCTCAATCGATAGAGTTGATATTTTGAAAGATGCCGCCGCCTCTTCTATTTATGGAGCCAGGGCAGCCAATGGTGTTGTATTGGTTACGACCAAAAAAGGAAAAGAAGGCAAAATGAACATATCGTTGAGCTCTTACACCGGATTTCAAGAAGTAGCCAAAAGATTGGATTTATTGAACACAAAAGAGTACACCACAATCATCAATGAATCACGCGTGAATTCAGGTTATACTCCATTGTACACTCCAGCGCAAATAGCGGCTTTTCCGGATCATAATTGGCAAGACGATTTGTTTAATGAAGGTGCCATGAAACAAAATCACTCTTTATTGATTACAGGAGGAAGTGAAAAATCGACTATTGCCACGGGATTGTCTTATTATGGTCAAGACGGACTTATTGGAAGCAATACAAACCAGTCTAAATATGGTCGTGTCACTTTTACGGTGAATTCAACTTCCGAAATTATCAAAGATCATTTGAAAATTGGAGAAAATTTTACTTTTGCCAATATTGAAGGCAGCGGTGTTTCCGATGATGGAATTTACAGCAACAGCATCAGGGGATTTTTGAATGCAGCACCAATTGACCCAGCTTATGATGCCAATGGGGATTTTGCCCATTCCACTATCGCTGCCGATATTAGCAACCCACTTGGATCAATGTATTACAACAATTTCAACGAAAACAAATACGATCGTTATGTGGGCAATATTTTTGCGGAAGCAAAATTCTTGAAAAACTTTACATTCAGGACCAGTTTTGGGGTTGATATTAATGATAGTGCTGAACGTAGATTTACGCCTGTATATAATCTTTCTTCCAATAACAACACCACTGTTTCAAGCGTTACCCAAGCTTCGGGTAAAGGATTGGGTTGGTTGTTTGAAAACACCTTGCAATACAAAGCGTCTATCAATGATACCCATCACTTTGATGTGTTGGTAGGTACTTCGGCCAAAGAAAACAAATCCGAATATATGGGAGCCACCGGCAAAGATTTGAATTTTGATGATTTTGCACACGCTTATTTGAGCAATGCCACAGACCAAACTTCAAACACGGTTTATGGAGGTCGCAGTGATTATGCCATGCAGTCTTATTTTGGACGTATATTATACGATTACAACAACAAATATTTGTTCTCGGCCACGATTCGTAGAGACGGTTCTTCCAATTTTGGACCGAACAACAAATATGCTATTTTTCCTGCATTTTCTGCCGGTTGGAATGTGGAAAAAGAAGACTTTTTTCCAGAAAATAAAGTGGTAACCAATCTTAAAATTAGAGGTAGTTGGGGACAAAACGGAAATGATCAAATTAGACAATTTGCTTATATGTCAACCATAAGCTCTTATGATAAATCGTATCATTTTGGTACAACCGATGAAACATTGCAAGTAGGATCCAGTCCAGATGCCATCGCCAATCCAGATTTGAAATGGGAAGCTTCAGAACAATTGGATTTAGGTTTCGATCTTACTTTGTTGTCTTCATTGACTTTTACTTTTGACTACTACAACAAAACCACCAAAGATTGGTTGGTACAAGCCGCAGTGCCCGATATTGCTGGAGCTGCCGCGCCATACATCAACGGTGGAGACATTAGAAACAAAGGATTGGAATTTGCTTTGGGTTACAGAACCAATTTTGGCAATGATTGGACTTTCTCTGTAAATGGTAACGCTTCTTTCAACGATAATGAAGTAATTAAAATTGCCAATTCAGAAGGAATTATTCATGGAGAGACCAACTTGTTGTTTCAAGGGATAGATGAGTTAAACAGGGTAGAAGTAGGACAACCAATAGGTTATTTCTACGGATTAAAAACGGACGGAATTTTTCAAAATGCATCAGAGCTTACTTCTGTTCAACCGAATGCCGTGCCTGGAGACGTTCGTTTCGTGGACTTAGACGGGAATGGTAAAATTGATGCCAACGACAAAACTAAAATTGGTGATCCCAATCCAGATTTTACTTATGGATTTAATATGGAAGTGACTTATAAAGCGTTTGATTTCTCCATGTACACTTATGGTGTGGCAGGAAGCCAAAATGTTTTTGGAGTACATGATTATACCCGTCCTTACAATAATTACACTACAAGTATCTTGAACAGATGGACGACGGAAGGAACTTCAAACAGCATTCCAAGAGTTACCTATGGTACAGATGCCAATGGAAATTATACCAAATTCTCTGATTTGTATGTTCAAAATGCAGATTTCTTTAGAATCAAGTCGATTACTTTGGGTTGTGACATCACAAAATTAACCACTAGTCTTAGCTTCTTCAGCAAATTTAGATTGTATGTGGCGGCCAACAATTTATTCACATTTACCAACTACCAGGGAATGGATCCTGAAATTGGATTCGGAAACGTAAACCAATCATGGGCCAAAGGCATCGATGTGGGATACTATCCACAGCCTAGGACATATATGTTAGGTCTAAATGTTAACTTTTAAAAAATGATACCAATGAAAAAATATATAAAACTATTTGCTGTTTCGAGTCTATTTGTATTAGGGGCATGTTCTGCCGATTTTTTGGAGAAAGAACCTTATACTGAAAAAGTGGCCGAGAATTTTTATAAAACACCAACTGATGCCTACGAAGGACTTATTGCAGTGTATGACATATTGCAACGTGACGAGTATGGCTGTCCTTTATTGGTAAGCGAACAAGCTTCCGACAATTGTTTTGGAGGTTACGGAACGGCTGATGCCCAAGTGGATATAGAATGGGATCGTTTCTTGTATGTTTCCAATAAAGACATGAACAGCCCTGCTTGGAAAACGCCTTACCAAGGAATTTACAGAGCCAATATTTTATTGGCAAACCTTGACAAAGTAAACTGGGGGACCGATACGGCACTTAAAACAAGATATGAAGCCGAAGCCCGTTTCTTGAGAGCCCATTTCCACTTTCAATTGGCTAAAATGTTTGGCGATATCGTGGCATTGGATCATCCTGTTAGTGCTGATGAATTGTATGCTCCAAGAGTTGCTCCAGAAGTTACTTATGCTTTAATTGCCAACGATTTAAAATTTGCTGCAGATAATTTGGGAACCGATAATTACTCCAAACCTGGAAACGCCAATTTTGGACGTATCACCAAATGGGCTGCCGAGGCTTATATCGCCAGAACATTCTTGTTCTACACAGATTATTATAAAAAAGCAGATTTAGCAGGTGTTGTTACCAAAGCGCAAGCGGTAACCTACGTAAATGATGCCGTTAATAACAGTGGACACGGATTGGTTTCTAATTATTCTCGCTTATGGCTGGCCGCTTCTCTTGAGAATTTTGCCGGTGAAGACAATACCGAAATGGTTTGGTCCATTCGATTGAATGGTTCGGGTAAAGGAGACTGGAATTTGCACGAAGGAAACCGTTTTCAAGTGCTGATTGCACCACGTGGAGGAAACATAGGTCGTTATGGTACAGGATGGGGTGGCGCCACGGTTAACCCAAAATTGTATGCCGCTTATGAGGCAGGTGATACTCGTAGAGATGCCACAATAATCAATTTTGCGGGTGAAGGATTGAATTTTGATCCTCAAGCCAGAGACCAACGTCAATATACTGGTTATGCCTGGAAAAAATATTGTCCAATTACCGATGCTGCCGGAAAAGCCATTGTCGAAGCCAATGGAGGAAATTTCCAAATAGACAACTACCAAGATGTTGCCGTAATTCGTTTTTCGGATGTGCTCTTGATGGCTGCCGAGCTTAATTTAGGTACCAATGCTGGGTTTGCCCAAACTTGTCTGGATAGAGTGCGTGACAGGGCTTATCAAAGTGTAATCAACCGCGTGGCAGTTTCCAAAACGGCAATCATGAATGAGCGTCGTTTGGAATTGGCTTTAGAAGGAAACCGTTATTTCGATTTAATCAGACAAGGTACGGCCGTTGCCAAAGCTGCAATTGACAATGTGGGTAGCGATTCTCAATTTAACGTCACTTTCAGGACAGAAACATTGGGCTGGTTTCCATTGCCACAATCTCAAATCGTACTTTCTAATGGAGCGATGTCACAAAACCCGGGTTGGTAATTAACTAAAAAACTAATGATTATGAAAAATATATTTTTAAAATTAATAATTATACTTGCACTTGGTTCCTTGTTTTCATGCGAACCAGTTGAAGACCGTTATAGCCTTCCTTCGATGACGCTTACGTCTTCAGATCTTAAATATTCGGCAGTTGTAACAGGTAATAAATTGGTGCTAAAAAATATGACTCCGGAGGTTATCCCGTATTGGAGCTATTCTGATTCGAAAGGCAATGAGTTAGGACATTCCAACCTGAATGAAACCACTATTTCAATGCCTTTTGCAGGAACATATACCGTTAATTTCACGGCATTTGCAAGAGGAGGTTCAGTATCATCCAGCGTGGTTGTCAAGGTTTTGCAAAACGACAACAGTTTGTTTAGCGATCCTAGATGGGCCATGCTTACCAATGGCGTGGCAGGAAAAACTTGGAAACTCAACATGGTTGCGCCAATCGAGTTCGTGGGAACCAATGTGCATAGCTCGGCAATGGACGCTATTTATGGCGCAGTACCGGGTTCGGGTGATTGGAACTGGTATCCCAATTTTTCAGACATTTCATGGGCTGGTTTTGAAAATAAAGAATGGGGAGAAATCACTTTCGATTTGAATGGCGGTTACAATGTGACCATAAAACAAACTTCCACAACTACTGGAAGCACGGCGCAAACTACCAAAACAGGGACTTACAGTTATAGCCAAACGCCTAAATTTACTGATGATCGAATTATTTTCAACGGTAATTTGGAAATGTTGCACATGAACGGAGATTACAGTACTTCTTTCACCTTTTCGAATGTGAGATTATACGAACTTACCGCCACTACCTTGAGCTATGCAGCTGTTAGGGCTGATGGTCAAGTGCTTATTTATCATTTAATACCAAAGTCTTAAAAAAAACACAGAAAAGTATTGGGAAAAGTTTGCTTAAACAGTATCTAATCCCAATGCTTTATTTTAAATTTATATATAAAAAAGCATCCTTTTTTGAGTGACATCATTCAAAAAAGTTTAAAATAATTTATGCTGCCGATATGCCGATTGCGCTTATCGGCAGTTATAAATTCCAAATTGATTTCATTAAAATGTATAAACAAATCAATATTTTCAAAAACACCCGGGACATTATTTTGGTAAACGGTTCATTGGTTAGAATAGCATTACAATTATTTTGACTCTTTTTCCAAAAATTGCAAATCTTTATTTTTTTCGAGCATTACTATTTTTAGTAGAATTTGTAACAATCAATATCTCCAAAAGGCAAGAGTTTCTTGTTGATTATTAAATGGATTTAAACTAATTGTTTAGGTTGATATACTATAGTATTTTGTTAAAATAGTACTATAAGTTCAATAATATTAAGATTAATTTTCAAATTAATATTTTATGGCTAAAATAATTGTTGTTAAATTTTTTTTACCAGCTTTTTTAAAATAAGGGAACAGCCTATTAGAACTTCCGTTACAATTATTAATAATGACCGAATCCTGTTCGTATTATTGTTAATGTTACAAAAATTGAAGTTTTTTTATTCTATTTAATGCTGTAAAGCAAGATTTTAAATCTATTTGACCTAATGTTTTTTAATGACATGGCATATTGGTTAATGTGGTTTTGATTTTCATATTAATAAAATTTAAAATATTTAATGAACTCTATAACACAAATTGCACCACAATGAAAAAATCACAAATAGGAATACTATTTTCAGCTGTTTTTTTTGGTCTTTTAATCACGCCAAAAGCCACAGCCCAAATACAAAATGCCGATGTTCTCAATGCACCCATCGACATTAGCAAAGATTTCGAGAATTACCTGAACACTTTTTATTTTGCCGACGAATTGGCGGGTTTCGATCCACAATCCGGAAAAGGAACGGTAAAATATTTGAGACATACCTACCAAACCCGCCAGGCTTTCAACAATATTGAAATGAAACCCAGCCCAGTTGTGGCTAACGAATTTCCCACCACGGAATATGAAGCTTCGCCGGTATTGCCTTTCCAAATACAGTTCGTTTCGGACAGAACCTTGAGAATCAAAATGACTTCGGGACCACAATTTCATCCTGAAAAAGAATCCTTGATGTTGGTGGATGGAGTAGCGCCCAACCATCCCGAATTATGGAAATATGCCAAAATCGAAGGCGGACATAAATTTACCAGCAAACACGGTTCGGTAGAGATCCAGACCAAACCTTGGCACGTAAAAATATATGATGAAAAAGGAAAATTGCTGACTGGAACACTTCATAATTCTGATTTTGCAAATACCTACACGCCAACACTTCCATTTTCGTATGTGCGCAGAAACAGCGATTATTCCCGAAGTATGGGAGCGGCTTTCAGCTTGGAACCCGACGAGAAAATATTTGGTTGCGGCGAATCCTTTACGCAGTTCAACAAACGCGGTCAAAAAGTAGTTTTGTGGACGGATGATGCTAACGGAATACAGAATGAAACGATGTATAAACCGGTTCCGTTTTACATGAGCAGCCGTGGTTACGGGGTTTTTATGCACCATTCGACACCGATTACTGTTGATTTTGGAAAATATTATGGCAGTGCCAACGAAATGTATATTGGCGACGACGAAGCCGATTTGTTTTTCTTCATTGGTGAACCCAAAGATATTTTGGACGAATACACGAACCTTACAGGAAAAGCCGCCATGCCGCCACTTTGGTCCTTCGGATTTTGGATGAGCCGAATTACTTATTTTTCTGAAAAAGAAGGTCGTGAAGTTGCCAAGAATCTACGGGCTTACAAAATCCCGACCGACGTGATTCATTATGACACGGGCTGGTTTGACGTGGATTGGCGCAACAATTACGAATTTGCAAAAAAACGTTTCGAAGATCCAGTTAAAATGATGTCGGATTTGAAAGACGATGGTTTCCACGTTTGTTTATGGCAACTACCTTATTTTTCGCCAAAAAACACTTTGTTCAACGAAATTGTGGACAAAAACTTGACCGTGAAAGACCGTAAAGGAAACCTTCCTTACGAAGATGCCGTTTTGGATTTTACGAACCCGGCCACCGTGACTTGGTACCAAGCCAAATTGAAAAGTTTATTCGATCAAGGAGTGAGCGTTTTCAAAGTGGATTTTGGAGAAGCCGCACCAGCGGACGGCATTTATTCCAATGGACGAACTGGTTTCTATGAGCATAATTTATACCCATTGCGTTACAACAAAGCCGTTGCCGAAATCACCCAAAAAGAAAAAGGATACACCTTAATCTGGGCAAGAAGCACCTGGGCAGGAAGCCAACGTTATCCTTTGCATTGGGGTGGCGATGCCGAAACAACAAACGGCGCCATGTCGGCCGAATTAAGAGGGGGACTTTCCTTGGGATTGTGTGGTTTCAGTTTCTGGAGTCATGACGTGGGTGGATTTGTGACCAAATCTCCCGAAAACTTGTATCGTCGTTGGGCTCCTTTCGGGATGTTCACATCCCACGTAAGAAGCCATGGCGAGCCTCCACGCGAACCTTGGTTGTACAGCAAAGACCTTTTGGAAACTTTCAGAAATGCCGATAATATGCGTTACGAATTAATGCCTTACATCTACGCCCAAGCCAAAGAAAGTTCCCAAAAAGGATTACCGATGATGCGCGCCTTGTTCATAGAATATTCTAATGATCCGGGTTCTTGGTTGGTGGACAATGAATATCTTTTTGGTTCCAGTATGTTGGTAGCGCCTTTATTTGAAGAGGTTACCGGCAGGGATGTTTATCTTCCGGAAGGTACTTGGATTGATTACCAAACCAAAAAAGTATATCAAGGCGGTTGGCATAAAATTGAGGCCGGCGAAGTGCCGATTATCGTATTGGTTCGAAACGGTTCGGCAATTCCACACATCAAATTGGCACAATCCACCAAAGACATGGATTGGAGCAAATTGACCCTCAAAGTATATGCCGCTGAAGGAACAAATACGGCAACAGCAAAAGTTTTCCTTCCAGAAGGCGATGGAGTAAAAACCATCTCTCTTTCCAAAAAAGGAACTGGTTTCGAAGCAAATGAGAATCCAATAAGCAACAAGACCACATTCAAAATTGAATGGATAAAATAATTGTTTTGGTTAGTTGTGAAATCGGGGTAATGAGTTAGTCTATGCCCCGATTTTTTATAAAAAAAATAAATAGTACAATGATAAAAAAACTGATACTTCCCGCTTTATTACTTTCCCTGAGTATGGTCAATGCCCAAGGCAAAAAATCAAAATCCTACGAATTGGCTTCACCCGAAGGTAAAAACAAAATTCAATTCGAATTGGTAAATAGCTCACCAAAATACACCGTTTCTCACGGAAAAACAGTGGTAATTACACCATCGGATATGGGGTTTTTGTTGAAAAACAATGACGATTTCAGCTCCAATTTTGAAATAGTTAAAGTAGAAAACTCCACTTTCGACGAAACTTGGGAACAGGTTTGGGGCGAAAAGAAGAAAATCCGAAACCACTACAACCAAATGGTGGTGAAACTGCAACAAAAAAACAAGGAGAAACGTCAACTCGAAATCCAGTTTCGCGCTTTCGATGACGGAATTGCCTTTCGATATGTGTATCCAAGACAAGGTACGAAAGACAGTATTTTCATTATGGACGAAAAAACGACTTTCAACCTGAAAGAAGAAGGAAAAGCGTGGTGGATTCCTGCTTACCGAGAAAATCGTTATGAATATTTGTATCAAAATTCGACCATTAATGCCATTGACACGGTACATACGCCATTGACTATCGAAAGCAAGAGCGGTTTAAAATTGAGTTTTCACGAAGCCAACCTAATCGATTATGCCAGCACGACATTGGTAAACAATACCGGGACACAATTGAAAACTGACTTGGTGCCTTGGGCAGATGGAGTGAAAGTACGCGTGAAAGACAGTTTTACTTCCTCTTGGAGAACCATTCAAATAGGTGAAAAATCAGGAGATTTAGTCGATTCGTATTTGATTTTAAATCTAAACGAACCCAACAAATTGGGCAAAATTGATTATTTCAAACCTTATAAATATTTGGGAATTTGGTGGGGAATGCACATCGGAAAATATACTTTTTGGGAAAGTGACAAACAAGGAGCCACTACCAAAAATGCTTTTGAATACCTCGATTTTACTGCCAAAGAAGGATTTCATCACATGCTTATTGAAGGCTGGAACAAAGGTTGGACTCCAGCTTGGTACGAGAACCACATGCACATGTTCAGTTTTACAAAATGTGCCGATAATTTTGACATCGACAAAGTTGTGGAATATGGAAAACAAAAAGGAGTGGAGCTTATCGGGTACCATGAAACGGGTTCGAACTTGATTAATTATCTTAAAGAAATAGACGAAGGATTTGCAATGTATAAACGTTTGGGTATTCACACCGTGAAAATAGGACACGTGGGTTCTAAATTGAACATGAAAGAATGGCATCACGGACAATTTGGAGTGAATTATTTCCGATACGTCCTGAAAAAAGCTGCCGAATATGATTTGGCCGTTTTCTATCACGAACCAATAAAAGACACGGGAGAACGCAGAACGTATCCCAATATGTTGGCTCGGGAAGCTGCCAGAGGACAAGAATACAATGCTTGGAGTGAAGGAAATCCGCCCAATCACGTGACTATTTTGCCTTTCACCAGATTGTTGTCAGGGCCAATGGATTATACTCCGGGAGTCTTGGATGTTGAAATCAAACAAGGTTATCCAGGAAAAAGAATTCACGGAACCACGGCACAACAATTGGCTTTATACGTAGTTTTTTATTCACCAATACAAATGTTAGCCGATCTTCCTGAAAATTACGCAGGAAATCCTTCTTTCCAATTCTTGAAAGACGTTCCAACGGATTGGCAAGATACCAAAGTATTGAACGCTGAAATTGGGGAATACATTACCACGGTTCGTAAAGATGAAAACAGTGCCGATTGGTATTTGGGAAGCATTACGAACGAGAAAGCTAGAGATTTGGAAATTTCATTATCATTTTTGGATGCCAACGCCACTTATGAAGCCCAAATTTATGCCGATGCCGAAGGAACAGACGAAACCCACAATCCATCAGCAGTTGCCATTTCCAAGAAAACGGTTAAAGCTTCGGATGTGTTGAAATTGCATTTGGGTGGAGCAGGAGGAACAGCCATTCGATTCAAGAAATTATAATTTCAAGACAACCCAACTGGTTTAATTAATTCCGATTTCTTAAAAATGAAAAACCTCCTTTTTTCCATTGTTTTTCTTTTGTGCATAAACGTGGTTTTGGCGCAAAAACAACAGCAATATCCTTTTCAAAATCCAAATTTGGAGACAGAAAAGCGTATTGACAATCTGTTGTCATTGATGACTTTGGAGGAAAAAGTTGCGGTTTTAAGTACCAATCCCTCCGTTCCAAGATTGGGAGTTGTGGGTACAGGTCATATCGAAGGATTACACGGATTGGCTTTAGGAGGACCAGGCGAATGGGGAGGAAAAGGCAAAGTACCGATTCCCACCACCACTTTTCCTCAGGCTTATGGTTTGGGCGAAACTTGGGATGTCGATTTGATCCAAAAAGTGGCGCAGGTTGAAGGCTATGAAGCACGTTATGCTTTCCAGAAATACCATCGGGGCGGTTTGGTGATTCGGGCTCCAAATGCCGATATCGCCAGAGACCCACGTTGGGGACGCACCGAAGAAAGCTATGGCGAAGATGCTTTTTTTAACGGAACGATGACTGTTGCTTTTGTAAAAGGGCTTCAGGGAAATCATCCCAAATATTGGCAATCGGCTTCGTTGATGAAACACTTTTTGGCCAACAGCAACGAAGATGGCAGAACTTACACATCATCCGATTTTGATGAAAGGCTTTGGAGAGAATATTATTCCGTTCCTTTCCGAATGGGGATTATTGAAGGCGGTTCGCGAGCCTATATGGCTTCTTACAATAAAGTAAACGGAATCCCGGCTACTGTGCATCCGATGTTGAAAGACATCACTCAAAAAGAATGGGGACAAAATGGAATCATCTGTACCGATGGCGGTGCTTTCAAGTTGCTGCTTTCGGATCATAAATATTATGCCGATTCCTATTTGGGAGCGGCAGCCGTAGTAAAATCGGGAATCAATCAATTTTTGGACGATTATAAAGAAGGAGTTGACGGTGCCATTGCAAAAGGATATTTAACTGAAAAAGACATAGACGAAGTCATCAGGGGAAATTTTCGGGTAATGATCAAACTGGGAATGTTAGATGCTCCAGACGAAAATCCGTATGCTAAAATTGGTATCGGAAAAGACACGATTGATCCTTGGAAATCGGATGCCCACAAAAAACTGGCATTGGAAGCGACCTTGAAATCCATTGTTTTATTGAAAAATGATCCGGTTAAACAATTATTGCCTTTGCAAAAAGAAAGACTAAAAACTATTGCCGTAATCGGTCTTCGTGCCGACCAAGTGCTTTTGGATTGGTACAGCGGAACTCCTCCCTATATGATAACACCTTTGCAGGGAATTAAAAATAAATTGGGTTCGAATGTTGAAATTTTATACGCCAAAAACAATGCCGATGGGAAAGCAGCCACAATTGCCAAAAAAGCAGATGTTGTTATTGTAATTGTCGGGAATCATCCGGTTTGCAATGCGGGTTGGAATGATTGTCCCTTGCCGAGCGAAGGAAAAGAAGCTGTTGATAGACAATCTTTGACATTGGAACAGGAAGATTTAATCAAAATTGCGTATCAAGCCAATCCCAAAACTGTCGTGGCGCTCATCAGCAGTTTTCCGTATGCCATCAATTGGACACAAGAACACATTCCTGCAATTGTACATCTGACGCAAAACAGCCAAGAATTAGGAACCGCTTTGGCCGACGTATTATTTGGTGATTACAATCCAGCTGGAAGATTGACGCAAACTTGGGTAAAAGATATCACCGATTTGCCTGATTTATTGGATTACAACATTCGCAACGGAAGAACCTACATGTATTTTCAAGGAAAACCCTTGTATGCTTTCGGTCACGGATTGAGTTATACGAGTTTTGCGTATAATTCCATAAAGACAAACAGGGATACTTTAGAAAAGGATAAAGACCTAACAGTTTCGGTTTCGATAACCAATACTGGAAAAAGGGATGGTGAAGAAGTCGTTCAATTGTATGTAAAATCAATCGATTCGGCTATTCAGCAACCAATAAAAGCATTGAAATCTTTTCAAAGAATATTTTTGAAAGCAGGAGAAACCAAAACAGTAGCCCTGACTTTAAAAGCTGAAAATTTAGAATATTGGAATACAACCAAACAACAATTTGAACTCGAAAAAGGACAAATTGAAATACAAGTAGGCGGAGCTTCTGATGCAATACTATTGACCAAAAAAATAACCGTGAAATAATTAAAATGAAAAAACATTTAGTACTACCAATTATTCTATTATTACTGACCAATGTTGCATTGTTTGGACAAAATTTGAATACCAAGAAAACAGCTTCTGTGGATCGAATTATAAAAGTCGATTACAATAAATCGGCTGGACAAATGAACACGATGTACAAAGAGTGTATCGGAGCGGGACGAGCCAACGAAGGATTGCGCGCCGATTGGCAACAACAATTGGCTTTGATAAAAAAAGAATGCGATTTCAAATACATTAGGATGCACGGTTTATTGACCGACGATATGGCGGTTTATCGTGAAGACAACAAAGGGAATCCAGAATACAATTACCAATATGTCGATGTTTTATTTGATTATATTTTGAGTATCAATATGAAACCTTTTGTCGAATTAGGGTTTATGCCATCGGCTTTGGCGAGTGGAAAGCAAACCATTTTTTGGTGGAAAGGCAATGTGACACCACCTAAAGATTATAAAAAATGGGAAGATTTAATCCGCAACTTAGCACAACATTTTACCGAACGTTACGGAGCCGATGAGGTGAAGTCTTGGTATTTCGAAGTTTGGAATGAACCCAATTTAACTCCAGGTTTTTGGACGGGAACACAAGAAGAATATTTTAAATTATATGATTATAGCACTCGCGCCATAAAAAGTGTAAATCCAGACTATAAAGTAGGTGGGCCAGGTACTGCGGGAGCTGCTTGGGAAAGCGAGATGATTGATTTTTGTGAAAAAAACAAGGTGCCAATTGATTTTATCAGTACACATTCCTATGGTGTTGGACAAGGTTTTTTGGATGAATTTGGACAAAGCGGAACTGTATTAAGCAAAGATAATGAGGCAGTAAGTGGCGATGTGTTGCAATCAAGAAAAGAAATTGCAACATCAACAAAACCCAATCTCGAATTGCATTACACCGAATGGAGTTCCTCTTATACACCAGCCGATCCCATTCACGACAGTTACCATTCGGCGGCTTATATTCTTCAAAAATTGAAACAAGTGGGGAATGCTGCAAACTCAATGTCGTATTGGGTTTTTACCGATATTTTTGAAGAACCAGGGCCAAGATTTACGCCTTTTCACGGTGGTTTCGGGTTGTTGAATACGCAAGGAATCAAGAAACCGGCCTATTTTTCGTATTCCTTTTTGAACAAATTGGGAGAAACAGAACTTCAAAATACCGACACTTCTTCTTGGGCGGCTAAAAACACAAAAGGTGATGTGCAGGTTTTGTTTTGGGATTTTACCTATACTTTGCCAGATGCCACAAACAATCAACAATATTATGTAAAAGATTTACCATCCAAACCAAAAGGAACCGTAAAGATTGAAGTGGCAGGACTCCAAAAAGGCAGCTATACTTTAGAAATCTTCAAAGTGGGTTACAAAGTGAATGATGTTTTTACCGATTATTTGGGGATGAATAAACCGAACCAGTTGACCAAACAACAAGTAAACACGCTGAAAGAAAAAAATAATGGTGCGCCAATTGCCACGGAAACAGTGACAATTGATGCCAACGGAATTTATAAAAAGGATTTCAAGATTAATGAAAACGATGTGCTGTTGCTGAATTTTGTAAAGCAATAGTTTAAAAAAAACCAAGTCAAAATAACTACTTATGAAAAATAAAATAATCACTTTATCTCTATTCTCAATGTTACTGTTTACGGGAAATGTGGCAAATTCCCAAACTGCTAATACTATGAATCTATTAAATACGAAACCTGTAAAATCTTTAGACACAAGTTTCGATGCCGAAATTAACAAGCTCATTTCTCAAATGACGCTCGAAGAAAAAATAGGAATGCTGCACGGCAACAGCATGTTTTCTACTGGCGGAGTAAAACGCTTGGGTATTCCTGAATTGAAAATGGCCGATGGGCCTTTGGGAGTTCGTGAAGAAATTTCTCGTGACAACTGGTCTGCAGCTGGTTGGACAAATGATTTTGCCACATATTATCCAGCTTCTGGAGCTTTGGCTGCAACTTGGAATACCAAGATGGCCTACACTTTCGGGAACAGTGTTGGTCAGGAAATGCGTGCCAGAGACAAGGACATGTTGCTTTCTCCGGCCATCAATATTGTCAGGACTCCATTGGGAGGAAGGACTTATGAATATTCGACAGAAGACCCTTTCTTGAACAAAAGAATGGCCGTGCCGTTGATTGTAGGTTTACAGGACAATGATGTTATGGCTTGCGTCAAACATTTCGCCGCCAATAACCAGGAAACCAATCGGGACATTTATGATGTTCAAATGGACGAACGTACCTTGAGAGAAATATATTTGCCGGCATTTGAAGCTGCTGTTAAAGAAGCCAAAGCCTATAGCATTATGGGCGCTTACAACAAGTTTAGAGGAGACTATTTATGTGAGAACGATTATATGCTGAACACCATTTTGCGTGACGAATGGGGTTTCAAAGGTGTTGTCGTTTCGGATTGGGCGGCGGTGCATTCGACCGTTAAAACCTTGAAAAACGGTTTGGATATCGAAATGGGAACTCCAAAACCGTTCAACGAATTTTTCTTGGCCGACAAGTTAATTGCGGCTGCAAAAGCAGGAGAAATCTCGGAAGTAGAAATTGACAAACACGTTAAAAGAATTTTAAATGTTTTGTTCCAAGTAAAAGCTATGGGAACCGAACAAAAAAACAGAGTAAAAGGAAGCATTGCCACCGAAGCGCATTACCAAGATGCCTACAAAATAGCATCGGAAGCTGTGGTTTTGTTGAAAAACGACAAAAATGTTTTGCCATTAAAATTGGATGGAATACAATCCATTGCCGTAATCGGGAACAATGCGACCAAGAAAAATGCCTTGGGCGGATTTGGCGCAGGAGTGAAAACCAAAAGAGAAATTACACCTTTGGAAGGTTTGCAAAACAGATTGCCGGCTTCCATCAAAATCAATTACGCCGAAGGGTATTTGGAGCGTTATGATTTAAAAAACAAGGGGAAATTGGGCGATATTACCTTGAACGGCCCTGTAACCATCGACCAATTGGATCCAGCCAAATTACAGGAAGCCATTGATGCTGCCAAAAATTCGGATATGGCCATCGTTTTTGCGGGTTCCAACCGTGATTACGAAACCGAAGCTTCCGACAGAAGAAATTTGAATCTCCCTTTTGCACAAGAAGAATTGATTAACAAAGTGAGAGCCGTAAATCCAAATACAATAGTTGTCATTATTGCCGGAGCTCCTTTTGATATTGTCGATTTGAGCCAGAAATCGCCAACCTTGGTTTGGAGTTGGTTCAATGGTTCCGAAGGAGGAAATGCTTTGGCAGACGTATTGCTTGGAAAAATAAATCCATCCGGTAAATTGCCTTGGACAATGCCCAAAAAGATTGAAGATTCACCAGCTCACGCCACCAACAGTTTTCCAGGGGACAAAACGGTAAATTATGCCGAAGGAATTTTGGTAGGCTACCGTTGGTTTGACACCAAAAAAATCGAGCCGCTTTATCCATTTGGCTACGGATTGTCGTACACCAGTTTCGCTTTCGAAAATGCTAAAACGGACAAGAAATCATACAATGCCAACGAAACAATTGCGGTTTCAGTTACCGTTAAAAACTCCGGAAAAGTGGATGGTCAAGAAGTGGTACAATTGTATTCTTCCAAATCCGATTCGAAAATTACCCGTGCCGCACAAGAGTTGAAAGGGTTCCAAAAAGTATTGGTTTCTGCCGGAAAATCCGAAATTATAACAATTCAAGTTCCGGTAAAAGAATTAGCCTATTACAATGTGGAAACTAAAAAATGGACGGTTGAACCAGGCAATTATACCATGAAATTAGGAAGTTCTTCCAGAGATATTAAAAAAGAAGTTGTCGTAACCATTAAATAAAACCAAGAATGAAAAAAATATTCGTTGCCATTTTATGTTTGGTATTTATGGTCATTTGGTCTTGCAGTTCCGATGGTGCAACTCCAGAAGGAAAACCAACATCAAAAACACTTACTGTTGATCCAAATTCAATCGAATTTCTAAGTACAGGAAATAGTGTCAGCGTAACCGTGACAAGCACTGCCGATACTTGGACAATCAGCAGTTCTGATACCAGTTGGATTCAGTTGAGCAAATCGTCGGGAAATTTGGGTTCGTCATTGGTAAGCATAACGTCATTGGCCAACACAGGTACTACGGTTCGTTCTGCCACTATAACCGTAAGTTCAAATCAAGCGCCTTCTGTGCAAATTACGGTAACACAGCCTCCCGCTGCCGTTGTTCCTCCGGTGACCGATTTATA
The DNA here is from genome assembly GCF_027111315.2 of Flavobacterium limnophilum. Lineage (GTDB taxonomy): Bacteria > Bacteroidota > Bacteroidia > Flavobacteriales > Flavobacteriaceae > Flavobacterium > Flavobacterium limnophilum. Next base: position 1,706,833 of record NZ_CP114289.2, on the reverse strand, counting down.
TCCAAGTTACAACACCAATCCGATTGCCGCCGATGCCACAGGAATGAGCAGTACTGCTGCCCAACTTTCTGCAAACATAAAGCTGGGTTGGAATATTGGCAATTCACTGGAAGCAATTGGTGGAGAAACCGCTTGGGGCAATCCAAAAGTTGCCAAAGCCTTGATTGATTTAGTTAAAGCCAATGGTTTCAACGCCATTCGAATTCCTTGTTCTTGGAATCAAAATATGGCCAATGCCACCACAGCGCAAATCAAAGCAGATTGGCTTGCCAGAGTGAAAGAAGTAGTGAAATATTGTACGGACAACAATATGTATGTCATTGTCAACATACATTGGGATGGCGGATGGCTTGAAGATAATTGCACCGAAGTCCAAAAAGCAGCCAACAACGCCAAACAGAAAGCTTTTTGGGAGCAAATTGCAACCAATTTAAGAGATTTTGATGAACATTTACTTTTTGCCAGTGCCAATGAACCCAACGTGGAAAACGCAACCCAAATGGCAGTTTTAAACTCGTATCACCAAACATTTATTGATGCGGTTCGCTCCACTGGAGGCAAGAATTCCTATCGTACATTGGTAGTTCAAGGCCCATCGACAGATATTGACAAAACCAACAAATTGATGCTGACTTTACCAACCGATAAAGTTGCCAATCGAATGATGGTTGAGATCCATTATTACACGCCTTGGAATTTTTGCGGAATGGAAAAAGACGAAACTTGGGGCAAAATGTTCTATTATTGGGGTGCCAATTATCACTCCACAACCGATACTGCACACAATGCGACTTTGGGAGAAGAAGCCGACTTGGACAAACTTTTCAAATCCATGAAAACCCAATTTGTCGACAAAGGAATTCCTGTTGTTTTGGGCGAATTTGGTGCTATTCGAAGAACTACCTTAACAGGTAATGATTTAACATTACACTTAAATTCAAGAGCATATTATTTGAAATATGTAGTCAAACAAGCTAAGGCAAATGGATTAATCCCTTTTTACTGGGATGAAGGAAGTATCGGAGATAAAGGCTTTGGAATCTTTAAAAGAAGTGACAATACAGTATTTGATACACAAGCTCTAACTGCCTTGCAGGATGGATTAAAATAATGGGTTTTATTGGTAATTTGACTGGATTGATTCTGGTCGAATTACCAATTTTTTAATAATCTAAAAAATGAAAAAATTATTTTCGATTGTATTTATTTTATTCTTTTTTAATAATCTTAAGGCGCAAGAGAATTCTCGTTTCTTTCCCAAAAAAGATTTAATGACTTTCGGGATTTATTATTATCCTGAGCATTGGGATAAAAAGGAATGGGAACGGGATATCAAAAACATTTCCGAAATAGGGTTTGAATTTATTCATATTGCAGAATTTGCCTGGATCAATTTTGAGCCTTCGGAAGGAGTTTACGATTTTCAATGGCTTGATGAGGTAATTAATTTAGCAGCAAAATACAAACTAAAAGTAATTTTAGGCACACCTACCGCCATTGCACCTGTTTGGATGGGAATAAAATATCCCGAGATTTATGTAATGAATTCGAACTATCAAAGAGCGGAACACGGAACCAGAGCCGTACAATCATTGTCCAACACGGTTTGGAAAGATTTTACGAGTAAAATTGTAACTCAAATGGCGCAACGCTACGGCAAGAATCCAAATGTCATAGGTTGGCAATTGGATAATGAACCCGAAGCTCGAGAGGATTACAGTCCTTCGTCTCAGGATGCGTTTCAGCTATGGTTAAAAAATAAGTACCAAACTATTGCAGCATTAAATCACGCATGGGGAACCGCCTTTTGGAGTCAAACCTATATCGATTTTTCTCAAGTTAAAATTTATAATGCGAATCTAGTGGGATGGTGGGGAACAAACCCACATGCCTTATTGGATTTTAAGCGTTATACAGCTGAAATACAGACGAATTTTTTAGATTTTCAAGCTGCTATTCTTCGGAAGTATATTGCCAATAATCAATATGTTACCACAAATTATACTGCAATAACTGCTGCCGATCCCAGAAAAACAAAAAATTTAGACTTTAATTCTTTTACTTCGTATCCCAATAAAGGCAATTCCAATCTTGGAGACAAAGGCTTTCGTTTAGGAGACCCTAAAGAACTTTCTTTTGCATTAAGTTATTACAAACAGCCCAATAATGTGGCGGGAATTATGGAATTGCAACCTGGTTATGTTAATTGGGGAAGTGTAAATCCATTGCTTTTGCCTGGTACTTTGCGGATGTGGTTGTTTCATTGTTTTGGAGGAGACTTGTCATTTGCTTGTTCTTATAGGTATCGTCAGATTAATTATAGTTCGGAACAATATCATGGAGGTATTATGAAATTGGATGGAGTAACACTTTCGCAAGGAGGGAAAGATTATAAACAAGCCATTTCTGAAATGAAAATTTTGCGAAAAGCCTATAATCCAAATGCCAAGATTCCAAAAGCACTACAGGTTCGCAAGACAGGTTTATTATATAATTGTGATAATATCTGGAGTATGAATCGTCAACCACAAACAAACCAGTGGAATGCTATTGGCTTTTTTCAGAAGTATCTTGAAATTGTAAAATCTTTTGGAGCACCAACAGATATTTTATCCGAAAACGATAATTTGAATGATTATAAAGTTGTCATTGCACCCGCTTATGAATTAGTTGATGCCATACTTGTTTCCAAATGGGAAAACTATGTAAAACAAGGAGGAAATTTGGTTTTAACTGTTCGAACAGGGGTAAAAGACAGAAACGGACATTTATTTAGCTCACTTTGGGGAGCAACTCTTTATCCATTAATAGATTCCAAAATTGATGATTTTGATCAATTGGTAAACACAAAAGGAACTATCAAGGCTTTTGATAAAGAGTATATTTGGGACAATTGGGGAGATTTGGTTACACCCAATAAAAAAGAAAATAGTTGGGCGAAATATTCTGATCAATTTTATGCAGGAAAATCGGCAGTGGTAATTAATAAAATCGGAAAAGGAACTGTAACTTATATTGGTGTAGATACTGACGATGCTAAATTAGAACGAGATGTTTTGAAAAAAGTGTACGAAGAAGCAGGAGCTACCACCGAAAATTATCCCGAAGGAGTTTATGTCCAATGGCGTGATGGTTTTTGGGTAGCCGTAAATTATTCCTCAACAGACTATCAATTAGAAATTCCTGCCAAAGCGGAGGTTCTTGTTGGCAACGCCACTTTAAAACCTGCAGGAGTCACGGTTTGGAAAAACTAATCTAGATTGAAATCAGTGGTTAAATTTAATATGATTGTCCGTATTGATTCTAAAAAATGTTTTATTGACACAGATTTCACAAATTGAACCCTTTGTAATGTTGAAAATTTGTAAAATCTGTGTCAGTTTTATGGACAAGTATAAAATATAAATTATAATAATTTTTGATGATGAAAAAATATCTTGCAATTCTGTTTTTAGCTTTTAGTTTTTGTTCTAATGGCAATGTCCGAATGCCGTTGTTGTTTTCCGATGGAATGGTTTTGCAACGCAACAAACCCATTCCGGTTTGGGGTTGGGCGGATGCCAATGAAAAAATCGAAGTCCGTTTCAACAAACAAATCAAAACCATCACGGCCGATTCCAAAGGGAAATGGATGCTAAAACTCGATGCCGAAAAAGCCGGTGGGCCTTTTGAATTGACCATTATTGGTAAAAACAAAATTGCCATCAAAGATGTTTTGGTGGGCGAAGTCTGGATTTGCAGCGGACAATCGAATATGGAATTTCAAATGTATAAATTACCCGATTTTGAAACCCAGAAAGAACAAGCCAATAACCCGATGATCCGTCATTTTGGGGTTGCCCAAGACTTGAGTGGTTCGCCAAAAGAGGATTTAAAAGCTGGAAAATGGGTAGTTTCCAATAAAGAAAATGTGGGTGATTTTACCGCCGTGGGTTACTTTTTTGCCAAAAAAATATACGCCGAATTAAAAATCCCCATCGGAATTATCAACACCTCTTGGGGCGGAACTTGTGTGGAGACTTGGACCAGCCGTGAAGCATTCGAAAATAGTTCCGAATTTAAAGATATGATAGCCGAAGTTCCCCAGTTGGATATGGATGCGGTTTTTGAAACATACAAAAAATCAGTTTTGGATAATCTCAAAAAAGTACAAGGTTTTGAGGTGACAATGACCAATGAAAACCAGTTTAAAAACCCGAATTTTGAGGATAAAAATTGGCCAGAAATAAAAGTGCCCTCTTTGTGGGAAAACCAACAAATAGGCAATATTGATGGGATAGTCTGGATGCGAAAAACCATTGTTTTGACCGCCGAGCAAGCTCAAAAAGAAGCCGTTTTACATTTGTCAAAAGTAGATGATGAAGATCATACTTATGTCAACGGAATTGAAGTGGGAACCAACAAAATTTGGGATACGAAAAGGGTCTATAAAATTCCAGCTGGCGTTTTGAAAGAAGGTATGAATGTCATCGCGGTTCGAATTGCTGATTATACCGGCGGTGGCGGAATATATGGCGATCCAGCCGATTTGAATATCGATTTCAATGATTCGAATGTATCCCTCGAAGGGCTTTGGAAATTTAATGTGGTACAGGTAAAAATAGCCATTTCTCCCAATAGTTATCCTTCATTATTGTACAATGCAATGGTCAATCCATTGATTCCCTACGCCTTTCAAGGTGTTTTGTGGTATCAAGGCGAAGCCAACGTAGGTAGAGCGGAACAATACAAAATTGCCTTTCCTTTGATGATAACAGATTGGAGAACAAAATGGAATCAAGGCGATTTCCCTTTTTATTTTGTGCAATTATCCACTTTTGACGAATATGGCGGCAATAGCAAAAAGGGCAGCAAATGGGCTGAACTTCGCGAAGCACAAAGCGAAACCCTAAAATTGCCCAAGACGGGAATGGTGGTAACGACAGATATTGGTAATGCAAAAGACATTCATCCAACGAACAAACAGGATGTTGGAAAACGATTGGCAGCCATTGCCTTGAACAATGTTTATAACAAAAAAATGGTTTATTCTGGACCTACTTTTTTATCTCAAGAAATCAAAGGAAATCAAATAATTCTTACTTTTGACAACCTTGGCAGCGGATTGTCAACCTCGGATTCAAATGGAATTTTAAAAGGATTTGAAATTGCTGGAGCAGACAAAGTTTTTTATTCCGCCAAAGCGATTATTCAAAACAATAAAGTAATGGTTTCCAGCGAAAATGTGCCAAATCCTGTCGCTGTTCATTATGGTTGGGCGGATGACGACACGGAAATCAATCTTTTCAACAAAGAAAATTTTCCCGCATCGCCTTTCAGAACCGACAATTGGGAAATGATTACCGCCAATGAAAAATATAAGGTAAATAGGTAGGGTAGAGACGGGTTTTAAACCCGTCTGTACAGAATCCGTCTGTATAAAATGAAATCGATCATGCAACAATTCCAAGGAAAATACCGCATAGAAACAGCTAGAGCCAAATGGTGGGATTATTCTAATGAGGGAGATTATTTTATTACAATTTGCACCAAAAATCGAGAGCATTTATTCGGATATGTAAAGGATGAAAAAATGATATTAAATGAATATGGCCAAATTGTATCCGATTGTTGGTTTGATTTGCCCAATCATTATAAAAATATTGTATTGGATGAATTTCAGATAATGCCCAATCATATTCATTGTATCGTGGGCGTTGATAATTCAAAAATAATTAATCCCGATTCCAATCCCGATAGCGTAGAGACGGGTTTGAAACCCGTCTGTACTACGAATGATATCACGAATGATACCACGAATGATATCACGAATGCAAATTCCGATGATAAAATTCACGGTGTATTTGAATTTATGCGAGCATTAAAATCATTTTCATCCCGAAAGATTAATGAAAAAAGAAATTCAAAAGGAGTGTCAAATTGGCAAGAACGATTTCACGATCACATAATTAGGAATGAAGCAGAATACAATAGAATTAAAAATTATATCATAAACAATCCCAAAAATTGGGATAAGGATTGTTTTTTCAGTGGCGACACGTAGAGACGGGTTTTAAACCCGTCTGTACTACCGATCCAATCTGTATGGAAAATAAATTTTGAATAAATCATAATTATGAGAAAATTATATATCGTTTTGATTATTTCCATTTTATATGGAAAAGTGGCAGCCCAATCAGACCATATTCTGTGGTACAATCAGCCAGCTGATTATTTTGAGGAAAGTCTGGTTTTAGGTAACGGAAAACAAGGAGCAACCGTTTTTGGAGGTGTCAATTCAGAGAAGATTTATTTGAATGACATCACGCTTTGGTCTGGCCAACCCGTAAATGCGAATATGAATCCCGAGGCTTACAAGAATTTGCCTGCCATTCGCGAAGCATTGAAAAATGAAAATTATAAACTCGCCGAAGAATTAAATAAAAAGATTCAAGGTAAAAACTCGGAATCTTTTGCGCCTTTGGGAACACTGAATATTGATAATCATCACACAGGAAAAGCGACCAATTATTATCGGGAACTGGACATTTCGAAAGCCATTTCGAAAATAAGTTATGAAATTGATGGAGTCAAATTTACCCGCGAATACTTTGTTTCTGCACCTGATAAAATTATGGTAATCAGGTTGACCAGTAGCAAGGAAGGAGCCTTGAATTTTGACATTAATTCCAGTAGTTTATTGAAATTTAAAACCGAAGTTAAAGAAAATGTACTTTCTATGAATGGTGTGGCACCCACTCACGAAAACCCAGGTTATAAGGGTAATGCAGCTTATCTTTCACAACAGCAAATAGCAGATATAAAGGAAAATGGTTCTGGTACACGATTCACATCGTCTATAAAAATTAAAAACATAGATGGAACAATCACAAGTTCTGGTTCAAGTTTAGGATTAAAAAATGGAACGGAAGCCTTGATTTATGTTTCTATTGCCACCAGTTTTAATGGTTTCGACAAAAATCCTGCTACCGAGGGTTTGAATAACAAAGCCATTGCCTTGGATAATTTAAACAAAGCTTTTTCAAAATCATTCGATAAATTGAAACTATCACATATTACAGATTATCAAAAATTCTATAACCGAGTGGAATTGAATTTAGGAAAAACAACAGCTCTTAATTTGCCAACTGATGAACGTTTGTTGCGCTATTCAGAAGGAAAAGAAGACAAGAATCTGGAGATTTTATATTTCCAATACGGTCGTTATTTGCTCATCAGCAGTTCTAGAACTTTGGGGGTTCCAGCCAATTTACAAGGACTATGGAATCCGTATCTCAATCCGCCTTGGAGCAGCAATTACACGATGAACATCAATTTGGAAGAGAATTATTGGTTGGCCGAAAACACCAATCTTTCGGAAATGCACGCACCTCTTTTGAGTTTCATCAAAAATCTTTCAGTGACGGGAAAAGTGACCGCCAAGACTTTTTACGGAGTGAATGAAGGCTGGGCAGCAGCACATAATTCAGATATTTGGGCGATGACCAATCCTGTTGGGCAATTCGGAAAAGAAGAACCGATGTGGGCGTGTTGGAATATGGCGGGAGCCTGGTTGAGCACCCATATTTGGGAACATTATGTGTTTACCCAAGACAAGAATTACCTCAAAAACGAGGGTTACGAAATTATGAAAGGCGCTTCACAGTTTTGTTTGAAATGGTTGGTGGAAGACAAAAACGGCAATTTAATCACTTCGCCGTCAACTTCTCCCGAAAATCAATATATAACTCCCGACGGTTTCATTGGCGCCACGATTTACGGTGGAACAGCAGATTTGGCAATGATTCGAGAATGTTTCGACAAAACCATCAAGGCTTCGAAAGTATTGAACGTGGATGCGGAATTTAGAACAAAATTGGAAACTGCACTTTCCAAATTGCATCCGTACCAAATTGGGAAAAAAGGAAATTTGCAAGAATGGTATTTCGATTGGAATGACAAAGACCCCAAACACCGCCATCAATCGCAGTTGTTTGGACTTTTTCCGGGTGACCATATCACGCCATTGAAAACACCTGAATTGGCCAATGCTTCTAGACAAACTTTGGAGATAAAAGGGGATGAAACCACGGGTTGGTCCAAAGGCTGGCGCATCAATCTTTGGGCTAGACTTTGGGACGGCAATCGTTCTTATAAAATGTTTCGTGAACTCCTTCGTTATGTTGATCCAGACGGAAAGAAAACGGAAAAACCAAGAAGAGGAGGAGGGACGTATCCCAACTTGTTCGATGCGCATCCGCCGTTTCAAATCGACGGAAATTTTGGAGGAGCAGCTGCCGTTGCCGAAATGTTGGTTCAGTCCAACGAAACCGAAATCAGGTTGCTTCCCGCTTTGCCCGATGCTTGGGAAAGCGGTTTCGTAAAAGGAATTTGTGCCCGAGGAGGATTTGAAATTGCAATGGAATGGAACACCAAAATTCTAAAAAAAGTGACCATTTTTTCTAAAAATGGAGGAAAAACAATCCTTATTAGCGGCGACAAAAACAAGACAATCACTTTGAAAAAAGGACAGAAAATGGAAATAAATTGGTAATGATTTGTTGATTGAATGAGACACAGATGACACGGACTTGCTTCGCTTCTTTGCTATCACTCGGGTAGCAGTTTATCGCTGATTTTTTTGAAATTTATACAAACAATAATTTAAAAGTTACAGCTTAAACGCATTTTAAATCCGTTTGAATCGGCTAAATCCGTGTCATCTGTGGGCCAATTGTTTAGTTATTGCACCAAAATGAGTTCATTCACGATTCCGTTTTTTACTTCAACGGCGCGATTGGCATATTCATTATATCTTGGGTCGTGATTTAAAATCACGATTGTTTTGCCTGATTTTGCCAATGCTTTCAGTTTTTCCATAATGAACACGCCGCTTTGTCTATCCAAAAAAGCGGTTGGCTTGTCACAAACCATAATTTGGGGATTGTTGGCCAAAGCCCTGGCGATTAGGATTTGCTGTTTTTCCAATTTCGAAAGTTGTTTGGGCATTTTTTTTCGATGTTCGTACATATCGACCATTTTCAGGGCTTCGGTAGTTTTTTGCCTGATTTCATCCGATTTTAAATTTTGAACCTTTAGCGGAAACGCCACGTTTTCTTCGGTATTTATGGACTCCAATAAATTGTGTTGATGAAAAACAAATCCAATGGTTTGTGATTGAATCAGCGCCATTTCTTCGTAACACGAAAGATTGATATTTTTTCCGTTGATTTCAAGAATTCCCTCATTCGGATTGATGAGGCATCCCATTAAGGTGAGCAATGTTTTTTTCGAATATTCGGATTTTCCGGTAATCAATAAAATTTCACCTTTATTGAGGTTGATACTGGTTTCTTCATTCCAATTGTACGTTCCGGCACTGGTGCAGAAAGTCTTGTTGATGTTTTCAAATTTAGCTACCATTTTTATGATTTTTATGTTTTTAATCGTATTTACGTTTTACGAACCAGATGCCTTCCAAACTTAAATTTATTCCAATTTTGTGATAGTTTTCTTTTATTAAATCGTTGCCGATACTCCCTTTTTGACCATAAGAGTAAGTGATGTTCAACAAGGATTTTGTGTTGTCTATCGGGATTCCAACTCCCAGACTGAAGGCCAAATTGTTGATGTTTCTGTTGTTTATCGAAAGAAAACCAGTGTCATAATTGATGCCTGAAAAATAATGGATTCGGTCTGAAAAATAAATGCTGCGTTCTTTTTTGACATAGGATAATCCCAATGCAAATTTGTCCTGGTTTTTGAATTCGCCATACAAATTGGTTTGGTTGGTGCCGTTCCAAAGGCTTTTTTCGTAATCAAAAGTGAGGCTGATATTTTTTTTGAAAGCTTTGCTGAAACCTACTCCAAATTCAAGGGGCAAATAATAATCCGTTACATCCGAATCTACTGCCGTTTCTACATATTGGGTTTCGGTCAGGTTTACCGTGGTAACCGATTGGGTTTTTGAAGCGGCTAATTTTGTTGGTGTTTTTACCGTTAACCCAATGTTGAAAGTAGAGTCAATTTTGATTTGATTCCCCAAAGTAAAACGGATTCCATTGTAGAAACTTTTTTTATTGATGTTGGTTATCGAATTGGCAATGGTAAAATCTTTAACATCGTTGATATTGCCAAAATAGAAGGAAGTCGTTAGTCCCAACGAGATTCTTTTTTGAACTTTATAACCATACGAAAGGTCAAAACTATTGAGTCCTCCATAACTGGCAGCGTCTAAATAATAAAATTCATTGCTGTTGCTGATGGGGATTTTATAATTTGAAATCAAATAAGTGGCACTCGAATACGGTTTCAAGGATGCGCTCACTCCCGATTTTGAAGTTATGGGAAACGCAACGGCAATGTGCGAAAATTGGAAATTGTTTCTTTTTTCGCTTGCTGATTGACTGTTATAATTGGTCTGGATTCCTTTTAATCCAGTGTCAAAAAAGAAGCTGTATTTGCCTATGTGACCCAACGAAGCCGGGTTTTTGTTGTTGATGAACGATGTGGATGGCAAGGCAATTCCCGAGGAACCAATGGAAGGAATCGAGCCAAAATCGGATTCATACAGGCTTCCCAAACCATAAACGGAATAGGGTGAAGTGGAAACGCTTTGAGAAAACACGCAAAAAGATTGCACGGCAAAAAATAATATAAACCAAATTTTGTTTTTCATTCTAGTAGGAGATATAATAAATTTTTAATTGTAGTTTATTTTCCGTGTTCTTTTGATTGCCCAAAACAATTCGGTTTACCCCTTTGGCAATATTGGGAAACGTAAAAATCAAGGACGATTTACTACCGGATGTTTTCAGCATTTCTTGGTTTAGAAAGGAACCAATGTTAATTTTATAGCCAATGTTTTCGTTAAATTCATCCGGCGTGGTGTTTAGCTTTGCCAACATTTGCGAGCCACCGGAATTGGTCAAAATCTTGGAAATTCGGTTTAAATGATCGCATTCATATACTTGCAGGGAATCTTTTATGGGATATAAAGCCGAAGCGCTATTCTTGATGGGCTTGATAATTAGTTCGGCATCCACGATTACTCCTTTTTCTGAAATGTATTTTAATTGCTTTATGAAAGGAAAATCTACTCGACACGCAATGCCCGTTCCCGACTGGATGAAGGCACTGTTATTGGTCAATTCGCTGGACAATTTATTTCTGGAATCTGGCAAGTTTTGGAGAATCGTTCCCGTTTTGTCCAACGAAATGTTGTTGAATTGTTTGGTCACATCGGCAATTGTAAAATCTTTGGTATAGGTGTCTTCGGAATTGGAATTGGCTTGTTTGTAATACATTCGCATCACGCAGGCAGTTGTATAACCAATCACATTGGAGGAATTTGCAGTCGAGGGTTTAATCACGACTCCCTTGAAATAATCGTTGAATTCATCGGAACTGGTAATCTCATTGTTTTTTAATTTATTGAACAAGTTTTTCCCGAAAGTAGCATCCATTTGAATATTGACGGAGTCTTTTCCAATGGGTTTTGGATAAAAAGTTCTGCTGCCAATGCTTTTGCTGTCATAGCTCAAAACCGAATTATTGTAGAAATTATCGTCGCCAACCACAGGTTTTACTTTTTGGGTCAATTGATGAATATTGATGGTTTGAACTTTCGTGGTGTCGCCATAATAGTAGCGGTCATATTTTAAAATCATTGCGATGGAATCAAAAACATAGTTTACGGTTTGGGTGTCCGAACTGCTTCCAAGTGTGTAAGTTGTGGGCGTTAATTCAAAATAGCTTTCCGATTTTACTTCCCCCAAAATGGGATCCGTGTAATTGCCAATTAGAATTCTGCTTTGATTTGAGGTTACCAAGGAGTCAAAATTGATGGTGGACACGTCAACAGTCAAGGTGTCAATCAGCAGGACTTTGTTGTTGATGCTTAAATAATCAGAACCCACCACAAAATCACCTTCTAAATTGTCGGTTTGGCAAGAGGTGAACAGGTTTATAAAAAGGAAGAGAAACCAAATATACTTCATGATTTTTTTTCGCAAATCTATATTGTGTTCCTAGATTTCAAACTATAATATATACTAGCGGCCTGATTTGCTCTACTAATTTGTCATAAACCACGACAACGGCAAAAAAGCTTCCATTAATTTGTTTAACGACTATTTGCGCCCATTCATCTATCAATAATGGGTATCTATATATATTCTTTTTTTTGGACAAGAAAGCGGAATAGATTTGTTCCAATATTAAAATAATGAAAACAGGAAAAGCAGTAAAATGGATGTTTTTAGGTTTTGTTTGTCATCTTAATGCCCAAAATAATTTTTCGGCTGAATTTGCGATCAACACCCAGCCAACAGAAAACATAAAAATTAATGAAACCAGTTTTGGAGTAGATTATGGCAAAACATTTGATTCAAAATATAGGATAGAAAACGAGTTAAGATTCAATTCCAAAAACATCAGTTACCCCAACAATGATTTGTATAATTCCGTGACGACTTATAGTGAAGTGAGCAATAAATTTGGTTTCAGTTATTTCAAAAGCGACAAAATGCAGCTCCATTTCAAATTGGAACCTTATATCGCCAGCGAAAATGATTTAAAGATTTCGGATTTGGATTTGTTGGGAGAATTGAATGTAGATTTTATTTTGGATTCCAATAAAAAGCTGATAATAGGAGCAAGCAGGAACAATTTTTTAGGAAAAACGATGGTGCTTCCCGTGTTCTCTTTTTATTATGAATACAACAAAAAGCTAAATCTATCCATTGGATTTCCAGAATCAAAATTGGATTATTCCAATAATAGCCGAAATGTTTTTTCCCTGAAAAACGCTTTCAACGGAAGTGTGTACAATTTAGAAAATGCTTCTAATTCATTGGCTTTGAACAGTACAAAATCAAGCTTTTCGCAGCTAACGACATCATTGGAATATGAAAGAAATATGGATAGTAATTGGTATGTTAATTTTAAAGTGGGTTACGATTTTAATCGAAAATACCTGCTTTTAGACAACAATTACAATACGACTTTCGATTTTGACATCAAAGACGGCTGTCAATTCGGATTAACAATTAAATATAAACATTAAAACAATAATTATGATTACATTAAAAAAGGTACTGGCATTTTCTATTATTCTTGTTCCGTTCTTTTTCGCAAGTTGCTCTGAAGATGACACAACAGAAGAGTTGGTTGGAAACTGGATAGAAAAATCTTCTTTTGACGGGCCTGCCAGATCAAGCGCAGTGGGTTTTGTCATTGGAAATTATGCCTACGTTACAACAGGATACACGGGTGATGAATACCTGAATGATTTGTGGGTTTATAATACTGACGGGGATTATTGGGAGCAAAAAGCCGATTTTATTGGTGTGAAACGTAGTGCAGCTTCCGGGTTTGAATTAAATGGCAAAGGATATGTTGGATTGGGTTATGACGGCACCAACCGACTCCAGGATTTTTACGAGTACAATCCATCGACTAATGTTTGGACAAAGAAATCAGACTTTTTGGGTTCGGCACGCTATGGAGCCGTTGGTTTTCAAGTGGCCGGCAAAGCTTATTTTGGAACGGGATATGATGGAAATTATCTAAAAGATTTTTACCAATACAATCCATCAACCGATACTTGGACACAGTCTTCCGGATTTGGAGGCGACAAGCGAAGAAACGCCACCGTTTTTGTAATAAATGACAAGGCTTATTTTGGAACAGGAATCAGCAACAACGTTTTGCAATATGATTTTTGGGAATTTGATGGAACTACCGAAGTTTGGACCAAAAAAAGAGATATTAACAGAGGGGATACTGACGAATATAATGAAGATTATGCGCTTTTAAGATCCAATGCAAGCAGTTTTGTGCTTAATGGCCTTGGCTATCTGGTTTGTGGTGATAATTCGACGACGGTTTGGCAGTACAATCCCACAACGGATTTTTGGACAGAAAAAACGTCACTGGAAGCTTCCGGCAGAATTGATGCTTTTGGTTTTGCGGCAAACAACAAGGGGTATATTGTTTTAGGTCGAGCAGGAACCAGCTATTTTGACGATTTATTGGAATTTAAACCCAATGACGAGCAAGTAGACAATGATTAATTTTGAAAATAGATATTCCAATAAAATGAAATTCATAAAGCTACTTTTGGTTTTCCTGTTTCTTGTATCCTGTAAAAACAACGCCGAATTGGAAGTAAAATCATTCAAGCTCAATGACGGTTGGGGGTATACCATAGAAACAAATGACAAGATAATTATCAAGCAAACCGTGATTCCAACCGTCTCATCCAGAAAGAGTTTCAAAACAGAAGCCGATGCATTGAAGGTTGGAAATTGGGTGTTGGAAAGAATTAAACAAAATTTATCTCCCACTGTTGCCAAAAAAGATTTAATTTTATTGGAAATATCGCTTTAAATGAATGTAAACTCGTTGAAAAACAATTCAAGAAACCAAATAATATTGCACCTGTTTATTTGGTTTTTTTTCATTCTCGCCTCCTTAATGCAGTTTTACGAAAGTCCGTTCAAGATTGGAAATGATTTTTTCGTGCAATGGGCTACGGGAATTGCACTCTTTTATTTAAACTATTTTTATTTCGTTCCTAACCTGCTTTTGGAAAAAAAGCATTTGGAATATTTTGCAATTCTAATTGTTTTGATAACCCTTTTTATGGTCGTTAGGACATACTATTTTATGCCTGAATTCAAGGAAATGGTGCGTCCCAAAATTTTTGATGCAGCTGGAAAAGAAATTATCGAAAATAGAATGTTCAAAAAAAAGGAGCCGTTGTTTTTCAAAGTTGCACCGGCAGTTTTCTACTTGTTGATTATTGCCATCAGTACTATCATCAGGATACTGACAGAATATTTCAGTAACCAGCAACACAAAATGTTTGTGGAGTCGCAAAGAACCACGGCAGAACTCATTTATTTGAGAAAACAAACCAATCCCCATTTCTTGTTCAATACCCTGAACAGCATTTATTCTTTGGCACACAAAAAATCGGATTTGGTTCCCGATGCCATTGTCACCTTGTCGGAATTGATGCGCTACATGCTTTACGAAACCGACAATAAAACGGTTTTGTTGGAAAAGGAAATCAATTACATCCAGAACTATATCGAGTTGCAAAAACTGCGTTTGAACAATATCGAAAACATCTATGTCAACGTTCACGGCGATACCAAAAACAAATTCATCGAACCCTTGTTGCTGATTTCGTTTATCGAAAACGCCTTCAAATACGGAACGGATTACAAGGGAAACACGCACGTGAAGATCAAAATCCAAATCGAAGGAAATGTTTTGGACTTTTGGGTAGAAAACAGGGTCGAAAAATTCGAATCCGATGCCGAGAATTCCGGTATAGGCATCAGCAACATCAAGAGCCGACTGAAATTGTTGTATCCCGATTCGCATATTCTGACCATTGTCGAAAAAGACCAAATTTATTCGGTACATTTAAACTTGAAATTAGATCAAATTCAAACCATAATTGATTAAAATATGAAGTGTATAATTATTGATGACGAACCCTTGGCGGTTGATTTGCTCAAAGATTTCGTGAGTAAAGTGGAATCCTTGGAGCTGGTAAACACCTTCAACAATGCAATTGATGCCATTTCCGCCATCAACAAAACGGAGGTCGACTTGATTTTTTTGGACATCGAAATGCCCCATTTTACGGGCATCGATTTTATAAAAGCCATCGATAAAAAGCCATTGATTATTTTCACCACCGCTTATTCCAATTATGCCGTCGAAGGATTTGATTTTGGCGCCGTCGATTATTTGGTAAAACCTATTCCGTTTAACCGATTTTTGAAAGCCGTGGTTCGTGCCCAGCATCTTTTTTTACCACCAGAAGTTGTTCATAATTCAAATGCTACCATTATTGCCGCAGACGAATCCAACAATTTCATGTTTGTCAGGGCAGAATACGAGAATGTCAAAATCAATTATGCCGATATTTTGTTTGTCGAAGGCTTGAAAGATTACGTGAAAATTTACACCAACGACGGAAAATATGTCCTGACGCTGATGAGTTTGATAAAATTAGAAAATTCCTTGTCCCACAAAGGTTTCTCCAGAATTCATCGTTCCTATATTGTCAATTTGGCCCACATTAAATCCATCCAAAAAAACAAAGTGTTAATTGTGGACAGGCGATTGCCCATAAGCGAAAGTTATAAAACGGCTTTTTTTAGTAAAATAAATTTGTAAAGTTTCATATACAAAAAAGAGGATGTTTCATTTATTTTGAAACATCCTCTTTTTATTTTTTTTAAATCACTAATTATTAGTGTCCTCCACTAATTTTCTTGTCAAAATCAATCCCTTGATTTCTTAGAATACCGCTTACTTTCCAGGCATAAAATGCCAAATAAGCAAAACACAGAACCCCAACGATATAGCTGTTTTGAATGCCAATGCTATCCGAAACAAATCCTTGTGTCCAACTTACAATTCCACCACCCATAATCATCATGATCAGGAAACTGCTCCCTTGGCTTGTGTGTTTTCCCAATCCGCTTACTGCCAAAGTAAAAATACAAGGCCAAAGCGTGCTACAAAACAATCCAACACTGGTAAAAGCATAAACACTCACCATTCCTGTGGTGGCCATTCCTGTAAAGAGTGCCACAGCTCCCAATGCAGAAAATATAAGCAACATTCTGGCTGGATTACCTTTACTGGCCATATCGGCGGCAATCAACACCAAAATAATTAATCCGTAAACATAGAAAGGAGTCAAATCGTGTTTAGCTATTGCATTTACAAGCAAGAAAACGCCAAATGCCAAATAAGGAGCCAAGAAACGAAGTACTTTTTGAGTCGTCATATTATCGGTAAAAGCTTCGACAGCACCTGTCCAACGACCAATCATCAAACTCGCCCAATATAAAGATACGTATGGCGCAATATCTCCAATGGCAAAACCTAATTTACTTTCCATATAAGCCGGTAAATTAGCCGCCGTAGAAACTTCGACACCCACATATAGGAAAATGGCTATCATTCCCATAACAAGTTGTGGGTATTGCAAAGCCGTATTTTTGGAAGAAGCTGCATCTTCCACAGTTTCCACGATTGTTTCAGGAAATTCCGGCAAAGATGAAAATTTCAACAAGACGGCTACAATTATAAATGCCAATCCCAGAATTAAATAAGGAATTTTAACGCTTTCGATACTCATATCAGTATTTCCGGTTGCGGCAGCTCCAAAAATGGCAAAACTTACGATTAGTGGCCCAATAGTGGTTCCAAAATTGTTGATTCCTCCAGCCAAAGTCAATCGCTGAGAACCAGTTTTTATTGGCCCCAAGGCAATCGCCAACGGATTGGCAACGGTTTGTTGCAAAGAAAATCCCAACCCAACAGTAAATAAACCGGCAAGCATTAAGGGATATGATCCGGTATTTGCCGCAGGATAAAACAACAATGTTCCAAGGGCGGAAATTACCAATCCCAATGCCAATCCATTTTTATAGCCAATTTTGTTGACTAAATCTTTTCCAATCAATAAGGAAATGCCCATGTATATCAAGGAACCCACAGTATAAGAAATGTAAAAAGCGATGGATACAAATTGGCTTTGACCTTGGGTTAAATCAAATGCTTTTTTAAAAACGGGGATTAAAATATCGTTGCTGGCTGCAACAAATCCCCAAAAGAAGAATACGGTAACTAGGGGAATAAATTGTCCCCATTTGGTTTTAGAATTTTCTGAACTCATAATTTAAAATTGGTTAAAGGTTTGGTTTTTAGTTTAGCGCTGTTTTATTTTACTTGAAAAGCAAATACACATATTTCCAATGAAATGAATCATTCGATTTTATATCTTTTTAAGCGAAATAAATTAGCTGCTAATTTTTTTATAAATATATTAATAATGAATCTTTAAAATATGGACACAGCATTCAAAACTATAGACACATTAACTATTTTAAATAAATAAGATTGGATGTGTTTGTTGTCTAAATACATAATATTAAGGTAAATATATGCTTAAAGAATAGTATAAAAAAGTAAATCAGCATAAAAATTGCCAATTATAAACAAACAATATTATTGTTTCAAGAAACGACAATTTATAAAGTTTAAATTTTGCATTTGATGATGAAAAATGATTTATTCCAGAATTTTAAGCTTCGCGTCTTTGCTGTAATTACGGACAATGGGTTTGATGAAACGAGGCAAAGGAATTGGTTTTACCAAATAATCCAGATGCCGAGTTAGAACTTAAATATATTAAAAAAAGCAATCGGCATTTTTTCCAAGAGCGGTCGATGATTTATAGTTTCATTAAAAACTGGTCGTGACAACGGAGGAACTAGATTTTGGTGGGATACAAATGGAGCCAATTTCTAAAATAATTAGTATAAAATGGTATAAGTAAATCGTTTACTTATGCCATTTTTTAAAATAGTATCTGTAATTTAGTAAAAAAAAACAAGATGAAAACTGCTTTAGAAATTAGACCTGATATCAGTTATAAAAGCCCTGGTAAATTTGAAGAAACCCGATTTGAAAAAATCCATAACGAAATTTTTAAAAATTCGATGGAAGGTTCCCTAATTGTTGCAAAAGAAATAGCACAATTAATCAAATTCAAGCAAGAAAAAAATGAACCTTGCGTGCTTGGGTTGGCTACAGGTTCTTCTCCCATAAAAGTGTATGAAGAATTGGTAAGGATGCACAAGGAAGAAGGTCTTAGTTTCAAAAACGTGATTACTTTCAATTTGGACGAATATTATCCAATGACAAAGGAAAACAACCAGAGCTATTTCCATTTTATGCACCAGCATCTTTTCAATCATATC
The DNA here is from genome assembly GCF_027111315.2 of Flavobacterium limnophilum. Classification (GTDB taxonomy): domain Bacteria; phylum Bacteroidota; class Bacteroidia; order Flavobacteriales; family Flavobacteriaceae; genus Flavobacterium; species Flavobacterium limnophilum. Next base: position 1,688,054 of record NZ_CP114289.2, on the reverse strand, counting down.
GACATAAAGCCCGAAAACATTCACATTCCTGATGGTTCGGTAGCTTTTGAAGATTTGAATCAATATTGCATTGATTATGAAATAAACATCAAAAATGCCGGCGGACTTGATTTCCAATTGTTGGGAATTGGTCGAACGGGTCACGTTGGTTTCAATGAGCCAGGTTCACACATCAATTCCGGAACCCGAATCATTACTTTGGACCACATTACCAGAGTCGATGCCTCGTCTGATTTCAACGGAATCGACAACGTTCCCAAAAGAGCAATCACAATGGGCGTTTCCACCATTCTTCGTTCCAAAAGAATCGTGTTGATGGCTTGGGGACAAAATAAGGCCGATGTCATCAAAAGAACTATTCAAGGCGATATTACTTCCGAAGTTCCTGCCACATTTTTGCAAAATCATGCCAATGCCACCTTCGTTTTAGACCAAGCAGCCGCTTCAGAGTTGACCCGATTTAAAACACCTTGGTTGGTTGGAGAATGCATTTGGACACAGGAATTAAAAAGCAAGGCGATTGTTTGGCTATGCCAACAAACCAATCAGTCCATATTGAAATTGACCGACAGGGATTACAACAATAATGGAATGTCGGATTTGCTTGCCGCAGGAGGTTCAGCTTATGATTTGAACATCAATATGTTCAATGTTTTACAACACACCATTACGGGCTGGCCAGGCGGAAAGCCAAATACGGACGATAGCAACAGACCCGAAAGAGCCAATCCAGCCCAAAAAAGAGTCATACTTTTCAGTCCACATCCAGACGATGACGTGATTTCCATGGGAGGTACTTTTTCGAAATTGATAAAACAAGGTCACGAAGTGCATGTGGTGTATCAAACCTCCGGAAACATTGCCGTTACAGACGATGAAGCCTTGAAATTTGCTGAAGTTTGCAATGATTTTGTCGGTGATGACGAGCGTAAAGTTGATTTTCAAGCCATCATCAATTTCTTGAAAAACAAATCCGAAAACCAAATCGATTCCTTGGAAGTTCTAAAATTAAAAGGATTGATTAGACGCCGTGAATCCCACGCAGCCGTAAGATACATTGGATTGAAAGACGAAAACACCCATTTCTTGGATATGCCTTTTTACGAAACGGGTCAAATCAAGAAAAACCCGATGGGTACGGAGGATATTAACCTTGTTGCAACTATTATAGCCAAAATAAAACCACACCAAATTTTTGCTGCAGGTGATTTGGCCGATCCACACGGAACCCATGAAGTTTGTCTCAACGCCATTTATGCAGCCTTGAAAAAACTGAAGCCAGAATCTTACATGAAAGATTGTTGGTTGTGGTTGTACCGTGGTGCTTGGCACGAATGGGATGTCCACGAAATTGACATGGCCGTGCCGTTGAGTCCAGATGAGGTAACGCTCAAAAGAGCCGCTATTTTGTACCATCAATCCCAAAAAGACAGGGTAATGTTCCAAGGAAATGATTCCCGAGAATTCTGGGTTAGAGCCGAAGATCGCAATAAGCATACCGCAAAATTATACGATGATTTAGGCCTTGCCGAATACGAAGCCATTGAAGCTTTCAAGCGTTTTGAATATTAAAATCACAAAATTTATTATCCAAAAGATAACTACCCAATACGACATGAAATACATTTTTATCATATTAATTTCAAGTTTTCTGGCGAATGCCCAGATAAAAACAGAGCAATTAAATCTGATGCCTTGGCCGCAAAGCATCAATTTGACAGACGGAAATTTTGTCTTGGACAAAGGTTTTAAACTCAACATTACAGGCAATCCCAATCCAAGAATATTCATTGGAGCGACCCGGTTTCTAAGAAGATTGGACGGAAGAACGGGCTTGTTTTTTAACCAAGGATTTGTAACAGGTTTAAACGAAGTTCCCAATGCCAAACTGCAAATCAATTGTGCCCAAAATGGAAAAATTGGATTGCATGAAGACGAAAGTTACCGACTTGAAATTAATTCCGGCAAAATAACGATAAATGCCACTTCCGATTTGGGGGCGCTGCATGCTTTGGAAACCTTGTTGCAGATGTTGCAAAACAGCAGCACTTCCTATTATTTTCCGACTGCAGTTATCGAAGATTTTCCAAGATTTAGCTGGAGAGGCTTGATGATTGATGCAGCCCGACATTTTCTGCCCGTGGATGTCATCAAGAGAAATATCGATGCGATGGCGGCCATGAAAATGAATGTTTTTCATTGGCATTTGGTCGATGACCAAGGTTGGCGAATCGAAATGAATAAACATCCCAAACTGACGCAATTGGCTTCGGATGGTGATTTTTATACCCAAGAAGAAATCAAGAATATCGTAAAATATGCCGATGAAAGAGGAATTCTGGTTGTTCCGGAAATAGACGTTCCGGGACACGGAACGGCAATACTCACGGCTTATCCAGAAATTGGAAGCAAAATAAATTTCGATAAAACGACTTATTCCATCGAAAGAAATGCGGGAGTTTTTAGGCCTACATTAGACCCATCCAATCCGAAAACCTATCTATTGCTGAGCGAAATATTCGACGAAGTTTGTCCGCTGTTTCCGGGCAAATATTTTCACATTGGAGGCGATGAAAACGAAGGAAAAGACTGGGATTCCAATCCGAAAATACAGGAATTCAAAAAGAAATACAAGTTGGAAAACAACCACGAGTTGCAGACTTATTTCACGATGCAGTTGATTCCAATGCTCAAAAAGCACGACAAGGAATTAATGGGTTGGGAAGAAATAATGACAAAAAATATGTCCCAAGATGCCATAATCCATTCCTGGAAAGGGACAAACGAAGGCGTCGCAACAGGTAGTTCACTTGTCAATGCTGTGAAGAACGGCTACAAAACGGTTTTGTCCAACGGCTATTATATCGATTTAATGCAAGGTGTCGAAAGCCATTATTTGACTGATCCAATGCCAAAAAACACCCTTCTTTCTGCCGAAGAAAAAGCACGAATTTTGGGTGGAGAAGCCACGATGTGGAGCGAATTGGCATCGCCAACAACGATAGATTCCAGAATTTGGCCAAGGACTTGCGCCATAGCCGAAAGATTATGGTCGAATGAAAACATTACGGATTTGGGCAGTTTGCGCAAAAGACTGAAAACTGTTTCTTTCCGATTGGAAGAATTGGGAATTACACACATCAGAAACAAAGCGGTTCTGTTGCGAAACATCAGCAACAATCAGAAAAGTGAGGCTTTGGAGGATTTCTCCAATATATGTGAACCGTTAAAAATCTATTCCCGAAATATCGGCGGAACTGAATATCAAATGTATTCGCCTTTGACTCTTTTTGCCGATGCTTGCACACCAGACGCTTCCGATGCTTTAGATTTTGATGCTGCGGTAAATCAATATTTAAAAAACAAGAATGCAGAGAATCAGGTTTTGGTTACTGATTTCTTGAAAAAATGGATTGGTTTAAATATCAATTTGATGGAGCTTAGCGCCAATGCTCCGTTGGTGCAACCACTTTTGCCCTTGTCAAAAAGTTTGTCTGATTTATCGGGACAACTCTTGTTGCTCATTGACAAAAAACAATCCGTGAATCCATCAGTGTTGAAGGATTTATTGGAACAATGCAATTCAAAAAATCACGCCGATGTAGAGTTGGCGGTTTATAATAGCTTGAAAAAATTGATTCAAGCATAAAACAAGTTTGATAAATAGTTTGTTTAGAGTGGCGTTGTTTTCTTTAGGCTTTTAGTTTGTTTTGGTTTAAAAGGAAATAATGTAGAGAACCCGGCAGTTTTGTCGGGTTTTTTATCTCAAAAAATCACTTATTTTTATTTAATTTCAGAACTTCTTTGTCAAAATCCGATAAGTATTCCCTGTCCTGAATAATTCTAAATTTATCAAACTCCATTTCTGCTTTAATTTTAGCTTCCAGATGAGTGATTTTTCCTTTGTCGTTTAGAATTGGATAATTGGAGAGTTGCAGAAAGTTATTTAGGAACAAAGTCCAGTCTTCCATTTGCATAACAATTTGTCTTTTGGCATAGTTTTCTGCCAAGTCCAAGTAAGCCGAAACAATTCGGTTTAATTCCTGAAGATGGGCATCGTTCAAGTAGTTTTTGGCAATGCTCACATCCGTTTTTTGAATTTTGCCGTTTGGCGCATCTTTCCAGGTGGATAATCCCATATAAAGTTTGTTGGCATCGGCTTCGGTATAAATAATTTCTGCGGCCGTTTTTCCGGTTATTGCCCAATGTAATTTGTTTTGTACCATGGCAAAAAACGTTTTTGTAGTGGAGCTTTCTTTTTCATAATCTGCTGAAAGCGCATAAATATCAGTTATTTTTTGATAAAACCGTCTTTCCGAAGAGCGAATTTCTCTAATGCGTTCCAGTAATTCTTCAAAATAATCTTTGCCAAATGCTTTACCGTTTTTCAGCATTTCGTCATTCAAAACAAATCCTTTTATGATGAATTCTTTGAGTGTTTTGGTTGCCCAAATCCTGAATTGAGTGGCTTGATTGGAATTGACTCTATAGCCAACGGCAATAATGGCATCCAGATTATAGAAATCAATTTCTCTGCTGACTTCTCTTTTCCCTTCCATTTGAACTACTCGAATTTTTCGAGTACTTGAACTTTCTTCTAATTCATTGGATTTAAAAATTTCTTTTAAATGATAGGTTACAGTATGAGATTCAACGCCAAACAATTGCGCCATCGCTTTTTGTGAAAGCCAAAAACTTTCGTCCAAATACGTTACTTCAACATTGATGTTCGTTTCTGATGTTTGATATAATAATATAGGTGCTTGCATCTATTTTTTTGATACTTTATTATGATGGGATTAAAAGATACGTGAAGATAAACTAATTGTGCTTTTGGAGTTTAAAAAAGCGACATTTTTTTGTACTTTTGCACAAAATTTTATAAAACAATTTATGTTATCAATCAATAATTTATCAGTTCAGTTTGGCAAAAGAATTTTGTTTGACGAAGTAAATACGGTCTTTACACAAGGTAATATTTATGGCGTTATTGGAGCCAACGGAGCTGGAAAATCCACTTTTCTTAAAATAATTGCTGGCGAAATGGATCCCACTTCGGGACATATTCATTTGGAGCCGGGAAAACGTATGTCGGTTTTGAACCAAAACCATAATATGTTCGACGAACATACGGTTCTGGAAACAGTCCTTATGGGAAACAAAGTTTTGTATAAAGTAAAAACCGAAATGGACGCCCTCTATTTGGATTACACCGATGAAAATGCAGACAGAATAGGAGAGTTGCAAGTACAATTCGAAGAAATGAACGGTTGGAATGCCGATTCTGACGCAGCTTCAATGTTGTCCAATTTAGGTATAACCGAAGACAATCATTATACAATGATGGCTGATTTGGAAGGAAAAATGAAAGTGCGAGTACTTTTGGCGCAAGCCCTTTTTGGAAATCCAGATTTGTTGATTATGGATGAGCCTACCAATGATTTGGATTTTGAAACCATTGCGTGGTTGGAGAATTTCTTGGCCAATTATGAAAATACGGTTATCGTGGTTTCTCACGACCGTCACTTTTTGGATGCGGTTTGCACCCATATTTCCGATATTGATTTCAGCAAAATCAACCACTATTCAGGAAACTATACTTTCTGGTACGAATCCAGTCAATTAGCGGCCAAACAACGTGCACAACAAAACAAGAAAGCCGAAGAAAAGAAACAAGAACTAGAAGAATTCATCCGTCGTTTTTCTGCGAATGTGGCCAAATCCAAACAAGCTACTTCTCGTAAAAAGATGATTTCCAAGTTGAATATTTCCGAGATAAAACCGTCAAGCCGTCGTTATCCTGCCATTATTTTTGACCAAGAACGTGAAGCCGGTGACCAGATTTTGAACGTGCAAGATTTAAGCGCTTCTGTTGATGGTGAACTTTTGTTTAAAGGCGTTGATTTGAATATGGCCAAAGGTGATAAAATCGTTCTTTTCTCTAAAGATTCACGTGCCACAACAGCATTCTACGAAATATTAAACGGAAATCAAACTGCCGATTCAGGAACTTACGATTGGGGAGTTACTACCAATCAAGCCTATTTACCGGGTGATAACCATTCGTTTTTCGAAAATGATTATTCTTTGGTGGATTGGTTGCGTCAATGGGTAAAAACTGAGGAAGAACGTGACGAGGTGAACATTCGTAGTTTCTTGGGTAAAATGATTTTCTCTGGGGAAGAAGCCTTGAAAACTTGTAACGTATTGTCGGGAGGAGAAAAAGTGCGTTGCATGTTGTCTCGAATGATGATGGAAAGAGCCAATGTCTTGATGCTGGACGAACCAACAAACCACTTGGATTTGGAGTCGATCACGGCTTTCAACAACTCGTTGAAAAACTATAAAGGTTCCGTTATTTTCACCACACATGATCACGAGTTTGCCCAAACTGTTGGTAACAGGGTAGTAGAATTAACACCAAAAGGAGCTATTGACCGTTACATGACTTTCGATGAATACTTGGATAACGAAGGAGTCCAGGAATTAAGAACGAAAATGTATTCTTAAAATAGATAAAAGAGAATAGACAGATAGATAATAGATTTCCCGCTGCGATGCAGCGGGATTTTTTTTGGAAATTGCCTGGCATAATGTTGTTGTAGAACGTGATTTTTTAGTTATACCAAACGATTTTGTATTTTAATGCAAATTGTTCTGCTATAATCGGTATTATTTATAAAGAATTTAAAAATTGATTTTTAGTTTATTATGGGAAAATAAAATACTTTTGAAAGAAAAACCTTTTTATACAGAGCCATGTCAAACAGTATTTTAAATCTAAAAACGCCAAGAGTTGAAGTGGTTGATGCCTTGAGAGGTTTTGCCATAATGTCCATTATGTTTCTGCACAATATAGAACATTTTGATTACTATTATTTCCCTGAAGCCTTGCCAGAATGGATGAAAGTGATGGATAAAATAATTTGGGAAATCTTGTTTTTCCTTTTTGGCGGAAAATCCTATGCCATTTTTGCTTTGTTGTTTGGCTTCAGTTTTTATATCCAAAACGACAATCAAGAGAAAAAAGGGAATGATTTTAGATTGCGATTTCTTTGGCGATTGTTGTTGCTTTTAGGATTTGGTATTCTCAATACAGTCTTTTATGAAGGTGATATTCTGGTGCTTTATGCAGTTTTGGGTGTTGTTTTGATTTTGGTTTGCAAATGGAATGATAAAGCTGTTTTTATTACCGCCTTAATTTTGATGTTGCAACCTTTAGAATGGTCAAAGTATTTTTATATGCTTTTACATCCCGATTATGTTCCAATGCCCAATTTATCGGAGCATTATTTTGGAATGATGGGCGACTATTTAAAAAGCAATTCCTTTATGGATTATGCAGTTGGAAATCTAACCATTGGAAGATGGGCATCTATTTTTTGGTCTTGGGAAAACGGACGTTTTTTTCAGGCTCCAGCTTTATTTATGTTTGGATTGTTGTTAGGACGAAAGAAACTTTTCATCGCATCGGTTGAAAGTAATTTATTTTGGAAAAAAGCGTTGCAATATGCTATTGTTTTTTTTATCCTGTCATTCACTTTCAAAACTTTTTTGCCTGAACTAATAGAGCGAAAAACATTGATGAACAGCCTTTCGGTTATAGTAACCTCTTGGTCAAATCTGGCTTTTATGATTGTTCTTGTGTCTACTTTTATATTGTTGTATCGAAAAGAATCTGTGTGTAATCTTCTTTCAAAACTCATTCCCTTTGGGAAAATGAGTCTAACCAATTACATCTTGCAATCTATTGTGGGTTGCTTTATTTACTACCGATATGGCTTGGGACTTGTTGAATATACAGGTGCAACTTATTCTTTGTTAATTGGAATTGGTTTATTTATTTTGCAATTGTTTTTCTGTAAATGGTGGCTTGCAAAGTACAAACAGGGGCCATTGGAATATATTTGGCATAAGGCGACCTGGATTTCATTTGGAAAACAATAAATAAATTTTTCTAAGCATTCAATGGATAAATCCTAAATCGGAATTTGTATATTTGCTTTACCAAACCTATGGATGTTATGACTGACATAATTAAAATGATACATTTTAAAGACAATACTAACAATTCCATACATCTTTTTAAAAACAAATAATTGCAACCTATGAGTCAAAAAGTATTGCTTACTTCCAAGGAAGTCAATATCATTCTGCACCGTTTGGCCTGTCAGTTAATCGAAAAACATCTTGATTTTTCGGATACCATTTTAGTTGGTATCCAGCCTCGTGGTACATTTTTGGCGGAGCGATTAAAAAATTTGTTGGAAAAAGAATATAAGATTTCAAAGATTGCTTTGGGCTATTTGGACATTACTTTCTTCAGGGATGATTTTCGAAGAACCAACAAGCCATTGGAAGCCAACAAAACCAAAATCGATTTTATCGTAGAAAACAAAAAAGTCGTTTTTATAGACGATGTTTTATATACCGGTCGAAGTATTCGGTCGGCATTGACTGCCATTCAGTCCTTTGGGAGACCATCGGAAATTGAATTATTGGTGCTTATTGATCGTCGTTTTAGCCGACATTTGCCTATTCAACCCGATTATCGCGGTCGCCAGGTGGATGCCATAAATGACGAAAAAGTGCAAGTGTGTTGGAAAGAACAAGACGGGGAAGATGCCGTTTATTTAATTAATAAATAATAGAAAATGAGCGAGTTAAGTGTAAATCATTTATTGGGAATTAAATATATCAACAAGAAAGATATTGACCTTATTTTTGAAACCGCCGATCATTTTAAAGAAGTTATCAATCGTCCCATCAAAAAAGTGCCTTCACTTAGAGACATTACCATTGCCAACATCTTTTTCGAAAACAGTACCAGAACCAAGTTGTCCTTTGAATTGGCACAGAAACGTTTGTCTGCGGACGTAATTAGCTTTTCGGCAGCGCAATCCTCGGTTAAAAAAGGAGAAACCCTGATAGATACCGTAAACAACATTCTTTCGATGAAAGTGGATATGGTGGTGATGCGACATTCCAGTCCCGGAGCGGCTCATTTCTTGTCACAAAACGTGAAAGCAAGTATTGTAAATGCTGGTGATGGCGCTCACGAACACCCAACACAAGCTTTGTTGGACAGTTATTCCATTCGTGAAAAACTGGGCGATGTGGCCGGAAAAAAAGTGGTCATCGTGGGTGATATTCTGCATTCAAGGGTAGCGCTTTCGAACATATACGCTTTGCAAATGCAAGGTGCCGAAGTTAAGGTTTGCGGACCAAAAACACTTATTCCGAGATATATAGAATCACTTGGAGTAAAAGTGGAACCTAATTTGCGCAAAGCATTGGAATGGTGTGACGTGGCTAATATGCTTCGTGTTCAAAACGAACGAATGGACGTGAATTTCTTTCCTTCCACCCGGGAATATGCACAGCAATATGGATTGGATAAAACCTTGCTCGATTCGCTAAATAAAGAAATCGTGATTATGCACCCAGGGCCAATTAATCGTGGAGTCGAAATCACCTCAGATGTTGCCGACTCGAAACAGTCGGTGATTTTGAACCAAGTAGAAAACGGTGTCGCGATTCGAATGGCGGTAATCTATTTGTTGGCTTCCAAAATTCAGTAAATTTTGTGATATTTAAAATTGCCATAACCCAAATTTTCTTTGTAAATTAGCGATACTATAAATTTTATCAAGATGAAAGTAGATCAAAAAGGACATACTGTTTGTATAAAAGACACAAAAGGAGATTTGGTTTCGTTTTTGATGAAAATTACTCACGAATATAAAACGTTCCAAAAGCATAATATCATTATTGATATCAGATTGCATAAAAACCTTTCGGTAAAAGAAATCAATAGTTTCAAGGCTCTTTCAAAAATGCACCGAAAATCCAAAAAATCGTTTATTATAGCCACGTCAGATATTGACCACAATGCCGTTCCTGACAAACTAGCCGTTGTTAGATCATTACAGGAAGCACATGATATTATTGAAATGGAGGAAATAGAACGAGATTTGGGCTTTTAAATTGGTTAATTGTTTATTCGTTTAATTGTTTAATCGAATGACCTTAACGATTAACCAAATAACCGATTAACTGAATAAACTTTGAATTTAACCATCCTCGGCTGTTATGCGGCCACACCACGCACTTTTACCAATCCCACTTCACAGGTTTTAGAAATCAGGAATCGATTGTTTCTAATTGATTGTGGCGAAGGTACGCAGGTGCAATTACGCAAAAACAAAATCCGTTTTTCGAAAATCAACCATATTTTTATTTCACATTTGCACGGTGACCACTTTTTTGGCTTGGTGGGTTTGGTTTCGACCTTTTCACTGCTGAACAGAACTACCGATTTGCACATTTATGGGCCAAAAGGAATCAAGGAAATCATTGATTTACAATTGAAATTATCGAATTCTTGGCCTGGTTATGGCTTGTTTTTCCACGAATTGGAGTCCAAGGAAAGTGAAGTTGTTTTTGAAGACGACAAGGTAATCGTGAAAACCATTCCTTTAAAACATAGGGTTTATACCAATGGCTTTCTGTTCCAAGAAAAAATTAGAGAACGAAAGTTGGACTTTAAAGCGGTTCAAGATTACGAAATCGACAGATGTTATTACCAGAATATCAAGAACGGAAAAGACATCACGCTTGATGACGGTCGCGTTATTGAAAACCACAAATTGACATTTGATCCCGTTCCACCATTGAGTTATGCTTTTTGTTCGGATACAGTGTATAACGAAAGTATTATTCCCATTATTAATGAAGTTGATGTCTTGTATCACGAATCCACTTTTTTGGATTCAGAGGAAACTTTGGCGGGAAAAACCATGCACTCCACGGCAAAAGAAGCCGCAACCATAGCCTTGAAAGCGAATGTCAAACAATTGGTTTTGGGACATTATTCCACGCGATATGCAAGTATTGAACTTTTTAAAGAGCAAGCCGAAACCATTTTTCCGAACATCCTTTTGGCCGATGACGGAAAATCGTTTGAGTTTTGATTTTTATTGAAGGTTTTTTACAATTGAATGCCTTGACAATTTTTATGAATAAATAAGAGTTCAAATGTGTACTCCATTTGTCACGCTGGAAGCGTCTAAATTATGTTGCTCCATCTCGCTTAGAGACGCTTTCAGCATGACAAATAACAAGAATAATACATTTGTGGTAAGCTCTTTTATGAGAATAAGTTTGCTTATTTTTGCAATTAAAGAAATAAAACAATGAAAGACATAGGTAATTATAGAAAGTCCTACGAAAAAAGCGAGCTTCTGGAAACGAATATTCCGGAAGACCCGATTAACTTGTTCAACAGATGGTTTTACGAAGTCGAGGATTTTGGCGGTGTGGACGAAGTCAATGCAATGACGGTTTCGACCATTGGGTTGGATGGTTTTCCCAAATCGAGAGTGGTGCTTTTGAAACAATTCACTTATGAAGGATTTATTTTTTACACCAATTACAATTCCGAAAAGGGTAGGGCCATTGCCAATAATCCCAATATTTGTCTTTCATTTTTTTGGCATTCGCTGGAACGCCAAGTCATTATCAAAGGTATTGCCGAGAAAACTTCGGTGAATATTTCCGACGGCTATTTTGAATCACGACCTACGGGAAGCAAGTTGGGCGCGATTGTTTCCAATCAAAGCGAGGTTATTCCATCTAGGGCTGTTTTGGAAGAGGGTTTGAAACAATTGGAACAAGACTTTGAAGGCAAAGAAATTCCTAGACCTGAATTTTGGGGTGGATATTTAATCCGTCCTGTGGAAGTTGAATTTTGGCAAGGAAGACCCAATAGATTGCACGACCGAATCCGCTATCATTTGCAGGAAGATTATTCATGGAAAATAGACAGGCTTTCGCCATAAAAAGTGGTTTAGAAAATTGGTGTTTAATACCTCGAAGTTTTGCTTCGGGGATTTTTTTTGCAATTCCACAATTTTTATTTTTTTGCAAGTTTTGATTTATTTGTAAGTTAATTTTTATTTAATTGTTTTTTTTGTGTATTTTGTCGATTTTGTTTGGTTTTTAATCGATAATAGTGTTATATTTGATCAAGAATTAAAAACAACGTTACTATAAATTAACAAGTATTTTTAAAGAATTGCCCCCACAATTACTTTTATTGTATTTTATCTGATTTAAAAAAAATGTTGTGAAGATTTTAAAGAGTTTGCCCCACAATCTACTTTAATCTTAACCTGTTAAATTAAAAAATAAGAAATTAAAGAGTTTGCCCCACAATCTGCTTTAAGACTTAACCTACTGATTTAAGAATATAGAGTTTTAAGTTTGTTAATTAGTTAGAAAAACCATCCCGCAGAACGGGATGGTTTTTTTTTTATTTAGAGCGAATTTTTTTATTTATTTTAATTTGAATATCTGAATTTAGTGGTAGATTTACGCACAAGATAAATTGTCATTAAATTTTAAGCCTACATTATTATGAATATTAAGAATCGTCTAACGCTGATGAGCTTTCTCCAGTTTTTTGTTTGGGGAGCTTGGCTAATTACTATTGCAAACTATTGGTTCGGAACAAAAAATTGGGAAGGAACTCAATTTGGTTTAGTTTTTAGCACAATGGGGATTGCTTCTCTATTTATGCCAACCCTAACTGGAATTATTGCAGACAGATGGGTCAATGCTGAAAAACTATATAGTGCGCTTCATATTTTGTACGGGTTGGTTTTGTTTTATTTACCAGAAGTTACTACTCCAACAACTTTTATATACGTTATGCTCTTGGCGATGTGTTTTTATATGCCAACCATTTCTTTGAGTAATTCTATTTCTTATAATGCTTTGAAGAAAAGTGGATTAGATGTAGTGAAGAGTTTTCCTCCCATTCGTGTTTATGGCACTGTGGGGTTTATTGTCGCCATGTGGATTACAAATCTAACAGGGAATAAAGCAACAGCTTATCAATTTTATATAGCTGGGATTGCCGCTATTGCTTTGGGGATTTATTCTTATACATTGCCAAAATGCGAGCCACAGCGATTGACCAAAGAGAATTCTTCATTGACGGAGACATTGGGATTGGAAGCTTTTAAATTGTTTGCTAATTATAAAATGGCGTTGTTCTTTATTTTTTCCATGTTTTTAGGTGCGGCTTTGCAACTTACCAATGCCTATGGCGATGTGTTCTTGGATGAATTCAAACATTTTCCTATCTATGCAGATTCCTTTGTAGTGAAATATTCAACTATAATTATGTCAATTTCTCAAATATCGGAGACTTTATTTATTCTGGCTATTCCCTTTTTCTTGAAACGTTTTGGGATCAAACAAGTTATGTTAATGAGTATGCTGGCTTGGGTATTGCGTTTTGGTTTGTTTTCCTTTGGAAATCCAGTCGATGGATTGTGGATGATTATTATGTCTTGTATCGTTTACGGAATGGCATTTGATTTCTTTAACATATCAGGATCTTTATTTGTTGAAACACAAACTGATCCCAAAAATCGTTCTTCGGCTCAAGGATTGTTTATGATGATGACAAATGGAGTAGGAGCTGTACTAGGAAGTTTTACTTCAGGATGGGCAATAGAACGTTTTTTTACTAAATCATTTAGTAATACTACTGATTTAGCTTCTTTTCTGCAAACAGAAAGCACGAATCCTAGAATGGTTGAGTTTGTAAAGATTCAAGGTAATGCAATAAATGCAGATGGTTTGTTTGATAAAGTGATTATGATGAGAGATTGGCATGATATCTGGTTGGCTTTTGCTACTTATGCTTTGATAATTGCCGTTGCTTTTGCTATTTTATTCAAACACAAACACAATCCTGAAGAGGTTCAAGCGAGTCTTTAAGAGATTTATATATCCAAAAAAACCTCCTTTAAAACTGATTTAAAGGAGGTTTTGTTTTATATTTATCTTTGTGATGAATTGAAATCATTGCTTGTTAGCCCGGCTTACTATGCATAGACCATGCTTGTGGCCGGAATTAATTCTTGCTTTTAGACACAATAAAAAACCAAGTATATTTCTCAATTCAACTTTATGTTGTTCAGTGTGATTTTATGCAATCCTGATTAGTTTAATGCAATACCCACAATAAATCCCACCCAGGGCTTCTTGTCGTAAATCCAAACTTCCCTATCGGAATTTAGGAGATGATCAAAGCCCACAGCAATCCCAAAACTGGCTATATTTGACTCTATAAATCCTGCAATCCCGGTTTGGATAATCATTCCGCTATATTCATCAATCACTTCATTCTGCGTGGTAAACGGACTGATTAGTGTGGCACCCGGTCCGGCAAAAAGGCCAAAATCATATCCCCAATTATTGATTTTATGATGATTCTTGCCCAATGGATCTATTCTATTTACTATTTTGTAACTGTCATGCCTCCATCCGGCATATAAACCAATGTTGAAATCTGTAGTCATTTGTCCAGGTAATCCGTGAACAGAAGGGCGATATTTCAAAAGAATCGCGGTAATGTCAATGTCAAGACTTTCTTTCTTGAAGACTACAGGGCTAATTTGGATACTGTCCGAAGGTTTTAGGGAAATAGTCAGAAAAGCATTGGTATCAGGTTGTTTTTTGGTCTGATGGTATACGTCAATTTTTTCATCAGTTACTTCCACATAAACGTTTTGGTCACTTATTTGTTTGGATTCCAATTTATAAAATCCACTATTAAACCCATGTTTAGAGGCCTTTTCCAATGCATTGCATGAGGTTAGGAGTACAACAAATGCTACAGGAATAATAATAAAGTATTTACTGTTGCTCTTCATAAAATTGAATTTTTAATTAAAATAATTTAATTGTTATCCGTAATTAAGAGCAAGCAAGATTAAATTCAAGGTAGAGGCTTTTGTATTAACATCTTAATTACTAATTCATTATTATCAAAGATACGATTTTCTGTTAGATGTCCAGAAAACAAAAATTGTTGGGCAAGGCATTCGCATTTAAAATTATCAGACACGAATTGCACAAATTAACACCGATTTTATCGTTTATTAGAATTGGATTGGCACTAATTTTTACCGGTTTTATAAATTTGTGTAAAACTTTTTTTAAAAGCAAATGCATCGGGTTGTTCAGTTATTACTCTATTTCTTTGATTAACTGTTTTATTTTTTTGGAAGGTTTTATTTTATTGTCAGCAACAGCGCAATATTTTACCACTATTTTTTCGGATTGGCTGTAAATTTCATCACTGCTTAATTTTTGAGTACTGTTTTCCAACACGACCTTAGACATGGCAGCCATATAAAGACCCAATAAATCGGAATTTTCACCAGTCAAATTCATTGCTTTTTCTCCAAGATCAAAAGTATAATCCGGTGTACCACTCATCCATTTTATGATGTATTGAACGGCATTTAATCTGTTAGGTTCTGCCTGATTCGCTGGAGTGTTAAAGAGATAATTGGCACAAGTCAAAACTTGAGTTTCTGCTGGTTTATAGCTTTCCTTTGATTTGAATTCTGTTTTTGCCAATTCACTGAAATTTTGTCCAAAAGACATGGTGTAAGAAAGTGTAAGGAGGGCAATAAAAATAAATTTTTTCATAGTTTGATGTTTTTTTTGATGTTGTTTTTAATCAAGATGATAGCAATCCACGGTATTGGTGTAAATCATTACTACCGAAAGTAATTTCTCTTTGAAAGAAAGTTTTGTTTCATTTCGTTTCGCAAATTGCATGTTCAGAATCGCCATTCCAATTGTTTTTCCAAACGTAAAAATGGTAAGGAATCGATAAACAATGAATAGTACAAATACATAAAAAAACATGGCGCTCAACGGGTTTGGGAATTCTATTACACTCGATAGTTTTGGATAATAATTAAAAAGAATAGTTTGAGTAACAAGCACTAAAATGGCATCGATAATTCCAGCGCCATTTTTTCTTAAAACGTCAGATTTTTTTAGGTTATAATTATTGTTTTCAAATTCTTTAAATTCAGTCATTTTTTTATTATTTGCGTTTATTGGTCAAGGTTGTAGCGGTATATTGTTGTGGGTAGGAAGTCGGGAGACTTCGCCGGCGGGACGTATGGCAGGTCATGAAAAAGTGGATTTACACCATTTTTGGTATTTTATTTAAGGGTACCACAGCCATACACTATCCATACACTATCCATACACTATGTCCCGTCCTGAAATAACTATACAGGTTATTAAATAAATCCTGCTTTAGCTATACAAATATAATTATTAATCCTAAACTTACTATACAGCTGCTTTTTCATAGTTAAAATTTTTATTATAATTCTTCCATCTTTTCTTCAAGTTCCCTGATTGTAGATGAGCTTGATTTGGGGTTAGGTAATCACAACTTGAATGAGGTCTTATTTAAATTATAGGCTTTAATGCTTTGTCCCGTCCTGAAATTTAAACCTTGTAAATACTATTTATAGGGTTGGTTTTCTAATGGTTTTGACATTCGAATCCTAACTGGAGTGTTAGCAGGGGAACACTATTAATGGATTGGAGTAACTTTTTTGGGAATTATTTTGTCTAATACGATTCTAGTCGCGCCTATTTCGTTATGAAAAAATCAGTTTTTTGTGAGGATAGCTACGATTTTTAGGTAAAAAATGTTAAATATGGAATTATTTTTATGATCTATTTTTCAAAAGTGTAAATAATTTATTTTAAGTACGTTACTCGTTTGATCCACGATCCTATTTGTCTTCTTTTTGTAAAGGAACAAGTACAAAGCATTTTGGAAGTTGTTCTTGGAGCATTTCTTGATTTGATTTTGGGACAAAAAATACTATATTCGGGCAATATTTAGCAACGATAATTTTTTCAACTTGATTCCTTATAGTATTGAAGTTATAATTTTATAGGAGAGTTCTAAATTTAACTTTAAAACTGCTTTTTTACCTAGCAGCAATCATTCTTTATGAAGTCACAAGATTTTTTAATCCTTGAAAAACTTAATGTTGGAGATGCTTCTGCCTACAAAGAATTGTTTGACTTGTACTACATACCTCTTAGTATTTACTCCTTAAAATATTGTGATTCATTTGAATTAGCCGAAGATGTAGTCCAGGATCTATTTATTAAATTTTGGGATCAAAAGCTCTACTTAAAATTAGACGAAGCAATTAGTCCGTATCTTTTTAGATCGGTAAAAAATAACACCATACAAGCCGCCAAGCGGCAAAACAGATATTTTTTTGAAGATATCGAAGATCAAGTAGATGTATTATTGGATGAAGAGCATCTTGATTTGGAACATCTTGAGCAAGAAAAAATAAAATTATATAAAGAAATTGAAGCTTTGCCATTAAAAAGCAAGGAAGTTTTTAAAGCCATAGTATTAGAAAATCGGAAATACAAAGATGTGGCCTTAGAACTTGGAATATCAGTAAATACCGTTAAAACCCATTATTCAAGAGCGCTAAAACAATTACGAAATTCATTGGATATAATTATAGTTTTACTTTTAGTTTAAAAAAATTTATTTTTTTTGTCACCCAATAGTCATCTTTTGTTATTTATAGAATATAAGATGATACTAATGAACAAAATTCCTCAAAATATAGCAGCAATTCTTTCGGTTTATATCTCAAAAGAGATTAGCGAGAGTGAATTTATTACCTTGAAAGCTTGGATTAGTGAAAGTGCTGAAAATGAGAAAGCATTTTCGGATTATTTGCTTTTTTATAAAAAATCGAGACAAATAGTTTTTGCTGCCAATATTGATAAAGATAAAGCTTGGAACGCAATAGTATCGCAATTGGAAACCCCTTTGGAGCCTGTTGTAGTTGTCGAAAAACCGGAATCCAAAGTCAGGTTTATTAATCGGGTTCCTGGTTTTTTTAAATATGCGGCCGTTATTGTCTTTTTAGTATCCATAGCCTATTTTTATTATCAAAAAGAGGGTTTGACTATGCCTACTACCAAAGTTGCAGCTGTTAGTCCTGAAGCCATAACCTTGCAACTAGCAAATGGTAGTATTCAAATCATAAAAGAAGACGGAACAACACAGGTGGTTGATGCCAATGGTACCGTTGTTGGTTCTCAAAGAGGGAATCAATTAGTATATACCAGTGCTGCCGCAAATGATACTTTAGTTTACAATACCATAAACGTGCCTTATGGAAAACGTTTTGATCTTACATTATCCGATGGAACGAATATTCATTTGAACTCCGGAACTTCCTTAAAATATCCCGTTCGATTCATAAAAAGTGAAAATCGCCAAGTATTTTTAAATGGTGAAGCTTATTTTGAAGTGACCAAAGATGCAAAACATCCTTTTGTCGTGAGTTCGAATGACATGAATGTAAAAGTTTTGGGAACAAAATTCAATGTTAGTTCGTACAAAGAAGACGCGAAAACCTATACTGTTTTAGTAGAAGGAAGTGTTGCTGCTTCTGCTAAAACTCCAGATAATGAAGAGGTTATTTTGAAACCGGGAAATCGCGCTTATTTTGAAAACCAGCATATAAAAACAGAAGCGGTAGCCATAAAAAAATATATTGCTTGGGTTTCTGGAGAACTAATGTTTATAGACGATTCCTTTGGAGTTATTGCAAATAAGCTAGAGCGAAAATACAATGTTACCATTATCAATAATTATGAGGAACTGGATGATATTGTTATCACGGCAACATTTAAAAATGAGAATATTGATCAAGTTTTGAAAACTTTCCAGACTTACAAAGCTTTTAATTATACAGTAAACAATAGAGTAATAACCATAACTAAACCTAAAAATATGTAACAAATTTATTTAAAAAAAAAAGGAAGGTGCGCCAACACCTTCCCATCATTTTCAATAGTGATTTAATCTAAAACCAACAAATTAAACCAAGTGTAAACTTATGAAAAAACAACGAACCAAAAGTGCGTTGCTGCGCATTTTGAATAACTCTAACTTAAAGATGAAATTCACACTCTTATTTTTATTTACCAGCCTTCTTCAAATTTATGCATCAAATAGTTATGGACAGGAAAAAACGGTTACCCTGCATGTTGATGGGGTAGCTTTGACTAATGTTTTACAGATTATAGAAGACCAAACGGATTTTCATTTCTTCTATAACCGTAATGAATTAAACGTTACTCAAAAAATAAATTTAAATGTTGAGAAAAAACAATTGAAAGACGTTTTAGGAACGCTTTTTAGCAATACTAAAATTTCTTATCAAATTCTAGGGAAGCAAATCGTACTTAAAAAAGTAGAGAAAACGAAAATAGAATCAGTTTTAGTTGCTGATCAAAATCAAGTAGAAGGCGTTGTTACTGATAAAGTCGGGATTCCTTTAATAGGTGTTTCAGTTATGATCGAAGGAACAAAAGTGGGTACAATCACTGATTTTGAGGGTAAATTTAAATTGAATTCAAATCTTACAGGAAAATTTTTAGTATTTTCATATTTAGGGTATAAATCAAAACGTATTGCTTACTCAGGTCAGTCATTGGTGAAAGTAGTTCTAGAAGAAGCACTTAATGAACTTGAGGAAGTGGTTCTTGTAGGATATGGCAAACAAAAACGTACGGATTTTTCAGGAGCCGTTTCTTCAGTAAATACTAAAGACATTGTTCAAGCTGCAACTGGAACTATTGGTTTTGATAGGGCTTTGGGAGGTTTAGTCAAAGGACTACAAGTATCGCAAAATACAGGTCGACCTGGCGAACCAGTGCGCATCAATATTAGGGGAATTACTTCGCCATTGTCTTCAGAGGGGTTGAACCAGCCTCTATTTGTTATTGATGGAGTGCCTTTTAATATAGATGCCATGAAAGGCGCTAATCCATTGTCGACATTGAATCCTAATGACATTGAAAGTTTTGATGTATTGAAAGATGCTGGAGCGACTTCTATTTACGGTTCTCGTGGAGCCAATGGGGTGATTATTATCAAAACAAAAAGAGGAGCAAAAGGGCAAGAGCCAAGGGTTAATTTTTCGTACGCAACGACATTTGCTCAACCAGTAAAAACGGTCGACGTGTTAAATGCGAGTCAATATAAGAATTACTATAACTTATTGTTGTCTAATACCGTTGGGGCTATCAATAACGGTCAATTGGATCCCTTTATGTCTTCTGATTTAGAGGGTATTGCTAATGTAGCAATGGATTGGAATACCTTTACGGTAGATTATAATGGTATCAAAGACGACTATTTTGGTACTGCTGATACCGATTGGAACAAAGAAGTTTTCAGAGACATGGCAATGACAAGACAAGCTTATTTTAGTTTGAGTGGCGGCAGTGATAAGACGAACTACAATTTTAGTTCTTCATTAATAGACCAAGAAGGTTTAACTATTAATGACAAATTTAAACAATACAATTTAGGGATTTCCTTAGATACAGATTTGAATGAGTATGTACGATTAGGAAGTTCGGTCAATGTAGGGCATACCGAATCTAATTCAGGTGAAAATGATATACTAAACCAGTACACGGTTAATACCTCTATTGCTCGTGCTCGTCCTGATTTACCAGTTAGAGATGAGAACGGAAAATTATTGGGACAAACGGATTGGCAATATGTTTATTTCCCTACACTGGAGCCCAATCCATTAATGCGATTGAGTAACAAGACCAACAATAAATCCTATAATTTTATTGGTAGTGCCTATATTGAGGTAGCGCCATTCAAAGATTTCAAGATTAAAACGGATGTCAATGCATCGGTATTTTATAATAAAGACAGGTCTTTTATTCCAAAAATTGTAGAGACCGATTTTATATTTTTCCCTAATGATTCTTACTTAAGTGAATCAAATGGATTAGTGTCGAATATCACCACGAATCTTACCGCTAATTATGATTTTAAAATTTCAAACCACAAAATAGGTTTATTAGCTGGTGCTGCTTGGGACAATACAAATTTTGATAGTTCAGATTACTTATACGCAGGTTTTCCTGATGATGAAGTCTTAATCAATGCTTCTGCAGCAAGAACCACATTAAGTCACTCTAGTAATGCAGTAGAAACAGGATTGTATTCCTTGTTTTCTCGTGTGAACTACGGTTACAAAAACTTGTACAATGCCACTGTAAATTTTAGAGCAGACACTTCTTCTAAATTTGGACCAGATAATAAAACAGGGTTTTTCCCTTCCTTGTCTACCAGTTGGAATATTTCAAATGAAGAGTTTTTGTCGGATAGTGCGAATATTAATATTTTGAAATTAAGAGCCAGTCTTGGTAGAGTGGGGTCTACAAACGTATCTGATTTTGCTTATTTGCAGTTTTTTCAAACGCAATCGGGAGATATTTACAATGGAAATTCTGCCGTTATCCCGGATAATAATTTTCCAAACCCTAGCATAGGTTGGGAAACGACAGATGAAGTGAATTTAGGTTTAGACTTCGGATTTTTTAACAATCGTTTGAAAGGAAGTGTAGATGTTTACCATAGAAAAACCACCGATGCCCTAACGACAACACCTATTCCTAGAGAGCTTGGTCCATCGATATACTATTCAAATTTTATGGATGTAAGCAATAGAGGTGTCGAAATCAGTTTGGGAGGCGATATCGTGAGAAACGAAGATTTTGTTTGGTCTACCAATGTGAATTGGTCCTTTAACAAAAATAAATTATTGAAATTAAAAGGAGCCAGCATCAATCCTTACCAATTGGATTATTATATAGAAGGTCAGCCCGTGGGCACTATTAAAGGGTATAAAGTGGCTAAAATATTTCAAACTCAAGACGAAGTAGATGCCCTAAACGCAGCTTCTCCATCGGGATACTACGACCAAATGTCAACTGGTGTGGGCGATTTTATGATGGAAGATGTTAATGGAGATGGCGAAATTACAGTGGATGACAGAGATATAATAGGGAATATCCAACCGGATTTTTTTGGTGGAATTTCAAATACACTTGCTTACAAGAATTTGACTCTTAATGCCTTGTTTCAGTATTCAGTAGGTGCAAAATCGATTTGGAATGCTATTCCTACAGGCGTTTTCAATTCATTAGGTGAAAATAAGTACGGTGAATATGCTTTAAATACTTGGACACCAGAAAATCCGAATGCGCGTTATGCAAAAGCGCTTTATTCAGATCCATCTGCCAATGGAAGAGTTTCTGATAGGTATATTTATGATACCTCTTACTTGCGTTTACGAAGTCTACAATTGAGTTACAATTTCGAACAACAATTATTGGACAAAATAGGTATTGAAAAAGCGACGCTTATGTTGACGGGTTCCAATTTATTCACTTGGACCAAATGGCCTGGACTTGATCCTGAAACTTTTTCAGAAAGAGGTACAATTACAGATCAAATAAACAATGAAGATCCGTATCCACTCGCTAAGTCCTACTCGTTGGGAATTCAAGTTCAATTTTAAATTTAAATACAGATGAAACAACATATAAAAAAAATACAAACAATCTTACTTTTTGCAATTGCAACCACAATTACAAGCTGTGATATTGACGATATTAAACCACAAAATAAATTAACCACGGCCAATACAATTAGAGATGAAGCTTCGGCACAGATGGTTCTAAATGGTGTTTATGACCTAGGGAGAGAATTTGATGTTAGTTTTTTTCCATTGCATTTAGCGGCTTACGGTAACGAAGGCACTATTGCTGGTTTTTTGAGTGGTAGTAAAGGCTTCAATACGAATGAAGTTCCTGTCGACAATATCTTTTTGACTAATTTGTATAATGGTCATTACAAGATTATCAATTCCTGTAATTTTTTAATTCAGGAGTTAGAAGCAGGAAAGGCTATTGGTATTTCTGAAGCAAAAAAAGGAGAGATGCTTGCCGAGGCAAAGTTTCAGAGAGCATTAACGCACTTTAATTTATTACGTTATTTTGGAGAGTTCCATGATTTAAACTCAACTTATGGTGTGGTTTTAAAAACAACATTTTCGACAAAGCTTGAAGCAAAACCTAGAAATTCTGTTTTGGAAGTGTACCAGCAAATCGAAGATGACTTGCTTTTTTCAGCAACTAATGGACCTGTTTACGTTGAACATTTCTACTCAGGAAGCCTTGCAGCCAAAGCCTTATTGTGTAAAGTATATTTATACGAAAAGAAATTTAATGAAGCAGCCCTTCTAGCAGATGAAGTAATTAATAATAGTGAAGGTTATGCTTTAGAAACAAAGTATGCCGCTATTTTTAATAATAGCTTTAACTCATCAGAAGTTATTTTTGCACCATTTACGGGGCCTGACAATGAAGGTAAAACAGCCATGAACCAGGTGAGTAGAACAAGTTACAGTGAGTCACTAAGAACCTTAGCTGACGCTCAAGTTGGAACCTCCACCGATGGTAATTTATCGGGTGCTGGTTCAGGTTATGACCCACGTTTCTTGTATGCTTATGCACAAGCAACCAAAAAAACCAATGGTAATGGAAAATATCCATTTGTAGATCAAATATCTTCTCAAGGTAACACCTTGTATCATTTGCGTCTTGCCGAGATATATTTAATTAAAGCAGAGGCCGAAACTCGCAGGAATGGCGGGGATCTTGATAGCGCATTAGAAAGCCTGAACGAAATCAGAAATCGTGCAGGAGTAACTGAAAAAGCACTTTCCACTAAAGCTACTTTGTTAGAGGACATACGCAATGAAAAATTATTAGAGCTTTTCTTTGAGAATGGTGAAGGTTGGTTTGATATCGTTCGCTATCATTCGCTAGGGAATCTTACTGCTTCATCGGTTAAAGCGACCGTGGTATCCGAAAATCAGTTTGTGTTGCCGATGCCTTTGGACGTAATCATAGGGAACAAAGCAATAATTCAAAACAAAGGCTATTAAGCAATTTCTCAAGGAGAGTGTTATGTAGTGTATGCCTATTGTATTCGGTAAAACTAATACACTCTCCTTTTTTAAACCATTAATTTATAAAAACCAAAATATGAAAAATATAGCATTAGTAGGATTATTAACTGTTTTGCTTTCTTGCCAAAAAGTGACGTCACAAAATGATTTTGTGGTTGTACACGGGAAAATTGAAAATCCAATCGAAGGATTAGGAGTACGACTTTTTGATCCTGTTAGTTCAAGAGCCGTTACCATTAAAGTTGCTGCAGATGGAACTTTTAGAGACACCCTAAAATTAGACAAACCTGCTTTTTTTAATACCTTTTATGACAAATTTTTTAGTTTGTATCTCGCCAATGACATGGATTTAGAAATTAATTTTGATGCCAAAAATGTTTCGAAAAGCCTTACCATTACAGGGAAAGGAGAAAAAGAAAATAGTTTCTTGAGAACTAAATCTAAGCTGGAAGGCGAATTGTATGGCGCTGATTACAATGTTTTATTAGACGCAGATAAAGATGTATTTGATGCTAAAATCAATAAATTTACTGCTGACTTTAAGACAGCACTTGAGAAGAAAAAATTAGAGCTTGATTCTTCCTTTGTTGATTCTCAAATACAAATGTTCGAAGAATTAAAACAAGGTTTAATGCAGCAATATGCTGATGCACAAAGAAACAAAAGTGAGTTAGGCGCAGGCAAACCATCACCAGATTTCAAAAATTATATCAATTATGATGGAGGAAAATCGTCACTTTCCGATTTTAGAGGGAGCTATGTTTTTATTGATGTTTGGGCAACTTGGTGTGGACCTTGTAAATACGAATTCCCTTTTATAGGCAAAGTAGAGAAAGAGTTTCACGGCAAAAACATAAAATTTGTGAGCATCTCCATTGACCGTTTGGCAGATGAGAAAAAATGGCGCACCATGATTAAAGCCCAAGGCTTATCAGGAGTTCAACTCTTGGCTGACAAAGAAATTGAATCTGCTTTTATTGCGGGTTATTATATTCAAGCCATTCCACGTTTTATCCTATTAGACAAAGAAGGTAAAATTATCAATTCGGATACACCTAGACCTTCTGAACCAGAGTTGTCGGCCCTTTTACACTCACTAGACTTGTAGTTTATCGATTTTTTTATTGGTCTTTAATAAAATTTTTAGTTAGAACCAGAGTGTTTTATTTCTCTGGTTTTAAATTAATTTTCTAATCAAGTCCAAATAAATTCATTTCAATCCTTAATTATTTCGATTACTCTTTCCTAAAAAAAACATTTTAAAAGATTGCAATGACATCTTTTGGATAAATACCTCTTGTTTACCTGCAAAACTGGCTATATGTTCTCGCAAGGAATTTTATAGATAAATAAGAATTACAACTAAAATTATTCAATTAAACATGAAAAATATATTAACGCTATTTTCTTTTGTTCTTATCGCTTGTTCAGTCAGTGCACAAGAAGTGAATTTGAATGAACCGCTCCCGGTAAATTCTAAAATAAAAAAAGGTGTCCTTACAAACGGGATGACGTATTATATCTACAAAACAGATGTAGTAAAAAATGTTGCTAGTTATTATATCATTCAAAACGTAGGTTCCGTTTTAGAGAAGGATGGCCAAGAAGGTCTGGCTCATTTTCTAGAACACATGGCTTTCAATGGGACGAAACATTTCCCCGGAAAAGGCGTTTTAAATACCCTTCAGCAACATGGAGCTGTTTTTGCGAAGGATATCAATGCTTATACCGCTTTTGACGAGACGGTGTATAACATGAATAATATCCCTACAAATGTTCCTGGATTAATAGATACTTCATTATTAATTTTGCATGATTGGGCAGATGGTTTATTGCTTACTGATGCTGAAATTGATGCGGAACGCGGCGTGATCAAAGAGGAGTGGCGAACCAGACAGAGTGGGTACATGCGACTTTTTAAAAATTCACTGCCAACGATGTTTAATAACAGCAAATATGCCGATCGAATGCCAATCGGATTAATGAGTGTCATTGATAGTTTTAAATACAAAACATTAAGAGATTTCTACCACGATTGGTACAGGACAGACTTACAGGCCATAGCAGTGGTTGGTGATTTTGATGTAGCAGAAATGGAGCAAAAAATCGAAAAATTATTTTCTACAATTCCTGCGATAAAAGACCCACTTGAAAGAGTTGTCATTGCAATTCCTGATAATGAAGCAATGCTTTATAACTTAGGTATAGATAAGGAAGTAGCGACTTCCAATATCTCTTTTACCATTAATCATCCAAAATCATTGAAAGATAGAACGGTTGCCGATTTAAGAGAATCTTTGTATCGCGGAATGGTTGGCAAAATGTTGTCTTCAAGACTTCGAGAAATTTCACAAAAACCGGATGCCCCTTTTGTTGCTGCAAGCTGCAGTTTTCAAAGTTTTGCAAGAGCAAAAAACAATTTTGGATTGATGATTTCACCAAAACCAAATAAGCAACACCAAGCTTTTAAAGTAGCTTTAGAAGAGTTGAACAGAGCGGTTAAATTTGGCTTTAGCCAAGCCGAAATAGATCGAACAATTGCTATTTACAGTAATTTTTACCAAACTAAAATTAGTAAAATTGATCAGCTACCTCATGAGGAAATAGTAAACACCATCCAGAACAACTATTTAGAAAATGAAGCAATGACCGATATAGTAAAAGAATATGATCTTGTTAAGCTACTCTTTCAACAAATGAAAGCTACCGATATACATGATTTTATTAAAAAACTCTATACTGTCGAAAATCGAGTTTTAGATGTAACGGGAGTAGAAGGAGAAAACAACCTTTCGCAAGGGGAGGCTTTAAAAATAATCAGTGAAGTAGAAAACGACAGTACTTTAGTGGCTTACACAGATGAATTTGTTGGGAAAGCATTGATTTCAGGTACTGAAATTAAAGCTGGTAAAATTGTTTCTGAAAAAAAGAACAAAGAAATAGGATTTACCCAATTTGTTTTAAGCAACGGAGTAGTGGTGCATTATAAGTTTAGTGATGTCGAAAAAAACAATGTGCTTTTTGAAGCAATTAGCTTCGGAGGAAATTCAGTCATCAAGGATGCTGATCTTCCTTCGGCAGCAATGGTTGGTAGTTTAGTGCGAATGTCTGGTTTAGGAGATTACAGCTCAACTGATCTGACGAAGGTTTTGGCAGGAAAAAATGTTAATTCGAGAGTAAGTATTTCTGATTTAGAAGAAAAAATTTCGGGTATGACCACAACGAAGGATATCGAAACTTTGTTGCAAATGGTGCATTTGCAGTTTGTAAAATCGCGATTTGATGTAAACAGTTTTAAAGTGTTACAAAATAATCTGGAAAACACTCTAATTCAAAGAAAAAACGAAGTTGCTTATAAAATGGAAGATAGCATTACTACCACTTTGTATGGATTTAACAATCCTAAAAAACGTCTGTTTGATGAGAAATATTTAAAAGAAATCTCTTTTGAAAAAATAAAATCAATTTATCAGGATCGTTTTAGCAATCCTTCTGATTTTGCCTTTTTGATTGTTGGAGATATTCCAAAAGAGACTCTAAAACCTTTATTGGAAAAGTACTTAGCCAGTTTGCCTACAACTAAGAAAAAAGAAAAATGGCAGGATAATTCGGTGGCTTGGTTGAATGATACCAACAAAAAAGATGTTTTCATACCCATGGAAGATCCGAAAGCCACAGTGCGTATTGCATTTAAAAAGCCATTTAAACACAGTTTAAAAAATAGCTATATCATAAAGGCTTTTCAGGACATTCTTGAACTTCGATTGACCGAAACATTAAGAGAGCAAGAAGGCGGAACTTATGGAGCGAGTGTGTATAGTATTTTAAGCAAAAGACCCACAGAGATAGCTAGTTTCTATGTTTATTTTGACTGTAATCCTGAGAAAGTAGCTAAATTGATTGCTATCGTTCATCAAGAAATTGATAAAATTAAAAAGGGTACCATCGATAAAGAAGATTTAAACAAAGCACTCACAAGCTATCTAAAAGATTTAAAAGAAGAAAGGGATTATACTAATTACGAGTTGGACGTGCTTTATGATTACTTAATTGAAGGGTATAATAGAAACGACACGAAGAACAATGTAGCTATAATAAATGCCATTACGCCAAAGGACATCCAGAAGTTTGTAAAGCAAATGATGCATAATTCACAAAGTTTTGAAATCGTATTTAAACCCCGAAAATAATTTTAAAGCCTCTTTCATCACTACTTAGTTTCTATTAAGTATTTTGAATTAGTATACAAAAAGCGAAAGGATTTTTAGGGTCATTACATTAATGGCCCTTTTAATTTATTGATCCCTATAAAACATAATCTAATGAAGAAAATATTACTACTCTTGGCATTTATTTTAAGTGCTACTAGTTTTTCACAAATACATAAGCCCGTGAAATGGGCGACTTCAGTTGTGCCGGTTTCAGGTACCACCTACGAATTAGTAATGCAGGCCACCATTGAGGCCAACTGGCATTTGTACTCTCAGAATGTTCCGGATAATGGTCCTATACCAACCGCTTTTACGTTTTCTAAAAATGCAAATTTTGAATTGGTAGGGAAAGTAACAGAAGAAAAAGGACAGACCGTTACCGATCCTGTATTTAACATGAAGATTACTTTTTTTGAGAACAAAGCCGTTTTTAAACAGCGTATAAATCTACTTTCTAAAAAAGCTTTTAAAGTATCAGGCGAAGTTGAGTTTATGGCTTGTAATGATGCCAATTGTTTGCCTCCATCGTATGTAGATCTTGCTTTTGAGATTCCTGAAACGAAACTAGCGATTGCTGAGAAAACAATTGAAGCGGAAAAAGTAGTGGCTCCGATTGATGAAAACGCAATTGTAAGCGATACGATTATAAACGAAGAACTTAGTGCCGCTACAATTGGAAAAACAGCGGTTAAAGATACTACCATAGACAAATCCAGTGGGAGCAAAAACAAAAAATCGTCCGATAGAAGTTTGTTGTCTCTATTCATTATCGCTTTCCTTTCTGGATTTGCAGCCTTATTAACGCCTTGCGTGTTCCCCATGATTCCCATGACGGTGAGTTTCTTTACCAAGCAAAGTAAAAACAAGGCAACTGGAATCAAAAATGCAATTATATATGGATTATCCATTGTCATTATTTATGTACTCTTGGGTTCCTTAGTGAGCACCGTTTTTGGAGCCGATGCTTTGAATGCGCTTTCTACCAATGTCTGGTTTAACATTATTTTCTTCTTGCTTTTAGTTGTTTTTGCCGTTTCTTTTTTGGGGGCTTTCGAAATTATGCTTCCTAACTCATGGGCAAACAAAGTAGACACAAAAGCCGATAAAGGAGGGCTAATAGGAATTTTCTTTATGGCTTTGGCCTTGGCTATCGTATCTTTTTCTTGTACCGGACCTATTGTAGGCACTCTATTGGTACAAGCGGCTGCATCCGGAAATCAGGTAGGTCCCATAATTGGGATGCTTGGCTTTTCTTTGGCCTTAGCCATACCATTTGCATTATTTGCAGCCTTTCCGGGATGGCTAAATTCATTACCCAAATCAGGTGGATGGTTGAATACGGTAAAAGTAGTATTAGGATTTTTAGAATTGGCTTTAGCATTTAAATTTTTATCGAATGCGGATTTAGTATTGCAATTGCACTTGATAGAACGCGAAGTATTCTTGGCGATATGGATCGCTATTTTTGGAACTTTGGCTTTTTACCTTTTTGGTAAAATTCAATTGCCACACGATTCTCCGCTGACATCCATCTCGGTAGGAAGACTAAGTTTGGGTTTATTGACACTAAGCTTTACCATTTATATGATTCCAGGTTTATGGGGAGCGCCATTAAATTTGATTAGTGCTTTTCCGCCAGCCCAGCATTATAGTGAATCGCCTTATGGCGTTGGCTCTTCACAAGGGGGTGGAGCGGCAATGGTGAGTACTATTCCAGAAGGCGCCCATTTAATGGCTCCACATAATATTGTGGCATTTACTGATTATGATTTAGGGATGGCTTACGCCAAAAAAGTAAACAAGCCAGTTATGCTAGATTTTACGGGCTATGCTTGTGTCAACTGCAGAAAAATGGAGCAGCAAGTTTGGCCAAAAGAACAAATTTTAGCTATCCTTAAAAACGATGTAGTACTAATATCTTTGTATGTAGATGATAAAAGAGCGCTTCCTGAAGGAGCCGAAATAGCATCTAAGCTTAGACCGGGAAAGAAATTAAAATATGTGGGACAAAAATGGAGTGAGTTTCAAACCCTAAAATACAAAGCAAACGCACAGCCATTTTATGTATTAACAGATCATGAAGGTGAAAATTTAATTGATCCCGTAGGTTATACTCCAGATGTCGAAGAATACCACAACTGGCTGCAAACAGGAGTAGCTAAATTTAATAAAAAGTAGAAATGAAGAAATTATTTTACCTATTTAGTATCGCATTTGTAGCGACAGCATTCACTGTAGTGACGTTAAAAGACCATGTAGTCATTTCCGGGAAAATCACGAATCCTAATTCTGATTTTATAATAATACAGTCTAGGTCCTTTTCGAAAAAAATTCAGATCCAACAAGATGGTACTTTTTCAGACAGCTTAAAAGTGGCAGCGGGTTATTATCAGTTATCCGATGGCACGGAATCATTGGATCTTTATTTAAAAAATGGTTTTGAATTAGATCTTGTTCTAGACACCAAGGAGTTTGATGCCAGCCTTGTTTTTAAAGGAATAGGAGCTGAGCCCAATAATTATTTGGCATCAAAAAATCTTTTATTGAACACTTTTTTTGCAGAGGATTCCATATTTGTACTAGATAAGGTTAATTTTGATAAAAAAGTGAATGAAGGAAGTCAAATCCTGAGGTCTTCTTTAGCTGGGACAAAAAAACTAGATCCTATTTTTATCGAAAACGAGAAAAAAGAGGTGAATGAAATCGTAAGTTATTATTCAGATAGTTATACGGATAGTCATTTTATAAAAACAGTTTTGGTCAAAGGCGCCAAGTCTCCAAAATTTAGTGCTTATGAAAACTATAGTGGAGGCAAAACGTCTTTAGAAGATTTAAAAGGAAAGTATGTATATATTGATGTGTGGGCTACTTGGTGCGGTCCATGTAAAGGGGAGATTCCCTTTTTGAAGGAAATAGAAAAAAGCTATCATTCAAAAAACATCGCATTTGTGAGCATTTCAGTGGATGAATTAAAAGATCATGAAAAATGGAAGCAAATCGTGAAAGAGAAAGAATTATCAGGAGTACAGTTGTTTTCTGATGCGAACTGGTCTTCGCAATTTGTTAAAGACTATCGAATAAACGGTATTCCAAGGTTTATTTTAGTCGATCCACTGGGCAATATCGTTACGGCAGATGCACCAAGACCTTCATCCAAAGAGCTGAAAGTTTTATTGGATGAATTAGTAAAATAGATAAAAAAATAAGTTTGTATAGGATACACTTTGGTTTAAAAACAAGGGTGTTTGTCTTTAAAATGTTTAATTTAACGTGTTTATTATGAGTTTTTTACCTGATTTATCTCTTGAAGGTGTTGCTCCGCTTAGCAAAGAAAAACAAAAGGAAGGTTCTGAATTAGAACAGTATTTTCAACAATTCCGGGAAAACATTGTAGGTATTGGTCAAAAGTTTGAATCACCTTACGGTGAAAAAGAAATTATTTACGCTGACTGGACGGCAAGCGGACGATTATATCGGCCCATTGAGAATAAATTGCTGAATGAAATTGGTCCCTTTGTTGCCAATACCCATACAGAAACGGCAATAACAGGTTCCGTGATGACAATGGCTTATCATGATGCCAGAGAAATAATCAAAAAGCATGTAAATGCCAGTTCAGAGGATATTTTGATCACCGAAGGCTCTGGCATGACAGGAGTCGTTAACAAATTACAGCGTATTTTAGGATTTAAAATTTCGGAGAATTTAAAAGAATTTACCAATTTTCCAGATGAATTGCGACCGATTGTTTTTATTACCCACATGGAACACCATTCGAATCAAACTTCTTGGTTAGAAACCATTGCCGATGTTGCAATAATTCCTTGCCAGCCATCGGGACTAATTTGTTTGAATAGTTTTGAGCAACTTTTGATCCAGTATAAAAATAGGCCTATAAAAATAGCATCGGTGACGGCCTGCTCAAATGTAACGGGAATACGAACCGATTATCATAAAATTGCCAGTATCATCCATCAGCATAGAGGTCTTTGTTTTGTTGATTTTGCGTGCTCGGCACCTTATGTATCCATTGATATGCATCCGAAAGACAGTGATTCTTATCTAGATGCTATTTTCTTTTCGCCACATAAATTTTTGGGAGGTCCAGGGACTTCAGGGGTTTTAATTTTTAATAAAAAATTATACAAAAACATAGTACCTGATAATCCTGGCGGCGGAACGGTGAGCTATACCAATCCGTGGGGCGATCATGATTATGTAGATGATATTGAAACCCGCGAAGATGGAGGGACACCAGGGTTTTTACAGACTATTAAAATAGCTCTTTCAATCCAATTGAAAGAAAAGATGGGGGTGAAAAACATTCTGGATCGCGAACACGAAATAAGCAAAATAATTTTCGAAAGGCTTTCTGAAATTCCAAACCTAAATATTTTGGCTGCAGAGCATACGGATAGACTTGGTGTTTTTTCTTTTTTTATAACGGGCGCGCACTTTAATTTGATTGTAAAATTATTAAATGATCGCTTTGGAGTCCAATCACGTGGCGGTTGTTCATGTGCAGGGACTTATGGGCATTTTTTGTTAAATGTGGATCAAGTAACTTCCAAAAGCATCGAAAATAAAATATTGGAGGGTTGCATAGTAGAAAGACCAGGATGGATTCGCATGTCTATTCATCCCACCATGACTGACGTCGAAATTAATTTTATATGCAATGCCGTGAGCGAAGTAGCCAAAAACTATAAAAAGTGGGGAGCGGATTATCAATACGATGTCGTTAAAAATGAATACGTTCATCACTGTAATGCTATGGTAGAAAAAAAAATAATAGAAAATTGGTTTAGTCTATAAGAAGAAACCCAATGTCCAACCCAATAGAAAAAGCATAATGCCTGATAGTTGGCTCTAGACCCGCAGGCCCAATGTGATTAAGATCCGTATATATTATATTGCATCTTTCAGATGTTTAAGCGGTAATATTAAAAATGCGACAGCTTTTTTACTAAAAAGTATCGAGAACCACACTCTTGTAGGCTTCTCGATACTTTTTTTAATAGTAAAGCTGTCGCTTTACTATTAAAAAACACTCGAAGCGACGGTAAAAAAACTTAACTTAATAATATTGGGTACAAGTCGGGAGACTTCGCCAGCAGGGTGAGAGATTGGCACGGTATCTGGTTGGCTTTTGCTTCTTATGCCTTGGTAATCGCTATCGCTTTTGCCGTTTTGTTCAAACACGAACACAAACCTGAAGAAGTGGCAAAAGTGAGTCATTAAGAGATTATTTTATACCTTAAAACCCGTCAGGTTTCAAAAATCTATCGGGTTTTTTATTGCGGTAAATTGTAATGGGGCACTTTTTAGGGGTACCACAACCTAGGCTTTGAGTGGGCTTTGACCAGGCTTTGCCATATGTTGTTTTCGAATATGGAATGCTGGGTAGCGGCAGGGAGACTTGTTTCAATAAGCAATATACACAATGAAATAATTTGCAGAAAAGTCTAATGTTGGTGCACAGTTTACTTTGTCGGTTCGCTATCGCTTGTGTCGGGTTTATTTTTTTATTTTTATGATGCCAATCCTGTATAAGTCGAGTGCTTTTTGCAGAATAGTTTCAATCGTTTTTAAAGGTAAATCTTCGTTGGGATTCACTCTTAAAATCTTCATTCGGGAACGGTCACCTTTTTCTAATTTTGGGTGATCCAGGTGGTTTCCTTCGACCATTAAAATATATGGTTCGTTTGTTTTTTTGTCTGTCCACAAATAGCAAAACATTTTTTTGTTATAGCAAAAACAAGGCATTCCGTATTTTTGTGTCTCCATAATATTGGTGTCTTGATTCAAAATAATGTTGCGCAAGGACAGCAAACAACTTTTGTTTGGTTCTTCCTTGTTTAGATAAAAGTTGTGAAATTCATTAATCATAAACTTTTACTATTGAAGATGATAGCAATCCACGGTATTGGTGTAAATCATTACTACCGAAAGTAATTTCTCTTTGAAAGAAAGTTTTGTTTCATTTCGCTTGGCAAATCGCATGTTCAGAACTGCCATTCCAATTGTTTTCCCAAAAGCAAAAATGGTCAGGAATCGATACACAATGAATATCACAAAGACATAAAAAAACATGGCACTCAACGGGTTTGGGAATTCTATTAGATTCGATAGTTTTGGATAATAATGAAAAAGAGTAGTTTGAATAACAAGAACTAAAATGGCATCGATAATTCCAGCGCCATTTTTTCTTAAAACGTCAGATTTTTTCAGGTTGTAATTATTGTTTTCAAATTCTTTAAATTCAGTCATTTTTTATTATTTACGTTTATTGGTTAAGGTTGTAGCTGCATATTGTAGTGGGTACGAAGTCGGGAGACTTCGCAGCAGCCCGTAGTTTTTAAGAACGTTTTTTTAAAGAACACTTCGAGCAGCCTTCGTACAGCAGGTGAGGCTTGCTCTCGATTATGGGCACGGATTGCAAATCCGCGCTATCGGGGGTTTTAGTTACATATCCCAGCGTGATGCTCGCGGCAGCCCGGAACTTCGTACAGCGGTTTACCTTTTTTATTCAAGTTTAAATTTCACGTTAACAATGCTTTCCATTTTAATTTTTTGAAATTCAATGTCAATAGGTTTATATTCTTGTTTACTTTTTCTGCCATATCCTACAACTACAATTTCCTGCAAACTTCCACCGTCATCACTATTTCTTACGTTTGTTAAGTCAGAAATAAATATGGCATTGCCCACTTTTTGTTTCAAAGGTTTAGTCATAAATTCTGCTTGAATTTTTGCTTTTGCAATTGCATTTGATTTTAATATGAGTTTTATTTTTTCATATTCAGTATTTTCAGTTTTGGCTACACGGATATTTGAAATTTCAATTGTTTCAAGTTCAGCAATTATGTTTCCTGCCATTTTTGCATTTTCAACAACTAAATTATATGATTTTGATTTCATAACATCTGTTTCTTTGATGAAGTATTTTTTGAAATTACTTGCCAAATCATTCAAACTTAAATTTTGGTTTGTATTAATTCCCAAACCTTTTAATTTCTGCTCCATTAAATTTTCTAATTCTTCAATCGAATATTTGTCTTTTGTGTCTTTTTCAGAAATTACAATGTTCAGATGAATTCTATTGGGTAATACCAAAGTATCGGCAATTGCAGAAGTTTCGATATAAGGTAAATCAATGAAGTTTTTTGTTTGCGAATACGTTTTTGCTGAAATAATAATTAAAAATAATAAAGTTAATTTTTTCATTTTCTTTTTTTTTTGGTTTTCTGGGGTTTGGGTGACTTTTCTTGTGAAAGCATCCACACGAAAGGATTCGTGCGGAATCTGGTGGGGGATATTTGTGATTTGAACTTTGTTAATTTATCGATTATCTCTTTGGTTAAGTTTTATTATTTGGTGGTTATATTTGTCAAATACAAAAATATTGTTTTCAAATGCTTCAATATTTAGAGTATTATAATATTCACTAAATTCTACTTGCTTATTTGTACCAAGGGTTGACTCATCTATATATATATCTGAGTATTTTTCGTTAGAAATTTTGATAATTCGTGTTCTGTTTTTGTCTGTAACATATAGATTTCCAAAATCGTCGATGGTTATGTGTTCAGGTTCATCAAGTGCAATATTATTGCTTGGAATGATTATTTCTATTTTTTTATTACTATCAATTTTTACAATTCTGTGATTATAGGAGTCGCATACATATAAATTGTTTTTTTTGTCAATAGCGAGTCCTTCAGGCATTTTAAGATTTATGTCGCGTGGAGTAATATATTCTAGTACATTGCCTATGGGGTCTATTTTTAAAATAGTATTTTTTTCGCTATCAGAAAGAAAAATATTGTTTTCGGAATCGCAAACCATATCACAAGGTCGTTTCCAATTTAACTTCCTTTTTATTGGGTCAATAAAAGTTACTGCTTTTCCAGTTGAATCTATTTTTTTTATTTTTGAATCGTTATTATATCCGTCTAGAATGTACAAATTTCCAAGGTTGTCTATTGTTATTGATTGTGGGTAGGAAAATTTACAATTTGTACTTTCACCATCTTTATCCCCGTAATTACCGCTACCAGAAAATATACTTACAATGCCCTCTTTAGAAATTTTGCGAACTAAATTATTTCCTTTTTCAATAATAAAAAGATTGCCAGTTTTGTCAAAAATACCGTCATATGGAATATCATATGTTGCCTTATTGATGTCTCCATTTCTGCAAAATCCGTTTTCTTCTCCAATTTGAACAATGTTCAAATTTTTATCTATAATGTTTATAAAATTTAGAGAAGGGATAATAATGTCATCATTTTTGTCGATTATCATTTTAACCTTAAAATAATAATTTTCGGAAAGTATTTTTTTGTCACTAAATGTGTTGATTATTTTCCCGTTTTTATCAGCAACATAGAATTTTTTCTTATTACTATCGAAAACTATTAATTCGCCTTTACTATTGAATTTTATGGAAGTAGGCCAATAAATATTTCCTCTTGGTATAAATTCAGAAACAATGCCATCAGAACTCATTTTTTTTACTTTCCCATTAGCTTGATCTGAAATAAAAATCTCACCGTTTTTGCTTATTGCAATATCTGATATTTGATGGAAAAGAGCCTCTTTTGAAGTTCCGATTTTATCTCCAGATTCAGTGCTACCTGCTATTGTAGTGACAAATCCCTTAGAAATTTTTCGTATTCTATTTTGCTCCACAACAAATATATTATCGTTATCGTCTATCGCTAAGGAAGTTATGAATTTGAAGGTGGCGAATTCAATTTTTCCATCAAATGCTCCGTAAAAACCTGGTGAGTGCTTTTCTCCTGCAAATATTGTGACATTTCCCTCTGGGTCAATTTTTTTAATTTGGATATTATCAGCTATGGTATAGATATTGTTTTTGCTGTCAATTATTAGGCCGTTAGGATTACTTAAAGAGGCTTCTAAAAGTTTACCATCATAATTATCGTGTTTCCCGTTTCCAACAAAGGTTGTTATTTTGTTATCCTGGATTTGTCTTATTAAATTGTTATCTGTATCTGCGACAAATATTTTATCACCTGATTGGACAATACTACTTGGTCTTTTGAAATAAGTATCTTCTGTAGCTTTTATTCCAGAATAAGTGCTGATTTGTGTAATTTTTTTATTGTCTTTGCTGGTGGTTTTTGTTGAGGAACAGCTAATGATGGTTAGGAATAATATTGAAAGTATAATTTTTTTTAAAATAGGTTTTTTCATATTATAGGGGTTGATTAATGGATTTTTTCAAAATTTTGTGGTTTAAAAACAGACTTTATTTTGCTTGGGTGTCAATCGGATGGCAAAAAGAGGAGACTCTTTTGTAAAAAAATAGTTTTGGTTCGAACTAGGACCTTTATGGAAATATTTTTTAATAAAAATTTCATTAATTATAACAAAATAAAATGTTTTTTAAACTGAAATCGTGTTACATTTTTATAAAATTTTTGTTTAATTTCGAATCAAATATAGATTTTTTTTCTTACAAATAATATTAAAAATCATAATTTTTTTATATTAATAGTTTGATTTTATAGGATGAATTTGTTTTGAAACCTTAAAGGTTATAAATAGCCCCGATTGCAGAGGAAATCCTTTTTTTTTTTTTCTTTAAAAAAGAAAAAGATTACTTCACATAATTCATATTTCAATTGGAGTTCAGTGAACTTCGTTTGCAGCGAAAAACGGGTGCAGAGCCCATAAAAACCCCAAAAAGTCTTGCTCCTTAAAATCAATCGATTATCTCTCGACAAATATTTTGCAGATAAATAAAAAAGAATTACTTTTGCACACCTTTTGGTGAATAGGAGTTTCCTTTAGGTATCAACAAAATATACAAACAACTTCTGTTGTTTTCTAGCACGTTATGAAACTCGAGAGAATGCAGAATACAAATTTTTAATCAGCATGTCTGAAATTTTAAAATCACAAGAAGAGTTTTTAGCAAATTTTAACTGGCACAACTTCGAAGAAGGTATTGATGCAGTAGACGAGAAAAACTTACAAGAATTCGAAGACCTAGTTTCAAAAACTTTTATCGCGACAGATCAAGAAGAAGTAGTAGAAGGTATCGTTGTTAGAATTACTGATAGAGACGTTATCGTTGATATCAACGCAAAATCGGAAGGTGTTATTTCATTGAACGAATTCCGTTACAATCCAGCATTAAAAGTAGGTGACAAAGTAGAAGTATTGATTGACATCCGTGAGGATAAAACAGGTCAACTAGTATTGTCTCACAGAAAAGCACGTACTATCAAATCATGGGATAGAGTTATTTCGGCTAACGAAACAGGAGAAATCGTTAATGGTTTTGTAAAATGCAGAACTAAAGGTGGTATGATCGTGGACGTTTTCGGAATTGAAGCTTTCCTTCCAGGTTCTCAAATTGATGTTAAACCAATTAGAGACTACGATGTATATGTAAACAAAATGATGGAATTCAAAGTGGTAAAAATCAACCACGAATTCAAAAATGTTGTTGTATCTCACAAAGCGCTTATTGAAGCGGATATTGAAGTACAGAAAAAAGAAATCATCGGAAAATTACAAAAAGGACAAGTATTAGAAGGTGTTGTTAAAAACATTACTTCTTACGGTGTGTTTATTGACCTTGGTGGTGTTGATGGATTGATCCACATTACTGACCTTTCTTGGTCAAGAATCAACCACCCATCTGAAGTTCTTGAATTAGACCAAGTTCTTAACGTGGTAATCCTTGATTTTGATGACGAGAAAACAAGAATCCAATTAGGATTGAAACAATTGAACGCTCACCCTTGGGATGCTCTTGACGCTAAATTGGCTATTGGAGACAAAGTAAAAGGTAAAGTAGTCGTGATCGCTGATTACGGTGCATTTATCGAAGTGGCTGAAGGTGTTGAAGGTTTGATCCACGTTTCTGAAATGTCATGGTCAACTCATTTACGTTCTGCCCAGGATTTCGTAAAAGTTGGTGATGTTGTTGAAGCTGTTATCCTTACTTTGGATAGAGATGACCGTAAAATGTCATTAGGTATCAAACAATTGACTCAAGATCCTTGGACTGACATTACTTCTAAATACCCAGTAGGTTCTAAACATACAGGTATCGTTAGAAACTTTACAAACTTTGGAATTTTCGTAGAATTAGAAGAAGGAATCGACGGATTGATTTATATCTCTGACCTTTCTTGGACCAAGAAAATCAAACACCCATCTGAATTTGTAAATGTTGGTGAAAAATTGGACGTAGTTGTATTGGAATTGGATGTTGATGGACGTAAATTATCTTTAGGTCACAAACAAACTACTGCCAATCCTTGGGATCAATACGAAGATTCATTTGCTGTTGGAACTATCCACTCAGGTGAAATCTCCGAGATTGTTGACAAAGGAGCTACTGTAGAATTTGGTGATGATATCGTTGCTTTCATTCCTACACGTCACCTTGAAAAAGAAGACGGAAAGAAATTGAAAAAAGGCGAAACAGCTGATTTCAAAGTAATCGAATTCAACAAAGAATTCAAAAGAGTAGTTGCTTCCCACACTGCCATCTTCCGTGAAGAAGAGGAGAAAAACGTGAAAGCAGTGACTGAAAACACTTCATCTAGCTCATCTACAAATGCACCAGCTGCAACTTTAGGTGACAACAATGACATCCTTGCAGGTCTTAAAGCCCAAATGGAAAAAAACGAAAAAAAGAAATAATCTTTTAATCGTTTGAATATAGAAAGTCCCGCAATTTGCGGGACTTTTTTATGGACCATTTTTAATTTTAACAAGAAAAATAAAACTAAGTACATTCAAAAGGTTATATTTGTTTTACTAAATATTTCTTATGAAAAAATTCTACTTTTTGTTTTTGACTTTTTGTTTTTTTAATGGTTTGAGTGCGCAGATTATTGATTTTCCTGATGCGAAATTTAAGGAAAAGTTAGTTGCTGCCAGTTCTAGCAATACAACTGCAAAAGATTTAGCGGGGAATTATTTTAAAATAGATATAAATATTAACGGAGAAATTGAACAATCAGAAGCATTAAATGTTTCTACTTTAGACGTTAGCAATTGTTTGATTTCCTCAATGGAAGGGATAAAAAGTTTTAAAAATATTGTAACACTTAATTGTGGACAAAATAACATTTCATCTTTGGATGTAAGTAATTTAAGCAATCTTATTAACCTAGATTGTAGTTTTAACCATTTAGAAACATTGAATCTATTGGGAGTTTTAGTTATTGAAAATCTAGTTTGTAATAACAATAACTTGTCCTCCTTAAATTTGTCAAGTAACCGCTTAATCGATCAAATAATATGTAATAATAATTTGCTCACAAATTTGGATGTAAGAGGTTTGGATTGGATTTCTGAAATAAATTGTAATTCAAACAAAATCACTTCATTATATATTAATAACAATTCTACGGATACTATTTCTTTTAGTGATAATCCTAATTTGGCCTTAATTTGTCTTGATACTAGTGAAAAAGATGACATTGAGGTCTTAATTAACTTATATGGTTATATCAATTGCGTGGTTAGTACCAATTGTTCCCTGAATAATAATAATGTTTTTTTTCCAGATGCTAATTTTAAAGCAAAATTATTAAAAGCAGATATTACAAATAATATTGCACAAGATGCAAATGGAATTTCAATTAAAATTGATACTAATGGTAATTCAGAAATTGAATTAAGTGAAGCTCTGTTGGTAGGAACTCTTTCAATATCTAATTCTGATATTTATGACTTAAAAGGAATTAATTCTTTTGAAAATTTGAAAAAGTTAGATTGTAGCGGTAATAAATTAGTCAAATTAGAATTAAATGCGCTCAATAATCTAATTGATTTAGATTTTAGCTTTAATAAAATAGAAGAAATTACACTAATGGACGTAAATAATCTCGAAAATATTAAAGGGAATAACAATGAAATTTCTGATTTAGAAATTCCTGGACTTACTAAGTTAAAATCTATAGAGTTAAGCTTTAATAAGTTAGTGGTTTTGATGTTCAATGAGGTTAATAACTTGCAAGTATTAAAATGTAATAATAATTTTTTGCAACAGATTAATTTTGATACCCTCAAGGATATCAATACTTTAGAGTTAAACTTTAATCAGTTTGACACCTTAGATTTAATAGCAAATGCAAATCTTACAAATTTGGAATGTGGTTCAAATTCATTATTGACTTTAGATTTATCAACTTTAAACAAGTTGCAAAAATTAAAGTGTAACAATAATTTGTTGATAAGCTTATACTTAAAGAATGGCATAAATGAAACTACTTTAGATTTTAGTGGCAATCCTAACTTGACCTACATTTGTACTGATGCCTCTCAAGTATCACAAATTTCAACCCTTACTACTTTATATGGAAATTCCAAAAGTACTATTTACACAGATTGTGCCCCTAATGACATAGTTACCATAGCAGATCCTGTTTTTAAATCCAAACTATTAAAAGCTAATCCAAGTTTATCTGGCGATGACAACGATTATATTGTGGCAGAAGACAAGGATGGAAATTTTATTGAAATTGATATAAATAGAAATGATGAAATCGAAGTTAGTGAAGCTTTAATGGTATATAAATTAAATTTAATTGATGATAAAATTCAATCTTTAGAAGGGATAAAAAGCTTCAAAAATCTTGTTCGTTTATGGAGTCACTATAACTACATTACAAAGCTAGATTTAAGCGGGTTGAGCTTTTTGGAAGAAGTAGATTGTTCTTATAATAAAATTACTGATTTGAATTTATCTGGATTGGTTCAACTTCAAAAATTAAGTTGTAGGTGGAATGAACTTGATATATTGGATGTGACTGGTTCCAAAAATCTTACGTACTTGGATTGTCAGGGAGATCAAATACAAGATTTAAAATTTAATGGACTCAAAGATTTAGTGCATTTAGATTGTAGAGGTGTTGGTC
This sequence comes from Flavobacterium limnophilum, assembly GCF_027111315.2. Lineage (GTDB taxonomy): Bacteria > Bacteroidota > Bacteroidia > Flavobacteriales > Flavobacteriaceae > Flavobacterium > Flavobacterium limnophilum. Next base: position 1,646,195 of record NZ_CP114289.2, on the reverse strand, counting down.
AATCTTTTAAATGCGGAACTTTTTTAATTTTAGATTTAGAAGAGTATCCAAATCTTACTTATTTAGATTGTGGTTATAGGAGTGTTGGAGAATTAAAATTGAATAGTTTGTCAAAATTAGAATATTTATATTGTGACCACAATGCATTAGATAATCTGGATTTTGATCTGCTCACTAACTTGAAAGTTTTTAATTGTGACTACAATGGATTTTACGATTTAGCTATTTTGGAAATGAAAAATTTACAAAGTTTGAGTTGCCAAAGAAATAAACTTACAAGTTTAGATGCGAGTAATTTACAGTTTTTGACAGATTTAAATTGTGATTCCAATTCTTTAAATTATTTATTAATAAAAAACGGAAAAGGGATCAAAAATCTGAGTTTTGATTATAATTATGATCTAGCTTATATATGCACTGATGAGTCTGAAATTGAAAAGGTTGTAAAGCTTCCAAGGAAGAGTTTTAGTATTAACGTAAATTCCTATTGCACATTTACTCCTGGCGGAACTTACTACTCCATTGAAGGTAAAAGCACTGTTGATTCTGATGCAAATGGTTGTGATCCTTTAGATATAGCCATGCCAAATCTTAAATTTAATATCGTAAACGGAGTTAATAAAGGAGAAATCATTTCTGACGCTAGTGCTAATTATGCTATTACTCTTGGAGCAGGTACTTATTCAATCACTCCAAAACTTGAAAATCCAAGCTATTTTAATATTTCTCCATCCTCTATAGATGTAACTTTTCCATTAGAAGAAAGTCCACGTAATCAAAATTTTTGCATATCTCCAAATGGTATTCATAGAGATTTAGAAATAAACATATTGCCTGTAGATGCTGCAAGACCTGGTTTTGACGCTTCTTATAAAATAGTTTATAAAAATAAAGGAAACATTACGCAATCAGGAGCAGTAAATCTAACTTTTGATGATGCTGTTTTAGATATAGTCATGGCAAATCCAGTTGTAACTACTCAAAAAGTAAATAATCTATCCTGGAATTTTACAAATCTTAAACCATTTGAAAGTAAAGAAATAACTTTTACGATTAAAGTAAACGCACCAACTGCAACACCAGCAGTAAACAATGGAGATGTTTTGGCTTATACAGCAGGTATAACTTCTACCGCTGCAGACGAAACCCCATTAGACAATACATTTGCATTAAATCAAACAGTTGTTGGATCTTATGATCCTAATGATAAAACTTGTTTGGAGGGAAGTAGTATTACTCCAAACTTGATAGGCGAGTATGTACATTACATGATTCGTTTTGAAAATAACGGAACTTATGCTGCCCAAAATATTGTAGTTAAAGATATGATTGATTTGTCCAAATTTGATATTTCGACTTTAATTCCAACAAGTTCGAGCCATTCTTTTGTAACCAATATTTCAAATGGTAATAAAGTAGAATTCATTTTCGAAAATATCAATCTTCCTTTTGATGATGCGACTAATGATGGTTATATTGCTTTCAAAATTAAAACTTTGCCTACGCTTAAAGTGGGTGATACCTTTACCAATGATGCCAGTATTTATTTTGACTACAATTTTCCTGTTGTAACAAAACCAGCCAGTTCCACTTTTAAAACCTTGGCAACCAAAGATTTTGAGTTTTCCAATTACTTCACTTTATATCCAAATCCTGCAAAAGAAGTTTTGAATATAACTGCAAAAGAAGCTATCGAAGTGAAATCTATTAGTATTTACAACACTTTAGGACAGTTGGTTTTGGTAATTCCCAATGCCGAGAAGGTTTCTAAAATTGATGTTTCTAGTTTAAGAACAGGAAATTATTTTGTTAAAATTAATTCAGACAAAGGGAGTTCGAATGTTAAGTTCATTAAAGAATAAGTTTTTAAAAAATCAGAGAAAAAATAATTCTTAGATTTTTTTGAATATAGAAATCCTCACAGCAATGTGGGGATTTTTTTATGGTATCAACAAAGCTTTTTTTTTGTAATTTTGTTGAAAATCAAATGCAATGAAAGCTATAAAACAAATTATTGATGTTGAAAATCATACGTTTAGTGTAGTGCTTCCAAAAGATTTTACAGCAAAAAGAGTAGAAGTAATTATTCTGCCTTCCAGTCCAGAAGATGACATTCCGCAATGGCAGCAAGAGGAATCAGAACGCCGTTACAATGAGTATTTGCAAAATCCTGAAATCGCTATTTTGAATGAGGATTTTATGAAGAAATTGGATGTTTTGTAATGAAATACGAGATTGTATATCTGCCTTTGGTTTTTGAGGATATCAAGGAGACAAATGATTTCTATAATTCAAGGGTAAAAGGACTTGGGAAAGAGTTTGTAATTGCCGTAAAAAAGGAGTTTAAGGCTATTTTGAAAAATCCATTACTTTTTGAGATTAAATATAAAAATACCAGAATTGCGTTTACAAAGCGTTTTCCTTTTGGAATTCATTTTGAAATACAAGAAAATTCAAATCGTATTGTGGTTAAAGGTGTGTATCATACATCAAGAAATTCAGAACTATGGTATAGTAGATAATATATTAAGTCCCGAGCAATTGGGACTTTTTTTATGAGATAAGTTACTGCGAGCGCAAGTTAGTGGAATGAAGAAATCTTTATATTTTTTGAAGAAATATCATAAAGTATTTGCGATCTTGTCAGTATTATCATCCTAAATAGTTATGGAAGGTTATTTTACAGCTAATAATTTTCTTTCTTCAGGTGTATAATTATTAACAATTGCATAAGTTTGTATGTTTGCAATTGCCATTTCATCAAGAATATCAACCAAGTTTTTGTAGTTGCATTTTTTGCTTGGTTTTATAATTACAATTGGCCCTCTATAAGTTCTTCCATATTTTGCAGAATATTCCTGAACAGCCTTGTTTTTGTTGAATAATTCTTTGCGAATTCCATCTTTACCATAAACTACTTCTTTGGGACTTTCTAAAGGATATGCTAAAAGACCACTGTAAACAATCATTTTATCATCTTTATCAAGTAAAATAGTTATAGTGCGAGTTTCAGTACCAGTACCGCAACCAAATGAACCGCAACTAATACGATTATCAGGTAATCCTAATGACATTGCTTGTGGTTTAGATAATTCCTTTGTTACCATAAAAAAAATAATCAATAGAAAAGACACACTAACCATTGCGGTTAAATCTACTTTTGTACCTAATTTTTTACTCCTTACTTTTTTATTAATTTCCATATTTTTAAGGTTTAATGAATGAACGAGTAATTTGTAATTCTGACTTATATAAATGTAGTAAAAATTTTATATTGGATTAAAGATTAATGAAGAAAATTTTTTTCATACTAAATTAGGAATTCAATTCCTAATTAGTCAAAAAAAAGACGCTATATTTTTAAAAAGCAAAATGCCAATCCTAAAATCAGGATTGGCATTTTGCTTTAATTTATTTTCTTAAATGACCTTAAATGTATCTTATAGGATTCAAAATTACCTCAAACTGGCTCCCAATTCGGTTTCCAAGCTTTTTTGCAATTTGCCCATAATTTTGTCGATTTGAACATCGGTCAAGGTTTTGGTATTGTCTTGGATGGTGAAGCTTACCGCATAGGATTTCTTGCCTTCGGGAAGGTTTTTTCCTTGGTACACATCGAATAAACTGATGTCTTTCAACAATGATTTCTCTGTTTGTCGCGCTAATTTATAGATGGCGTCGAAAGAAACGCTGTCGTCCAACAACAAAGACAAATCTCTGCGAACTTCAGGATATTTTGGGATTTCGACGTACTTGATTTTGTTGGAAAGCAGTTTTAAAACCAAAGCCCAATTAAAATCGGCAAACAATACTTCCTGCTTGATGTCAAAATGTTTTAAAATAGATTTTTTTACTACACCAAATTCTACAAGAGTGTCATTTCCAAATCCGATGGCAATTCCTTCTGAAAACACATCGGAAGTTACAGGTATATTTTGTGTTTTTTGAATTCCTAATCGTTCCAAAACAGCATTGACATAGCCTTTGAATAAAAAGAAATCGGTTGGTTTTTGGGCGTTAGTCCAACTTTCTTGATTTCGGTTTCCGGTGATAAACATCGTTAAATGTTTACGTTCTTCATAACCGGACAGTAATTTATGGTAGGTTTTTCCAAATTCGAACAATTTCAAATCTGCATTTCTACGGTTGATGTTATACGAAATTGCTTCCAATCCTGAGAACAACAATGATTGACGCATTGCAGCCAAATCGTTGCTCAATGGGTTCAGCATCATCACATTGTGTTCCTCTTTCAACATTTCCGACAATTGAACATAAGAAGAAGTGGTCAATGAATTGGCCATCATTTCGTGGAATCCTTGTGAATTCAATTGGTTGGCAATGACGTTTTGCACTTTATAATCTTCGGTTCTTGGGGAATTGGAAACCGTGGCATTCAATTTGTCCGAAAATTTGATGTTGTTGTAACCGTACACTCGAAGAATTTCCTCGATAACGTCAATTTCTCTTTGCACATCCACGCGATAAGCAGGAATTGTCAATCCCAATCCGGCGTCAGAAACGCTGTTTATCTTGATTTCCAAAGATGCCAAGATATTTTTGATGATTTCTTTTGGCAATTCTTGACCAATAATTCTCTTAACATTGTCGAAATTTAATACTACCGGAAAGTCTTCGATTTTCTTTGGATAAATATCCACGATATCGGAGGTGATTTCACCGCCGGCTACTTCTTGAATCAACAAGGCGGCACGTTTCAAAGCATATTCGGTGATGGTTGGATCGATTCCTCTTTCAAATCGGAAGGAAGCATCGGTATTTAATTGGTGTCTTTTGGCACTTTTTCGAATGCTCACGGGATTGAAATAGGCACTTTCCAAGAAAATGGAAGTGGTCGTTTCAGAAACTCCCGAATTTTTTCCGCCAAAAACTCCCGCAATACACAAAGGTCCTTTTTCGTCACAAATCATCAAATCTTCTTCGTGCAAACTTCTTTCCACATCGTCAAGCGTGGTAAATTTGGTTCCCGAAGGAAGTGTTTTTACGATTATTTTACCGTTTATTTTGGATGCGTCAAAGGCGTGAAGTGGTTGACCCAATTCGTGCAAAACGTAATTGGTGACATCCACGATATTGTTTTTTGGATTTAATCCAATGGATTTCAATCGGTTTTGTAGCCATTCTGGAGAAGGTTTTACGGTTATTCCAGAAATGGTGACACCGCAATATCTAGGAGCTAGAAGTGGTTTTTCGACACTGACATCAATTTTTAATGTTCTTTTGTCGACTCTAAAATTACTCACGGAAGGCGAAATCAGTTCCACTTTTACACCCGTTTGCAACAATCCGGCTCTTAAATCTCGGGCGGTTCCAAAATGGCTCATCGCATCGGCACGATTTGGGGTGAGTCCAATTTCGAAAACTTCGTCATTTTCAATTTTGAAAACAGTGGCGGCAGTTGTTCCAGCAATAATTGCATCATCTAAAACCATAATTCCGTCGTGACTTTCGCCAAGACCCAATTCGTCTTCGGCGCAAATCATTCCGTGGCTTTCTTGTCCGCGGATTTTTCCTTTTTTAATTTGAAAGGCAACACCTTCCTTGTCGTATAATGTGGTTCCAATAGTGGCAACAGGCACTTTTTGACCTGCGGCGACATTGGCAGCACCACAAACAATTTGAACAGGAACACCATCGCCTAAGTCAACGGTGGTTACTTTTAATCTATCGGCATCAGGATGCGGAACACAAGTAAGGACGTGGCCTACAACAATGCCTTCGAGTCCTCCTTTTACCGATTGATATTTTTCGACTACTTCTACTTCCAGACCCAAATCCGTCAATAATGCCGCAGTTTCATCGGATTTCCAGTCTATTTTTATGAATTGTTTTAACCAGTTGTATGATATTTTCATTTGAGAATTTTAATAAGATTGCAAATATAAGGATTGCAGTTTGGAGACGAAACAATTTATTTGGTTTTTTGAATAGAATTCACCTCTACATGCTGGATTGTTCATTGTTAGCTTCCAATAATTTCTTGGCTAAACCAATATCGGTTGAATCGTCCGTCTTGATGGTCAAGAAATAGTCTAGTTGCCAGTTTTGGGTTTTCTCGGCTTGTTTGCTCCCTGGCTTGTCCCAAGGCGGATAAACCCGAATACCCCGTTTTCCCGTTTTGTGTTATAATGCCTTTGTTAGCCAAAATACCTTTCGTAAAAATAAATTGTCCAAGGTTTTCGCCACTTCTTGCAGTAATGATGATGAAATCTATTTCGTCATTGATATCAAATGGTTCTGTAACTCGATCTTGGTTTCTTTTCCAAATTGTCACAAACTGGCCGTTTTTTGTGGGTGTAATTTTGGAAGCACGATGTTGAATTTTTTTGCCGTCAAGTTCGAAAGAACAAGCTCCATATTCGATGCTTTCAGTATTCCATTTTAGGTTTTTGAAATCAAAATTACATTGGTCATAAACCAATTCTTTTGCTGTTTTCAAGTCGTCGTGAAAGGAATTTAGGCTTTTCATAATTTGAACTTTTCTGAAAAATTAATCAACACAGAATTTATTTAGAGCCGAACAAAATTTTACACAGATTGCACAAATTGACACAAATTCAATGATTAATGGGTATTTAATTTTTCAAACAAACAACTTCACTATGCAATCTGTGCAAATTTGTGCAATCTGTGTCTGTTTTACTTTAAAGAATAAATTGGTGTTTGCCGTGTATATTTAAATCAATTCCTCGACGTGTTTTTTGATGTTTTCTGCTATTTTTTTGGTTGGCAAATCGTTGTCGTCCATACCAAACGGGTCTTCGATTTCTTCGGCGATTAATTCCAAACTAGCCAATACATAAAAGATGAAAACCACCACCGGAATCACGAAATAACCCAAAATAAATACATAGGCAAAAGGCAGTGTCAGCACATAAATAAAGATGAATTTCTTGATAAATGCGCTGTAAGAGTAGGGAATAGGCGTGTTTTTGATTCGCTCGCAAGCCCCACAAATATCGGTAAAGGATTGTAGTTCGTTGTTCAGAATAATAAGTTGGTCGCCCGTGATTTTTTTTGAATTATACAAATCACTTATTTTTTGAAACAGTATTTTGGCGACTTGGTTGGGTCTGTGTTTGTGATGGTCGATTTCCAGATCGACATCGTCAAACAATTGTTTTGCCGTATCGCTATCGGTTAAATGTTTCTGCAAAATTGAGGCATAACCCGGAATCATTTTCCTGAAATAAGCCCGATCATTCTCGTCTTTTAAAATCACGGATAATTTAATGGCTAAATTTCGGCTGCTGTTGACCAAACCTCCCCACATTCTTCGTCCTTCCCACCAGCGATCGTAGGCCGTATTGGTTCGGTAAGCCAATAATAATGAAATCACGAAACCCAGCAAACTGTGCATCACGGAGATATTTTTCACTTGGCTGTCATCGGGTAAATCCCAATATTCCATTTCTAAATAACCAACAATTCCGGAGTAGATTCCAATAATAAACATCATTGGAATTAATTTTTGAAACGTATCTGCTTTACTTGCGCTAAAAATAAAGCTAATCCAGTCTTTTGGGTTATAGGAAGTCATCGTGAATTTTTTTGGACAAAAATAAGTTAAAAACTCATATTTCCTGCCAATTCTCGTAAGGCAATTTCAGATAATTTGGCCTGAAATTGGGCATTGCTGTAGCGCACTTTGGCATTGATGTAATTCAATTGAGCTGCCCTAAATTCAATTGTGGTTATGGTCCCAATTCGGAATTTGTCGACCGTAATACTTAGGTTTTGTTTGGCGATAGCCTCGTTAGTTTCTTCCAAATCAATCAATTCCAGATTGGTCAAATAGGTTTGAAAAGCAATAGTCAATTCAGAATTTAATAAAAGACTTTGTTGTTCGATGGCAATTTTGGAATTTTCAATTTGGATTTTGGCAATTTTTTCGTTGCGGTTTTGGGCGAATCCATCAAAAATATTCAAGGAAGCCCTGAATCCATAATTAAGTCCTTTTGAAGAAGATTGCGAGGTAAAACCCAGACTTGACTGGCTTTCGGCAAAGTTGTAACCCGAAGTCAAGTTAATCGTTGGATACCGTTCGCCCTTGATTTGTTTCAAATCCAGTTCGGAAACTCTTTTGTTGATGATTTCGGATTCCAATTGTGGATTTTGTTTTTCGGCCAAAGCCATCAATTCGGCCAAGATTAATTTATCGTCCACGGTGACTTCGTCCACCACTTTAAAATCAACTTTGGAATCTCTCGCCAAGATTTGGTTCAAGGCAATTTTTCGGTTGGCATAGGATTCTTTTTGTCTCAAAAGCGCCACTTTGTCCGTGTTTAAATCCACTTGGGCATTCAAGACTTCCAACTTGGAAGCTTTACCAATGTTGAAACGATTTTGTGCCAAAGTCAAACGTTGGGTTGAAATCACGATGGTCGTGTCCAAAGCTGCCAGTTGTTGCTGTTGCTGCACCAAATCAAAATAAACCGCATTCACGGCACTAATTTTTAGTATTATGGTGCGTTTTAATTGAGCTTCACCGAGTTTCTGCAATTCTTTTAATTGGTCTAATTTGGCAAACATTTTGAAACCGTCAAAAACCGTCCAATCTAGTCCAACACCGTAATTCAAGCTGTTATTTTTGGCATTGTCCAATGAATTGACCGTTCCGTCTTGTCGGGTTTGCGAACTGTTTTGAATGCTGTTGGCATCGACCAAGGTTGCCGTAACTTTGGGTAACATTCCGGCATTTCCAGTGGCTACATTGGTTTTGTTGATTGTTAAATTATTGGAAGCTATTTTTATTTCAAAATTGTTTTCCAAGGCTATTTTTAGTGCGTTTTCGATAGTCAAAACTTCTTGAGCATTGGTTTGTGCTATGCAAAACAAGAATAAAATTAGACTACGGATTAATATTTTAGTATTCATAATTTTTTGTTTTTACCACAAATTGCACAAATTGCCACAAATTTTTTCTTGTGAAAATTTTACAATTCCTTGTTTTCAATTTGTGCTAATTTGTGTAATTTGTGGTGTTTTTTTATTTAATATCTTTTTCTTCCGGTGAAATTATTATTGCCTAAGGTTATCAGGAACCAGCTTTTTATTCATCGGAAGAAATTTATTTTTTTATACTGGTTTCATATTCTTCAATATGATCAAATTCTGGATAATGTTTTCTCGCTTTCGACCATAAAAGATACAAAGCGGGAATTACAAACAGTGTTAAAACCAGGGAGAAAATTGTTCCACCTACGATAACCACTCCCATTCCCATTCTGCTGGTTGAAGCTGCTCCAAGTGACATTGCTATTGGCAAAGCTCCCAATGAAATAGCCAAACTCGTCATTAATATTGGTCGAAGTCGTGCTTCCGAAGCTTCTAGAATGGCTTCCAATTTGGGTTTTCCTTGCTCTCGCAATTGATTGGCAAATTCGACAATCAAGATTCCGTTTTTGGTTACCAAACCAATAAGCATTACGGTTCCAATTTGACTAAAAATATTCCAAGTTTGTCCAAACAACCATAAGGAGAATAAAGCTCCGGCTACCGCCATTGGCACGGTCAAAATGATGATGAATGGATCGACAAAACTTTCGAATTGTGCTGCCAGAATCAAGAATATCAGCAACAAAGCCAGTCCAAAAGCAAAAGAAGTATTCGAACTACTTTCGACAAAATCTCGGGATTCTCCACCCAAATCCGTGGTGAAAGTATCGTCCAATACTTTGGTTTTTATGTCATTCATTGCATCAATACCGTCGTTGATACTTTTGCCCGGAGCGAGACCCGCCGATACCGTTGCCGACATATACCTGTTATTATGATACAATTGCGGCGGATTGCTTTTCTCTTCGATCGTCACGACATTGTCCATTTGAATCAATTCGCCTTTATTATTTTTCACAAACATCGACGTTAAATCCAAGGGTTTGGAACGGTCTTTTTGGTCAAATTGTCCAATGACTTGGTATTGTTTTCCGTTACGCATAAAATACCCAAAACGTTGGCCGCTTAACGAAAGTTGCAGGGTTTGGGCAATGTCAATTACGGATATTCCCAAGCTCTCGGCTTTTTCACGATCGATGGACACGTTGATTTCGGGCTTGTTGAATTTTAGATTCACGTCGGAGTTAGAAAAGGTTTCGTTTTTTGACACTTCGTCCATAAACACAGGTATTTTCTCCCTCAATTTCTCAAAATTGGGTGCTTGAATAATGTATTGAATAGGCATTCCACCGCGTCTATTTACCGCAATTGTGGGCTGTTCTATCACCGATGTTTTGGCTTCAGGATATTTTTTGGTCCATTTGGTCAATTTTTCGGCAATTTCTTTTTGCGAAATTTTTCTTTCGCTTGGGTCCACTAATGAAATTCTAACTCTTCCACTGTTTGACGCGGCTGAAATAAAACCAGGAGAAGTAATCACCAAACTCACTTTTTTTTCTGGAATGGAATCGTCTATCAATCTGGAGATTTCCTGCATAAATCGATCGGTATATTCATAAGATGAACCTTCTGCAGTAGTAATGCTCATCATCATACCGCTTCGATCGTCATAGGGCGCGGTTTCTTTTTGGAGTAAATTAAAAAATAAGGCAATCAGTCCAAAACAGAAAATCAATATTGGAAAACTTAACCATTTTCTTTTCATAAAACGACCAAGAGCATCGGCATAACTACTATTTAATTTTTGAAAATAAGGTTCAGTCGCAATATAAAATTTTGATTTTTTCTGTTCGCCACCTTTCATCAAATAAGCATTCAACATTGGTGTTAAGGTCAAAGAAACAAAGGCCGAAATCAATACCGCAGCACCAATAACAACCCCAAATTCTCGAAATAGTCGCCCAACAAATCCTTCCAAGAAAATTACTGGTAAAAATACTGCAGCCAAGGTTATAGAGATGGATATTACGGCAAAGAAAATTTCGTTTGAACCTTTGATTGCAGCTTCAATTGGCGACATTCCTTCTTCGACTTTCTTGAAAATATTTTCTGTAACTACGATTCCATCATCGACTACTAATCCTGTTGCCAAAACAATAGCCAGCAGAGTCAGCACGTTTATTGAAAATCCGAAAAGCCACATTATAAAAAATGTTGCAATTAACGAAACGGGGATATCAATTAAAGGTCGGAAAGCGATAGCCCAATCCCTAAAAAATAGAAAGATAATTAAGATTACCAAAATTAAGGAAATCCCTAATGTTTCCGCTACTTCAAGCACTGATTTTTTTACAAAAATAGTATTGTCAATAGCTACATTCAACTTGATATCTTTTGGTAAATCTTTTTTTAATTTATCTACTTCTTTGTAAAATTCCTTCGAAATATCTAAATAATTAGCTCCCGGAAGAGGCACAATAGCTACACCAACTAATGGCAAACCTGATTGGCTCATTTTGGTTTCCAGATTTTCAGGACCTAGAGTGGCAGAACCCACATCGCTCAAGCGAACAATTTTATCGCCGTCAGTACGAATAATAATGTTGTTGAATTCTTCGGGAGTCGAAAGGTTTCCAACGGTTTTTACCGTTAATTCTGTGGCGTTTCCGGTCAATTTTCCCGAGGGTAATTCCACGTTTTGCTTGTTCAAGGCATCTCTTACTTCGGAAACCGTGCAGCCATAAGAAGCTAATTTTATGGGGTCAATCCACAACCGCATCGCGTATTTCTTTTGTCCCCAAATTTGCACGCCACTTACGCCCGGAATGGTTTCGAGTCGTTGTGAAATTACGTTTTCGGCATAGTCGCTGAGTTCCAATTCGCTTCGTGAATCACTTTGTACCGTCATCGAAATGATGGCATCGCTATTGGCATCAGCCTTTGAAACCACTGGTGGTGCATCAATATCTTTGGGTAGATTTCGAGTGGCTTGGGAAACTTTGTCCCGAACATCATTGGCGGCTTCTTCCAGATTTTTGTTCAAATTAAATTCGACCGTGATGTTACTGCTGCCTTGTGTACTCGAAGAAGTTACGTTTCGAATCCCGTCTATGGCGTTAATAGCTTTTTCTAAAGGTTCCGTGATTTGGGATTCAATAATATCTGAATTGGCACCTGTATAACTGGTTCGAATCGAAATCTGTGCCGGATCAATAGAAGGAAATTCTCGAACGCCCAGGAATGTGTATCCAATGATTCCAAACAAGACGATGGTCAAGTTCAGAACGATGGTCAGTACGGGTCTTTTTATGCTTATGGTGGATAAACTCATTTGGGATATACGATTTAAGAATTGCGATTAAGGATTTGCTGCCAACTGGCATCTGAAATCTGCTATCTATTTAACTTTAACTTTCACGCCGTCATCTTCTTTTAAGGACATAACACCCGTTGTCAATAATGTGTCACCCGCTTTTAAACCTGAAAGTACCAAGATGGTGGCATCGGTTCTGGTGGCGGTTTCCACTTTAATTTCTTTGACTTTACCATTAATTGAAATCAACACTTTTTTACCATCTTGTACCGGAATGATGGCTTCCGATGGAATTATGATGGCATCTTTGATGATGTCCAAAGGTAATTCGACATTGGCAAAAGTACCCGGCAATAATTTTCCGTCTTTGTTTTCAGCCAAGGCACGAACTTGCAATGTTCTGGTCGAGATTTCCACTTCTGGCTCTATGGCATACACTTTGGCCTGATATTTTTCAGTCGAACCCGCCACAGTGAAACTTAAATTGGAATTGGCTTTTACTTGATTGGCATATTTTTCAGGAATGGAAAAGGTGATTTTCAATTGGCTGATGTTGACTAATTTGGCTACCAAAAGGCTAGGAGTGATATAGGTTCCGGGCGAAATGGAACGCAATCCAATTTTCCCGGAAAACGGCGCTCTAACTGATGTTTTGGCAATTTGTGCGTCAATTAATTGCACTTGGGCTTGTGCCAATTTGTAATCGGCTCTGGCAACATCGTATTCTTCTTGGCTGATGGCTTCTTTGGCCAATAAAAGTTTAGCTCTTCTTTCGTTTTCGGATGCCAGTCCTTGTTTGGTTTTGGCTTGTTGCAATTGGGCTCTCAATTCGACATCATTTACTTTAAAAAGCAGTTGTCCTTTGGCCACATTACTTCCTTCCTTGAAATAAATACCTTCTACGATTCCGGAAATTTCAGAGCGAATTTCCACTTGCTCATTGGCTTCAATAGAGCCGGAAAGGGATAGATTGTTGTCGAAAGTTTCTGTTTTAAGTACAATTCCACTAACGGTCATTACTTTGCCTTTTCCGTCTTTGCCTTTGGAATTTTCATTTTTGCTTTTGTTTGAATTAATTCGGTAAGCTATAAATGCTCCGAAACCAATTATTAGCAGGGTGTAAACGATATGTTTTATTTTCATAATTTATGTGAAAAAGCGAGATTAGACTTCTTATATTTTCGTTAAGAAGACAAATTTAAGGTTTAGAATTTTGAATGAGGAGCGTTTTGTTAATATTTTAACAACGGATTAACAACTAATTTTAATGCCCTAAAAAGAACAATTATTTAAGACTGTAAAAAAATAAAATGGTTTAATGTAAATTCAAATGAAAATCCTTTTTTTCCCAACTTTCGGCAGAGAAGTGGTTTCTTAACGAAATAAATTTATTTTGTCAGTGTACTATTTTGCTGCACTGTACCGAATAACAATGGTAGAAAATCCTAATTTAATTGAGCGAAGCCATTTCAATATAAAGAAGAAAAAAATGTTTTTTTAAGCTTCCCAAATTGCAATTCCTCTTTGTTTACTATTGGGTAAGTAGTATTGCAGGGTTGTATTGTGGTTACTATACAGTTACTGTATAGTAACTATACAGTTACTATACAGTTACTATACAGTTACTATACAGTTACTATATATATTCTTTATCCATACTCTTGACCCGTGCTTGACCCGAGCTGAAATAGCTATACAGATTATTGTTTTTTTTTCAATGTTGGGCAGAGAGAGGCTCTTATTTTTATGAAGTAAATTGGTTTCATCAGTGTGCTATCATAGTGTACTTTAACTAATATAATTCCAGATGTTTTTCTTTTTGGTCAGCTCGATGTAGGTTGCTCTTAAAGTGGCGTTTTCGGGCTTTTGCATCGGTGCGTCTTCCTTCAAGATTTTCAAGGCATAATTTCGTGCCAATTGCAAAATATTTCGGTCGCGGACAATGTCGGCAATCTGTAGATTTAGGACACCGCTTTGTTGGGTTCCCATCAAATCACCGGGACCGCGAAGTTTGAGGTCGACTTCGGCAATTTCGAAACCATCGTTCGTTCCAGTCATCGTTTCCATTCGGGTTTTGCTGTCGGCACTCAATTTGTGGCTCGTCATCAGGATGCAATAACTTTGCTCGGCACCACGACCCACGCGACCCCGAAGCTGGTGGAGTTGCGACAGTCCAAAACGTTCCGCACTTTCGATAATCATCACGCTGGCGTTGGGAATATTCACGCCAACCTCAATCACGGTTGTCGCCACCATAATATTGGTTTTTCCTTCGGCAAAGCGTTTCATTTCGGCATCTTTATCGGCGGGTTTCATTTTTCCGTGAAGGATGGAAATGGCATATTGCGGCAACGGAAAATCACGGGAAATACTTTCGTAACCGTCCATCAAATCCTTGAAATCCATAGTTTTAGATTCTTCAATTAGCGGATAGACGATATAAATTTGTCTGCCAATGGCAATTTCGTCCCGGATGAATTTCCAGACTTTCAGGCGATTGCTGTCAAATCGATGCACGGTCTGGATGGGTTTTCGTCCCGGTGGCAATTCGTCGATTACCGAAATATCCAAATCGCCATACAAGCTCATTGCTAGAGTTCTCGGGATAGGCGTGGCGGTCATTACCAAAATGTGTGGCGGAATTTCGTTTTTCTTCCACAATTTCGAGCGTTGTTCCACTCCAAAACGATGTTGCTCGTCAATCACGGCCAAGCCCAAGTTTTGGAATTTCACCTTGTCTTCCAATAAAGCGTGTGTGCCAATCAGGATGTGCAAACTGCCATTTTCGAGTTCTTCGTGAATGATTCTTCTAGTTGCAATTTTGGTTGAACCTGTCAATATTTTTATGTTGATATTCAGCTCTTTGGCTAATTCTGATAAACCATTAAAATGTTGGTTGGCCAAGATTTCCGTGGGTGCCATCAAACAGGATTGAAAGCCGTTATCCAAGGCAATGAGCATACTCATCAAAGCCACGATGGTTTTTCCCGAACCCACATCGCCTTGCAGCAATCGGTTCATTTGGGCGTTGCTTCCCATATCGATCCGGATTTCCTTGATGACTCTTTTTTGGGCGTTGGTCAGTTCAAAAGGCAAATGGTTTTTATAAAAATCATTGAAATATTCGCCCACTTTCGTGAACGGATGTCCTTTGATTTTGTGCTTTCGAATGAGGTTTTTCGTGATTAATTGTAATTGGATATAGAACAATTCCTCGAATTTCAATCGGTATTGGGCTTTTGCCAATGCTTCGGCACTTTTTGGAAAATGGATGTTGAACAAAGCCGCATTTTTGGGAATCAGTTTTAATTCGGCTGTCAAATAATCGGGCAGGGTTTCAGCAAATTTGGCTTGGGTTTCCAAGAACAATTGCTGCATCATTTTGTTGATTACTCGATTCGAAATTCCCCGGTTGGCCAGGGTTTCCGTCGATGGATAAACGGGTTGCATTGCCGAGCGCAGGCTTTGTTCGTGTTCCGTCATCAACTCGATTTCGGGATGCGCCATATTGAAAGTATTCCCAAAAGAAGTACATTT
The DNA here is from genome assembly GCF_027111315.2 of Flavobacterium limnophilum. Lineage (GTDB taxonomy): Bacteria > Bacteroidota > Bacteroidia > Flavobacteriales > Flavobacteriaceae > Flavobacterium > Flavobacterium limnophilum. The sequence continues at coordinate 1,630,486 of NZ_CP114289.2, read as the reverse complement.
TCCGAAAATTACGCAGATTTCATTCAGTTTTAAACTCTCCCGAATCCATTTGTGGCCTTGAAACCAAACCAGTTCCATTTGTCCCGTATCATCCACGAAGGTTGCCACCAATCGTTTCTGGTTTTTGCCAAATTCAACGGTTTTTACATTAATGATTTTGCCGATGATTTGAACTTCGGCAACGTTATTTTGCAATTCGTTTATCTTGTAATAGCGTGTCCTGTCGATGTAGCGATTGGGAAAAAAATTGAGCAAATGACCGTATTTGTGAATTCCCAATTCCTTGCGCAGCAAAGTCCCGCGGTTGGGACCGACGCCTTTGAGGTATTCGATGGGAGTTTCTAGTAGGTTTTGCTGCATACTGCGAAGATAGTTTTTTGTTTGGAAAATAGGAATTTGAAATTATTGATTTTTTTTGACAATAAATTTGCTGTTGAAATAATTTGACAATAAAAACGCTGTTAAAATAATAAACAACTTTATCAAAATTGAGAATACTGTCGTTTAGAAATAGTTATATTTGAAGATAAAATATTTAGATATGAATGAATTTAAAAGACCAGATTTATCAAGTACACTAATTCATTTTACAAAAGGTGAAAATGATGACGAAGCATTTGAAAATTTGTATTCAATCTTAATTGATAAATGTATAAATGCGACTAAATTTAAAAGTTTAGAAGATAATGAAATTGTTTGTTTGACAGAAACACCATTAAAAATAATTATGGAGTATGGATTTACAAATCACACGAATTATTCAAATTACAGGAAATTTGGGTTGATGTTTGATAAAGAGGAAATTTATAAAATTTATTCAGGAAGACCTGCTCTTTATTTGGAAAAAAAGTGTTTTAATAAATTATCAAATGACTTAAAATGGAGATTTGCATTATTTGAACCTTCATTTAAATACAAAGAATTGCCCAAAAAGCCTTTTATAGATTTCACTTGGGAAAGAGAATGGCGTGTACAAGGTGATTTATATTTAAGTGATTGCGATAATAATTTTATTGTTTTAGTTCCAAATTTATTCTATAAAAATAAATTAGAAGATAAAATTAGAGATTATTTTACTAATAAATTTGAGGATTGTAATGTAGAGAATCCTAGATATCTTTATGAGTTAGAATATGATTATATAGAAGGTATTTATTTTCAAAAAGAAATTGAAAATGAAGAGAATTGTGAATGTAATGTTTTTGATCCTGATGATAATATTTTAAATATTATTTTGTTGGATAAAATGTAAATAATAATAAAATAACAACCAATCTAACACTTCTTCGTTGATTAAATTAAACGAGTTTTGATTTTAAATGTTAGATTGTTAATGTCTTGCATATGATTTTTTTATTAAAATTTGAAACTTAACAATTACCTATGTTTGCTCGAAGAAATCATTATATTTAAATCAAAAAATGAAATGGAGAATTACATTATAATTATAGTAGGTTTTGTTTGTACTTTAATACCAACATTAATTACACTTTGGCTCAATGAAAAAGTAAAAGGTAGTGTTAAAAATTCCTTTGATGAAAAACTTTCTCAATTTCAGATTGAACTTAATCATTTGAAAACCAAAGAAAATTTTAAGTTTACAAAACTCCACGAAAAACGATTTGAAGTATTGCAGGAATCTTATAAGTATTTGAACAATAATTTAAATTTATTAGTAAAGCATATTTCGCCATTTAAGTTTACACGAGATGGTGAAGATTATGATGAAAATGAGAAAAAAGCCAGTAATGAGTATCGCGATGCTCACAACGAATTTTTGGAATATTTTAACTTTAATTCAATTTACTTCGATGAAGAAACAGAGGCTTTATTACGTAGTTTTTTTCAAGAATCTGGCGAAATATTTAATGCTTATGACCAAAGACAGCTATATAAGTCGATGGGCGAAACATTAGAAAAAGAAGATAGGTTAGCCTCGGCTTTTGCTTACAAGAAAATTCCTAAAATAATTCATCCTTTAAAAAAAGAAATTGAAACTAAATTTCGTAAACTTTTAGGTGAATAAGATATTCCAAATGAAAATTAAAAATCATAAATAAAATGACAACCCATCTAACCCTTCTCCGTGGCATCAATGTTTCCGGACACAATATGATAAAAATGGAGGCTTTGAAAATGATTTAATAAGATTAAAATAACAAGTTTTCTTAAAAAGATGAATACAAAATCGAATACAAAACATTATTTTCTTGACGAGGCAGGGGATACTTCCTTTTATACCAAAGGCAAAAAAAATGCTTTGGGAACCAATGGAGTTTCTAGTTGTTTTATCATTGGAATGGTTAAAGTTTATGATAATTTAGAAGAGGTAAGGGGAAAGATAAATAGGTTGCAAAGAGAGATTGTTGACAATCCATTTTTTCAAGTGGCGAGTGTTCAAAAAAAGGTTAATAATTCAGGGTATTATTTGCATGCAACTGATGATATTCCAGAGGTACGCTTAAAGTTTTTGGAACTTATTTTGACCATTAATTGCAGTTTTGAAGCTGTGGTTTCAGCAAAAACTATAGAGCGGTATGAAACCAAACACAAAGGAAAAGAAGAATACTTTTATGCTGATTTGCTTTCGCATCTTTTGAAAAACAAATTATACAAAGACGAAAAGCTAGTATTGCACGTCTCCGAAAGAGGAAAAAGTACAAAAAATCACAACTTGGAATTGGCTTTGCAAAAGGCTGTTCAAAGAGTTAACAGCAATCCTGGTGGGAGTGAAGAAATAAAAACAAAAGTTATTTTTAATGTAAATTATCCCACGAATGAACCAATTTTGAATTTAGCGGATTATTTTTGTTGGGCAATTCAACGTGTATTTGAAAAAGGAGAAACACGATATTATGAATTCTTAAAAAACAAGATTTCATTAGTCATAGACTTGTATGACAAAGAAAAATATGAGGGTTTTAGGAATTACTATTCAGTTGAAAATCCACTGACCAAAGAGAATAAAAAAAACCCATCATCACACTAATTCTAAAATTAATTTTAGAAAACGACATGGAGTCGACATTTATGTGAGACAGATTTCGAGTACAAAGATACTGTATCTTTTATAAAAAAGTACATAGATTAATGGACTTTTTAAATTTGATCCATATTTGATTGATTTCATTAAAATGTTTTACCCACTTCAAAGCTTAAAAACAGTGGAATAAATGAATTTACGACACGTTAAAATTGTAAACTCAGTTCTAACCCAATATCTTCGCAAAAACAAAATATCTCTAAAAAACAAAACATCTCGCACTGCTTCGTGTAGGGCATTCGGTTTTAAAAAAGTTTTACACAAATTCCACTAATTTACACGAAGAGTAAGTTTTAAAAATACCACAAATTCATAAAACTGGAGGCTTTGAAAACGACTTTGGAAGCCATTGGTTTTCAAAACGTGCAAACCTATGTTCAATCTGGAAATGTTTTTGGACAGTGTAGATAGTTTTTTGTTTGGAAAATAAAAAACTCCCAAATCTACTGCTAGACTTCGGAGTTTTTTAGAAAATTTCGATTAATTAAAGCTGGTTTTTGATTAAAATTTAAATCCCAAGCCAACTTGAATAACTTGGTTTTTGGAATCGACATTGTCAATTACGTCAGTTAATCCAGCGATATAGCGTCCATCAATTGATAATCCAAAGGGTAAATTAAATGTTGCTCCAAAAGCCCAGGAAGTGTCGAATGAGTTGTAATCCGGATTTACGGAACCACTTGTTTTGTCATTTATCAAAAAACCGAATTGTGGGCCTGTTTCAAAACTTAAAAGTTTCAATACATACAGTCTGGCAACAACAGGAACTTGAATGTAGTTTAAATCGGTACTTGTTGTTTTTGTGTCAAATCCTTGACTGGAGAACTGTATTTCGGGTTGAATGTAAAGCAATTTTGGCACAATTCCGAATTGTCTGTATAATCCAGCATAGACTCCTGTTTGAATATCGCCATTGCTGTTGGACAAGTTAGAAAAATTGGCTCCTGCACGAATTCCCCAACCTTGTGCATCTGCCGAATTGGTAACCAAAGAAATAAAGAGTATAAAAAATAAATTTTTTAGTAGTTTCATTTTGAATGTTTTAAGTTAAAAACTTTTTGTAATTGGTATCAAATTTAAGAATTTTTATATTAAAAAACAATGCGTTTGGAAAATATAAAAGTTGGATTCAAAATGAGGCAGGTTTTTAATAATCGAAGAGGAAATCTTTTTTGGTTGGAAATAGGAATTTTAAATTGTTTGGTATTGGAGTATAAAAAAGTATATTTGGAATTCTTAAACTTTCAACAAATGACAACCCATCTAGCTCTTCTTCGTGGCATCAACGTTTCCGGTCACAACATGATAAAAATGGAGGCCTTGAAAACGACTTTGGAAGCCATAGGATTCCAAAACGTGCAAACCTATATCCAATCTGGAAATGTTTTTGTGGACAGCGAGGATGAAAATGGCGCCGCTGTTGGTTTCAAAATAAAGCAGGAAATTTTCAAGGCTTTTGGTCACGAAGTACCCGTCGTGGTTATTGGCAAAGCCGATTTGGATGCCTGTTTGAAGAACAATACTTTTCTGAAAGAGCCAGATTCGGACATTAAAAAATTATATGTGGCTTTTGTTTCCACCACTTTGCGAAGCGACAGCATCAATGATTTGAAAATTAGCCAATTTAAACCCGACGAAGCCCGAATTGATGCCAACAGGATTTACATTAAATATGCCGTTGGAGCTGGAAAGACAAGGTTTGACCAGAAATACATAGAAAAAAAATTGAACGTGACGGCCACCATCCGCAATTGGAATACCGTGACGCAATTGTTGAAACTGTATGAGGAAAGATCAATTTTATTTCCCGAATAATTATGAATTATAAAAATACATTTGCAATAAATTTAGTCTGTTTTTTTCTATTTTTCTTAAATATAGGTACAGCTCAAAATTTTGAAAAAGTTGTATCTACTGAAAACCTAAAAGGTGGTTATTTGGGTTTTTCATCTTTCGTAGATTATAATAATGATGGTTTTTTAGACATTTTCGTAACTGGATTAGATTTTATTCATGGAGATTTTCTTAATGCCATTTTATATAAAAACAATGGTGATAAAACTTTTACGGAAAGTTCAATAAAAAATATTCCAAGAGTTATTTATGGTGATTGTTCTTGGGGAGATTTTGATAATAATGGAACTTTGGATTTAATTTATTCAGGTACAACAGGTGGATCTGCATATAATAACATTACAAAAATTTACAAGAATATTAATAACGGTTGTGAATTTATAGAAATTCCTAACGCTATTCCTGCTATAAAAGACGGAACAGTTGAATGGGTCGATGTAGATAATGATGGTTTGTTAGATGTTTTTTATCAAGGGTTAAATTCAAAAGATGAATATGATTCGGGAATTTTTAAAAATAATGGAAACGAAACATTCACAAAAATTGCAAATGTAAGTTTTTATATTATTAATGGTGCTAGAGCAAATCTTCAAACTAATAGTGCTAAATGGGCAGACTTTGATGGAGATGGTTTAAAAGATGTCATTACGGCTTCATCAACAAAAACGGAACGGGAGTTTGTTATATATAAAAATTTGGGAAATTTTAAATTTGATAAAATTCCATTTACTCTTCCGCAACTAAGTTATGTAAGTATGGATGTAGGCGATATAAATAAAGACGGACTTCCTGATTTTGTATTTACCGGAAGTACAAAATTCGACTTGATGAGTGGAGATCCTGGGACAAAACTTTATTTTTATACCAACAAAGGAAACATGAATTTCAGCAATTCATTTACAATGAATAATGATGGTGCCTTTTTGTCAAAATTAAAATTAGGGGATTTTGACAACGATGGCTTTTTAGATCTTGTTAATTATGGCTCAGGTCTTTCATATAGAAACACAAAGTTTTATTTGAATAATAAAAATGATGCGTTTTCAGAAATAAACAAATCATTTCCAGATTGTTATAGCGGAGGGATTGATTTTGGGGATTATGACAACGATAAAGATTTAGACGTGCTATATTATGGCAGAATAGAAAATCCATACGACATAGAAATTACCAATATTTATGAAAACAAAAATTTAAATATTGAATTACCTACAGCAATTATTTTAGATAAAGGATGTGGATGTAATCTAAAAGGAACTTTTTCTTTAAATAATTCAGTAGATAATGTAAAATGGGATTTCAACGATGATGCTACCGGAATATCAAACACCTCTACTTTGCCCAGACCCTCACATACTTTTTCAAAAAATGGTACTTATACTGTATCCGCAACTTATACTAAAGGAGTTATTACAGATACATTTTTTAAAACTTTTTCAATAAATGGAGTACCAATCGTTGCAGAACCTTCTGATATTACTACTTGTGCAGTAAATGATCAGTTCAATTTTCATAATTTGAAAGATTTGCAAATTTTAAATGGATTACCTTCATTGGAGTACGACATAAGTTATCATTTATCATTAAGAGAAGCGGAAAACAACAGTAATAAGCTACCCGATTTATATACGATTCAAAATGCCACTCAAGCTATTTTCGCAAGAGTTCAAAGCAAGGGAAATCCTGGCTGTTATGTCGTCAAAGATTTTGCAGTTAGCGTCTTGGCATCTCCCGTTGCAAATGCTGTTGATGATATTTATATGTGTGATTTCAACAATGATGGGATAGAATTATTCGACCTCAGTACTATTGAAAATAAACTTATAGGGAATCAAGCAAATGTAAAAGTACAATATTATGATAGTAGCAATAATTTAGTACCGAGTCCATTATCTTCGAATTATACTAATATAATTTTAAAGAAAGATTATATAAAAGCAAAAGTGATTAATTCTAATAATGAATGTTTTGCCGAAACCAATATAAATTTAATTGCAAATCCCCTTCCAATTGCAAATGTTTTACCAGTTTTAATTGGATGTGATGACGATAATGATGGTATTTCAGAATTCTTCGACACTTCAGGTGTTCAAAATAATGTAATAGCAAATCAATCTGGAATGGAAGTTACTTATTATGATACTATTGGAAATCAATTAACCAATCCTTTGCCAAATCCATTTACAAATTCAATTAAGGACACTGAAAATATAACAGTACGGGTAACTGATTCAAAAACAAAATGCTTTTCGGAGACTGTTTTAACGCTTAAAACATCTTCAAAACCGACTATTGATAAACCTCAGAATCTATATTCCTGTGATGAAGGCAATGGTTTTGCAAATTTTGACACATCATTAATTGAATCACAACTTATAGGTAATCAATCTGGTTTGCGTATATTTTATAAAGATGCAAATGGTAATAACTTGCCCAGTCCATTGCCGGTAACTTTCAAGAATATGATTCCAAATACTCAAACTGTTTTTGTAAAAGTTGAAAACAGTTTAAATTCATTCTGTTTTTCAGAAACCAGTTTTGATTTAATAGTAAATAAATTGCCCGTAATTGATTTAAAAGACAACTATGCTATATGTGAACTAGAACCATCATTGACTATTTCCATAAATCCGAATTTTGATTCTTATGAATGGAAATTTAAAAACAATGAAATTATCTCGATAACGAATGAGGCCAAACTTATTGATTCAGGAGATTATACAGTTAAAGTTACCCAAATTGAAAATGGAATATCTTGCCAAAAATCTTTTCCATTCAATTTAGCAAGATCTCTTAAACCCACTATTGAGAAAGTTGTTTATGATCAATTTGGAAATAATTTTATCGAAATTAGTGCATCAGGAGATGGTAATTTTGAATATTCAATTGATGGAATAAATTTTCAAGACAGTAATTTATTTAGAAATATTTATGGAGGAACTTATATTGTATCTGTAAAAGATAAATATGGATGTGGTCAAGATGATTCGGAAGTAACCATATTAGATTATCCAAAGTTTTTTACCCCAAATAATGATGGTGTCAATGATTTTTGGCAGATAAAAGGAATAAGTAAATATCCCCATGCACAGATTTTAATTTTTGACAGATATGGCAAATTATTAAAAACATTAAACCCAATGGATGTCGGCTGGGATGGTAAATATAATAATGAACCAATGATTTCAGATGATTTTTGGTTTACTATAAATTTGAATGACGAAGATAAAAGTTTTAAAGGGCATTTTTCATTAAAAAGATAATGTTAATTATTTAATCAAACATCGAGAAAAAATTGAACGTGACGGCAACCATCCGCAATTGGAATACCGTGACGCAATTGTTGAAACTGTATGAGGAACGATAAGTAAATATTCGCCCAATATTTTTAGCGTTTAATTGGTTTCCGCCAAATCACAATACCAAAATCCGTAATCAAAAGCATCCGAAGTTGAAGTTTCACAAGCAGTATCGGAAGAATCTTCTTCTTTCGGCTTTTCATATTTTCGATAGACTATTTCCCCAATTTCAAAAGAAATGGGGTTGGAGAAAATAGGGCCGTCAAAAGTAAAGGTGTGAAATTCCCCGTTTTCGCCACAAACATCCACATTTTCGGGTAAATCATTGATGAAATCCTGGTCGATAATCCGGCCCACAAAACTTTTGTCCAAAAAGCGTTCGTTGACACAAACCACGATGGTCTTGAATCCCAGTGCCATGAATTCCTGGATTAAATCCTGTGTTGGGATTTTCCAAAGCGGAAAAACAGCTTCAAAATCCATTTCGGCCAATTTGTCTTCCCTGTATTTTCGCAAATCTTCCAGAAAAATATCCCCAAAAATGGAATGGGTAATTCCTTGGTTTTTTAATTTGGCGAGTGTGGTTTGCATCACAGCTTCGTACACTTCCATCGTTGGCATTTCTGGAATTTGCATAATCTCCAGTGGCAGACCAATGCTTTTTGCTTGTTCTTCCAATAATTCTACCCGAATGCCGTGCATCGAAATACGCTGGAATTGTTGGTTGACACTGGTTAGTAAACAACTGATTTCGTATTCTTTATTTTGTACTATTTTGTACAATGCTAAAGCAGAATCTTTGCCGCTACTCCAATTAAATAGGGCTTTCTTTACCACAATTGTCCCACTTCGTTTTTGATGAATGCCAAGGCAGCACTGCTTGGCGATTGTTTTTCCAATAAATCACTTAAAATCACTTCACGCAATTGGTTGGCATCAGCCACTTTTTCGTTTTTGACAGCCAAGCGAATCATTTGAATCGTGGCATTTTTGGCCGTGGTGATTATCGACCAACATTCGTCCGAAATGTAGATTTGTTGGGCTAAATTATGTTCAAATTCTTGCTCCACTTGCGCAATCACGTAGTTGGCATATTCGTTTTTATCCTCGGAAATGGGAGTGATTCGAATCAATAATTGACTTGGATTGATGCGTTCCATAAACAAAGTCATTCGTTCGAAAGCTTGCAAACGCAGGGGTAAAGTGTCTTTTCGATTGTCTTTTTGCAACAACCAACGTCTGGTGTTCTGTTGGTCCTTGAAATAGGAGTTGAATAAAAAGTAAGCGACGCCTCCAGTGATTAATGAGGGTAAAGTGTAGGCAAGTATTTCTAATATTTTTGTCGAATCCATTTGTGTTTTTTTAATTTTTTTAACCGGGAACAAATTAACGAATAAACCAATAAACTTATGTCTTACATTTGGTGAAATTTTTAAAAAAATGGAATCCTACGTTATTATTTTGCTTTGTCTGGCTGCTTTTGTAGCAGGATTTATCGATGCCATCGTTGGAGGAGGAGGATTAATCCAAACCCCGGTTGGATTGATTTTGTTGCCCAATCTTCCCGTTTCAACCGTTGTTGGATCGCTGAAAGTACCTGCTTTTAGCGGCACTTCCTTTGCTGCCTACCAATACCTCAAAAAAGTGGACATGAATTGGAAGTTGCTGGGCATCATGATGGTTTTGGCATTTCCATCAGCCTTTTTGGGTTCGACTTTGTTGACGTATGTTAGCAATGATTTCATGAAACCTCTATTGTTGGTTGTGCTTTCGTTTTTGGTCATTTACACTTATGCCCAGAAAAATTTTGGGCAACACATCGTAAAAAATCATTCTGCCAGAACCCAGGTTTTTTATGCCGTTCTCATCAGTTTCGTGGTTGGTTTTTATGACGGATTTATTGGGCCGGGAACCGGAAGTTTCTTGGTTTTGGCTTTCATTGCCTTGATGGGATTTGATTTCTTGCACGCTTCCGCCAATGCCAAAATGGTCAATTTGGCGACTAATTTTGGTTCCATTTGTCTGTTTATGCTGAAAGGCAAAATCATTTGGGCCATTACGATTCCGATGGTGCTATGCAATGCTCTTGGAGGGTGGATCGGTGCCAAATTGGCCATCAATAAAGGGAATAAATTCATTCGAATCTTCTTTTTGGTGGTGGTTATCGGCACGTTGATTCGGTTTGGGTACGATGTTTTTTATAAATAAAGTATTCTGTTTCATTGTTAATTATTTATTTCATTTAAAGTGAGGTTTTACTGGAAATGTCGTGAAATACACCATATCATTTAAACCATCCAAGAAATAGTAAGTCCTACAGCAAAAATAGTAATCACCAAACCAACTCTTTTATTATGAAAAGAATCATTATTTTATTTGCCGTAATGTTGCTTTTTCCACTTTGTGTATTTTCCCAAATTTATGTTTCGCCGGCAGGAAAAGAGGGTAATATTGGAACCATAGACAGGCCAACCACACTTGTGAATGCCATTAAAATCGTAATTCCAGGGCAAACCATTTATATGCGTGGAGGAATTTATTCTATAGCTTCGACCATTTTTATTGCAAGAGAAAATAGCGGAACAGCGGGAAATCTTAAACGTATAGAAGCTTATGCGGATGAAACTCCCATTCTTGACTTTTCGGCACAAAGTGAAAACAACCTCCATAAAGGGATTGTTTTAGATGGTTTTTATTGGTATTTCAAAGGAATTACAATCAGGAGAGCAGGAGATAATGGGATGCTTCTTTCGGGAAATTTTAATACGATTGACAATTGTATTTTCGAAAAAAATAGGGATAGCGGACTTCAAATCAGCCGTTATTATGCTGCCTATACTTCAATCAGTCAATGGCCTTCGAATAATTTAATTTTGAACTGCGAATCGTTTGACAACAAAGATTCATTGGCAGAAAATGCGGATGGTTTTGCAGCAAAATTGACTTGTGGTCAAGGCAATATTTTTCGTGGTTGCCTGTCCCACAATAACAGTGATGATGGATGGGATTTGTATACCAAAAGTAAAACAGGCCCCATTGGAGCTATTTTGTTCGAAAATTGCGTGGCCTATAATAATGGAACCCTTACCAACGGAAGTACTACGGCAACTGGAGATAAAAATGGTTTTAAATTGGGCGGCGAAGGCATTCCGGTAAATCATGTCCTAAGACGTTGTGTCGCTTTTGGAAACGGACAACACGGTTTTACCGACAACAACAATCCGGGAGCTATCGAGATGACCAACAACACCTCTTACAACAATAAAAGCAATGGTTTTGGGTTTCGTGAAGGAGGAAAGCACCAATTTAGAAACAACATCTCTTATCAATCTTTCAAGGATAAAATTTTTGGCAAAGATGTAGAAAATTCCAATGTGTGGTGGATCAAAATGAGTACCAATGGCAGGAATCCCGCCCTTGTGGTTAGTGATGATGATTTTGTTTCCTTGACCGTTCCCACAGTGCTTAAAAATACCGACGGTAGTCCAAATTTAGGTGATTTTTTGGCACTGAAATCGAGCAGTGATTTCATAGATGCAGGCGTGCAAACGGCTGGAATTGAATATAACGGAGCAGCACCAGATCTTGGAGCCAGAGAATTGGGAGCACAACAAAAAACCGATTTTATACTGAAAACCACTCCAAAACCTATTGCAGGCGGAAGTGTAGTCGTAAATCCTGTTAAAACAACTTATGATGCAGGCGATACCGTTACATTAACCGCAACACCAGCCACTGATTATGTTTTCCAATCTTGGAGTAATGGCGCAATAACAGCTAGCACAAAAATTACAATGAATGCCAACAAAACCGTTACTGCCAATTTTAAAAGCACACTACCAGCAGCTCATGTTTTGGCCGCAATGGCAAGTCCAATGGAGGGCGGAACAATTACTATAAGTCCAAATAAAGCTACTTATACAGAAGGTGAAATTGTAACGCTAACTGCCCTTCCTGCAAAAGGAAATGAGCTTAAATCGTGGAGTTCAGGAGAAAATACAGAAGTTATAACTATTGCAATGACGGCAGACGTGGGTGTCACGGCTACCTTTGGCGAAAAACTCACAGGAACCCATACACTAAGAATCGAAGAAGCTTTGCCAGGATATTGTGCGTATGATGGCGTTATAGCAATTAATTCCAGTGCCAATAACCGAAAAGTAACCAATCTTGTGGATGCTGTTGGCAAAGGAATCAATTATACCATCAAAGTTCCCACTGCCGGTCTTTACAGCATCGTCTTTAGATATGTGCATAGAGGGATAACTACGGCTGCAAAAGTTAAAATTAACGGTACGGCTGGTATCGATTTGTCATTTCCGATAACATCCAGTACGACAAAGTTTGCCACAACTACACCAACAAACATTAAATTGTCCAAAGGAATTAATACTATTAGATTAGAAACTATTGATGCTCTAGCTTTTGCCAATATTGATTGGATGGAAATTACAGGAGAAGCTCCGGAGGCGCAATCGTGCAACTAATGTAAATCTTGTTTGTTTTTCAAGTCTAATTATGGGCACTAGGAGCTAAAACACTTCAACTTAAATCGCCTTGCTTGACTTTTACGGTCGAAGAAATTGCTCAAAATTTTGGTTTTATATAAATCAAATTCCTAACTCATAAATCCTTATTTTTGCATTCAACAGAAAATTTTATGCAGAAATACATTGACCAACTAAACGAAGCCCAACGCGAACCCGTACTCCAAAAAGACGGACCAATGATTATTATTGCTGGTGCAGGCTCTGGAAAAACCCGTGTATTGACCATTCGGATTGCTTATTTGATGAGTCAGGGCGTGGATGCTTTCAGTATTTTGTCCTTGACTTTTACGAATAAAGCGGCGCGCGAAATGAAAAAGCGTATCTCCGATATCGTGGGTTCCAATGAAGCCAAAAATCTTTGGATGGGAACTTTTCACTCCGTTTTTGCCCGAATTCTGCGTTCCGAAGCCGATAAATTGGGATATCCTTCGAATTTTACCATTTATGATTCACAAGATTCTGTTCGAGCCATTTCGGCCATTATCAAGGAAATGCAATTGGACAGGGATGTTTACAAACCGAAGCAGGTTTTGAGCCGAATTTCCTCTTATAAAAATAGTTTAATCACGGTAAAAGCTTATTTCAACAATCCCGAATTGCAAGAACAAGATGCAATGAGCAAAAAGCCCCGTTTGGGTGAAATTTACCAAAATTATGTGGATCGGTGTTTCAAGGCCGGTGCCATGGATTTTGATGATTTGTTGTTGAAAACCAATGAATTGTTAAATCGTTTTCCAGATGTTTTGGCAAAATACCAGAACCGTTTTCGTTATATTTTGGTGGATGAGTACCAAGATACCAACCATTCGCAGTATTTGATTGTTCGCGCTTTATCGGACAAATTCCAAAATATATGTGTCGTTGGGGACGATGCCCAAAGTATTTATGCGTTTCGCGGTGCCAACATCAACAACATCCTGAATTTCCAGAAGGATTATGAAGGCGTAAAAACCTTTCGATTGGAACAAAATTACCGTTCGACCAAAAATATTGTGGAAGCGGCCAACACCATAATTGACAAAAATAAAGTAAAACTCGACAAAATTGTTTGGACAGCCAATGATTTTGGACCCAAAATAAAAGTGCATCGTAGCCTAACAGATGCCGAAGAAGGTCGTTTTGTGGCCAGCACGATTTTCGAGCAGAAGATGCAGCATCAAATGATGAATGGGCAATTTGCCATCTTGTATCGCACCAATGCGCAATCCCGTGCTATGGAAGATGCGCTCAGAAAAAGAGATATTCCGTATCGAATTTACGGTGGTTTGTCCTTTTACCAAAGAAAAGAAATCAAGGATGTTTTGTGTTATTTGAGATTGGTTCTTAATCCAAAAGATGAAGAAGCCTTGGTTCGCGTCATCAATTATCCAGCGAGAGGAATAGGGGACACCACAGTCGAAAAACTGACGGTTGCCGCCAATCATTACAAGCGTTCGATATTCGAAGTGATGCAGAACATTGACAAGATCGACTTGAAACTGAACTCGGGAACGAAGCAAAAACTACAAGATTTTGTGATGATGATCCAGAGTTTCCAGGTGATTAACGAAAATCAAGATGCTTTTTATATCACGGACCACGTTGCCAAAAAAACGGGCTTGGTTCAAGAATTAAAGAAAGATGCAACTCCGGAAGGAATGGCCAAAATCCAGAACATCGAGGAATTACTGAACGGTATCAAGGATTTCACCGAAGGGCAAAGAGAGATTGACGGAGCTCGTGGTGCATTATCCGAGTTTATGGAAGACGTGGCTTTGGCAACCGATTTAGACAAAGATACCAGCGATGAAGACCGTGTGGCTTTGATGACGATACATTTGGCGAAAGGATTGGAATTTCCACACGTTTTTGTAGTGGGAATGGAGGAAGATTTGTTTCCAAGTGCCATGAGCATGAGCACCCGTAGCGAACTCGAAGAAGAACGTCGTTTGTTTTATGTAGCCTTAACTCGTGCCGAACATCAGGCGTATTTGACGTATGCCCAATCCCGTTACCGTTGGGGAAAATTGACGGATAGTGAACCTTCTCGTTTCATTGAAGAAATTGATGGACAATATTTAGAATATTTGACTCCTGAAGAAAATAATTACCGCTACAAACCAATGATTGACAGTGATATTTTTGGAGACGTGGACAAATCCAAGTTGCGATTGGCTAAACCAGCCAATGGAACGCCACCCAAGAAATTGGGTGAAGAACCTACGGCAATCATTCGAAAATTAAAACCTGTTTCCAGTAATCCATCTGCGGAAGGGCCTAATTTATTTGACAATAAATTGACTACAGGAAATATCGTGATGCATGAACGTTTCGGTAAAGGTGAAGTGTTAAACCTTGAAGGAGTTGGCGCAGACAAAAAAGCCGAAATCAAATTTGAAGTCGGAGGCATCAAGAAGTTGTTGTTAAGATTTGCGAAGTTGGATGTTATTGGTTAAAAAAGAGAAAAGAATAGTGATGATAGATAAAAGACTTGAAAAGAAGATTAATTTTATTGAAATATATCAGATTATTGGAGGAATAGTCGGTTTGCTATTTACATCATATTTACTTTTGACTACTAATTTGTCAACATATCAAAATTGGACTGGTTACGTTTCAATGTTAACCCCATTTATATTTTTTGGATTTTGTATTTATTCAGGAATTCTGTTAAACAAGAAAAATTATGTTCAAGGATTAAAATTAGTATACATTTCTTTGCTAATGCAATTAATTGCTTTTGATGTTTTTGGCTTATTTTATTCAGCCATTAATGGAATAGGTGTAAATTTAACCTTGAATTTGACAAATGATGTAATTGCAGGTTTTGATTTTTATCCATCACAATTTTTATTGGCATTAAATTCTAATAGTTCTATTTTTATTGTGAAAATTAATTTGATTACCATTGCAATGTTATTTTATACTGCAAAAGTTTTTCAAAAAATTAAACCCTAGTCTATAATCTATTCTCTATCATCTTTATTCTAAAAAATGGCACAATTCATAAAAATATACGAAGACAAACCCAGCGAAGCGGCAATTGCCAAGGTCGTGAAGGTTTTAAAAGACGGCGGTTTGGTTATTTATCCCACCGACACGGTTTACGGTTTGGGTTGCGATATTACCAATACCAAGGCTTTGGAACGCATTGCCAAAATAAAAGGAGTGAAGTTGGACAAAGCCAATTTCTCCTTTATTTGTCACGATTTGAGCAATCTTTCCGATTATGTGAAACAAATTGACACGGCCACTTTTAAGCTGTTGAAAAGAGCTTTGCCAGGACCCTATACTTTCATTTTGCCAGGAAACACAAACCTTCCAAAAGAATTCAAGAAGAAAACCACGGTCGGGATTCGTATTCCCGATAATTCGATTGCCTTGGAAATTGTTCGCCAATTGGGCAATCCCATTGTTTCGACTTCGATTCGGGACGAGGACGACGTAATTGAATACACCACCGATCCAGAACTTATTTTCGAGAAATGGCAAAATCTTGTCGATGTCGTTGTTGATGGTGGCTACGGAGACAACATCGGTTCCACCATCATCGACTTGTCCGGTTACGAACCCGTGGTCGTGAGAGAAGGCAAGGGGAGTTTGGATATACTTTAAATATTAGATTTACGATTTTAAAACCGCTATAAAACAAAAACGTCCCGATTGCTCGGGACGTTTTTATATTTATAATCAACTGAATACTAATTACTGTTCACTGACCACTAATTATTTAGCTTGTTTTTTCATTTCTTTCTCCACCATATCATAGAACTGGTCAATTTTTGGCATTACATAAATACGAGTTCTTCTATTTTTAGCTTTGTTTTCAGCAGAATCATTTGCCACTAAAGGAACATAAGAACTTCTTCCTGCTGCAATTAATTGTGCTGGATTAACACCTAATTGAGTCGATAATACGCGGATGATTGATGTAGAACGTTTTACGCTTAAATCCCAGTTGTCAACAATCACTCCGTTTCCGTTGTAAGGAACGTTATCTGTATGACCTTCTATCATACATTCAAAATCTGGTTTGTCATTTACCACTTTGGCCACTTTTGCCAAAACTCCTTTTGCTTTGTCCGATACTTCATAGCTACCGCTTTTGAACAACATTTTATCAGAGATGGAGATGAAAACAACTCCTTTGTCAACATTGATTTCGATGTCTTCGTCATTCAATCCCACAACAGATTTCAAACTGGTCACCACGGCAAGAGTAACACTGTCTTTTTTAGTTAAAGCGTCTTGCATTCTAGAAATTTTCAAATCTTTTTCTTTGATGGATTCTAATGCTTTTTCAATATTTTCAGCACCTTTTGCAGTCAAGACAGTCATGTCTTTTGAGGTAGTGATTAAATGTTGGTTTTGGTCTTTCAAAGAGGCCGCTGTTGCAGCAAGTCCAGCTTTTTCTTCCAAACAAGAGTTTAATTTTACAGTGCAAGTATTTAACAAGTCTTGAGTTTCTTTGTTTCTAGCTTCAAGATCCGCATATTTCTTTTTAGAAACACAAGAAGTCATGAACACCAATAAGGATAGGGCAATAACAATTTTTTTCATAGATGATAAAATTTAATTAAACGTGAATTACAAAGTTAGTTTTTTAAGATTAGAATTCTGATTTAAATCTTTGTTAAAATTATTTTTCAAAAACCTTGCCACCATTGAAAAAATATTGAAAAACGATGCTTTTGATTTTATAATATTTTTCAGATTGAAACGGTTCTCTTTTCTTATAATGCACAGAAACAAGCGAATAAAATGAAAAATGCGCTTTTAAGATTGCCAACAAATGTTTGAACTTTCCTTGTGAAAGAAATTGCATTCCAGCAACGCCATCCAGAATAAGGCGAATGAAAATCACGGGAATTAATTGTTTTTTAGGAAGATTTTTCAACAACATCAACAACGAATTCCTGAAATTCAAAAAAGTTTTCTTTGGATTTCCTTGTTGCAAAGTTGCTCCGCCCACGTGATACACGACCGATTGTGAATTGTATTTTATTTGATGCCCTTTGTTGAAGGCGCGCCAACACAAATCTATTTCTTCCTGATGGGCAAAAAAATCAGCATCGAAACCTTTCAACTCTTTGTAAACCGAACTTCGGATAAAAAAACAGGCACCCGAAGCCCAGAATATTTCGCAATTATCGTCGTATTGTCCGTTGTCTTTTTCCAAAGTTTCAAAAACGCGTCCACGACAGTAGGGATAACCGTATTTGTCTAAAAATCCACCGGCAGCACCGGCATATTCAAAGTACTCCTTTCGTTTGAAATCCAGAAGTTTAGGCTGGATTATGGCAGTTTTTGGTTCGTTTTCGAATGTTTCGACGATGGATTTCAGCCAGTTTTCCGTCACTTCAATATCCGAATTGACCAAAGCATAAATCTCGGCATCAATGTGTTGTAAAGCTTCATTGTAACCTTGGGCAAAGCCAAAATTACTTTCGTTTTCAACAATCTTAACCGTTGGAAAATTGGCTTTCACGAAGGCAACGGAATCATCTGTCGAAGCATTGTCGGCCACATAAATGTCGGCTTCGGGAGAATATTTTACAATGGATGGTAAAAATTGCTCCAATAATTTTGTTCCATTCCAATTGAGGATTACTACGGCTATTTTCATTTAATTCTTTGTATTTTTCAATTCATAATCTGGCAATTCCCTCAAAAACTCATATTTCTCGTTCTCAAAATCCATTTGGCAAAAGTAATGATTCAAACCATTGGTCACCATCAAATATTGGGCTTTCAGGGTCATGTTGTAACGGGCGATTTGGTCAAAAGTGGCTTGTGCGGTTTTGATTTCGGGCGCTTTGCATTCCACCAAAACAAAAATGGAACCATCGGGATTGAAAACCACGATATCGTATCTTTTTCGCAATCCGTTGACGTTCAAAACTTTTTCGACGTTAATTAATGATTTGGGGTATTTTTTTTCTTCCAACAAAAACCGGACAACGTGCTGGCGAACCCATTCTTCGGGAGTGAGAATGATGAATTTTTTCCTGATTTCGTCGAAAATAGACACTTTATTTTCGCTATTTTTGAAACGAAAAGAATACGAAGGAAAATTGAGTTGCTGCATAAAACAAAAGTAAGACTTTTGGATAATAGATAAAAGAGAATAGACAAAATGGACGAAGTTTTAAAAATAGTCAATGACATCAAGGCGGGCAACATCAAGCCCATTTATTTTTTGATGGGGGAGGAATCGTATTATATTGACAAATTATCCGATTATATTGAAGACAAAGTGTTGTCGGAAGACGAGAAAGGTTTCAATCAAACGGTTTTGTACGGGAGAGACGTAACGATAGAAGACATTGTTTCGACCGCCAAACGCTACCCGATGATGGCGGAACGTCAAGTGGTTATTGTAAAGGAAGCCCAAGATTTGTCACGTACCATCGACAAAATCGAAAGTTATGCCGAAAACCCAATGCCATCAACCGTTTTGGTTTTTTGTTACAAATACAAAACCTTGGATAAACGAAAAAAAGTGACCAAACTGTTGGCCAAAAACGGCATCGTTTACGAAAGCAAGAAACTGTATGAAAATCAGGTTGGCGATTGGATCAAACGGGTTTTGGCGGGCAAAAAATATTCCATCGAACCCAAAGCCAATGCGATGTTGGTCGAATTCTTGGGAACGGATTTGAGTAAAATCAACAACGAATTGGAAAAACTGCAAATCATTTTGCCGAAAGGCAGCACGATAACGCCACATCATATTGAGGAAAACATCGGTTTCAGCAAAGACTTTAATGTATTTGAATTGCGAAAAGCCATTGGAGACCGAAACCAATTGAGAGCTTACACCATTGCCGATAATTTTGCCCAAAATCCGAAAGACAATCCTATAGTGATGACCACGAGTCTGGTTTTTAGTTTTTTTGTCCAATTGTTGAAATACCATGGATTGAAAGACAAAAATCCCAACAATGTGGCCAAAGTATTGGGCGTAAATCCTTTTTTCTTGAAGGATTATGACATTGCACTCAAAAATTATCCCATGCGAAAAGTAAGCCAGATTGTTACTTCTTTGAGGGATGTTGACGTGAAAAGCAAAGGAGTTGGTGCGAATGCCTTGCCTCAATCAGATTTGCTGAGAGAAATGCTTTTTAAAATTTTTAATTAGCGAAAAAAAAATTGCGATATTTGCAGTTCGAAAAAAAAATAACACTACAATTATGGGAATGAATAAAAACACCATTTTAGGATGGGCCACGTTGATAATGATACTAATGGGATTGCTATTGATTGGGCTAGGAGCTTTTAGATATTATGAGGTAGCCGGATGGGGATTTGCTGCTGTTGGTGTGGGATTTTTGGCGAATGCGTGGGTTTTTAGCGCCTTGAAAGGCAGAGTTTAATAATTGCAAGAAGTATATAAAAAAAAGGCTGTCTAAAATTAGACAGCCTTTTTTTTATACCAAAAAGTTAGTTGTTATTTGGCTAATAATTTTCCAGTTTGAATGGTTTTACCTTTGCTGATTACTTTGTAGAAATAAAAACCTGAATTTAGACTACTTGTTTCTAAAGTGGTAGTTTTTTCAGTAACTGCTGCTTTTTTTACTTCTTTACCAAAAGCATCATACATTATAATTTGAGTATTGCTTATTTCAAAAGTATCGTCAATGACAACAGTAAGAGTCGAATGAAAAGGATTAGGATAAACTGATATTTTCGGAGACTCATTTAATGAGTGGACACCCATTGTTGCGCAACCAGCAGTCATAACGACAGCTACTGCAGCTGTACTTAATGCTCCTGTTGTAGTAAATACTCTACCTTCAAGTGCTACTCCTGTTGTAAAGTTAACTGCACCATTGTTGGCTACAATTGTTCCTTTCAATTCAGAATAGTCGCTAATTAATACAGCACCATCTATTTTCCAATAGACGTTTTTGGCTTGAGCTCCGTTAATCAAAATCACTTTAGCGTATGTACTTGTTGAAAGAGCACCATTAATTTTAATAACAAAAACAGCATTAGCATTTCCTTGTGCATTCAAGTAAAGTGTATTAGTAAGGACAGTTGCTGCATTCAATAAATAGGAGTGAGGCGTAAGGACAAGATCATTTCCAAATTGTGCTGGATACAATAATTCAATGTCAAATGGTAGGACATTTAAATAATTATAAACCTCAATCAAATCGGCTGCTGCTTGTGCGGTAGAGGTATCAGGAATAGGGTGTATTGCTCCAGTCACACTTAGTGCATCAAAACCAGTTGTTAAACCTACATTTGTACCAACATCACCTTTAACAGTTGTTATTCCTGCGTTCGAAACAGCACCGTTTGAAGAAAAGATGGCATAACATTCTGTTGATTTTAAATCAGGAGCTACAGGTCCATTAAGTACTAGACTTCCACATCCAATAGGAGTATAGGATGAAATACCATCAACATTTATTGCCCCAGTAGTCGAAAGTGCTCTACCTTCTAGTGAAACTCCTGTATTCATTACTATTGCTGCATTATTGGCAATAACGGTTCCTTTCATAATAGTTCCAGTTGCCATACTTACCAATCCTTCTATTTTCCAAAACACGTTACAAGCTTGAGCTCCGTTCACTAATTTTATTTCAGAATTGGCATTCGTTGCAAAAGCACCATTAACTTGAAATATAAAAACAGCATTTGGATTTCCTTGTGCATCTAATGTTAAGTCCAGATTTAATGTCGCCACGCTTGGAATTGAATATATGCCAGGAGGAAGAATTTGTCCATTACCCAATAAAGGGGCAGGAAAATAATTTGGAATGGCACTGTTTAATTGATTGTAAGCAATTAATAAATCAGCACCAGCTTGAGCACTTGTTCCGTCTCCGTCGTGCATTACACCATCCACATTGCCAAAACCAGTGCTTGAGCCACTATTCGTTCCAACGTTTCCTGTGAGGTGAGTAATTCCTGTATTTGTTACTGCTCCAACGGAAGAAAATAACACGAAATTGGCTGATGTTCCTAGTGTTGGAGCCTGACTAAAACTTAAATTTTGCATAAATAATAGCGAAAACACCATTATTGTACTAAGTAGTCTTGTTTTCATTTTTTTTTTATTTTATTTATGAAATAATTTTCATTCAACAAAGGTGGTCGTCATTTTCCTTTTTAATGTTGTTTAATTATAGTGAATAGTTGTATTATTCACACGTTTTGAATTTGATATATAATGACAGTATTTTGGATCAAATTTTGAAAACTGATTCTTTTATTCTTTAGTATTTAAAACTTTTTTTGTTATTATATTGTAATATATTTGCACGATAAAAAATAATTGAATGTTTAGATTTTAGATACTTTAAAATAAACAGACCTCAAAAATTATTAAAAAAATAAAACAATACTAAAATGGCCGACGATAAAAAAGTAATTTTCTCAATGCAAAAATTGAGTAAAACCTATCCAGGAGCAGATAAACCTGTTCTTAAAAATATTTATTTGAGTTTCTTTTACGGAGCTAAAATTGGAATTTTGGGACTCAATGGTTCTGGAAAATCTTCCCTTTTGAAAATTATTGCAGGAGTTGACAAAAATTATCAAGGCGATGTGGTTTTTCAACCGGGTTATACTGTGGGTTATTTAGAGCAAGATCCGCAATTAGACGATTCCAAAACCGTAATCGAAATTGTTCGTGAAGGGGTTGCCGAAACGATGGCCGTTCTTCAAGAATACAATGATATCAATGATTTGTTTGGTCTTGAAGAAAACTATTCCGATCCAGACAAAATGGACAAGTTGATGGATCGCCAAGCCGCCTTGCAGGACAAAATTGATGCGCTGGGTGCTTGGGAAATAGACACGAAACTAGAAATTGCCATGGATGCTTTGCGCACGCCAGAAGGAGATACACCAATCAAAAACCTTTCGGGTGGTGAGCGTCGTCGTGTGGCTTTATGTCGTTTGTTGTTGCAACAACCCGATGTTTTGCTTTTGGATGAGCCTACCAACCACTTGGATGCCGAGTCGGTACTTTGGTTAGAGCAACATTTAGCGCAATATAAAGGAACCGTAATTGCGGTAACGCACGACAGGTATTTCTTGGATAACGTTGCCGGTTGGATTTTGGAATTAGATAGAGGAGAAGGTATTCCTTGGAAAGGAAATTATTCTTCTTGGTTGGATCAAAAATCAACAAGAATGGCACAAGAAGAGAAAGTGGCATCTAAACGCAGAAAAACCTTGGAGCGTGAGTTGGACTGGGTTCGTCAAGGAGCCAAAGGCCGTCAAACCAAACAAAAAGCACGTTTGCAGAATTACGACAAATTATTGAATGAAGACCAAAAGCAATTGGACGAAAACTTGGAAATCTACATTCCAAATGGTCCCCGTTTGGGAACCAATGTTATCGAGGCCAAAAATGTGGCCAAAGCTTTTGGGGATAAATTGTTGTACGACAACTTGAATTTTAAATTGCCACAAGCAGGAATTGTTGGAATTATTGGACCAAACGGTGCCGGTAAATCTACTATTTTCAAAATGATCATGGGTGAAGAAAAACCGGATGCAGGAGAGTTTTTGATTGGTGATACCGTTAAAATCGCTTATGTAGATCAAGCGCATTCGAACATCAATCCCGACAAATCCATTTGGGAAAACTTTGCCGATGGTCAGGAATTAATCATGATGGGCGGAAAACAAGTGAATTCAAGAGCTTATTTGTCTCGTTTCAACTTTGGTGGTGGAGAACAAAACAAGAAAGTATCGATGCTTTCCGGTGGAGAACGTAACCGTCTGCACTTGGCGATGACCTTGAAAGAAGAAGGAAACGTACTTTTATTAGATGAGCCAACGAATGATTTGGACGTGAACACGCTTCGTGCATTGGAAGAAGGTTTGGAGAATTTTGCCGGTTGTGCCGTGGTAATCTCGCACGACAGATGGTTCTTGGACAGAATTTGTACACACATTTTGGCTTTCGAAGGTAATTCCGAAGTGTATTATTTCGAAGGTGGCTTCTCAGAATACGAAGAAAACAAGAAGAAACGTTTGGGTGGCGATTTGACTCCAAAACGTTTGAAATACAGAAAATTGATTCGATAATAATCAACTTTCTGTTTCCAATAAATACAAAGAGAGGATATCCAAGTAGATATCCTCTTTTTTTTTTTGTAATCTTATTTTTTGGATTTATTTCGAAGGTAGCTTCTCAGAATACGAAGAAAACAAAAAGAAACGTTTGGGTGGCGATTTGACTCCAAAACGTTTGAAATACAGAAAGTTGATTCGATAATAATCAACTTTCTGTTTCCAATAAATACAAAGAGAGGATATCCAAGTAGATATCCTCTCTTTTTTGTAATCTTATTTTTTGGATTTGTCAGTATAACAACGACTTCAATTAAACCAATTATTACTAAACCAAAAACAACTATTACTAAAAATGAAACGCTTTAACAGTATTATAGTTGACAAATATCCTGTGATTATTAAGATTAGTCAAATGTACTACTACTATAGAGTTTGGGATATGATAAATATCATATTGGTGCATTTTTTTACAAAAATTTTGATTTTAGTTCGGGAGTTGGTATCAGGCAGCTTTCTTTTTTGCCATACCACTTGTACCTATTCTTGGCAACGTAATCGTAAACTTGGTTGCTGATACTGGTTGGAATAATCCTGAAAACAGTTCCGAAATGCCAGAATCCGCCCAAATTTTTGGCAATTTGCAATGCCGCTTCCGATTTGTAATAATAGGCAATTCCAGGTTCGTACAAAATGATGCTGTCGATATTCTTTGGATTTATTCCAATATGATTCAAAATTTCTTGTCCCAAGTCCGATTGCAAGGCCACGAATCGAAACACGTCTTTCTTGTCGTGTTGAATCACGAATTGCACCGCTGAGTCGCATAAATTGCAAACGCCGTCAAAGAGGATTATTTTTTTGTTGGGAGGGAGGTTGAGCATAATTAGGTTTTGTAGTGAATCTTTGTCAAAGTTTTGAACTTTGACAAAGTTAAGGTTAATTGATTTTTATGTCATTTAGAACGCAGTCAAGGTGTTGCAAAAGTTCTCGACTCCGGTCGAACTGACAACTGCGACTGAATGCTGATTACTTTTTGACCGCTTCCACCAATTCCAGTTCATCCAAACTCACTTTCGAGGTAAACATTCCGTAATTGACCGTGGCCTTGTTTTTTTCGATAGAATCAATACTTCCCACAGCTTTTCCGTCTTGCATTCGCACTCGGTCACCCACTTTTAAAATAGGTTTTGGTTTTTCGATGACGGGTTTCAGTTTCTTTTCTTTCTTTTCAATCCTGATTTCCTCTACTTTGACCTCGATTTCCTTGATGACTTCTTTTTTCTTTTCGATAATGGCTTTAGCCTCTTTAGGCGTGGCTTTCTTGCGTTTGGAGTTTTCGATTTCAACCAATTTCAAGAATTCGCCAATCAGGTCTTTCTTGTTCTTGTTGTTGAAATATTTCTCGGCAATGTCTTCTATTTTTTGTCCAATGTAGATTGTTTTTTGGTTGCTGTCGTACAATTCCTGGTAGCTTTCCAGTTTTTGCTTGATTTTGACATTGATAGTTTCCATTTTTTTGCTTTCTTCCCGCGCTCTGGTTTCTTCTTCTTTCAAATTGATGGAAGTTTTTTCCAGTTTCGAACGCTCTTTTTGAAGAGTCGCAATAGTTTTGTCAAAACGCACTTTTCCAACTTCAATTTTTTTCTTGGCACGATTAATTAAACCATAAGGGATTCCGTTTTTTAAGGCTACTTCAAACGTGAAGGAACTTCCGGCTTGACCCAAAACCAATTTGTACATGGGTTCCAAAGTCTTTTCGTCGAACAACATATTGGCGTTTATGGCAAAAGGCAACTCGTTGGCCAGAATTTTAAGGTTCGAATAATGGGTGGTTATGATTCCAAAAGCTTCGCGATGGTAGAATTCTTCCAGGAAAATCTCTGCCAAGGCACCTCCCAATTCCGGGTCGGAACCGGTACCAAATTCATCTATCAGGAACATAGTTTTCTTGTTGCATTTCTTCAAGAAGTAGTTCATGTTCTTCAAGCGGTAACTGTAGGTACTCAAATGGTTTTCAATGGATTGGTTGTCGCCAATATCTGTCAGGATTCTGTCGAACAAAAAGGTTTCACTGCGTTCGTGAACAGGAATTAGCATTCCGGATTGCAGCATTAATTGGAGCAGTCCAACGGTTTTTAGCGATATGGTTTTTCCTCCGGCATTAGGGCCAGAAATCACGATGATTCGTTTTTCTTGGTTTAATTCAAAAGTTTGCGGATGCGTGATTTCGTTTTTCTGCTTGTTGTTCAAATACAAAATAGGATGGAAGGCGTCCCTGAAAAACAATCTTCTTTCTTCGGTAATCGTCGGCAAAATTCCGTTGATTTTGTTGGCATATTTTGCCTTGGCAGCCACCACGTCAATGTCGCTCAAGAAATCCTGGTATTGAATAAGCAAAGGCAAAAATGGACGAATCTGGTTGGACAATTGTTTCAGGATTCGGGTGATTTCTTCCTTCTCCTCGTATTCCAAATTGCTTAATTCTCGGGAATATTTCAAGGTCAATTCGGGTTCGATATAAGCGATACTTCCTGTTTTGGAACTGCCCAAAATGGTTCCTTTCACTTTACGGCGATACATGGCCAAAACCGCCAAAACCCTGCGATTTTGTACAAAACTTTCTTTAATATCGTCTAAATAGCCAAGCGAATTGTATTGGGTCAAAGCCACGCCAAAACTCTGGTTCACCTTGCCGCGAACGAGATTCATGCTTTTGCGAATTTCGGATAATTGGGGAGAAGCATTGTCTCTAATCTCTCCATATTTATCCACTACCACATCAATCAAACTGCTGATTTCCTTGGTGATTTGGATTTCGGAAGCCTTTCTGTTCAAGTAAGGATAATAATCGTCGAATTTTTTCAAGAAATTCAACAAGAAATTCGTGGTATCCGAAATGGTGGCAATTTTTCTAAAACCTCCCACTTCGAGAAAACTGTCTTCAATTGCCAAGAATTTGATTTCATACGTGATGGCATCAAAACCGTGGTTGGGAATGGCGTTGTTGTTTTGGAAAGACGACACATATTCCGAGGTTTGCATCAAGGCATTCATCAAAGTTTCCTTGTCCCGGAAAGGGGTTATTTCCAGCGCTTTTTGCTTGCCGATATCGGTGTTGCAAATATCTGAAATAGTTTCGAGAACGGTCGGGAATTGTAGGTCTTGAAGTGTTTTTTCTGTAATGGATATCATTTAATTCTTGAATTCTTTTCGATACAAAAATAAGATTATTTAAAGGAGAAACATAATGTTATTTCACGGAGATTCACAAAGATAAAAGCACAAAGTCACGCAAAGATTTTTTATGTGAATGTGTTTTGTGAATCTCTGTGAAATCTTCGTGTATCTTTGCGTAATAATTTTTGAATATGCAACCCAACCTCAATCCTTCTTGGCAATCCATTTTATCCGAAGAAATCCAGAAACCTTATTTCAAGGATTTGATGCATTCCGTTGATGAAGAGTATCAAAACCATACTTGTTTTCCACCAAAGGGATTGGTTTTTGCCGCTTTCGATTATTGTTCGTGCGATGATTTGAAAGTCGTTATTATCGGTCAAGATCCGTATCACGGAGTTGGAGAAGCCAATGGTTTGTGTTTTTCGGTCAATGATGGCGTAAAAATTCCACCTTCCTTGCGCAATATTTTCAGGGAAATGAATGACGATTTGAGTACTATTTTCTTTCCCAATTCCGGGAATTTAGAACGTTGGGCCAATCAAGGCGTTTTGCTTTTGAATGCCTCGCTTTCCGTCAGAATGGACACTCCCAACAGCCACAAACACCTCAAATGGGGTGCTTTTACCGATGCCGTAATCCAGAAAATATCGGAGGAAAAAGAGAACGTGGTTTTCCTGCTTTGGGGAAGTTTTGCCCAAAAGAAAGGTGCTAAAATTGACAGAACCAAGCATTTGGTTTTAGAATCAGGACATCCTTCGCCCATGAGTGCCAATCAAGGGAAATGGTTTGGCAACAAACATTTTAGCCAAACCAACGCCTATTTAAAATCGAAAGGTAAGACCGAGATTGAGTGGTAAATGATGTCATTGCGAGGAACGAAGCAATCACATTTGTTGCTCTCGTTTGTTGCTCTCATAATGCGATTGCTTCGTTCCTCGCAATGACAGATAATCGTAATTAATTTTCAGCCAATTTCTCCAAAGCATAAGCAATCAATTCATCAACAGCTTTATAGGGATCTTGGCTGAAAGTTCCATTGGCACGATTGGCAATGATGGCGTTTAATGACAAACAATTGTGTCCCATCAATTTTCCTAAACCATAAATGGCACTCGTTTCCATTTCGAGATTGGTCATTCGGGTTCCTTCATGATTGAAGCTGTCCATCTTGGAATTCAAGCTTTCATCCTGGATGTTCAGGCGCAAAACACGTCCTTGTGGGCCATAGAAACCACCGGCAGTTCCGGTTATTCCCTTGAAAATTCTATTGCTTTCCATACGTTTTTCCAGTTTCTCGGAACAAGCAATGATGTAAGGACGCCCTTTTTTCAAATCCCAATTGGTGTGTTTGATGAAAGCGTCTTCCATTGCGATTTCCGAAATATCGTCAATCAAGTAGGAGCGGAGCATGTTGTCCAAGCCCAATCCGTATTTTCCCATCACGAAACTGTCCACGGGAATATCTGCTTGCAAGGAACCGGATGTTCCAATTCGGATAATGTTTAATGAAACCAGGTTTTCTTTTGGTGTCCTGGTTTTCAAGTCGATGTTGACCAAGGCATCGAGTTCGTTCATCACGATGTCGATATTGTCTGGTCCAATTCCGGTGGACATCACGGTGATTCGTTTGCCTTTGAAAAGACCCGTTTGGGTTTTGAATTCTCGTTTTTGGGTAGAAAATTCGATGCTGTCGAAGAATTGTGTTATTTTTTCGACACGGTTTTGGTCGCCCACGAATATGATGTCTTGGGCAATGTGTTCCGGCAACAAGTTCAAATGATAGACGCTTCCGTCTGGATTGAGTATTAATTCTGATGATTGTATCATAGTTTGTTTTTTGCCACAAAGGCGCAAAGGCGCAAAGTGATTTTAAGTGTTTTATTTGATTATAGTTCGATTTTTAAACTGAATACTGCGACTGTACACTGTCCACTAATTTAACCGCCCACGCGTTTTACTTTAAAGCCTTTTTCTTTTAGTATTTGCATAATTTTATCGCGATAGTCGCCTTGAATGATGATGGCATCGTCCTTGAAAGTTCCGCCAACACTTAATTTGGTTTTGATTTCTTTGGCCAGCATCTTGAAATCTTCGTCGGTTCCTTCGTAGCCTTCGATGATGGTGGTGGCTTTTCCTTTTCGCTTTTCGAATTTGCAAATCATCGGTTCTTTTTGAATGAAAAGCAGGTGCTCTTCTTCCAGTATTTCTTCCGGTTCCGATTCGATGTGGTCGGGGAATAAATTTTTTAATTGCTCTTGTAAGTCCATTTTTTTTATTTTTTTGGAGGCGGATAAAGCGATTTGATGCCATTTGTTCTTGCTTGTTTGTCAGGCTGAAAGCGTCTAGACTATGTTGCTCTCGTTTGTTGAGACGCTTCCAGCGTGACAAACCTAATTATAATCAAATACACAATCTGTTAAAACCTGCATTATCCGTGTTCCATTTTCTTCTAAAACCAAAAAAGACATCAAGCAAAAACTCAATGTCTTTTTACAGTATAAATTTATAAATTATTTTTTGATTAATCCCAAATCTACCAATCTTTCGTAGAGGTATTCTCCGGCTGTGATGGCTTCGAATTTCTTTGGGTTTTCGGCATCGATGCAGTTTTCCAGGCAATCCAATTTCATGTCGCTCACGGGATGCATGAAAAACGGGATGGAATAACGGGAAGTTCCCCATAATTCCCTTGGTGGATTGACCACTTGGTGAATGGTGGATTTCAATTTATTGTTGGTGTGACGGGACAACATATCGCCCACATTGATGACCAATTCGTCCGGTTCGGCAATGGCGTCAATCCAATCGCCGTCGTGGGTTTGTACTTGCAAACCTCGACCTTGAGCACCCATCAAAAGCGTAATCAAGTTGATGTCGCCGTGGGCTGCGGCACGAATGGCGTTTTCGGGTTCCGTTGTAATGGGTGGATAGTGAATGGGACGCAAAATGGAATTGCCTTCTTTGGCGTATTCGTCAAAATAGAACTCGTCCAAACCAAGATGTAAAGCCAAAGCCCTCAATACATAAACACCTGTTTTCTCCAGCATTTGGTAGGCTTCTTTGCCCACGATGTTGAAACGGGGCAATTCTTTTACTTCGACATTATCTGGATATTCCGAAGCGTATTTCGAGTCTTTTTCCACGTATTGTCCAAAGTGCCAAAACTCTTTTAAATCGCCTTCTTTTCGGCCTTTGGCGTGTTCTTTTCCAAAAGAGACATAGCCTCTTTGCCCGCCAATTCCAGGAATTTCATAACCGTGTTTTGTTTCCAATGGCAAAGCGAAAAAGTTCCTGATTTCGCCATACAATTCTTCGACCAATTGGTCGTTTAAAAAATGGCCTTTTAGGGCTACAAAGCCAATCTCTTCAAAGGTACTTCCGATTTCATTTACAAATTTTTGTTTACGTTTTGGGTCATCCGAAAGGAAATCACGCAAGTCAACACTGGGAATGTTTTGCATAGTATTATTTTTTAAAACGGGATAAGCATCCGCTTTCCGAGGCAAATTTAGAAAATTAATTTTAATAAAAGTGTTGGGTTTGAGCAGGGCATTTGTTTTTAAAAAAAATAACCACAAATTGCACAAATTCACACAAATTCTTGAAACAACTAAAATTAGCGACCTGATGGAGTGTGTATTGGCGAAGCAAAATCAATTTTGAATACTAATAAAATTTGTGCAATTTGTGGCTCAAAAAAATAATAAGAATGCCAATGCACTTTGATTGCAGTTCATCAAAACGGTTCTGTTCGTTAATTTTGTACATCAATTTGTAACTGATTTATGTACAATGCGACCTATCTTTGTCTCTCATTGAAATTATAGAAATGGATCTCTATCAAAACAAGGTTGCCCACTATACCGAAGCATTGGAAAAAATCAATGCAAAGTACAATACCATCAGCATTTTACGTCTTTTAAGCATTTTTATTTGTTTGTTCTGCTTGTTTTACTACATCAAGACGAGCCAGATGGGTTATGCGGTTTCGGCTTTTGGCTCCTTTGCGTGCTTTATTTTGTTGATGCGAATTCATTCTCGTTTGTCTTTTCAAAAACAACTGACTTCGGCACTTTTGACCATCAACAACAACGAGATTTCCTATCTGAAGAGGGAAAAAATCCCGTTTGAGAATGGGGTGGAATTCAATGATTTTCATCATCCGTATGCGTATGACCTGGATATTTTTGGAGCACAATCCCTGTTTCAAAACCTGAACCGGACGGCCACTTTTATTGGCAAAAAGACATTGGCCAACCAATTATTGACTTTAAACGACAACGAAGCCATTCTCGAAAACCAAGAAGCCATCAACGAACTCAAAACCAAAGTGGATTGGCGGCAGGAATTTCTGGCTTTGGCTACCATTAGCCAAGACTCTAAAAGTGCTTATGATTCGCTATTGCATTGGAATAAAATCAAGAACAGTCCTTTATCTAAAGTGCTACTAACGCTTTCTTATGTGATGCCGGCCTTGTTTTTGGGGCTTTTGATTGCTTACTTTATAACAGACAAAAACGTTTTACTGGCCTATTTGACCTATGTTTTTATTGCCAACACCATGATTTTGGGGATGGCTTTCAAGCGCATTCAAGCCGAAATAGCCCAAGCGGAGAATATTGACAAAATCATAAAACAATACGGTTTATTGGTGCAGCAAATTGAAACCGAAACCTTTCAATCCAAAAAGCTTAAGGATTTGCAACAACAGTTGGTTTCCCATAATGCGAAGGCTAGCCAACATTTGAAAGCCTTGTCCGAGTTGTTTTCGAGCATGGACACCGTTGCGAATCTTGTTGTGGCCACTTTGTTTAATGGCACTTTTTTATACCACATCCACGTGTTGAAATCGCTCTTGAAATGGAAAGACAACTATTCGACGGAATTGGAAAGCTGGATGAACGTGATTGGCGCATTTGAAATGCTGAACAGTTTGGCGAATTTGGCGCACAACAATCCCGACTTTGTTTTTCCCGAAATCAATTCCGAATACAAGATTGGGTTTACTGATTTGGGGCATCCGTTGTTGAATCCCGCAAGCAGGGTAGGGAACGACACCCATTTTTATCCCCAATCGTTCGTGATTTTGACGGGTTCGAACATGTCGGGGAAAAGTACTTTTTTGAGAAGTTTGGGCATCAACATGGTTTTGGGCGGAATTGGTTCGGTGGTTTGCGCTTCGAAAGCGACTATTCATCCTTTGCCGGTGTTGGTTTCGATGCGATTGTCCGATTCCTTGTCCGACAGCGAATCCTACTTTTTTGCCGAAATTAAACGCTTGAAACAAATCATGGATGTGTTGGAAGAACAGCCCGCCTTTGTATTATTAGATGAAATCCTGCGTGGCACGAATTCGGACGACAAACGCAACGGCACCATTGAAGTGGTGAAAAAGATCATTGCCCAAAAAGCCATTGGCGCCATTGCCACCCACGACATTGAAGTTTGCTTGACGACGAATGCCTATCCCGACATCTTGACCAACCAATGCTTTGAAGTGGAAATTCGGGACAACGAATTGTATTTTGACTACAAGCTCCGAAACGGCATTTGCCAAAACAAAAGCGCGACCTTTTTGATGCAAAAAATGGGCGTGATTTAAGAAGGTTTGTGCGCGGAAATCCCTAATTTCAATCGATGGTCAAACTATCGAAAAGCATCTTGCTTTCTACCCTCAATTTTTCTGGAAATGAGCTTAAATTTGGAGTGGGACTAAGTGGGAGTATCTATGGCTTTGAGTGGGCTTTGAGTAGGCTTTGGGTGGGAGTAAGCATCTGGCTTTTTTTGTAAGTATTTCAGTATTTAAAAGCAAGCTGTTTTTATCTTTCCCATCGAATGTCTTTCAGTCTGGGGCGTTGTTTAGGGGTTTCATTTGGATAGCCCACGGTGAGCAGCGTCACGATTCTCATGTTTTCCGGAATCTTGAAATATTCTCGGATTTCGTCGATTTCGAAATGATGTACCCAGCAAGTTCCCAATTCCAGTTTGGTGGCCTGCAACACGATGTGTTCTATGGCGATGGCCGTGCTCAACAAGGCGATGTCTTCGCCCAGTTTGAGTTGGAAAGGAGCATTTTTGGCCGATTTCAGTTTTCCCATGTCCACCGGTTCCATTGATTTTGCTTCGATCAATTCTTGAAATCGGTCTTGGAGTTTGGCGTCGGCCGTGATGTCTGCCATTCCTATGATGATGAGGGGAGCGTTTGTGGTTGCCCCGATGCCATAAGCGGTTTGGGCCACAAAGGCCAGTTCTTCGGGTTTTTCCACTACCAAAGCCCTGAACGGTTGCAAATTGCAGGCCGAGGGCGCCAATCGTGCCGCTTCGAGCAACAATTCTATTTTTTCGGGTTCGACAATTTGATTTTTATATTTGCGAATGCTGCGTCTGTCAACGATTTCTTTTAAAAGGGAGGATGGATTCATTTTTTGGGTTTTAATTTATTGAGTATCGTTTCGATTTTTTAGACACAGATTGCACAGATTTGCACAGATTTTTTATTGGTGTAAAATTTTCTTCAGCCTAAAAATTGTTTCAAAAGCGATAGCTGTTTTTTTTATGTTATTTTTTTTAGGGTTACAGGGGACAGGCTTCATTTTGAAAAAAGTTGACCACAAATTGCACAAATTCACACAAATACAATATCTGTATTTCATTACACCAATTCTCAAAACAACTAAAATTTGTGACAATTTGTGTAATTTATGGCTGAAAATTTTAATTGCGAATGCCGTGGCACTGGGTTTTTTCCGTAGCTAGGAACCTACCACTTCACCTTTTTGTCAATAAAGCGTATCAATTGATCGGCCATTGCCTGTTGCTCCATTTTATTGGGATGGCCGCCCGTGTTTTTGTACGGAAAGAAAACGGAATATATTTTCCCGTCGTTCAATCCCGCGATGGCCTTCTCGATGTATCCCGGCCATTTTGATCCGGGTTCCGTGGCGTTCATGTTGCCCAAGGCACAAATGATATGGGCTTTGGGATATTTGACCCGAATGCCCGCCACGAAATCTTGGTAGGATTTTATGATAAATTCTTCTGTCGGTTTTGTTGTTCCAAACCTTCGCTTGAATTGTTCGTGGTTTGGATTGTTAACCAGCCAATAATCATTTTGGAACAAGTTGATGACCACCAGATCGGGCGTGTATTGGCTGAAATCCCATTTGCTGTTGGGGTCGGAAGGATCCAGGCGGTCATAGACTTCCGGCATAATTTCCGGAAACCAACTGACCATGATGCCGATACCGCTCCTGGCCACGATGGAGGATTGTGCGTTGAAATGTCGGGCAGTCAAGGCGGCATAAGTGTAATAGTTGTTGAAATACTCCGGTATTCCCGATTCCCTCATTCCTGTGGGAACGTCCACGCCATGTCCGGCAGTGATGGAGTTGCCATAAAATTCTATTTTTCGCTTGGGCAGTTTTGATGGTTTGAGCAGTTCTGATTTTCCGCCAATTTCGAAACCATATAAAATATTGGCCGAGGTATTGTTGGACAGTTTATACAGTTGCAACGAATGCTTGCCGTCTGGAAGATTTTCCGCAAGGGTAACCGTTTTTTTGGTGCTGTCCGAGCTAAATTTAAACGCTTTTGTGGCATCGTTGTCCACAATGGCATAAAAAAAGCCCTCTTCCCGGAGCGATTGCATGGTGGCCTTGATGCTTGTGCCGACGAAGTTAATCGTGGCATAACTGCCCGGCCAGTAAAAAGTTGCCGAGTCTTCGTTTAGTGCCACTCTTCCCATATAGGTGATGTTCTGGTTGTTGGGCTTGACCTGCAGTTGGCCAAAACCAGTTAGGCAAGTCAATGCCAACAGTAGCGCAAGGATGTATTTTGAAAAAATAGTCATAACAGAATTTCTAGAAGTTTAGGGATGGATTAGGTTGCCCAATAGTGCAAAAATAGTTGGCGTGTTTCTTGAGTGTGCTGGAATAGGGGCATTGTGGACTCTTTTTTTTGAGGATTTAAAAATACGCAATTTGGCAGTAGTGCGAGCATTTTGTTATCAACAAAAAACATTGGTAAAAACCTTTCAAGAAGTTTGAAACGGGATTGTTTTTTTATAAAATGCACAACGATTTTTCAACAAAGGATAAATATATGACGTGAGCAACTTATTTGATTTAGCTAAGCTGAACTTCGTTTCTCCCGTTGGTCGAAATAACACAGTGGCGACAAAATTCGGGAGACTTACGCAGTAATACCAAATTTTAAGAACGTTTATTTAAGGAACAGTTCGAATAGCTGGGAAATCACATAAGTTGCTCTCGATTGTTGCTCTCGATTGTTGCTCTCGTTATGTGATTTCTCCTTCGTCGAAATGACACAGTGGCGACTAAATTCTGGAGACTTACGCAGTAATACCAACTTTAAGAACGTTTACTTTTAAGGAACAGTTCGAATCTGGGAAATTACATAAGTTGCTCTCGATTGTTGCTCTCGTTATGTGATTTCTCCTTCGTCGAAATGACACAGTGGCGACTAAATTCGGGAGACTTACGCAGTAATACCAACTTTAAGAACGTTTATTTTTAAAGAACAGTTCGAAAATCTGGGCAGGCATTTATATTTTATTATTATCGTCTTTCTTTATTGCCAGTTCTTTTTGTTCTTTGGCCACGGCTTCAACCCATTCTTTTTTATTTGCGTCATTTATGGCAAAATCATAATATTTTACGGCTTCGTCGAAATTTCCAATTCTTCGTTCCATCTCGGCAATTAAATAATAGATATTGGCAAATACCGTTTTGTCTTCGTATTCGTTATTGGCTAAAGAAGCGATTAAATTATTTTTGGCTTTTAATTGTAATTCTTTTCTAAATTCAAGTTCTTTTTCATTGTCACGAATTAAATAGGATCCGGTGAGATAACAAAAAGCGATTTCATTTTTTTTCTTTTTTTGTATTTCTTTAATTTCGGCTGCAATCAAGCATTGTTGTGCTTCACCAATTTTTGTTTCATTGAATTTGGTTAAGTACTGCTTGATTGTATTTTTTTCTTGCTCATTTAATTTCACCTTAAAGTCATCAATGTAGCCTGAAAAGTGACATATAGGACAAGTGTTTATCAACTCTTCATAATGTTTTCCAATGGCTCCTTGTTGTTGAAAATCTTTAAAAGAGCCAAAAGTTGTCATGCTCATGGTTACACAAAAGCTGACTTTTTTTCCATCAATTGGACATTCTACTTTCTCTTCTTGGCAAGTATAGGCATTTGCAAAATTTTGCCCAAGAAAAAGAATTATTGTTGTCAGAATAAATTTTCTCATTATTTATTATATTGGTTTTTATTTATTTTTCAATTCCAGTTTTTTTAAAACTTTCAATCCGTTGGGGAGGAGGTTGTCTGTTGGAATGGGTACGAAGTCGGGAGACTTCGCAGCAAAACCGGACTTTAAGAACGTTTAATTTTTAAGAACACTTCGAATAGCTGGGGCAAAATTGCATTTTAAGGACGTTTATTTTTAAAGAAAACTTCGGATCTGGTGTAATCAATCTAAGTAAGTTATCGCTTGACGCAAAACCCTTACTATAAGCAGTCCTATTTTGTTTTCAATCGATAATTCCAACTTCTATTTATATACCCTTTACTCTCAAATTTTTCGTGTTTCCTTTCAGTTACTTCATTTGAAGAAAAGTTATATTCAGTTACTTCATTCGTTATTCTTTTTTCCTTAATTCCAAACTCTGCTGAAACAAATTGATTTAGTAATTTGTCCTTTGAAACTAAATTCAGATTTCTATTAACTGCAATTGAAGCAATTAATAAATCATTCCAACAATTTCTAAAATCATCTTTCAGAGAATGATTTAAGAGAAATTTGTTTAGTAACTCAAGAGCTAAATCGACGTCTATTTGTTCAAGAGAAATACAATTCAAGTTGTTGTCTATTAAAAAATTGTATTTGGAATATATGTCTTTGAAATCTTCTTTTGCAAGGAAATTAATTGAAGCCTTTAAAAGCTCATTTTGTTTATTGTTGATTACTTGTTGAACAGACAGATTATTATACAAATTGTAACTCGGAAAGTCATTGTTAAATTCAAAAGTTACACAATCCGACAGTCTTTTGTTGAAAGCCCTATTTTTATGAAACTTTGAAATCAAAATACCGAAATGGAAATTTAAGCCGCTGTTCAAAGGGATATAGAACTTAGCTGAATTTGTGTGAACTTTTTCAATATTTTTTAAAAATTCAAGAGCATTAACTGAACTAATATTTTTGTCCCGAATATCAATATAATATTTCGGGTTTTTAAACTTATAATATAAAATATTTGTGTCAATGATTTCCATAGTTGAAATTCTAAATTATTATTTCCAAGCCCTGCACATTCATATTTTAAATTCCATATTTTTTATGAAGGTTGTAATTTATCTTTAGTCTCTGAATTATTTTCTTGCCATTCAAAATAATCTTCAGGAAATAATTTTAGCATTTCTATTTCTGTTTCCTCATCAAAAAAACGATATGGAATATTTTGTACAAATCGATATCTCAATAGTAAACCTTTATCCCACCAAACTTTTCCTATTGGAGTTAAAGAATTAATAAAAAGTAATGCTTGTTCGTGTGTAGTAAGCTGCGCTCTAATTGTCTTAACATATTCATATTTATCAATTTTTGATGTTTGATTATCAACATAACATACTGTTTGATATAAATGTCTATAATAATGCCCGAGCCTAGATTGGTGTCCTTCAAATGGAACATATTTCAAATTTCTATTCTCTTTTATGCTTTTTTTTGTTTCACTATTATTTAATGCTTTTTCGAATCTATTAACAAAGTCAATATCATAATCTATTAATGCTGCTTTAAGCATTCTTGATGAATTTGGTCCAACTCCAAAAAATAGTGCATAATAAGAAATTACAAAAAGTTCTTTTTGTTCAAAACTCTGATTACATTCTTTTGAAATTTTTAGAGTTATTTTTAAAATTTCTCGAAATTCTCTAATAAGGATAACAAATATTTTTTTTCCTAAATGTTCTTTCAAACCCATTTCCGAAACATTATCACGATGCATCTTAACAAGTTCAAAATATTTAGTTTCAAATTTCTCAATGCTTGAGGATGTTCTTTGGTCTTTAAGAGTTGAATAAAGCAATACGATACTGACTAGTGTAAATATTGAACCAATAAATCCGCCTACAAAATCTCCAAGATGAGCTGCACCTTCAATATTTAAAGTATCAGTTTCTCTATAAACATCTGCAAAAAATATTAAATTTATAGTTATAAGACCCCCTAAAATAATCAATGTTTCAATCATATTTTGGTTAAACCAACTTTGTTTTTTATATGTTTCGTAAGGAGTTTTCTTTTCTGACATTTCGTTTTTTTAATTGCTTATAAACTTTTTAACCATAAATCTTCTATTTATACACTCAGATTCGGTTAGATAGATTGGCGAAAGTTTATTTCGTTTTTCAAATATATACAATTCAGATTACAAATTATCTAAAATAATCTTTTATTTCTTACAAAATTTTTACAGCCAAAACTGCATAAAAAAATCCCCAACTGCATACACAATCAGGGAATATTTTTGTTTAAAAAAAGTTCTTTTAAGCCGCACAAATGCTGTGTGCCATCGTGCTGATTTCGATGATGGCTCCTTTTAAATCGATGAGTTCGGCTTCGGTAGGTGCCACGGTATGGTATTTCTCGATGGAACAGATGGATTGGATGTTTTCGTATTGCAGGATGCGGTTCTTGAGTTTTTCGTCCAGGGGGATTACCGTTTCCAGTCCGATAATCAGGTCGGTGTAGGTGTGGTTTTGGGGCAAGGCTTGGTGAAAATCCATGATGGCCATGATGTAGGCTTCCAAGGACATCGATATCAAATTGTACCGCACTTCGGTGCCAAACCGACTGATGCCACTTTTGGGCGTTGACGCTTTGAGGTATTGGTCGCCTTGCAGCAACCATGTTCTCCAATTTAGTTTATTTTCGCTCATAACTTTGTTTTTTAATTTGTTGGGTGTATTTTTTTAAACGCATAGAAACATAGTTTTTCTAAATTTAGAAAGGCGTTTCACTTTATTTTAGAATGCATAGTTAGGCAACTACATCATAGTCGTAATTCAATGTCAATTTTTTTAAACGCATAGAAACATAGTTTTTCTAAATTTAGAAAGGCGTTTCACTTTATTTTAGAATGCATAGTTAGGCAACTACATCATAGTCGTAATTCAATGTCAATTATTTTAAACGCATAGAAACATAGTTTTTCTAAATTTAGAAAGGCGTTTCACTTTATTCTAGAATACATAAGCTATGTGAACCCAAGAATTGGGCTATCCAACTCTTTTTTTCTATGTTTCTATGCGTTTCCATTTTTCTTTGTTTATAAAAATAATTGGAGACAAAGGGGTTTTTATAAAAAATGAATATTTACTTCTTCGCCTTTTTGTTCGAGGTTAAAACTTCCCTTGAAGGTGAGTTGGCATTTTTGTTTGAGGCTGGCAGCGGTTAGTTTGTCTTCCAGATCTCTTTGGTCGGCGGGATTACAATCTTTGTGGAAATAGCCAAAAAAATGGGTGGCCTTGGCATCGTCAAACTGGATGATGAAGGCCGTGTGATCCGGAAATACCAGGTCGTCATAGGCGTAAGAAACTTCCAAGCCGGTGGCCTCGTCAATAATGGTGCGTACTTTTTCTAAATCTCTGTATATCATGATATTTGTTTTTTTTAATGGGCGTAATTCATTGTTTTTAAACACATAGAAACATAGTTTGTGTTGATATTTAAAGGCGTTTCACTTTTTTTTAGAACGCATAAGCTATGTGAACCCAAGAATGGAGCTATTCAACTCTTTTTTCTATGTTTCTATGCGTTTAATATTTAATTGCATTTGACGGTGGGTCAAAGCAATAAAAACCACATTTTTATTTCTTGGAAAACCTCGGCTTCTTCATAGGTTTGGCATTGCACCAATTGCATGTTTAGGGCATCTTCAAACTCCAGCTCGCTGAAATTTAACAGTAGCAGCAATTTTTCTTTCGAATAATTGGAGCAGGCGGTTCTTAATTTTTCACTCCTGCTTGCCGCGTGTACGAATTCTAGTGCTTTGCTTAGTGCCATGGTTATAAATTTATTATTGCAGATTTTTGATCAACGATTATTTGACCGTCACTTCGAGTGGTTTTTAATAGTAATGCGACAGCTTTACTATCAAAAATTGTATCGAGAAGCCTTAATGATTGTAGCGTTCTCGATACATTTTATTAAAAAAGCTGTCGCATTTTTTAATAAAACACTACCATTGACGTTTTTAATAAAAATAGTTCTCGATACAAATTTTCTAAAAAAGCTATTCGCATTTTTAAAAAATTCACTCGAACTGACGATAAGCTACTAACGTCATTTTATATTGTTTTTTTAGAATAAAAATTCTATCTCGAACTGACGAAGACAAATCATTAATTTGATGAAATTGTTCTCAAAAATCCATCTCCGTCTATTTTATTAGTTGCAATTCGGCCCACAGGAGGAGGAACTACAGGAGCTACAAGCGGAACCGGCTGCGCCAAAATGCATTTGGTGCGAGAAGGATTCCAGTTCGTCGTTCAAGAAAAACTCGATGTTTTTTTCGAGGCTCTTGCTTTTGGCTTTATAGACCAGCAAACCGCTCTCCTTGAACAATCTCAAGGCAAGGAAAGGAATCTGGCTGGTGATGATGGTGTAAATTCCCTTGCGTTTCAGGGACAGGCTCAAGGTGTCTTCGGAATTGCTGATGTCCTTGTTCTTGAACCATTCGTAGCTGCTGTTCAGGGTGTTGTACACACAAACGTGTTCGGTGTTGTGAAAGCCTTTGGCCATGCTGTATTTGCCTTCGTTGTCGTCGATTACCGGGATGATGATGTTCATTTTTTCTAGGGATTAAATTCAACTTCAGTTCTTGTTTTCAGGAACAAATGGATTGTTCGTATAGGTTCATTACGTCCGTTTCGGTCAGCGGTCTTTTCCAGGAGGATGCTTTTTGCTTGACCGCCTTCAAAATATATTGCACTATATTCTCGTCGAAATGGAG
Source organism: Flavobacterium limnophilum (assembly GCF_027111315.2). Lineage (GTDB taxonomy): Bacteria > Bacteroidota > Bacteroidia > Flavobacteriales > Flavobacteriaceae > Flavobacterium > Flavobacterium limnophilum. The sequence goes on along the minus strand of NZ_CP114289.2, from coordinate 1,589,502 downwards.
GTTTTTTTCTTTAAAAAAATGATGGATGGAGGCTTTGCCCGAATGCTTGCCAAAACAAAATCCTGCATTCTCCCGTCCAAAATCCAAAGGGTTGATGAATTGGTAGGAAGCCCTGTTTTTCAGGATGGCCGAGGTGTGTATTCCCGATTCGTGGGTATGCACTTTTTCGCCAATGAGTGGTTTGTTGATGGACAATTTCACGCTGGAATTTTCCGCCACATAGTTGCAAAGCGTCGAAATGATTCGGGTGTTGTACGTCCGGTTGTTTTCTTTGTAGGCCAAATAGGCGATGAATTCCTCCAACACGGAATTGCCCGCTCTTTCGCCCAAGCCGTTTACGGTGGCGCTGATGCATTTGGCTCCCGATTGGTAAGCCGTGATGGCATTGGCGGTGGCCATTCCCAAGTCGTTGTGTCCGTGAAATTCGAATTCCATGGTCGGGAAACTGTTGGTCAGTTCCAAAAACAATTGCTGGATTTCCAATGGCGTCGAAATGCCCACCGTGTCGGCAATCCGCACCCGATTGGCTCCGTTTTCCCGGGCACAAAAGATGTATTCTTTCAAAAAAGGGATGTTGGCTCTAGTGGCATCTTGCGCTCCAACGGTAGTATGCGAAAAATAATGGGAAGCGTATTGGGTCGTTTCCGCCAATTTTGCCAACACCCATTTTCTGGATTTTCCCATGGTTTCCATCTGGATGTCCGAAACCGGCAAGGAAATATTGATGGAGGTCGTACCTAGTTTTGTTGCTTCTTGAATGTCTTCCAGATTGGCCCTGCACCAACTTGAGGTTTTATAGGAGAAGCCCGCCGAGGCAATGGCCTTGATAGTGGTTTGTTCTTCCTTGCCGATGGCGGGGGTTCCTATTTCGACCTCATCAACGCCCAATTCGTCGAGCATGGCGGCGATTTTCATCTTTTCTTTTCTGGAAAAAACAACTCCTGGAGCTTGTTCTCCATCTCGTAGCGTGGTGTCTATTATGTAGGGTGTCATGGGAAAGGTTTTTAAGTTAAAATTAGCACGGTGATTTTTTTTAAACGCATAGAAACATAGCTATTGTTGGTTTTTATTAGTCGTTTCACTTGATTTTAGAATACATAGGCTATGTTGAAACCAAAGTATTGGTCGATCTCATTTCTTTTTCTCTTCTTTATTTCTATGTGGTTTATTTTTTTTTAGATTAATTGAAATTTTCATTAATTACACCCAATGGGTTAAAAAATCAATTTAATGCTGGCCATTACCAAAACGGTGGCCAAGATGTAGCGCAATTTGACTTCCGAAAATTTAAAGCTGCCCGACCAAGCTCCCAGAAAACCTCCCGCAAAGGCAACGGCTATCCAAAGCAGTATCATTGGCGACAGCTGCAGTCCAGAACTTAGCGTGCCCAACAAACCCGTCACGGAATTCAACCAAATGAAGGCTGCCGATACCGCTGCGGCCTGTTTTAAATTGGCCCAGCCGAAAACAATCAGTATTGGTCCCAAAAGGATGCCTCCGCCAATTCCGATCATTCCCGAAAAAAGCCCTATGACCGCTCCAATGAGCAGAGCGATAGTAACGTTTGGCGTTTTGAGATCTTGATCGGGATCGGATTTTGGCTGAAACAACATTCGGGCAACGGCAATCAGTAGACAAACTCCCAGCGAGATTTTGTAAAAGGTCGGGTCGATGGAGAGTTTGGCTCCAAAAAAAGCCGCGGGCATCGAGGCGAGGACAAAAGGGAACAATATTTTCCATTTGAAATAACCGCCTTTACAATAACTGTAAAAAGATACGCCAGCCACGAATAAATTCAGGACCATGGCCGAAGATTTCATGGTTGCGGCTTCCACGCCAAATATTGCCATCAAGGCCAAATAGCCGCTGGCTCCACCGTGACCGATTGAGGCATAGAGAAAGGCAACGACAAACAGGATAATCAAAAAAAGAGGTTCCATAATCAAGAGTTGTTAATTGGTAAAACGTTTTCTACAATCAGGCTACTGCAAAAGGATTCCTCCTGACTTATCCCGTTTAGGTTTTAAATTTACTGTGATAAATTAATTTAAATGTACGCGTCTGTTCGAGTGTTTTATTAAAAAATGCGATAGCTTTTTTTAATAAAATGTATCGAGAACTCCAATATTGAAAACTTCTCGATACAATTTTGAATAGTAAAGCTGTCGCATTACCATTCAAAATCACTCGAAGTGACGGTGCTTTTTTTTTCCAGTAAAATCAAAAGCAAAACGGTATTAATCGGAGATTAAATAGGCTTCCACCGCCTTGTTGTCTTCCAGTGCGTCCAATACTTCGTCAATTTTTTCTTCGGTGGTGATTCCTCCGTACCAATAATTATTGGGTTGGATAATAATCACGGGACCTTGAGGACAAATGTTAAGGCAGGCCGTCGTGGTCACGGCAACATCCAAACCCCTGTCGGCGGCTTCCTCGGTGAGGTATTGAATCAAATCGGACGAACCTCTTTTGAGGCAGGTGCCTTTGGCTTCCCCCACCATTCGGTAGGAGTTGCATAATAGTATTAAATAATCCGGCTTTTTCATTTTGATATTTTTTTTTGAGTGAATGAAATGTATTTTTTTAAACACATAGAAACATAGCTACTGTTGATGTTGTTTAGTCGTTTCACTTTTTATAGAAAATCATAGCTATGCGAACCCAAGAAATGGGCTATCAAACTCTTTTTTTCTATCTTTCTATGTGTTTCAATTTTTTTATTGGATAAAAAGTCAAAGTGTGCATTAGAGTTTTAAAAAACTATCCGCAACCCAAGGCATTGCCACCGCAACTGCTGCCGCATTTGGTCATGGTGGTCTTGATTACCGATTTCAGCTTGATGCCTTTGTAAACCGCATCGAGTCCGTCGTCAATCAAGCCCGACATTTCCACCACGGCGATTCCCACTTTTTGAAGCAAATCCACCGGTTTGGCTCCCACGCCGTTGACCAAGATATACGAACAATCGTTCAGTTTTTTGGCGAGGTTGATCCAGCGCAAGTCTCCCATTCCTTTTGGAGGAGCCAATCGCTTTTCGACCAATTCATAACCCGTGTCGGTTTGTTTGTAAATTAGAAAGTCGTCCGCTTCTCCCAAGTGTTTGTTGATCATCAAGCCTTCGTAACTGGCGATGGCCACGTAGGGTCTTGTTTTGTCAATCGCTGTCGGCATCACGGAACATTGTTCAATCAATTTGTAGGCTCCGGTGTCGTCTTTTCCCAGCATTCCTGCGGCATCGGCTCGGCAACGGGCGCAATGGGTCATTGGTTTTATGAATTTGTGGATGGAGCGAATGATGTTTCGAACCATTTCTCCCGTTGGTTTTTCAAGGCCTTCCATAGCACTTCCCTCGGTTGGAATTAGCGGAATGCAGTTCATAGTCGTGGCACCCAATTCGGCGACTTTTTCAGCGACTTCTTCCATTTCGGTTTCGTTGACTCCGGGAATGATAACGCTGTTTATTTTTACGACAATGCCTTTGGCCACCAGGGCTTTCAAGGTTTCTCCTTGTTGGCTCAGCATTACTTTGGCGGCTTCGATGCCTCGATAGACTTTTTTGTCGTGACGCACCCAGGTGTAGATTTTTTGCAGGGTTTCCAACCTGAAACTGTTGATGGTCAAGGTCACGTGGGTCACATTTAATTCCGCAATTTCATCGATGTAAGGCAGGACGTTTAAACCGTTTGAAGAAAGGCAAAATATTTTGTCGGGAAACTCTTTTTTGATCAATCGAATGGATTCCAATGTTTTTTCCGGTTCGGCAAAAGCATCTCCAGGGCCTGCAATCCCGATGGTCGAGATGTTCGTGATTTTTTGCGAAATGGCCCGGATGTAATTCAGTGCCTGAAAAGGTTTCAAAATGGAACTGGTCACGCCAGGGCGGCTTTCGTTGACACAATCGTATTTTCTGTTGCAATACCCACATTGAACATTACATTTAGGCGCTACCGGAATATGAATTCGGGCATATTTCATTTTTGCTTCCTTGTCAAAGCAAGGGTGTACCTTATTTAAAGCTGTCGTGTTTTCCATGTTCTTGTCTTTTAATGGTTCTGTACTGTTCAATTATAGTTATTGTTTATGCTGGAATTCTCGGTTACATGTACTTGTATCCCACCGGCGAATGATCCTGCATTTGTTGAATCAAGATGTTGGCAATCATGTCAAACAATTGTTGCGTTCCTTCGTAACCAATGTGTTTGATGCGTGCTCCGCCCAATCTGTCGTGAATGGGGAAACCCACTCTGGCCAAGGGAATTCCCAGTTCGCGAGCGATATAATAGCCTTTGCTGTTGCCAATGAGGATGTCAGGTTTCAATTCCTTGCAGACGGTGGCTATTTCTTCAAAATCGAAATTGTCGTGGATTAGAATATCCGTTCTGGGGTTGATTTTTTCCTGAATCACGGTTTTCAACAGTCCGCTGTCGCCACCCGATGCACAGAGCACGGTTTCGATTCCGATTTCTTCCAAGAAGGCAATCATGGCAATCACGAAATCTTCTTCACCATAAACCACTGCCTTTTTTCCAAAGACATATTTGTGTCCATCCACATACGCATCCACTAATTTTCCGCGTTGTTTGGTATATTTTTCGGGCGTTTTGGTGTTTGCTAGTTTTTCGAGGGCTTCAAAAAAAGCGTCCGTGGCCTTGATGCCTATGGGAATGTTCAAATTGATTCGAGGCACATCAAAATCGGATTCCAAAAACTCGGCTGCCGATTGCGAATTGGGATTTGATTTATTCAAAATATACCCCAATTCCAGCGATGCCTTGGCGCAAGCCGTATCCTGCAGTTCCTTGATGGTGGTTCCGCCTTTGGGCAATTTTTCGTATTCGCCCGTATATTCATTGTCCAAAATATCGGAATAATCGGGAACCATGACGGCGTTGATGGCCAGGTCTTCGAAGATTTCTTTCAACAGTTGCAAATCGGCTGGAGAGAGAAAACCCGGAAAAATATTTACGCTGTGCGCCACTTGATTTCTGGTAGCAAATGCTTTGACCAGCGACAAAACCGTGTCGTGAAAACCGTTGATGTGTGTTCCCATAAAACTGGGGGTGTTCACGAATACCAATTCCGGCAAGTTGGGATTACCTTCATTTTCGGTTTTGTATTTGTGGATGATTTTGCGCATGTCGTCCCCAATCACTTCACTCAGGCAAGTGGTGGCAATGCCGATTATTTTGGGATTGTATTGTTCCGTCACGTTTTTTATGGCGATGAACAAGTTGTTCTCGCCTCCAAAAATGGCTGTTTCTTCGGTGAAATTGGTCGAAGCAATGTCCACGGGTTCTTTGTAATGGCTGATTAAATAGCGTCTGATGTAGGTAGCACAGCCTTGTGAACCATGAATCAGTGGCACACAACCTTCGATTCCCTTGAAGACGATGCTTCCGCCCAATGGTGTGCATACTTTGCAGGCGTTGCGCGTGGAGGTAAAGGCTTTTTCTTTTTCGATGATGTCGATTGCTTTTTCCATGGCTATTTGTTTTTGGTGAATTGAAAAACAGGACTCATTGCGGTGGCGTAAATTTCCTTGGCGAAATTCAGCATCCCTTCGTAACCCGCCAAAGCCAGTTTACGTTCGTGGTTGTGGTCGCAAAATCCCAAGCCCAATTTATAGGCAATGGGTCTTTCCTTGACGCCGCCAATCAGGATGTCGGCGTTGGTGCGTTTGACCAATTGGGTTAATTCCAAAGGGTTGGTGTCGTCGACCAAAATGGTTCCTTCATCACTGAGGTTTTTCATGGTCAGGTAATCTTCCTTGTTTCCTGTTTGGGAACCCACGACCACCGTTTTTACGCCAATCATTCGCAAGGCTTTTATCAGCGAAATAGCCTTGAAAGCGCCACCCACGTAGATGGCCGCTTTTTTTCCCTTCAGGGCTTTTTTGTAAAATTCGAGTTTGGGCAATAAATCGCTCACTTCGGTTCGAACCAATTCGATGGCTTTGTCCATCATGTCCTGGTTGTCGAAAAAGCGGGCTACATTATACAGCGCATCGGACATGTCTTCTATGCCAAAATAGGAAACTCTCAAATTCGGGATTTGATATTTCTTTTCCATTTGCATGGCCAGATTGCTCATGGAGCCGGAACACTGCACAATGTTCAACGCCGCTTTGTGGGATTGACGAACGGCATCCACGCGCCCATCGCCGGTAATGGTGGCCAAAATGTGAACGCCCATTTTTTCGTAATAATCGCGCAATAAATACAGCTCGCCGGCAAGGTTGAAATCGCCAATAATGTTGATGCTGTTGGGAATCGTTTCCTCATTTCCCTTGGTTCCAACGAGTTTCATCAGCGCATCACAGGCGACTTTGTAACCGTCTTTTTTGGTACCGGCAAAACCGGGTGCTTGTACCGTTATCACTTCAATCCCTGTTTCTTTGGTCACGTTTTTGCAAACGCTTTCCACGTCATCTCCAATCAAATCGACAATACAAGTGGAATACACGAAAGCCGCTTTGGGTTTGTATTCGGCTATCAATTCGACAAGGGCGCTTTTCAAGGTTTTTTCGCCTCCAAAAATGACTTGTTTTTCCTTGATGTCCGTCGAGAAACTAAGTCGGTGGATTTGCGGTCCCGACGACAACGAACCCCTGATGTCCCAAGTGTAAGCAGCGCAACCAATAGGTCCATGCACCAAATGAAGGGCATCGGAAATAGGGTAGAGCACCACCCTAGAGCCGCAAAACACGCAAGCTCTTTGGCTCACGGATCCTGCCAGACTCGATTTGTCGCAACTTAGTTCATGCGAATCCGTACCCTTGGTCATTATCTGGTTTTGTCTGCCTTTAAGTATCGATTCCATGTGTTTTGCCTTTAAATTATTGATTCATTTTATCGCTTTTAAACCACTGTATGTATCATTTTTACATTGTTAATTCGAATTCAGATTCAGAGGATTCTGCATCTTGTTTGTCCATGATTAATCCCAGGATTTTTTCCAAAATTCGAAGACCTCCCATATAGCCCAAAGTCGGAAAATAGGAGTGACCCACGCGATCCAGGATTGGGAATCCCATTCTCAGGAACGGCGTGTTTTCATCTCTGGCAATGTATTTGCCGTAGGTGTTTCCAATCAACAAATCGACACCTTCTTCCTTGATCCATTGGTGCAACAAATACATGTCGGCTCCCAAACCGTTTTGGAATTTGGCTTCGGGAACAATTGGCAAAATCATTTCTTCCAATCTTCTGTGCATTTTTTTGCCAGGAGTACCTGAAACGATGTACACCGGTTTCATGTTCATGTCCAACAAGAACTCGGCTAGTGGAATCAGTTGGTCTGGATCTCCAAACAAGGCCACGCGTTTGCCGTGCAAATACTGTTGCATGTCGGTAATCATGTCGACCAATCTTCCTCTTTCGGCAGTGATTTCGTCGGGAATGCTTACTTCTGCCAATTCTGACATTTTCATGATGAAACGGTCGGTGGCCCTTACTCCAATGGGTAGGTCGGTCACTTCAAACGGCACCTTGCATTTGATGTTTAATTTGGTGGCTGCATCGGCCGTAGCCCATTCGCCAAAAGCCAAAGTCGCTTTGTTGTCGCCGGAAGCAATCAGGTCCGGAATTTTGGTTCCGCCTTTTGGATACATTTCGAAAGTACCCGTTTGCGGTGCATCCACCACGTCGGAAGTGTCCGGGAAAAGCGTGAATGGAGCTCCCATAAGTGTCGCGATTCTTTTTACTTCCCTCATGTCCGATGGTTCCACCCAACCCGATATGAGGTTTATTTTGTCGTTTTTAACTCCCGTGGAAGTGGCCAAACATTTCACGATGCCGCTCACCATATTGGAATATCCCGTAACGTGGGAACCGATATAACTAGGCGTGTTGCAATAAATCACGTATTTTCCTTCCGGGATTTTGCCATTGGCATTGGCTTTTTCCACAATTTGCGTCAAGTCGTCCCCAATGGTTTCCGATAGACAAGTGGAATGAACAGCAATGATGTCCGGTTCGTAAATGGTGAAAATATTGTCGATGGCTTCCATCAAGTTGGCTTGTCCGCCAAAAACGGAAGAACCTTCGGTAAACGAGCTGGTTGCTGCCATAATGGGTTCCTTGTAATGTCGCGTCAAGGCCGTCCTGTGGTAGGAGCAACAACCTTGCGAACCGTGACTGTGCGGCAGGCATCCGTGAATTCCGAGGGCGGCATACATGGCTCCCACGGGTTGGCAAGTTTTGGCTGGATTGATAGTTAAAGAAGTCCTTTCTACTATATCTTTTGTGGTATGTCTTAATAACATAATTTCTCTAATTTAAAGTTTATAAATGGTATTGTCACTGGGTCTCCACCCAGCTTTTTAAGCTGAGTGGGCCAATTTTGCCACTAATCCAGGCTGGTTTTTCCAAGGCGGTGGAATCAATCCCCAAATTTTGGTGTTCACCATTTTGTCGATATCCTTGTAGAAATTGACGGCACCCCTAAAACCGGCATAAGGGCCTCCGTAATCGTAACTGTGCAGCTGTTTCAACGGCACGCCATATTTTTGGATGACGTATTTTTCCTTGATACCTGCACCAATGATGTCCGGTTTGTAGTATTCAATCAGTTTCTCCGTTTCCCAGTGTGAAATGTCGTCGATAACCAAACTGTTTTTTTCCATGTCCGGCATCATTCCGTCATAATGGCTGAATTCATACCCATTGTTTGCCAATGAAGATTTTTTGTCCACCAAATCTTGTCTCCAAAGTTTTTCGTCCTTGGTCACTTCGAGTTCTTCGATGTTTCTGCTGTCGGCGTCAATCTTGATGCTGTCAATCACTTTTCGACCTTCGTAATCGTCACGGTGTCCAAATTCGTAACCGGCAGAGATGGTGCGCATTCCGATTTCGCCAAACAATTCTTGGTAGTGGTGTGCTCTTGAACCTCCCACGTACATCATGCACAATTTGCCTTCGGTTCGGCTTTTCACGTCTTCGATGACGGCTTTCACTTCGAGCATTTCCCTTTCGATGATGGTTTTGGCTTTGGCAATCAGTCCTTCGTCTTCGAAATATTCGGCAATTTTCATCAAGGATTTGGCCGTGGCATCGGCTCCGATAAAGTTGATTTTTATCCAAGGAATTCCGTGTTTTTGTTCCAACATTTCGGCGATGTAATTGATGGATCGGTGGCACATTACGGCATTCAAATCGGCCATGTGGGCATTTTCGAATTGATGGATGCTGGAGTTACCGCTAAAAGTTGAAACCAAGGTGATTCCCATTTCTTCAAAATATTTTTCGATGACAAAGGAGTCTCCACCGATGTTGTATTCACCCAGCAGGTTCAATTTGAATTTTCCTCCCGGATCTTTGTCGTTCAAACCAATCACGTGTTTGAATATTCCGTTGTTGGCGATGTGGTGACCGGCCGATTGGCTAACCCCTTTGTAACCTTCGCAACTGAATCCAAAAATGTTGATGCCCAATTCTTCTTTCATCTTTTTGGAAACCGCATGCACGTCGTCACCGATTAATCCAATTGGACAAGTTGAAAACACGCCGATGGAATGGGGTTTGAATATTTCGTAAGCTTCGCGAATGGCAGCTTCCAATTTTTTTTCTCCTCCGTACACGATGTTGGTGTCCTGCATGTCTGTCGAAAAACAGTAGTTCATGTAGTTTTCGCCATCCAGACCGGCATCGGTTTGGTTTCTTCTGGTAAGCCAAGCGTAGAAAGAACATCCAATTGGCCCATGCACGATATTGATGATGTCGCGGGTTGGCCCCAATATTACTCCTTTGCAACCGGCATAACAGCAGCCTCTTTGGGTAATGATTCCCGGAATGGTTCGGATATTTGATTGCATTACCTGATCTTCTTCTGGATCATTGGTTACCAAAGATTTGGATCTCTTTTTCCCTACTTTGCTAGGGTATTTGTTTAAAATTTCCTCAATTAGATCCGATGGATCGGGAAATGCATTTGTTTTAGTATCTATAGACATAGTTTTCGTTTTTAGTATTAATCCAATACGCTGTCGCCAAACTCACCCGTACGAATACTAAGTGCTTCCGATGTGGGCAGTACAAATATTTTTCCGTCACCCGGAGCGTTGGTTCTGTTGGCATCCATGATTACTTGCACGGCTGTTTTGACTTTTGAATCGGGAACGGTAAGGGTAAGCAATCGGTGCAAACGAAGTCTTGGTTCAGGCCCCAAAAGCGCGATGGCTTCGGGTTGGTTGTTTTTCACGCCTTCCATGACTTGGGCATCCCATTTTCCTTTTCCGCGTCCATACACTTGGCCTGTGGCGGTAAATGATGGAATGTCGGCATCGGAAAGTGCTTTTTTCGTTTGGTTCATGGTGTGAATTCTTAATATGGCGATGATGGTCTTCATAGTTGTCGAATTTTAAAGTTCTTTGGTGCCACGACTGATGGTGTAGGCTTCCTCTACCGGAGACACAAATATTTTTCCGTCTCCGTAAGCTCCTTTTTCGCCTGTTCGTGCCGATTCCATGATGGTTCTTATCGAAAAGTCTTTGTCGTCGTCGTTGACCACAATCATTAGCAGGTCTTTCGGGATTTCGTCATAAGTGATGTCACCTATTTTAATTCCTCTTTGTTTTCCACGTCCCACAACGGGCACTCTTGTCACGGCAACAAAACCGGATTCGAACAAGGCTTTAATAACAGTTGGAGATTTCTCCGATCTTACAATGGCTCTAATTAATTGCATAATGCTGTTTTTTTTAAATGGTTTAATGGATTAATTCAAGATTCCGAATTCGATAAGCAAGCCTTCCAATTCTTCAATTTCAAGAGGAGTAGGGACTACAAACATTTTGTTTTGGTCAATTTTGCGTGCCAATTGTCTGTATTCGTCCGCTTGTTCGTGGGTCGGTTCGTATTCGATTACCGTTTGTCTGTGGATTTCCGCTTTTTGAACCATGTTGTGACGAGGCACAAAGTGAATCATTTGGGTTCCCAATTTTTTGGCCAATTCCTCGATCATTTGGCGTTCGTTGTCCACCAAACGGCTGTTGCAAATCAAACCTCCCAATCGAACGGCTCCGGCTTGTGCAAACTTCACGATCCCTTTGCAAATGTTGTTGGCCGCATACATCGCCATCATTTCTCCGGAAACCACGATGTAAATTTCTTCGGCTTTTCCGTCACGAATCGGCATTGCAAATCCACCGCAAACCACGTCGCCCAATACATCGTAAAACGCATAATCCAAAGCCTTGTCAGAATCATAAGCTCCCAATTGTTCCAACATGTTGATGGAGGTGATGATTCCACGACCCGCACAACCCACTCCCGGTTCCGGTCCGCCAGATTCGGTGCAACTCGTGTTTCCGTAACCCGGTTTCATGATGTCTTCCAATACCACGTCTTCGCCTTCTTCCCGCAAGGTGTCCAATACCGTTTTTTGGGCCAATCCTCCCAAAAGCAAACGAGTTGAATCTGCTTTGGGGTCGCAACCGACTACCATTACTTTTTTTCCCATTTCGGCCAAACCAGCCACCGTGTTTTGTGTTGTGGTCGATTTACCAATGCCACCTTTTCCGTAAATTGCTATTTTTCTCATAATAAAATTATTTTAATGAATGTTTGAAAGGCATTAGCCAAGCACTATGCCAATACAATTGTTTTAGGGAAAGAGGTGTTCTTTATAATTGTACAAACCATTGAATTGTAATGGATTAAAAAGTTTAATATTTTTTTTGGAGCTATTTTTATTTGATTTCAACTTTACATAAATGTAAAATTTCAGGGGCATTTTTACATAATCGTAAAAAATAAGTATTGCAGAATTATTATTAAAATTTGAAATATGACGAATTAAAATGACTACTATTACGTTTTCGTTATTTAAAATTATCAAAATCGGATATTTCATTAAAAATTCCGTATTTTTACAATCGATGAAATGCTTCGCTAAAATGAGGTAAAACAAAACCAATTTCCAATGTCCACAGTATTAGACGATACCATAAAAGAAGGCTTTAAAAGTCACTATTGCCATAAAGCCGGACGATTCTGTAAAGGAGACACCGAACTACCACTTTTGTTTGAAATCAGCACGATGATCAACAACAGCCGGTTTATCAAGGACACCCTGGATCCCATTATGGAGTTGGTAGCCAAATATCTGGATGCCGAACGTTCTATTTTGTCGATATTGAATCGGGAAGTTTCCAAGATCTTGATTGAAGCCTCCTATGGTCTTTCACCTGCCGTCAAAAAGCAGGGAAATTATTTGGTGGGGGAAGGGGCAACCGGAAATGTCGTGAAAAGTGGCGAACCCATTTTTATCGACAAAATCGAATGTGCCCACGGTTTTGCCAACAAGACAAATATGGAGCTCAAAACCAAAACCAAAAAGGACATTTCCTTCATTATAGTTCCCATAAAAGTAGATTTTGAAATCGTGGGCACCTTGAGTATTTTTAGGGTTTATGACGAGCGAGTGAACAAAAACGAGCTGATTCGGATTCTTTCCGTGATTGGTTCGATGGTGGGGCAGGCCGTAAGGGTCAGGCAAGACCGAATGGAATATATTGAGCGTTTGAAAAGCGAAAACCAGCAATTGCATCTGGAATTAGAAAACCGTTTTTTGCAGGAGAACATGGTCGGGAATTCGTCCAAACTTCGGGAAGTTTTCAAACAAATCGAACAGGTTTCCAAAACCCAGGCCACGGTGCTTATCCGAGGCGAAAGTGGCGTGGGGAAGGAGTTGATTGCCGATGCGATACATTATAAAAGTGACAGGGAATCAAAACCCTTCATCAAGGTGAATTGTTCCGCCTTGCCGGAATCCTTGATTGAAAGCGAATTGTTTGGCCATGAAAAAGGAGCCTTTACGGGCGCTTCCGAAATGAAAAAAGGAAGATTCGAATTGGCCGAGGGCGGTTCCTTGTTCATTGACGAAATAGGAGAACTTTCGGCACCGATGCAAATCAAATTGTTGCGCGTGCTCCAAGAAAAAGAATTTGAACGTCTTGGCGGTTCCAAAACCATCAAATGTGACGTGAGAATCATCACGGCCACCAACCGGAATCTGGAAAACGCCATTGTCGAAGGGAAGTTCCGGGAAGATTTGTACTACCGACTCAACGTGTTTCCCATCTATATGCCAGCCTTGCGGGAACGATTGAGCGACATTCCGCTTTTGGCAGACCACTTTATCCAAAAAGCAAACAAGAAAAACGGCACCCATATCCTGCGTATTTCTTCCTCGGCCATCGATGCCTTGATGATTTACCATTGGCCGGGAAACATACGGGAATTGGAAAATTGTATCGAACGCGCCGCCATTATCAGCAGCGACCAGGTCATCCGGATAGAAAATTTGCCACCCACGCTTCAAACGGCACAATCTTCAAGCACTTTCAGCAAGGGAACGCTTCAAATTATCGTGGAGAAAGTCGAAAAACAATTGATCATCGATTGTCTCACGGACAAAAAAGGGAATGTTTTGCAAACCGCCAAACAACTCAGCATTTCCAACCGCAAACTGGGCTTGCGAATCGATAAATACAATATTGACGTGGACAAGTATAAGGAGAAGGTGGGGTGAGATTTGGGGTTTTCTTTGGAATTGTCAAATCATCCTAAATAAAAACCAATTTTTGATTAAGTCAATTGTTTTTAAAGCCGTTGTAAGTAAGTAAGTCGAAAGTTTAAATGTCGTAAAGTCAAAAGGAGCAATATTTCAAATAGTATTTAAAATCAATCTGTTGCGTCATTTTGTCTAATTTTAAAATACGACATTATACAATAGTTGTTACTTAGTATTTGTATTAGCAGTAGTTTTTTTGTTTATTCCGCTAATCTGTTTTCAATATCCATTCTTTCGTGTAAAACTCTAACGACTTCAATTTCATTTGTTTTGTCTTTTTTAAAGAAAATTAAATGTGATTTTACTTTTGAATAGCTATATGATTTTCGAATTTTCCCAAAGTCACAAGCCATATCTATATTATCGACGATATATTCAATTTCGTCAATGATTAAGTTATAATATCGATCTGCTTGTTCGACAGACCAATTTTCTGCCGTATAAATCCAAATGTTATTAATATCTTCTAATGCCTTTTCACTAATTATATACTCAGGCACTATTTTTGAAAATTAGCTTTTAGCATTTCGAGATTTTTATTGCGGTCAAAATTCCTGATTTTACTACTCTTTTCACCAATTTTTAGTTCATTGATTAGAGATTTTGTTTTAGTTTCTTCTTGCTCAAAAACTCTTAAAGCAGTTCTGACAACTTCACTTACTGAACTGTATTTTCCTGTGGAAATTTGTTCATTAATAAAGTTTTCAAAATAGTCTCCTAATAAGATTGATGTATTTCGTGCCATAATTTTTATTTTTACCAAAGATACCAATAATTGGTATTAAAATCAAATTTTTTCGATTTTTGCGCAAAAGTTACTTCTAGCGTTCTGGTACTGCTGCGGGTTTGAGACTAAATTAAGCCCATTATTCGGATTTGCTACACGAGCGATAGTTAACAGGCGAAGCAAATCACCCAAGATACAAAACCAACTTTCCATTAGGCCAATTGTTTTAAAGCTGTTGTAGTTGTTAGACGGTTTATTTATTTAAATGTTAAAGAGTGGAATGGAATATCCATTAAGTCTGAATGTATATTTCTGTCGTTACTCATAAAAGTTATTATTACGTCGGCTACATTATTTCTATGTAAACAAACTGCTTGACCATATTTATAACCCTTTCCAAATTCACAATTAAATTCAAAAAATGAACTTCCACCATAATCAGCATTAAATTCTTTTTTTACCGCTATTGTTGGAAAATCTCCAATATTAACCATTTTTCCATTAGTCATATTCATTACATTCGATCTCATTATTCCCATATACAAATTGTTTGGATTAATCATTATTGTATTTGGGTCGTTTTTTGACTTTTCATATTTTTCAAACATTGTTTTCAAAGGAAAAATAGAATATCGGACTTCCATTGTTTGATCTTTATTAATTATTGCGAATGTATATTGTAAATCTCTATTCTCTTTGATTTCTTTTATTTTATAACCAACAGGCATTTCAAATTTTAAACCTGAAAGAGAAGCTTGCTTTTGAAATTCTTCTAAAGTTAATGTTTGGCAATATGTAATAGAAGAACAAAATATAAGTAATGTGATTGTAAGTATTTTTTTCATTGTGTTTTTTGTTTTTTTTTTGTCTTTTTTAAAATTTCAATTTACAACTAGATTTATTCGCGATTATGTTCACGGATTTGCCAAATCATCCCAAATCCGTTGTAGCATCTATGTTATAGACAGTGTTTTCTTTCTTACTTAGATTAGGCCTCTTTAGTCATTATAAGTTTGTCTAATTCTATTTTATTATAGTCTTTAAAAATTAAAAAATAATATACGATTAGATATAAATACAAAACAAGAACAGTATGAGTTTCGATATTCAAAAGACTCTTTACAAAATCGGAAAATGAATCAAAGTCAGTCACATTATATAAAAAAAAAAGTACAAGGATTATGTCTGAAACAAGTGAAGCAATTATAGTCCAAAGTTTTCTTTTTAATATTTTCATAAGAAAAGCTATGAAAAAACTGATAAATATTACAGCGCTAGCTAAATTTTCAGATTGTCCAATCGAATTTTTGTACATAAAGACTGTTAGATATGAAAACAAAGCTAAAATCGTAGAATTTAAAACTGAAAGAATAGTTAAGATTAGTAAACTTTTGCGGTTCATTTTTATTTTGTTATTATTTAGGAATGACAAAATTGTCAACTCGTTCAACTTCGTCTTCAGTAATATTGGCTATAACTCGTTTATATATCTGACATAATCACATAAAACCCTCCAATTTTAGGTAGATTGTAGTGACAAACGTCATACCTTCATTTCATTTCAAATATATACAATTACGATTACAAACCATCAAAAAAAAGATTTTATTTCTTACAAAACTTTCAACGCATACACCATAAAAAATCCCTAACTGAAACAACAATCAGGGAATTCCATTATTTGAAAACTGTTTTTTTTATTTGGAAGGACAAGGCAGGTCGGAATTGTAGCAATCTCGGTAGAGTCGCCATTTTCCGTCTTCCATTTTGAAAAGTTCAATAGATTTTCCGGAGTCCAGTATTTTTCCGTCTTTGTCCGAGAAGGTCCATTCTTCTTCGGCCGCCATCATTTCTTCGTTGCCCCATATTTCGATGGTTTTCATCGTGAAAGTTGGCATTTCGCCCTTGATCCAGTCACTGAATACTTTTTTAATTGCGGGTCTTCCAATGATTGATTTTTCATTTGCACCCATCATTTTGGCATCTTTAGTGTAGCAATTTGCCAAAGTAATCGAATCGCCTTTGTTCATGGCGATGACAAATGTTTGACCGGCAGTTTCTATGGCTGCTTTTGCTTCCTCCAAATTGAATGCCGGTTTCGTTTCGGTCGGTGCTTCCGTTTCTTTTTTGCAACTGAGGGTTAGCAAAATTAAGGTCGCTAAAAGTACTTTGATTAAATGTGTTTTTCTCATGGTACAAGGGTTTTGGTTAATATTTACTTAAAGATATAAACAATTGATTCCCAATACACTTTTATATGTAATAATTTATTAACAAAAAAAATCCGCTTTGCTTTCACAAAACGGATTTCCATATATTTAAATATTCTAAAAGCGACTGTCTCTCGATTGCGCCCGAGAAGACATTAGAATTGCATCGGCAAATGTGGTCATGTTGGCTTGGCTACTACCTACTTTTATGAATTTTGAAGAAGACGATAAATCATTCCATATTTTTTTTAAGATTTGCCAATTGAAGTAATACAAAGCCACCAATAAAAAAGATGGACATAAAGAGCATGCTGTTTCGCATACTTCCGGTTAACTGGTCAATTAATCCGTAAGACAAGGATCCAATAACTATGGCCAGTTTTTCGGTAATATCATAAAAGCTAAAAAAGGATGCAGTGTCTTTGGTTTCCGTTGGAATTAATTTTGAATAAGTTGATCTTGAAATTGATTGTATTCCGCCCATTACAAATCCTAAAAAGGCTGCAAGCGCATAAAAAGTAATCTTGTCTTTTAGAAAATATCCAGCGATACAAACGAAAATCCATATAATTAAGGTCGTGCTGATGGCAAATCCATTGCCTTTTAATTTAGAGAGAAAAGCAAAGAAGTAAGCACCTCCAATAGCAATTATTTGTATAATTAGTACCACTATTATCATTTCGTCGGCACCCAATCCAATTTCTTTGTCAGCAAATAATGGGGCTAGCAACATAACCGTTTGCACGCCCATGCTATAAAGGAAAAAGGAGGTCAGAAATCGGCTCATGGCCAATTTTGATTTCACTGTTTTAAATACTTTTTTCAACTCTTTTATGCCATGGCCTAAAATATCCCAGGTTATTTTTTTACGTTTCCCTCGATCTTTTAAATAGGAGAACGAAATTTGGGAAAATCCAATCCACCAAATCCCAACCAAAATGAACCCGAATCGAGTGGCTGAGCCGCCATTTTCAAAACCAAATAATTCCGGTTTTTGGAATAATAACAAGTTGACAACAAGTAAAACAACGCTTCCTATATATCCCATGGAAAACCCCTTTGCACTTACTTTATCCATAAATTCATTGGAAGCTACTTCGGGTAAAAAACCGTTATAAAAAACCAAGGAACCTGCATAACCAATACTGGCCAAAATGGAACAGGCAATGCCATATTCCACGTTTTCTCCCGTAAAAAAATAGAGTCCAATACAGGATAAAGAGCCCAGATAAGTAAAAAATTGCATGAATTGTTTTTTCAATCCTCCGTAATCTGCTATTCCCGACAATATGGGAGATATAAATACAATTATTAAAAATGAAAATGATATAGCAAAGGAGTAGAGCACCGAATTTTTAATCGATATGTTAAAAAATCGAACCATTTCACCACCATAAACTGCTTGGGTTGTGGTTAAATAATAAATGGGAAATATGGCGGTAGTCACTATAAGATTGTAAACTGAATTTGCCCAATCAAATGAAGACCAGGCATTTATTAGTTTTTTATTGTTTTTTTCTAGCATTGGTTTTAACTTGATTAAAATAGATGTCGTTAAAAGTAGTTGAAATATTGCAAGTTTAGAATTTAAATCAATTAAATAGGAGTATTTTAAATTCTAAACTTTGGTTTATTACTCTTCGAGAGTTAATTTATTATTTTCAATATAACTTTTGTCGCGTGTATTTTTTTGGACAGCAATAGAAGCATATAGGCTTAAAAGGTAAGACATTCCATAAAAACCTTTTTCACTTAATAATAGGTCGGCATTCCATAATCCGATGATTAAAAGCAAAATAGCGCTCAAGGCTGAAAACCAGCTAATGCCATAATACAAATCGGTTACTTCTAATCCTTCCAATCGATCTCTTACGCTTTTTTGAACCGATATGGCCGAAAATAAACCAAATAGTAAAATGGTAAAGTAATAGCCTCTCTCGTTTAATTGCATGTCCGAATTCCATAATCCTACACAATAGGATATCACTCCTGTAAAAAGGGTAATCCATGAAGCGCCTATAAATGCTGGAGTAGGTTTTTGATCAAATACTTGAATTGACTTCTTTTTCGATGTTTTTGATAGTGTCTGTTTTTCTTGAGTAGTGTAAGAATTTAAATTGTCTTCCATGATGTTAAAATTTAGTGGGTTAATTGTTTATTTCTATGGGTCAAAATTGTAACAATAAACCGAACTTGAGAAATCATTATTTCAATACTACTTACGATATAAATTTAAAATACGGTATGAATATCTATTAAAATAGCTATATTTGATACAAATAACTTACGATATAAATGAGCACTCTACACGCCATTATCGCCAGCTTATCTGCTGAAGACAAGAAAGCGTTTGTGCGGAACTTAAAGGAACGAAACAAAAGATTCGATACCAAGAATGTGGAATTGTTTCGGCTTTTGGATTCTGCAAACTTGCCGTCGAATATTGACGTGATTTTATATGGAACGCCTTCAAAAGGAGCTTATCACGCGCTGACTAAGCGATTATATGATGTTTTGATTGATTTTATTGCCATCAAAGGTTTTGAAAAGGAATCTTCTGAAGAAATGAATGCCTTAAAATTGTTATTGGCAAGCAGAATATTTTTCGAGCAAAAACAACCTATCATCGCATTTAAAACCTTGGCAAAAGCAGAACTAATTGCCAGTAAACATTCCTTGTTTACTATCTTGAACGAAATCTACCAAACACTGCTCTTGCATGCACATCTCAATTCGGCTCTTGATTTACAAACTTTAATAGATCGCTATCAAGCCAATAAATTGAATATGGAGCAGGAGGAAAATTTGAATCTGTTTTATGCCACGATACAAGCGGAGTTAAACCAGTCTAATCCCAGTATTTCGGATATTATTCATAGAAACTTGGATAAATTTAATATTTCGATCACCAAAAATTTAAGTTACCAATCGCTTTTCAAGATTTTACAAATTACCAATCAAGTCGCTTACATAACAAGGGATTACCACGCTATTTTACCTTTTATTGAAGATGCTTGTCAAAAAATTGAAGCTACAGAACGAACGAAAGACAAATATTTGCACGATCATTTACAGATTTTGTATTATTTGGCCAATACTTATTTCCGGATTAAAAACTTCGAACTTTCGGCCAGTTATCTTGATGCCATGTGGTTGAATATGAGTTTGGAAAACAACAAATACAGCGCTGTTTTTGAACCGCAACATGAATTATTAAAAAGTTTATTGCTTATTTATACAGGCAATAATGACGAAGCAGTTGCCCATATAACCAAGTTTAACTTTGAAAAGTTTAAAAATAAATCTGATTATGCGCTGGATTTAAAACTGACATGGATTGTCACCCTATTTTTTCAAAATAAATACAAAGAGGCTTTTAAAACCCTTCAAGAATTTAATCATAGTGACCAGTGGTATATTGATAAAACGGGATATATATGGGTAATTCAAAAAAACCTGATTGAAATATTGCTGCTCATCGAATTGGATTATGTCGATTTGGTGGAGTCGCGGTTAAGCAGTTTTAAGAGGAAATACAACGCCCATCTGCAAGAGCATAATGAACATGCAGTTTTAGTTTTTTTTAAACTAATCACCATTTTTCACTATAAATTGGAGGATATTTATTCGGAAACTTTCAGAATAAAAGTGGGTAATTTATTGAGTGCAAGCAGCAAAGACACCGATGTTTTTACTCTTAGTTTTTATGCCTGGATCAAAGCCAAAATAGACAAGGCTAATGTTTATACAACTTGCCTCGATTGTATAGGGGAGCTATCCCAACTGTCCGGTGGAACTAAAATAACCAAATAAAATCGTTAACTTATTTTACAAAAAAAATCCGCTTTGCTTTCACAAAACGGATTTTGACATGGTTTTAAAACTAAATAAAGTTTGCAAATTGAAAACTTTCGGCTAAATTTGTCCGATGAAAGTCCTTGTAAAGAAAACCATTTTGTTTTACACCGAAAAATATCCAATTGCCAAAACGCAATTGTTGATTTGGTACAATGAATTTTCAAAATGGGATTTTCACAATTTCAATGAACTCAAACGAGTGTATGGAAATGCAAGTATCGTGAACAACGAAAGAGTTGTTTTCAATATCAAAGGGAATGATTTTCGATTAGTGGTTTCCGTTAATTTTTTGCAAACCGCCTGTTACGTGATTTGGTTTGGAACGCACAAAGAATACGATAAAATTAATGTGGAAAAGGTTGCTTTTGATACCGTAATTTTAGACTATAAAAAAGAATAACCATGAACTGGAAAGTATTAAAAACCGAAGAAGATTACAATAAAGCTTCCCTGCGATTGATGGAAATATTCCATGCTGCGCCCAACTCGCCCGAAAGTGATGAACTGGATTTATTGCTGGTTTTGGTAAAAGATTATGATGACAAACACTATCAACTGCCTGAATTGGATGCTTTGGAAGTAATCAAATACAAAATGGAGGAAATGGGTTTGAAAGCCAAAGATTTGGAACCCCTAATTGGGAGCAAAGGACACGTTTCGGCCATTCTTTCCGGCAAGCGTGAAATCACCTTGGGTAGTATCCTATAAAGTGTGTAAGTAAAAAAAGTATTAGGGTTTGTGCAAACCCTAATACTTTTTTTACTTAATTTTAATATTTTACACATTTTATGAAAAAGGAAGATTTATTATCCGATGAATTTTTGAAGCAATTCAAAACAGGCGAAGACCTTTATGGCTTCTTAGCCCAACTACAAAAGCGAGGAATAGAGAAAATGCTCGAAGGCGAATTAGACGCCCATTTAGGCTATGATAAGCACGAGAAAACTACAAAATCCAATGCTCGTAATGGTTTTTCTAACAAGAAAATAAAAACCTCATTTGGCGAATCTCAGATTCAAGTTCCCAGAGATCGAGAAGCCTCATTTAACCCTTTAATTGTGCCCAAAAGGCAAAATATGCTCGATGGTTTAGAGAACGTAATAATCTCTCTCTATGCCAAAGGAATGAGCAATAGCGACATCGAAGAACAAATAAGAGAAGTTTATAATTTTGAGGTTTCCACTAGTACTATTTCTAGGATAACCGACACGGTTTCGAGTGATATTATTGCTTGGCAAAACCGACCTTTAGAGGCTGTTTATCTGATAGTCTGGATGGACGGAATTGTTTTTAAAGTTAGAGAAAACTCAAAAATAGTCAATAAAACCATCTATTTAGCCGTTGGACTTAATAGAGAAGGTAAAAAAGAAGTCCTTGGAATGTGGCTAGGAAAGAATGAAAGTGCTAGTTTCTGGCTTGGCGTTTTAACAGATTTAAAAGCTAGAGGAGTTGAAGATATACTAATTACTGCTACTGACAATCTAAATGGTTTTACGCAAACTATCAAAAATGTATTCCCAGAATCACAAACCCAAATCTGTGTAGTACATCAAATTAGAAACTCAGCTCGTTATGTGGTTTGGAAAGATAAAAAGGAATTTTCGGCAGATATGAAGCTTATTTACAATGCTCCAACTAAAGAAGCTGCTAAAGCATCTCTGGGAGATTTTTCTAAAAAATGGAATAATAAATATCCTTATGCGATTAAATCCTGGGAAGAAAATTGGGAGGAACTTACCGTATTCTTTGACTTTCCAGTAGAAATCAGAAAGATAATTTACACCACAAATTTAATCGAAAACCTCAATGGTAAAATCAGAAAATACACTAAAAACAAATTATCATTCCCAACGGATGAAGCTGTTTTAAAATCTGTATATTTGGCTTTGAGAGAGGCAACCAAAAAATGGTCGATGCCAATCCAAAACTGGGGATTAATCCTCAACCAGTTCTTAACTATATTTGAAAAAAGGGTTCAACTTTAATTAAAAAATCAAACCCCTATATTTTTAAACTTACACACTTTTTGGGATAGTGTCTCACCTTGAAAATGGCGCAAAAACTAAAGAAGTTTTTCTGCATTCCAGCAGAAGTTTTTCTGCATAGTGTTTAATTGGATATGAAATACTTTGCTTTAACAGACGTTTTTTTATTCTAATATCAAGTTGTTTTCTTTTAGAAAATCTTTCAACTCTTTTTCCCAAATAGGAAATTTTTTAAATTCTTCTTTTCTGGTTTTTAAAACCTCAAAACCTTTATTAAAAGTTTCTTTATCTTTTAATAATTTAATTGCTTCCATTATTGATATCAAACCATAAGCGCTTTTATTTATTTTAAGTTTTTCAATGAATGAATTTTTAACAATCAATAAACTTTTACTGTCGTTTAATTCTTCGACAAAATTTGGTAAATCTAAATCTTCAATTTCTATTATATTATTTTCTAAAGCTTTTAAATATTCCTCGTAAGATAATTTTTTTAACTCCTTTAAAATATGGATTAATTTTGCTTCTTTGTTCCAAGTCAAACCACTTTCCATATTTTCTTCGAAATCACTATCGTCGTAAATGTTTTTATGAATAATTTCTGCTTTTCCTTTTAGCATTAAACCATCAAATAGGAATTTTTTTGTTTCTATTTTTGAATGTCTTTTTTTATAATTATCCAAGATATTATATGAGATTATTTTATTTGTCAACCACAATTTTTCTAATGCTGGATAAAACAATTCACATTTATTCATTTCAATTTGATTGTAAATTGTACTTAAACAAATATTTCCACAATCATCATTCTTTAAATTTTCAATTTTGAGTTGAATAGTTTTTTCAACTGTTTTTACCGTTTCTGGAGTACAAGATTTAGCCAAAGCAAACATATATTGAAAATCATCAAACTTAATGTTTTTTTCTAATATCTCTCTAAATTGTTCGTTTGGAAATTCTTCAATTGCAGGCAGAGCATCTATTCCAAAGCTTTTTATTAATTCAACATCACTTTCTTTTTTATATTTGGCAATAGTAACTAATAGGGAGGAAGACCTATTGTCTACTACAATTTTTCTTATTGGTTCATAAAACTCTTCTTTTTTTGGAATCCAATGATTTATACTTTCCAGTAATTTTATGTTTATAGGATTTTTATTTAAGATTGTATGAACTAATATTTCTTTGTTTGAAATTATTTCATCTTTTGAATAATTTGGATTGAAAGTTAGACGTTGAAACATAAAGTTTGGTAAACTTGCCCTACTTGATAAACATCCCGTGGAGTAAACTAATGAGTCTTTTGAATCAATCAAATTTTCATAAACATCAAATACTTTTTTACTTTTTCTATTTATTACGTTTCAATTGAAATTCCTTTCGTGAAAGTGTTTTTACCATTTAATGATAAATAAACCAATTCTTCTTCAGTTGCTTTTTTGTTTAACAATTTTGAAATAGAATCATTTTTCCAATCCATTGCATTGAAAGTTTTATAATCCTCAAAAGGTTTAATAAAAATCTCTAATTCTTTCGAGATTTGTGAATTGCAATTAATAAAATTAAAAAGTAATATGCTTAAAATTAGTCTTTTCATAATTTAGGTTTGAACTGTCTGCTAACTCGTTTTAAATGTTTTTAATATAATCACGTAAAGCTCTCCAATTTTGGCCAGAATGTAGTGATAAACATTATGTGTTATTTCATTTCAAATATACAGAATCAAGATTATAAATCATCCTAATAAATATTTTATTTCCTACAAATTTACCATACAAAACCGCATAAAAAATCCGCTTTGCTTTCACAAAACGGATTTGATATTTATTTCAAGTCTGCAAACTGCGACTGAACGCTAATTTTACAAGTGAATTACTTCACCATAAGCATCAGCAACGGCTTCCATAACGGCTTCGCTCATTGTTGGGTGCGGGTGAATTGATTTCAGGATTTCGTGACCTGTAGTTTCCAGTTTACGAGCAACCACTGCCTCAGCAATCATATCCGTAACACCAGCGCCAATCATGTGGCAACCCAACCATTCGCCGTATTTGGCATCAAAAATTACTTTCACGAAACCATCAGAATTTCCAGAAGCTTGTGCTTTTCCGGATGCCGAGAACGGGAATTTACCCACTTTGATTTCGTAACCTAATTCTAGAGCTTTCTTTTCAGTCAAACCTACAGAAGCGATTTCGGGTGTTGCATAAGTACAACCTGGAACGTTTCCGTAATCGATTGGATCTACGTGAAGACCGGCAATTTTTTCCACACAGTTGATTCCTTCGGCAGAAGCCACGTGTGCCAAAGCCTGACCCGGAGTAACGTCACCAATGGCGTAATATCCAGGAATATTGGTTTGGTTGTAAGCGTTAACCAAGATTTTATCACGGTCAACAGCAATACCCACTTCTTCCAATCCGATGTTTTCGATGTTGGTTTTGATTCCAACAGCAGACAACAAGATGTCGGCTTCCAAAACTTCTTCTCCTTTGGCCGTTTTTACATAAGCTTTTACTCCTGCACCAGAAGTATCGATTCTTTCTACAGATGAATTTAGCATTACCTTAATTCCAGCTTTTTTCAACGATTTTTCAAATTGTTTTGAGATATCTTCGTCTTCAACAGGCACTACGTTTGGCATGAATTCTACGATGGTAACATCTGTTCCCATAGAGTTGTAGAAATGTGCAAATTCTACTCCGATCGCTCCAGAACCAACCACAATCATCTTTTTAGGTTGGGTAGGCAAGGACATTGCTTGTCTGTAACCAATTACTTTAACACCATCTTGTGGCAAGTTTGGCAACTCACGAGAACGAGCACCGGTAGCAATGATAATATGGTCTGCAGAAAATTCAGTAACTTTTCCGTCTTTATCGGTAACGTCAATTTTTTTACCCGGTTTCACTTTTCCAAAACCATTGATAACGTCAATTTTATTTTTTTTCATCAAGAAAGTAACCCCTTTACTCATTCCTGAAGCCACATTACGGCTACGTTGAATAACGGCCGGGAAATCTTTGTCAAATGAGGAAACAGTCAATCCGTAATCGGAAGCGTGTTTAAGGTAATCAAAAACCTGTGCTGATTTCAACAATGCTTTCGTAGGGATACAACCCCAATTCAAACAAATTCCACCAAGGTTTTCTTTTTCGATTACGGCAACTTTAAAGCCTAATTGTGAAGCTCTAATGGCAGTTACATATCCGCCTGGGCCACTTCCTAAAACTATAATATCGTATTTCATTTCAGCGTTTTTTTTAATTGTTTTTTTATTGTTAAATGGCAGTTGCAAGTGCTCGTGCTAGTAATTATTTTCTCAAATTTTTTTCGGAAGCAAAATTAAGGTTTTATTTTAAAAAAAATAAACGTTTAATAAGTTTATTAGTTTGTAAAAAATCACAAATTTTTTTATTTCATTTTTAAATAGGCTTCAATGTAATTATTTGTTGAAAAATATTCATTTTTTAGTTTTTTTAGGTAATTTACTATTTCAATATGTTCCGGATAATTAGGATTCAAACAATCTCTAATTTCGGGGTCTGTTACTGTAAGAATTAAATACCAAGAGCCGTTTCTAGAAGTATAAAGATTTTCTAAAAGGGGATCATTCCCTTTTGACTCTACAGCAACGTCTATTGCGATTGGAATGAGATTTAATGTTTTTGTGGTTCTCTCTCGTTCAAAAAAAGATAAATAATACCTTTTGTTATTAATACTAATTGGGACATTTGAGTCCACGAATGTATGTTTTAAATTATACTTAGCATTTATAAAATTGTAAAATTCATTGGCATTCTTGGTGTCTTCAAAAATAAATCCATTAAAATTCGGAAGGTCTTTTTTAAATTTTTTTGCATTACCTATTTTTTCTCCTTCAATATTTGGAGCAATTTTTAATGGAATGCAAGAATGAGCGAAAAGAATTAGAAAGCAAATACTAATTTTTTTTATCAATTTGTCGGGTTGTCTTACTATTTGCATCATACAATTTGAAAATTTACTATCTAATTGGCTATCGAAAACTGTGAGTCGTACAAGTTTTTATAATAGCCTCCATCCTTCGAAATTAGCTCTTGGTGGGTTCCTTGTTCCACGATCAATCCTTTGTCCATCACCACAATTTTGTTGGCATTGACGATGGTGGCCAATCGGTGTGCAATCACGATGGAAGTTCTTCCTTTAGTAATAGTTTCGGTAGCTTTTTGAATCAATTCTTCCGAATACGTATCGATGGAAGAAGTGGCTTCGTCCAGAATCAAAATACTCGGATTGCTCACGTAAGCACGCAGAAAAGCAATCAATTGGCGTTGTCCCGAAGACAGCATTACGCCGCGTTCCTTCACGTCAAAATCATAATTGTCGGGCAAACTCATGATGAATTTGTGGACGCCAATTTTCTTGGCGGCAGCCAAAACCTGTTCCCGGGAAATATCGGGATTGTTCAGCGTGATGTTGTTGAATATGGTGTCGGCAAAAAGGAAAACGTCCTGCAAGACCACCGCAATTTGCTTTCTAAGCGAACTCAAGGTGTAGTTTTCGATGTCGTGTTCGTCAATATAAATTTTCCCGCTGTTGATTTCGTAAAAACGGTTCAGCAAATTGATGATGGTCGATTTTCCGGCACCCGTAGATCCCACAATGGCAATGGTTTCGCCAGCTTTTACATCTAAATCTATTCCTTTTATCACTTCTTCGTTGGCAATATAGCCAAAATGAACGTCCTTGAATTGAATGTCTCCTTTAAAAATTGGGGCTTCAACCGTTCCCGTATCCTGAATTTGGTCTTGGGTGTCGAGAATGTCAAAAACACGATTGGCAGCAATCATTCCCAGTTGCATCTCGTTGAATTTATCCGCAATTTGACGTAGCGGATTGAACAACATTCCGATGAACATGGTATAGGAAAACAAATCTCCCAGTGTCGTGAAATTATCACCATTCAATATTTTGAATCCACCGTATAATACAATGAAACCAAGGGTCAAGGACGAAATAATGTCGGCAATGGGGAAGAAGATGGAGTTGTACAAGATGGTTTTTATCCAAGCCTTGTTGTGCTTGTCGTTGATGGACTTGAATTTTTCGAATTCAATGTCTTCGCGATTGAACAGTTGCACAATTTTCATTCCAGTAACCCGTTCCTGCACGAAGGAATTCATGTTGGCAATTTGGGTACGCACTTCTTCAAAAGCGATTTGCATTTTCTTTTGGAATATTCGAGTAAAATAAACCAATATCGGCATGGCCACAATCACGATCCAGGTGAGTTTCCAGTTCATATAGAACATAAAAAGCAGCACCACGACCATTTTCATCATGTCACTGATAATCATGAACAAACCTTGGCTAAAAATGCGGGCAATGGCCTCAATGTCGGAAACGGAGCGCGTCACGAGTTGTCCCACGGGCACATTGTCAAAATACCTCATTTTGAAACTCAAGATGTGTCGAAACATTTTGGTTCTAATGTCTTTTACGATGTCCTGCCCGAGCCAGTTAGCCCAATACACGAAGAAAAACTGGGAGAATACCTCCAATAGAAGCACAAACCCCATCAGGCTAACATAAAGTAAAAGCCCGAATTTATCTTGTGTCTTGATGTAACCGTCCACGGTTTCCTTCAATAAATAAGGTCGCAATGCCGCAAAAATCGACAACGAAATGGCAAAAACCACCACGAAATTGAATCTCGATTGGTAAGGCTTGGTGTATTTTAATATTCTCTTGAATAATCTAGTATCGAATGCTTTTGCTTTCATTTAAAAAGTTTAGATTTAGATTTCTGATTTTAGATTTACTTTTAAAATCTAATTTCTATTGTCTATTTATTTTAGGTAATCGTATTCAATTTTGGTCAAATACAATCCTTGGGCCGGAACCGAAAAACCGGCTTTCTCCCGATTCTTGCTTTTAATGATTTCGTTGAAATTGTCTAGCGTAATCTTATGCAAGCCAACGTTTACCAATGTTCCGACAATGGCGCGAACCATGTTGCGCAGGAAACGATTGGCCGAAATAGTGAATACAATTTGGTTGTTTTCTTGCTTCCAATAAGCTTCAAATATAGTGCAATCGAAGGTGTTAACATCAGTATTTACCTTGGAAAAACATTGAAAATCAATATGGTCAAACAACAATTTTGAGGCTTCATTCATCAAATCCAAATCCAATTCTTGGTGGAAATACCAGCTTCCGTCCTGCAAAAAAGCATCCTTGAAGCTGTTGACGTGGTATTCGTAGGTTCTTTTCTTGGCATCAAAACGGGCGTGGGCTTCGTCGTGAACAGGAATAATGTCATAGACCACAATGTCTTTGGGCAAATAAGAATTGAGTTTGTGTATGCTGCTTTTTATGTCAAAAGGTTTTTCAAAATCAAAATGGGCGTACATTTCCTTGGCGTGTACTCCAGTATCAGTTCGTCCTGCGCCCATAAGATTGATGTCGGTATTCAAGATTACCGAAACCGCCTTGTTCAGGGTTTCCTGCACGGACGAAGCATTGGGCTGGTATTGCCATCCGTGATAATTGGTTCCGTTATAAGCCAGTTTTATAAAATACCTCAAGTTTAGATTTCAGATTTCAGATTTCAGATTTCAGATTTCAGATTCTGAAAGAAACCAGATTACACATTTGAATGGCAAATTTACAAAGAATGTTTGTTGTATAGGACTAGATATGTTTTAAAGTTTCCATAAATTATATCCGAAAATCTAAATTCGAAAAGTGTTAATCTTTCGTCTTAAATAATAACTTTGCTGTTGTTAAAAAATAGCGGAATGAGATTGCTTCGTTCCTCGCAATGACCCTATGAAAAAAATCCTCCTCCTGTCCGACACCCACAGTCATATTGACGACACGATTTTGAAGTATGTGGCACAAGCTGACGAAGTTTGGCACGCTGGTGATATTGGTGATTTGGTGGTGACCGATACCATAAAAAAAATGAAACCTTTACGAGCTGTTTACGGCAACATCGACGACGACAAAGCCAGAATGGAATTCCCTTTGCACAATCGGTTTATGTGTGAAGGCGTCGATGTCTGGATTACCCATATTGGCGGTTATCCCGGGAAATACAATCCAAATATTAAAGCAGAAATGACTGCAAACCCGCCAAAATTGTTTATTTGCGGGCATTCGCATATCCTCAAAGTGATGTTCGACAAGAAGCACAATCTCCTGCACATGAATCCTGGAGCTGCCGGAAAAAGTGGTTTTCATCAAGTGAGAACGATGCTGCGTTTCGTGATTGACGGCGACAAAATAAAAGATTTGGAAATAATTGAAATAGGGAAGAAATAGTTTTAGTCATCGGCAAATCTAGCTATTCTTCAGACCTGACAGGTTTTGAAAACCTGTCAGGTATAATCAGTTAAAATTAAGACCACAAAAAAACCCGAACTTTCATTCGGGTTTCCTTCGCACATAAACTAAGATTATAGGATTATCTCAATCGGTCCACAGATTTTACAAGATCTTCATCCTTTTTGATGGCCTTATTAGCTAACACTAATAATACGATAGCAACAATTGGCAGAAACATCCCAATACCTTTCTCAGAAACCGCTATGGTTTCTCCAGATACATTTAGTGAACGATAAACAAACAAGCCTAATAAAATTAAATTTAATATTATGTTCAATCTGCCGATAACAAATTGATTTTGTCTTTTTTTATATGATACAATACTCAACAAACTAAGCGTAGTGCTTAGACCTAAAATCACCACATACGCTTGATTTTGCATAAAGTAGTAGTCTTTGCCATCTGCCATTTCCCATAATGGAATTAAAAATGGTAAAACGCCAGTTACCACAAAGGCAAGAAGTAAATAAATGGTTTGAATTCTTTGTAACATTGTTTTGTTTTGTTTGACAAAAATATATTTTTCTTTTTAATAAATACTATTGTAAGCTAAAAATTATTTCGTATTATTGCATAACAATTCCGTAAGTACTTCATTCTGCGGTGAATTCAAAATCAAAAATTTACTACTCACTTTTATAGTAATCCCCAAATATTTAAACTCATAGAACATTTATGTTTGACATTTCTGTATTAAAAGAAATGAAGCTTTCTGAGCTTCAAGAAATAGCTAAAGCAGCTAAAACAATAAAATTTAACGGAGTAAAAAAAGAGGTTTTAATTAACCAAATTTTAGAACTTCAATCGGCCAATTCAGAGGCAGCTCCAGAGTCTAAAGCCGAAGCTAAACCGGAAGACGAAAAACCAAAAAGAGCCCGAATTGTTGCTCCCAAAAAAGTAGCTATCCAGAAAACTCCAAACGCTTCCCTTTTTACAGAAGATGAAACTCCAGTTGAAACAGCAGCAGTTGGAGAAACAGTCGTTACTGAAGAAAAAGCACCTGAAATAACTGAAAAAAAAGTTGGCAAGGTGATTAAGTTCAACAAATCAGCTTACGAAAAGAAGATGGCTTTGCAGAAGCAAAAAGAAGAAGCAAAATTAGCTTCTGATGGTAATGAACCAGCCAAAACTGTTGAAGAAACCACTGCTGAAGTCACTACTACCGAAAATACAGCTACCGAGAATACCGAAACTCCCGAAGTAAGTGTTCCTGCCAAGAAAATAAACCCCAACCAATTACACAAACAAAATCCCAACCAGAACCAAAATCCAAATCCAAATCCAAATCCGAATCAAAACGGCAATGGTAATGTGAACCCTAATTTCAAGAACAAGAAAAACAACTTTAGGGATTCTGATTTTGAATTTGACGGTATTATAGAAAGTGAAGGTGTTCTGGAAATGATGCCTGATGGTTATGGTTTCCTACGTTCTTCCGATTATAACTATTTGGCTTCGCCAGATGATATTTATTTATCGACTTCCCAAATTAGATTGTTCGGATTGAAAACCGGAGATACCGTAAAAGGAGTGGTGCGTCCTCCAAAAGAAGGCGAGAAATTCTTTCCCTTGGTTCGCGTTTTAAAAATCAACGGGCACGATCCGCAAGTAGTTCGAGATCGCGTTTCTTTCGAACATTTAACGCCTGTTTTCCCTTCTGAAAAATTCAAATTGGCCGAAAGACAAAGCACTATTTCTACCCGAATTATTGATTTGTTTTCTCCAATAGGGAAAGGACAACGTGGAATGATTGTGGCACAACCTAAAACGGGTAAAACGATGTTATTGAAAGACATTGCCAACGCAATCGCTGCCAATCATCCTGAAGTTTATTTGATTGTTTTATTGATTGATGAACGTCCAGAAGAGGTTACCGATATGCAACGTAGTGTTCGTGGTGAAGTAATTGCTTCGACTTTCGACAGAGAACCACAAGAGCACGTAAAAATTGCCAATATTGTTCTTGAAAAAGCAAAACGTTTGGTGGAATGTGGTCACGATGTCGTGATTTTATTGGATTCGATTACGCGTTTGGCGAGAGCCTATAACACAGTTCAACCTGCCTCTGGTAAGGTATTGAGTGGTGGTGTGGATGCGAATGCCTTGCAAAAACCAAAACGTTTCTTTGGAGCAGCCAGAAATGTGGAGAATGGTGGTTCATTAAGTATCATCGCCACAGCCTTGACTGAAACAGGTTCCAAAATGGATGAAGTTATTTTTGAAGAATTCAAAGGAACAGGAAACATGGAATTGCAATTGGACAGAAAAATTGCCAACAAACGTATATTCCCTGCCATTGATTTAACTTCTTCCAGCACGAGACGTGATGATTTGTTGCTAGACCCAAAAACATTGCAAAGAATGTGGATTATGCGTAAATATCTTTCGGACATGAACCCCGTGGAAGCTATGGATTTCATCAACGATCGTTTCAAGAAAACTAAAAACAATGAAGAGTTTCTGATTTCTATGAATGATTAAGAAGTATTAAGTATTTAGAATTAAGTATTAAGACACAATAGTAGAACAAAAAAATCCTCAATTGAGGATTTTTTTTTGTGAACTATGAATTCTAAAATCTATATTATTCGATTTCTTTCTGCACTCTTTTTTCTTTTTGTTCTGTACTTTCTTTACGTTCCAGCAAAGCCATGTAAAAACCATCAAAACCAGACTCGTGAGCCAATATTTTTTGGTCTTTTATGAAGTTGAATTGTTTTCCGATTTCGGTTTTTAAGAATTTCTCTACTTGTTCTTGATTTTCAGAAGGTAAAACGGAACAAGTCGCATAAACTAATTTTCCGCCTGGTTTCACAATTTTGGAATAGTTTTCTAAAACTTCGGCTTGTACTTTACGAATGTTGTCGATGAATTCGGGTTGCAATTTCCATTTGGCATCCGGGTT
Organism: Flavobacterium limnophilum; assembly: GCF_027111315.2. Lineage (GTDB taxonomy): Bacteria > Bacteroidota > Bacteroidia > Flavobacteriales > Flavobacteriaceae > Flavobacterium > Flavobacterium limnophilum. The sequence goes on along the minus strand of NZ_CP114289.2, from coordinate 1,556,874 downwards.
TCTTTTCAAAACTCCTAAACCGCTACAAGGTGCGTCAATCAGAACTCTATCCGCTTTTTCGTGTAGTTTCTTGATGACTTTGGTCGTGTCGATAATGCGGTATTCGATGTTGAAAGCACCGTCTCTTTTGGCTCTCAATTTTAATTGCTTTAATTTACTTTCGTATAAATCCATCGCAATCAATTGACCTTTGTTTTCCATCAAAGCGGCAATATGCAATGTTTTTCCACCAGCACCTGCGCACGTATCGACCACGCGCATTCCAGGTTTTACGTCAAGGAAAGCGGCAACCAATTGTGAATTGGCATCCTGAACTTCAAAAAAACCTTGTTTGAATGCATCGGTCAAGAAAACATTCGCTCTTTCTTTAAGAACTAAAGCATCAGGCTGATCTTTCAGGTATTCGGTTTCAATATTCAAGTCCATTAGGATGGCTCTTAATTGCTCCTTGGTTGTTTTTAAAGTATTGGTTCTTAGAATTACTTTAGCAGGTTGGTTTTGGGCTGCAATTTCTTTAGTCCACACTTTTTCGCCTAATTCTTTTACACCCAATTCATCCATCCAGTCCGGGATAGATTCTTTCAGGGTTCTAATTTTGAAAAGTTCGTCGAAACGTCCTTTTATTTTTCTTTCCGGTGTTCCTTCCAATTGACGCCAATCGGGGATAGGGTAGCCTCTCAAAACGGCCCAAACCGAGAACATTCTCCAAAGTTTGTCTCTGTCAAATGGTTCTTTTACTTCGGCAATTTCTGAGTATAATCTTTTCCAACGTACAATTTCGTAGATGGTTTCTGCAACAAATTTTCTATCGGAGCTTCCCCAACGTTTGTCTTTTTTCAAGGATCTTGCCACTACTTTATCGGCATATTCGCCTTCGTTGAAGATGGCATTCAAGGCGTCGATGGTGGTATAAACTAAATTTCTGTGTAATCTCATTTTAAATAATTGAAGTGCAAAGGTACTATTTTAGATTGAAGATTTCAGATTTTAGATTTCAGATTTGGTTGGATGGAAAGTTGTGCTGCAATTAATGACTTTCATCATTGAAATTGATTTTAGATTTTGTTGTATTGAAAGTGTTCTTATACAAAAAAAACACTGTTTTTGATGCAGTGTTTTTTGAATTTATAGTAAGGTAATGTCTACTTAATTCGGGTTAAACCAATGTTTTCCGGAGCATGCAGTACCATCGGGAATTTCTCGATTTTTACCGAACCACTATCTAAACCAAAGGCACTTTCTTCGGACAAACTCACTTTTTTGATGAAGAAATAGGAGTTCATGATTATTTTTTCGAAGAAAGTCAAATCACTGTCATTGGACAAGTATTTTTCGGACAAGACAAATTTGAAATCACCAATGATGTTGTTTTTGTTCAAAGATTCGTATCTGCTGGTTACGTCTACTTCTCCTTTTTTAACCATATCCTTGATTACTTCCTTGAACATCAAGCTTATTTTGGTTGGTTCCCTGAAACCTAGATTAAAATCTACCCTGAACAAGGTGTCATCGATAATTTCGGTTACTTTGTATTCCGTTTTATACGGTTCGTTTAAAATATTGACGTGAACAAACCAGTAAATATCGGCTCTCTTTGGTCTTTTTCGTAATATGGAATACATTACTTTTTCCTCGATTTCATCGGTTCTACCGGCATTGGTCATATAAATCAAATGGGTAGCATATTTTGGGATGGATAAATCGTCGCTTAATTCCAACAATACTTTTTTGTAATCTTCAATTTTGACAATTTGAGTGTAGCTTTTGTTGATTTTCTTGGCAAAATACCAAATGGTCATAATGGAAATCAGCAAGAAAGCTATAATCAAGGTAACATAACCTCCGTCGGCAAATTTGGTGATATTGGCTATGAAAAAACCGGATTCAATGGTTAAATAAATGGTTATTAACGGTACCATAAAGTACAGTTTCACCCTTTTCATTATCATGTAATAATTGAGTAATACGGTTGTCATTATCATGCATAAAATAATGGCTAATCCGTAAGCATGTTCCATATTGCTTGACTTTTCAAAGTGCAAAACCACTCCCACACATCCAAGAAACAACAACCAGTTAATTGACGGAATGTATAATTGTCCTTTCAATTCAGAAGGATATTTTATTTTTACTTTTGGCCAAAAATTTAATCGCATAGCTTCATTTATCAACGTAAACGAGCCACTAATCAATGCTTGCGAAGCAATTACTGCAGCCAAGGTTGCCACTATAATACCAATGGGCTGAAACCAATCGGCCATTATTAAGTAGAATGGATTTCCATTTTCTCCCCCTAAACCCGCCAAGGTTTGTCCTTCATGATGAATTAAATAGGCTGCTTGTCCAAAGTAGTTTAAAACCAAGGTAGTTTTTACAAAAATCCAGCTAATCCTGATGTTTTTTCGTCCACAATGTCCCATATCTGAATATAAGGCTTCAGCTCCCGTGGTACAAAGGAAAACAAATCCCAAAACATAGAAACCTTCAGGGTGTATCTTCAATAAATTGTAAGCATAATAGGGGTTAAAGGCTTTCAATACTTCAGGATGTTGTGCTATTTGCAACACACCCAAAATGCCGAGCATACCAAACCAAAGCAGCATCATAGGTGCAAAAAAACGACCTACCAATTTGGAGCCAAATTGCTGGATGGTGAACAAAACAAACAAAATGCCAATAACGATTGGAACCGTATTTATTGTTGGATAAAATGTCTTGATTCCTTCAACGGCCGAGGATACCGATATGGGGGGCGTGATGATGCCATCGGCAAGCAAGGCGCTACCTCCAATGATGGCTGGAACAATCAACCATTTGATTTTTGTTTTTTTGACCAAGGCATATAACGCAAAAATTCCTCCCTCACCGTGGTTGTCCGCACTTAAAGTAATCAGTACATACTTGATGGTGGTTTGCAGTGTAAGTGTCCAAAACACGCAGGATATTCCTCCTAGGACAATATCTGCATTTATGATATGGGTGCCAATTATGGCTTTCATTACATAGAGAGGAGAGGTTCCAATATCACCGTAAATTATTCCCAATGAAACTAATAAACCTCCTAACGTTAACTTACTGTGTAAGTCCTTATGCGAAATACTCATACTTATATTTATATAAAAACTTGCCAAATTTACTCTTTTTAGAAATAGTATTGATTTTTATATAAAAAAAACTTAATAAAAAAAAACACGGTCAAAAGAACCGTGTTTTTAATACTGTTTTAAAGTTATCAAGATCTTCTGTTACCGCCTCTTGAGGAATTGTTGCCATCACCGGAAGCTGAATTTCTTGAAGAAGAATTACTACTGCTTGATTCTGTTCTTTGTGGAGCGGAAGCTCTTGGAGATTCTGTTCTGTTATGGGAATAATCTCTTTGAGGTTGTTGTGTTGTTGCTCTTGGAGATTCTGTTCTGTTTTGTGAGTAGTCTCTTTGGGGTTGTTGCGTTGTTACTCTTGGAGATTCTGTCCTGTTTTGGGAATAATTTCTTTGAGGTTCGGTTCTTTGTTGCGTTGTTACTCTTGGAGATTCTGTCCTGTTTTGGGAATAATTTCTTTGAGGTTCGGTTCTTTGTTGCGTTGTCACTCTTGGAGATTCTGTCCTGTTTTGGGAATAATTTCTTTGAGTTTCGGTTCTTTGTTGCGTTGCCACTCTTGGAGAATCAGTCCTGTTTTGGGAATAATTTCTTTGTGATTCCATTCTGTTTTGAGAATAACCAATATTTCTCGTGTTTCTTTTTTGGTCTAATTCATAACGATTGGATACATTCGAATTTCTTCTTTCAAAGGAATAATTAGGATGCTGTCTTTCGTATCCATTGGAACGTCTTGAATTGTATATGTTTACTGCATAAGTGCTTCTTCTATAGTTTACGTAATTGTAATTGTTGTAACCATAATAGGTGTTTAGACAGAAATTCACGTTATTTCGGTATCTAAAAACTGGATATGGATTCCATGCATAGTAATAGCTTGGATAATAATTCCAAGACCAAGAAGAATAATAAGGACGATAGCTTGACAACCAAAAGGAAGCATAAATAAGCGGAGTTGCATAATAAACAGGCTCATAAATATAATTTGGACCATACATATAAGTATTTCCGACTACTTGTACATGCACTTGGTTATAATTGTCTTTTTCTACTTCAATAGTGGCCACATCTTGATACAAATCGCGATCAAGAACAGATTGTATGATAACCACGTGAGTTCTATTTTCTACCGATTCGATAACTCGCAAGTAATCTACTTGGTTATCGTTATTTAAATCCAAGTTTGATATTTGTAGTTTAGGATCATTTAATTGTCTTTCAAAATCCTGAAGATTTTTTGAATCTCCAAAAAGGGAAGCCACGACCCTTAAATCCAGGTTATCGCTAATTTCAGAATTGGTTGCATTTACGATGGTTCTGTTTTGCCCTTGCATTTGTGTTGCAAATACCGAAGTCATAAGGGTCAATAGTAGTATTTGAGTTTTCATGATTAATGAGATTAAATTATTTGTTTTTTGATTATCCAATTACTGTGCCAATAAAATAGAGGTGGAATCAAAAAAAGATCAACTTGTTTTTAAATAACTTTAAAACAATGGTTTATGTTTTTTAATAATTGTATACCAAACGGTTTTAAATAAAAAAACCAAGAAACAGTTGAAACTGTTTCTTGGTTTTTTTTATTTTAAAAGAAGGGGGGATTATTTCTTAGGCCCTTTATTGCGATATTGCTGCAATAGTTTTCTATTAAAATTATCCTCGGCTTTTTTCAGTTTTATGATTTTTGTTGCCGGGAGTACTCCTTTTAGATTAGCAATGAATTTTTTTCTAAGTTGGCACAATTCATCCTCGTTGCTTTCCATTTGGGCGAGTAGGGCAGCAGCTTCTTTTTCACTCATTTTGTCCAAGGCTTCATCATCCATTCGGGCTTTGAACGCTTTCATTTTTTGATGTCTCAATTCAAACTGCTTGTCGTCAAAAGCATTGTATATGGGCCAAAATTTGGAAGCTTCTTCTGTTGTCAAGGACAATTCATTGGTAATGAAACCCACTTTCAAGGCTTTGATTTGTTCTTTCTTTTCGTTCTTTTCCTGCTGTGCAAACGAGGAAATCGAAAGTAAAAGGAGCAGTATCAGAAATGTTTTGTTTGTTCTCATTGGGTCTTAATTTAATAAATATTGTTCTAAATTGTTGTCTGCCGAAAGTTCGTTTTCTATGGTTTTGTCTTCAATATTCAAATCAATATTGATTTTTTGAATGTCATTTTCATCCAGAAGATTAACTAAATCTGTATCGGAAACAGTGGAATGGTAGCTGATGTAATTTTCCAATGTTGCTTCATCAATTTCTGATGATTGATTGTAAAAATTGTCGTAAACAACAGGAATTCTTAATGCCAATACCAAAATGGCCGCAGCGGCATAAATCCAAGTTTTTTTTCTGGCAAAAAGAGAAATTGTTTTTGGCTCTTCTTTTTGTAATTGTTCAGTCACTCTTGCCGAAAAAGTGTCAAAGTAATTTTCCGGGATTTTAAATCCGGGTTCAATTTTAGGTTCGTTATCTAGTTTAAATGTTTTCATCATATTCGTTAGACTCAATTATTGTCAAAAAGTTTAATTTGTTGTTACAAAGGCTTCTATTTTTTTTACGGCATGATGGTATGAAGCCTTTAAAGCTCCCACCGATGTACCCAGAATTTCCGAGATTTCTTCGTATTTCAATTCTTCGAAATATTTCATCTTGAAAACCAGTTGTTGTTTTTCTGGCAGTTGTATAATTGCTTTTTGCAATTTGATTTGTATTTCATTGCCGTCAAAATAAATGTCGGCTTTTAAATTATCGATGGCTTTGTTTTGTAATGTTTCTGAACTGACCCCGCCTAGCTTTGCTTTATGGTTTAAAAAAGTCAAAGCTTCATTGGTTGCAATACGGTACATCCATGAAAAAAGCTTGCTTTCACCTTTAAACTTATTCAAATTTTGAAATACCTTCACGAAAGTATTTTGCAAGACGTCATCTGTATCGTCATGATTCAAAAGAATATTCCGAACATGATTGTACAACGGCTTTTGATACTCCTTCAAGAGTTTTTGAAACGCTTGGTTTTGCGTTTTTGGGTTTAATAATTCTTGAATAAATTCCTGTTCTTCTTGCAAGGCTATTATTTATAAGTTTAGAATGGAATTTATCAAAAAGGTTTAATCAAAGTGAAAAAATATTAAAATTCAGAAGGAACTTCTTTTTGATTTGTAGGTTTCGGAACCACTTCCTCGGTTGTTGCCGGATCTAACACAGTCGGTTTTGCCTCCGCTTTTTGTTTGATTGGATAATAAATTTCGGTAATCCATTTTGATGGATTGTTGATTTCGTTTTTGCCAATCGTGTAGATTTCAAGTCTTGAAAATGCAGGATCCACGGTAAGATATTTTGAACGAAGATAATCCGCAGTTTTGTCCAATGCTTTTTGGGTGTGCGAATAATCGCCGGTTAAAGTCGTTTTTACGGCCTGGAATGTTGCAAGTGTTTTAGACGAAATATCGCTTCCTTCAATGATAAAAATAGGATCTTTTATAGGAATACAGATCGACAATCGGGTCAGTTCATTAACGGTGTCGTAGGTATGGTATATAATAAACGGCTTGCCACTGATGGTGATGTTGTTGTTTTTGCAGAAATTGGTAATCTTGGCAAAAACAATTCCGGCATTCTTGCCTACTTTTGAAAATTCGCTGGTAAAGGTCTGCGCCAGATAAAATGTCTCGGTCTTGTTTACCAAACCATCCACTTTTACCGAATAGGTATTGATTTCATAATCCAGTTTTTTGTCTAGATTAACCAAAGATTTTTCAAACATCAAACCAAATATTTTTCCGGCACCACCATTGAAAGAGGTCAATACTTTAAAGAGAAACCCCATTTGTCCTTTAGCTTTCCAGGATACTTTTGTTTTTCCAAGGGTGTCTTTAAAACTTAGGGAAACATCGGCAGTGTTGCCGTTGAAATTTATTTTTTGAATGATGCTTTCGTTTTCTTTTACGTTTATCGTTTGCAGGTCACCGTCACCTTCTTTTCCTTGCCAAGAAAAAAAACTGCCTTTGCCCGCGCTGATTTGTGATGGGGTAATTTTTATCAGAGAATCTTCGACTGCCAATGAATTCCATTCTTTCCAATTTTTGGCATCATTTACATAATTATATACCGACGATTTTGGTGAATTGATAATCTTGCTTCTTTCCACGGTAAATTCTCCTTTTTGAGTAGCAACAAAAATGGACAATGCTACTAAGCTAAGTAATAATAAAAGAAAAAGATACTTTAGAATTCTCATAATAAATCGGATTAATTTCAGTGGTAAAGTTAGAAATTTTATTAATACGTTTAACTGTCGTAAAATTTTTATACTTTTTTTCTAATTCCATAATTTGGACAATTCCAGTCCCTTTTTTTTAAATTAATATAAGCAGCAGTATTTCAAAATGTTGCATTCAAAAAAAAATACTAAAAATAGTAAAGTATTTTTAGTCACTTATAATTTTGTGCTAAATAATATGCATGCATTGTAAAATGTTTTAAAAATATATACATTTGCCTCATTATGTTATAAATAAAACAACTAAATACTCTTAAATCAATGAAATTACTTAAAATTGCCGGTATTTTTATGACCGTTGGAGTTTCTTTTGCGTGCAACGCACAAACAGCAAAAACCACGGATGTAAAAACAGCCCAAAATACTCCATTTGAATATGTTGCCGAACAATTTGCCGACATAAAAGTATTGCGTTACCAAATTCCAGGATGGGAAAATCTAACGTTAAAAGAACAAAAATTAGTCTATTATCTTACCCAAGCAGGATATTCTGGTCGTGATATAGGTTGGGACCAGCATTACAAATACAACCTGAAAATCAGGAAAGCCCTCGAAAATATTTATGTAAATTATAAAGGGGACAAAACATCGACCGACTGGAAAAATTTTGAAATTTATCTAAAAAGAGTTTGGTTTGCCAACGGAATTCACCATCATTATTCCAACGACAAAATCAAGCCTGCTTTTTCCGCTGCTTACTTTAACGGTTTAATGAAAGCCACCAAAACTACTTTGTCACCAGCCATTGTGGAAGTTCTTTTTAATGATGCCGATACCAAGAAAGTAAATTTGGATGAATCCAAAGGATTGTTGGAAGGTTCTGCCATCAATTTTTATGGTAAAGGAATCTCGGCCAAAGAAGTGGAAGCTTTTTATGCCAAGAAAACAAGTCCCGATGCCAAAAGACCTTATTCGCATGGGTTAAATTCTAAACTGGTTCGCAATTCTAAAGGACAATTGGAAGAAAAAGTATGGAAAAGTGGCGGTATGTACGGTTCGGCCATCGACAAAATCGTTTATTGGTTGGAAAAAGCAAAAAGCGTTGCCGAAAACAAGCCACAAGCAGATGCTCTTGGACTGCTTATCAGTTATTATAAAACAGGAAGTTTAAAAACTTGGGACGATTACAACATCGCTTGGCTTCAAGCCACCGAAGGAAATATTGACTACATCAACAGTTTTATCGAGGTGTACAATGATCCATTGGGATATAGAGGTTCGTATGAAAGCATTATCCAAATCAAGGATTTTGACATGTCCAAAAAAATGGAAGTGGTATCTAAAAACGCCCAATGGTTTGAAGACAATTCTCCCTTGATTACAGAACACAAAAAGAAAAATGTTGTGGGTGTTTCCTATAAAACGGTCGTGGTTGCCGGCGAATCTGGCGATTCGTCTCCAGCAACACCAATTGGAGTCAACTTGCCGAACGCCGACTGGATTCGTGCCGAACATGGTTCGAAATCCGTTTCATTGGGAAATATCATCGATTCTTATGCAAAAGCCGGTGGAAAAGGAAAATTACAAGAATTTGCCAATGATGCCGAAGAGATTGCCTTGGCTGAAAAATATGCCGAATTGGGTGACAAAATGCACACTGCCTTGCACGAAGTGATTGGTCACGCTTCAGGACAAATAAATCCAGGTGTGGGAACTCCCAAAGAAACCTTGAAAAGTTACGCTTCCACTCTCGAAGAGGGTAGAGCCGATTTGGTGGGATTGTATTTTGTTTACAATCCAAAATTGCAGGAAATAGGCCTGGTTGACGATTGGAAAAAACTGGGAATGGAGTCTTATGACAGTTACATTCGCAATGGTTTAATGGGACAATTGGTTCGTTTGGAACCGGGTGCCAATATCGAGGAAGCCCACATGAGAAACCGCCAGTACGTGAGTGCCTGGGCTTTCGAAAAAGGAAAAAAAGACAACGTGATCGAGAAAATTACCCGTGACGGAAAAACCTATTTCAATATCACGGATTACGATAAATTACATGAAATATTTGGACAATTGTTGCGCGAAATTCAACGCATAAAATCCGAAGGTGATTATGAAGCCGGTAAAGCCTTGGTTGAAAATTATGGAGTGAAAGTGGATCAAAAACTACACGCCGAAGTATTGGAAAGAAACAAACAGTTTGCATCAGCACCTTACAGCGGTTTCGTGAATCCTGTTTTGATTCCAAAAGTTGACACAAAAGGAGAAATTATTTCTATTGAAGTAGCACAACCAAAAACCTTCGCGGAACAAATGTTGAATTATTCCAAAAACTATAATTTCCTGCCATTGGAAAACTAAAAAATAGTGGATTGATATAGAAAAAGGATGTCTTGGCGGACATCCTTTTTTTTGTTTCAAAAAGTGTGAAATTATCGCTTAAAATAGATTTTTATCAGGAACAAAATCAAGATGAAAATAATGAATCCAATCAAAATCTTGTAATTTCCCTTATAGAATATTTTGTGCAATTGGGCATCTTTTCTATAGGCAAATACCATTGCGATAACAAAAGCAACAAAAAAAGAAGCTGCAAATACTAATTGTCCTGGACTAAACATATTTAAATTTTTTGCACAAATTTAGGGTTTTGTTTAGTAAAAGTTGCTAATTTGCCGCTTCATTTAATCAAATAAAATTATGCAAAAGCAAATTAATGCCGTAAAGGAATTTCACGTCGCCTTCAAAATAGGACACAATGAAAATCCAGTAGCCGATTTGGGCGAAAACAAGAAAATGCTTCGTTACAATTTGATGAAAGAAGAAAACGAGGAATACCTGGAAGCCGTCCAGAATAATGATTTAGTGGAAATTGCCGATGCATTGGGCGACATGATGTATATTCTTTGCGGAACGATAATAGAACACGGTTTGCAACATAAAATTGAAGAAGTTTTCGACGAAATTCAACGTTCCAACATGAGCAAATTGGGCGAAGACGGACAACCCATTTATCGCGAAGACGGAAAAGTGATGAAAGGACCCAATTATTTCAAACCGGATTTTTCCAAAATACTAAAGTAGTGTTCAGTGATTAGTAGCAGTTTTCAGTTGTTAATCTAAATAAAAAGCGGTTTTTCAAAGTTGAAAAACCGCTTTTGCTTTTTTTCTGTAAACTGCGACTGAACACTGATTACTGAATACTGCCAACTATACTTTAACTGTCCATCCAAAAGGATCATCGGAAAGTTTGTTTTGAAGATTGGTTAGTTTTTCTTTTAAAAGAGAAGCATAAGAATTCTCGACAGGAGCCAGTTCATAATAAACATCCTGATAAGAGAACCCTTTGATAACACTTACAACCGCAGCGGTTCCTGCTCCAAAGATTTCTTTTAAAGTTCCGTTTTTGGCAGCTTCAACTAATTCTGAAACCAACACAGGACGAACTTCTACATTGATGCCTTCGCGTTTTGCCATTTCGATAAGACTTTTTCTGGTAATACCATCCAAAATTCTTTCGCTGGTAGGAGCCGTCAATAAGGTGTCATTAATTCTAAAAAACACGTTCATGGTTCCCGCTTCTTCCAGTTTGGTATGTGTGGCGTCATCCGTCCAGATTACTTGCTGAAAACCTTCTTTGTTGGCCAGATTTGTCGGGTAAAACTGCGCAGCATAATTTCCTGCCGCTTTTGCGGCTCCGATTCCACCATTGGCAGCCCTGCTGAAATGCTCGGCAATCAACACTTTTACTTCACCGGAATAATACGCTTTTGCAGGCGACAAAAGAATCATGAATTTATAATCTTCGGATGGATTGGCGATTACTCCGGCTCCGGTGGCAATCATGAACGGACGGATATACATGCTGCTTCCGTTTCCTTTTTGAATCCATTCTTGGTCTAATTTCAATAATTCATGCAAGCCGTCCATGAAAATTGATTCGGGTACTTCCGGCATGGCCATTCTAACGGCAGATTTATTAAAACGTTTGAAGTTTTCGTCAGGTCTAAACAACCAAATGTCATTATTGTCATCTTTATAAGCTTTCATGCCTTCAAAAATAGCTTGGCCATAATGAAACACTTTTGCAGACGGATCCAATAAAAAAGGGGCATAAGGCTTGACCACAGGTTTTTGCCATTCTCCATTTGTATAGTTACATTCAAATAAATGATCGGTAAAAACTTCTCCAAAATGCAAATTGTCAAAATCCACATCCTTAATTTTTGAAGTTGCGGCTTTTATGATTTCAATTTTGTTGGTCTGTGTTGCACTCATAATTGGTTATTCTATAATTAAAACTATTTTTATAAAAAGTAAGATGATTCTATGCGAATTTACATTTGCAAAATTAAATAAAAATCATCAAAATCCTTGACAAAAAAACATTAATTACAGCATTTAACTGTGATTTATTTATATTCCAAAAAAAATGGAAAATGGGGAGTCGATTTTATGAAATACATAAAAAATTGGAAACTTTGATGGTTATACATAAATGGTATTTGATTAAATTTGGCCAAATATTACAAACTAAACCCTAAATAATCCCAAAATCACTTTGAAAAGAAACATAATTCAAACCCGCGACGGCTCCACCACCATCCATATCGAAGATTGGGACGAATGTTATCATTCCAGATTTGGCGCCATTCAGGAAGCCCAACACGTTTTTATAAAAAAAGGACTTTCCTTGTTTGAAAACAAGGCAGTTTCCATTTTGGAAATTGGATTTGGAACCGGTTTGAATGCTTTTGTCACTTTTTTGGAAGCCCAAAAATGGAATCAAACCATCAATTACGTTGGCGTTGAAGCCTATCCAGTTTCTGCTGAGGAAGCGGCATTGATGAATTATGTAGCCGAATTGGATGCCGAAAATGAAAGACACATCTTCGAAAAAATGCACGAATGCCGTTGGGAAGAAAAAACAAGTTTCGGCGACAATTTTTATTTGACCAAAAGGAAACAATTTTTTGCCGATATTGATGATGTTGAACAATTTGACTTGATTTATTTTGATGCTTTCGGCTATGACGTCCAACCCGAATTGTGGAGCACCGCCATTTTTCAAAAAATGTATGAAGCCCTTAAGCCAAAAGGAGTTTTGGTGACTTATGCCGCCCGAAGCGTTATCAAAAGAAGCATGATAGAAGCAGGTTTTGTGGTCGAAAAACTCGAAGGAGCTCCCGGAAAACGCGAAATGTTTCGTGCCAAAAAAAACTAATGTTTTGTTTTAAAAACGTTTGTTTGAACAATAGAAAACAGCATAATTCGTTGTTAAATTGAGCATATTGTAAAAATAAAATTGTATTTTTACAACGTTTTAGAATAATGAGCTAACCCCTAAATCTTGATTTATCATGTCTAAAGTAATGTATGATTATACTAAGTCCGTACTGGAAAGAGTGAGTTTTGATCCCCTGCTTTTTTGCAAAGAGTTAGAAAAAGCAATAAAAGCTTTATTACCCTACGAAATGGAGCTATTAAGAGAATGGCTTTTAACTTTTACCATCGAAAAACCAGAATTAAAGCAATATTTAATAATTGTAAATTCATAAAAAAAATAGCCGCCCCAAAAAAATGAGGCGGTTTTTTTTATTTCTTCTGTATTGGACTAATAATCTGTACGTTTTGGAAAGCAATTGCCCCTTTTACCACTCCCGCAATGGTGCTTCTCAACGCATCAATGATATGTATTTTCAATTCGTTTTTGGGATAAATTAAGCTTACTTCACGCGCTGGTTTGGGTTCCTTGAAATGTCTCAATTTTGATTTGTCTTTTTCTTTTAAATCCAGGGTGTGCAAATAGGGCAGGAGCGTGGTTCCCAATCCTTCGTCGGCCAATTTTATCAAGGTTTCAAAACTGCCGCTTTCCAATTGAAAGGTGTTTTTATTGGAAACGCTTTGGCTTTTGCATAAATTTAGAATCCCGTCGCGAAAGCAATGTCCGTCTTGCAGCAATAGAATATCATCGATATTCAAGTCGGAAAATTCTATTTCGTTTTTTTGTGAAATGGCATAACTTTCCGGAATATAAGCCACGAAAGGTTCGTAATACAACACAATTTCCTTTATTTTTTCGTCTTCCAATGGTGTAGCGGCAATGGCTGCATCCAGATGGCCGTTTTTTAAACGAGTAATAATGTCTTCAGTATTGAGCTCCTCTATGATGAGTTTAATTTTGGGATATTTTTTGATGAAATTATTCAAGAACATCGGCAAAAGCGTCGGCATGATCGTTGGAATTATTCCCAATCGGAACTCGCCTCCAATAAATCCCTTTTGGTGTTCGACGATATCCTTTATTCTGTCGGCTTCAATGACGATGTTTTTGGCTTGATTGACTATTTTTTGACCAATGTCCGTAAGCTGGATTGGTTTTTTGCTTCGGTCAAATATCTGGACATTCAATTCTTCTTCTATTTTCTGGATTTGCATGCTTAATGTTGGTTGGGTAACAAAACATTTTTCGGCGGCAAGGGTAAAATTTTTATGTTCGGCCACGGCCAAAACATATTGCAGTTGGGTAATTGTCATTATATAGTATTTTGTGATGCAAATATAAAAACAATCAATTTAATTTATAGTGTGCCGGCTTTGTTATTTTTTAAATTTGTTAAAAATTAAAATTATGAAACTAAACAGTATTGGACTACCGAGTCAAGAAGCCGAAGTTTTGGCAACCGAATTGAATGTTTTATTGGCCAATTTTCAAGTATATTATCAAAATTTGAGAGGTTTGCATTGGAATATTCGCGGTAAACGTTTTTTCGACTTGCATTTAAAATTTGAAGAATTGTACAATGACAGCCAATTAAAAATAGATTTAATTGCTGAACGTGTCTTGACTTTAGACGGAATTCCGTTTCACACATTCGAAGATTATATCAAGCACAACCAACTCGAAATTGGAAAAAACATCCACAATGACGAGAAAGCCATCGAATTGATTGTTTCCTCGTTGTCAAAATTGCTCCTTATTGAAAGAGACATCCTTAAAAAATCGGGCGAGATTGACGACGAGGGAACTAACTCTATGATGGGTGATTTTATTACCGAACAGGAAAAAACCATTTGGATGTTGAAAGCTTGGCAACAAGAATAATCAAATCAAATACTCTTGATGTCTTGTATTGCCAATAATTTTTCTATTTTTGAGGAACCAAAAACAACAACTTCAATGAGCGATTTTTATAATAAAATATTAGAAAGAAACAAAAAATGGGTTGAGGAATCCTTGACCCTTGATCCCAATTATTTTCAAGATTTGGCCAAAGGGCAATCTCCGCCCTTGCTCTGGATAGGATGTTCGGATAGTAGGGTGCCGGCAAACGAAATCATCGGAGCAAAACCGGGTGAGACTTTTGTGCACAGAAATATTGCCAATATGGTCATTCACTCGGACATGAACATGTTGAGTGTCTTGGATTATGCCGTAAATGTACTGAAAGTCAAGCACGTATTGGTTTGTGGACATTATGGTTGTGGAGGGATAAAGGCTGCCATGAAGAATGATTCGGTGGGCATTATTGACAACTGGATTCGCCACATCAAGGATGTGTATCGTTTTCATCACAAGGAGTTGGATGCCATCGAGGACGAAACCAAACGTTTCAATCGATTTGTCGAATTGAACGTGATTGAGCAAGTCTATGATTTGGCCAAAACCTCGATTGTGCAATCGGCTTGGAAAAAAGGGCAAGAACTCTCCATTCACGGTTGGGTTTACGGTTTGAATTCGGGTTATGTGACCGATTTGAACGTGAATTTCAGTTCGGACAAGGATTTAGACAATGTGTATCAATTGAAGTTTTAGATAAACATATATTGTGTATTGAAAATCAGTTGTATTGATAAAAATTTAAAAGCCTCTAATTTGCAAATTAGGGGCTTTTTTTTAGGCAGGAATAAATGAGTTTTTAATCTTCGTGATCCAAATTTTCATTGAAAGCCGACGGCAAAAGCGTTGGGATGAATTTGATGAAAATTGGCAGCAACAAACTGCCGCCGGGCAATAAGAATATGGCCAGCGAGGGTATGGTTTTGCAAATATCCAACAGTTGTTTCCTCACTTTTTTCTTTTCTTTTTCGTTTAAATCCCTTCTGGTGGAATAGGCCAAGAGCAACATCAATTCTTTGCTTTGGACAATCTCCTTGACCAGCCTGTTTTTGTTGCGGCCAATGAGTGTTACAACAGTTTGCGTGGTTTGGTCGTAAAAATGTTTGACCGGATTGGAATATTTAAAATAGGGGATTTCGTTTTTGTATTTTGTGATGAATTCATTGGTTTTCTCCATGCATTCGGTGACAAAATCATCGGGGACGCCCATTAATTCGGCTAATTTGTATAGAAAATAAGCTTCATTGTTTTCGATGACTCCATCGCTCCACAAGGCCATTCCCGCCATGTCGATCAAATAGTTTTGTTCCAATTCCTTGGTGAAATAATCCAATTTCAGTTCTTCGAGGTTTTTGATGTTGACTTTCGAAAATTTGCTGTAACGAACCGAGGATTCGAACAATTTTATCAATAAATCGTCGTATTTTGACTTGGTGGATTTGGTTTTCAACGCCAGCGAAACGATGCTGATGATGGCTTCTTCTATTTTTTTTAAATATTTTTCCGGAATTTTCCCGTGAATCAAGTATTGGCGAAAAGCCAAAACGTCTATAAAAAGCAACGCATTGGTGACAATATGCGAAAAGTTTTTGCTGATGATGTCGATATTGGTTTGAACGCGGCTGTCGATTATTTTTTCCAGAGTAACCGAAGCGGAGTCGTCGGGCAATATTTTCTTGAACAAACTAAACCCTTGCGGATTCATTTCATTGTAAAAGGCGACTGCTTTCGAAACAAATTTTTCTTGATTGTTTTCCCCCGTGGTTAATTCGTAAACGCCATACAGGGTATTGAGCAGAGCCACTTTGGAAATCTCGTTCTGGAGCCAGCCTTTAGTTACAATTTGGAAAGGGATATTGAAAGAAACGATATGGCCATAAATAAACCCTGTTTCCCTAACCTTTTTGTAAAATAGATCAGGTTGCATTTCAGCAGCAAGCAAAGAGGAATTTTGCTTCAAGAAAAATTTGTCTATCCAACCAACTGCCGAGGGGTTAATCATTGCTTTTTTTTGAGTTGCAAAGCTATGTTTTTTTATGAATTTTTAGAAAAATTATGCTCTTGATTTTTTATTTTCACGACAAAGATTCATGATTTGGGTTATTCGGTTATTTCGAGTTTCTTCTCTTTTGGCTTGATTGAGCCAATAAAGATAACTTTTTCTGTAGGATGGACTGAAATTTTTATAATTTTCAAAAGCCGTTTCATTTTGCTTGAATGCCCTTTTTAAATCATCTGGAATAAGTAACTCTTCAACCGCATCCGAGGAAGTCCAGGAACCGTTTTGCTTGGCGATTTCGATTTTGGCCAAGCCACTTTCGTGAACGAGATTTTCCTTGAGGAGTTTTTCGATATAGGTTTTGTTGAGTTTGCTCCAAACACTTTTGTCTTTTCTTGGCGAGAACACTTGTTTTCGGCGTTCTTCGTCCATCTTTTTTACTGTCGAATCGATCCAGCCGTAGCAAATTGCCACTTGAACGGCTTCTTCCCAGCGCATGCTTTCCATTTTGCTGCCCACTTTGTAGAAAATAAGGCAAATGCCAGTGGATTTATCATGGTTTTCGTGCAACCATTCCCGCCATTCTTTGGCATTTTTGAAATAATGGTGTTCTTTTTTGTCCAACTATTTTGAGGTTATTTTGACACAGATTTGCTTCGCCTATTCGCAATCGCTCGGGTCACAAATTGACACAAATTAATCTGTGACAATTTGTAAAATCTGTGTCAATGTATAATTAGTGTAAAACTATTTAATGATTGCCGAACAAGCCACTCTGGCACCGGCATTTCCTGCAGGTTGGGAGGTGAAATCATCGGCACCTTGATGTACGATCAATCCTTTTCCAAGAATGTTTTTAGTTGCATCTTCGCCACCAATAGCCCATTCATCGGTTGTTAAAGTGATGGTTCCGTTTCCTTTTTCGTCAGCCATGAAATTGCCAATGTCTCCTCTGTGGTATTCGCCAACGCCCCATTTCCCGTGTTTTTTGAAGGTTGGATTCCAGTGTCCTCCGGCGGAACTTCCGTCAGCGGCGGTACAATCTGATTTTTCGTGAATGTGGATGGCGTGAATTCCGGGAGTTAATCCCGACAGTTTGGCCACGAAAGTCACTTTGCCCTTCTTTTCCGTAAAGGTGGCAGTTCCGGTTACGTTACTGTTGCTTTTTGATTCGAACGTGATGTTCAAATTCTTGGAATCAGAGGAATTGCTGTTGGTTTTGCATCCAATAAGGATGGCTAGGAGCAGTGCCGCGGAGAGGATTATTTTTTTCATTGTATTTGGTTTAGATTGTTTCTACAATATTAGGGATTATAAAAATATAAAAAACTAAAGTTATCTTAAAATCGACTTTGTCCAGTTGATATGAATATCATTTCTGGTAATTATTTGTCATACCACAACCTAGGTTTATCCATGACTTATCTATGGCTTATCTATGGCTTATCTATGGCTTTGAGTAGGCTTTGACCCGTCCTCTTAAAAACATTAAATTTGAGGACAACTAATTTACGTTTATGTAAAAACGAACCCTGTTTTGTTTACATAAATGTAAAACATTTTGGCAGTATCTTTTGGTAATTTATTGAATTACAGCAGGTTGAATTTAATGGCACGAGGCTTGTAAAACGAGATAAAGAATTAACCCAATAAATATATATCATGAAATTAAGTGCACAAAACCAATTAAAAGGGAAAATCCTCAAAGTGGATGTGGGATTGATTACTGCAAAAGTCTTGCTTGACTTGGGTAATGGAAATGTAATCTCGTCCATCATATCCAAAGATGCCATTTCCGATTTGAATTTAAAACCGGGCGACGAAGCATTTGCCGTCATCAAATCGACGGAAGTGATTATTGGAGTTCCTTGTGAGTGTAAAGACGGTAAATGTGATTGCAAATAATCATGATTGAGGTAGAATGTCATATCTCCATCAAGAAAGATGGCAATAGCTTTTTGAATGCAACAAAAACCGAACTGCTCAAAGAAATTGTTCAGAGCGGTAGTTTGAGTGGTGCGGCCAAAAAACTCAAGATTTCTTATCAACACGCCTGGAATATGATAGAAGAGATGAATCGAGTGGCTCCAGAGCTTTTGGTCATTATGCAACGAGGAGGAACCAATGGAGGAGGAGCAATGATCTCGGCTTATGGCGAAAGAATCCTTGGCGAGTATCGGCAAATTCAAGAGCAATTTGACAAGATGGTCAGCCAGATTAATGTAGAAATCAACCTTTAGCTTTTTTTTGCGTATCGTTATCTATTTTAGTTTATATCGAATAAGTAAAATTTTAAAACAAAAAAAGCCCGAAACTTAATCGCTGCAATGATTATGAAGTTCCGAGCATTAATACCTAAAAAGAAATATCAACATTCAAAATCACAAAATGAAAAAGATTTACACGCTATTGGGCTCAAGTTTTATTGCTTTAGTCCCTATTTGCGAAGCCTCTGGACAAACCGAGAAAGACACCAAATTAAAACAGGATTTTAGCAAACCACTCGCCGATACCCTAACTCCAGCACTCGAACTTAAGGAAGTGGTGGTAACGGCTTCCCGCACCCAAGAAACTATTTTGCGTTCGCCCATCAGCATTGAACAATTACAATCGGCTGATGCCAAAAAATATGGTTCTCCTACTCATTTTGATGGCTTGGAAAACTTGAAAAATGTGCAAATCATCATTCCCAGTCTAGGTTTCAAAGTCATCAACACCCGGGGATTTGCCAACACCACCAATGTTCGATTTGCCCAATTAATAGACGGAATAGACAATCAGGCACCGCATTTGGGCGCACCCATAGCCAATGCTCTTGGCGCCAATGACCTTGACATCGATAAAATTGAAGTGATTCCGGGTTCGGCTGCCGCTTTATACGGAATGAACGCCATCAATGGATTGGCCAACATCCAGACCCAAAATCCGTTTCAGTACCAGGGAATGAGCATTCAACAATTGACGGGCGTGAATCATGTCGGGAATGTTGATCGTTTTTCTCCCCAACTTTTTACCACAACCAATTTGCGTTATGCCCAAGCATTCAACTCGAAAATGGCTTTCAAAATCAATGCTTCCATCACTAATGGAACCGATTGGGTTGCCGACAACCGAACCGATTTGGCTCCAAACCTGAATGCGTCAACCAATTTGTATGGCGATGACAATCCGGCTTATGACGAGGTAAATGGCTATGGAAACGAATCGGCCAACCGAAAAACATTGACTTTGAACGGCAAAAAATACGTGGTTTCCAGAACAGGTTACAGAGAAACCGAGATTGCGGATTATGGTATCGAGAATTACAAATGGGATGCCGGCTTGTATTTTCGACCCAAAAAAGGGCACGAATTAGCCATAACTTACAAAGGAGCTTTAATTAATACAGTCTATCAACGTTCCAACCGTTTTAGATTAGAAGATTACAAGTTAAGTCAATATGCGATTGATTACCATACGGATGTTTTTATGGTTCGAGGATATTTGACACAGGAAAACACGGGCAAGTCATACAATATGCGCTCCTTGGCAGAAAATATGGATCGGGCTTTTAAATCCGACGATAAATGGTTTTCCGATTATACCACGGCCTACAATAATGCCGTAACCAATGGATCGGTCGTTGCCGATGCCCATAAAATAGCCAGAACAACATCGGATGAGGGAAGATTTGTTCCCGGCACTGCTGCTTATGAACAAAAGAAAGAAGAGTTGGTCAACATCAACAATTGGGATTATGGTGCGGCACTTCGCGTAAAATCAAGTCTCGTTCATTCGGAAGGCTTGTTGAACTGGGACAAGGCTTTTACCGACTTTTTCACGAAAATTGGGGTACAACTCCTAAGTGGATTTGATTATAGAACCTATATCATTGTTCCAGACGGCAATTATTTTATCAATCCAGAGCATAATGGTGAAAACTTAACTTATGGAAAAACAGGCGGATTCACCCAATTGAGCAAAGATTTATTTAGTAAAAAATTACGTTTGAGTGCCTCCATTCGCGGCGACAAAGCCGATTATTTTGAAGTGAAGTTCACGTCAAGATTTACCGCGGTATATTCTCCGAAAGAGGCGGTCAACTTCCGGGCTTCTTATCAAAGTGGTTACCGATTTCCGAGTATTTTTGAAGGTTTTTCCAATGTAAACAGTGGTGGCGTCAAAAGAGTGGGAGGATTGCGAATCATGTCGGACGGTATTTTCGAAAACTCTTATACGAAAGTGTCCATCGACAAGTTTCAGGCTCAAGTAACCAGTGACCTCAACACTCTTGGCCTGACACAAGCCCAAGCGATTGACAAAAACAAAGCTATCATTCAGAAAAATCCTTACACGTATTTAGAACCAGAATTTGTTCGTTCTTTTGAATTTGGATTCAGGGGTCTTGCCCTAAAAAAGAGTTTGTTAATTGATGCCGACTTTTATTACAATCGTTACGAAAATTTTATTGCCCAAGTAGAAGCCAGTATCCCGAACACAAGCAATCCGGCACAAATACCAACTGCTCTTTATTCGAAAACTACCCAGAGCCGTTACCGTTTGTGGACCAATTCCAAAAGTAAAATCTACAATTATGGAAGCAGCTTGGGGTTGAAATACCGCTACAATTCTGTATTCTCGTTTTTGGGGAATCTAACGTATTCCAAATTGGATCGAACCGATGAGCAAGACGGATTGGAAGACGGTTTCAATACTCCACAAATCATGGCCAACGGAACAGTTATAGTCGAAAATTTATGGAGAAATCTTGGAGTAAGCGTCACCTATCGCCAACAAAGCCCATACGACTATGTTTCTTTCTTGGTCAGCGGGGAAGTGCCGTCTTACTGGGCAATGGATGCCCAAATCAATTATGATTTCAAAAAGCCAGGAGTTGTTGCCAAACTTGGAGGAATCAATTTCCTGAACAAGCCGTATTATTCCATATTGGGAGGCCCACAAATAGGTGCTTTTTATTATTTGTCATTAACCTGGAATGTTGGTGAAATCTAAAAAGAAACTTCAAAACATTGATTTGTCCATAGTAGCCATTACAAAAACCAACTTAAATTAATGCTATTGAACAATTCCCATACCTGACAGGTTTTTTGAAACCTGTTAGGTAGTTGCGGCTATAAATTCCTTTGGAGTAGTGACCTAGAAAATGATCAATCAAACTAGCAGTATTTAGAAGAAATTGACTGCCAAATAAATTATAAACCAAGATACTTTGTAATGCTTGGATTTGTCTTCTTGAAGTTTTTTAATTTGGTATTTCTTAAACAAGAAAGGCTGCGCAACTAAATAACCCGATAAACTTAGGGTTTTAATAGTAGTGTGCAGGTATTACAACTGTTCCTAAGGCTTTCAGATTTTTATAATAGTCTAATTTGAATTCAGCAGTAATTACGAAACCATTTCCGATATAAGGTAGTGCATCGTTTGCAGTAATTTAGAAAACCAAATGTACATTTTTGTCCTGAATTATATTTCAAAGCAAAAAAACAAATTCTTAAATCATTCTAAATTAGTGATATTTAGGTTTGTAAGTAATTTTTTTTCTATATTCGTCAAAAGATATACTTTACTCCCTGAGAGCAGTTGTAACTAGACCAATAACTAATTGGGTTTATAGTATATTTGTAAGAATAAGTTATTTAAATTTTATTCAGGTTAATCAAAAAATTAATTAATCGCAAAAAACAAAAAGAAAAATGAAGAAAAAATTTCTATTGATCTATTCAATGCTTCTTGGAGTGTTGCTAATTACTTTTAGTGGCATTGCCCAAGAAAAAGTTCCGCCGTTTAATGGCGTCGTTAAGCTCGATGTTCGTGATTCGAAAGCAGATTGGACTTCTTTCATCCGTAAAAAAGCGCCAGATGGATCTCCCAACATTTTATTTATTCTTTATGATGATACCGGTCTAGCGGCATGGTCACCTTATGGAGGGAGAATTAACATGCCTACGATGGATAAATTGGCTGCCGATGGTTTGACTTATACACAGTGGCAAACCGTGGCTCTTTGTTCTCCAACTCGTTCTTGTATAAATACTGGTCGCAACCATAACCTGAACGGTATGGGAGCCATCACCGAAGGAGCCAATGGATTTCCGGGTTATAGCTGCCAGTTGCCTGCACAGGCTGCTACCATGGCACAAATTCTTAACGACAATGGTTGGAGTACATTTTGGTTAGGAAAAGACCATAATGTTCCGGAAACTGATTTATCTGCTGGAGCCAATAAAAGTCAGTGGCCTTTGCAACAAGGATATGACCGTTTTTATGGTTTTATTGGTGGAGAAACCAACCAGTTTTATCCTGATTTGACCGAAGACAACCACGCTATCGAAGCACCTTATGGTCCTGAAAAAGGCTATCATTTATCCAAAGATTTAGCAGACCAAGCCATCAAAATGATTGGTGACCAGAAATCGGCCAATCCTTCCAAGCCTTGGTTTATGTGGTATTGTCCGGGAGCCAATCACGCTCCTCATCAAGCGCCAGCCGATTATATAGCCAAATACAAGGGGAAATTTGATGATGGCTATGATGCTTATCGCAAATGGGTTATGCCAAGAATGATTGAAAAAGGTATTTTGCCAAAAGGAACAAAACTTACCGAATGGAACCCTATGCCGGCAGATATGGCCAATCCGGCAGATGCAGTGCGTCCGTGGGAATCACTTAGCGCTGATGAAAAGAAATTGTTCTCCCGTTTGTGTGAAGTATATGCTGCATTTTCTGAATATACCGATGTCCAAATTGGTCGCATTGTTGATTATTTAAAAAAGACTGGACAATATGAAAATACAGTCATTATGTATGCCTCGGATAACGGAGCTTCGGGGGAAGGCACGCCAAACGGTTCCGTGAATGAAAATAAATTTTTCAATGGTTTTCCTGACGATCTAGCCGAAAACATGAAGCTGATTGACGAGTTGGGTGGGCCAAATACTTATGAGCATTATCCAACGGGATGGGCTGCCGCTTTATCCACTCCTTTCAAAATGTTCAAACGCTATGCCAACTATGCGGGAGGTACCGATTGTCCGTTAACCATTACTTGGCCAAAAGGAATTAAAGCCCGTGGCGAAGTTCGCAACCAATACCATCACGCCGTTGATATTGTGCCTACCATTCTTGAAATATGTGGAGTGGAAATGCCAAAAGTGTATCGTGGAGTGGAGCAATATCCACTATCAGGGGTTTCGATGAAGTATAGTTTT
The DNA here is from genome assembly GCF_027111315.2 of Flavobacterium limnophilum. Taxonomy (GTDB): domain Bacteria; phylum Bacteroidota; class Bacteroidia; order Flavobacteriales; family Flavobacteriaceae; genus Flavobacterium; species Flavobacterium limnophilum. Next base: position 1,533,245 of record NZ_CP114289.2, on the reverse strand, counting down.
GACGCCAAACCGAATGACCCGTCACAAAAACATGTGCAATATTTTGCCATGTTGGGTACCCGTGCCATTTGGCAAGACGGTTGGAAAGCCGTTGCGGTTCATGCTCCTTTGACGGATCATGGTAAATTTGACCAAGATAAATGGGAGTTGTATCACGTAGATGTAGATCGTTCGGAGTCTATTGATTTGGCTAAAAAAAATCCTGAAAAACTGGAAGAATTAAAGCAATTATGGTTGGAGGAAGCCAATAAAAATCAAGCTTTGCCGCTAGATGATCGTACTGCCATACAAATCTTAAATATTGATAGACCAACGGAAGAAAAACCAACAGATAGTTATACCTATTATCCGCATACCAGTCAAGTTCCAGAAGCGGTGGCTGTTAGTGTTAGAGGTAAATCGTTCAAGATTGTTGCCAATGTTGAGATTACTGCCGATGCTAAAGGAGTAATTTTTGCCCATGGTTCTCGTTTTGGAGGGCATAGCTTGTTTATAAAAGACCACAAATTGTATTATGTGTATAATTTCCTTGGTATCAAAGAACAACAATTAGTATCTACAGAAATATTAAAACCCGGAAAACACACTTTTGGCATGGAGTTTACCAAAGAAAAGGCTGGTGAACACCATGAGTCTATAGGGACAGCCAAATTGTATATCAATGACAAAGCAGTTGCCACTGGAGCAATGACGGCTCAAGTAGGTAAATTTACCCTTGTTGGAGATGGTTTATGTGTGGGCTGGGATAGCGGAGACCCTGTCAGCAAACAATACTCTTCTCCAGGAGAATTTGAAGGAGGAGAAATCAGTTTTGTGACTGTTAATACCGGAAAAGAGCAATATCTTGATTTAGAAAGAGAAGCAGCCAGAGCTTTCAGCAAGGAATAAGTACTATTCAGTTATCTGGATTTAAAAACCAGCGGTCATCAATTAATTTGGTGGCCGTTTTTTTTTAGATTACTGCAAAAGATAGCATTTGTTTTTGTTTTTTATAAATTTAATTCGCTAAATTTGAGGCGGTTATGTGTTTAATTGTTGTTAAAAACTTTGAATCACATGCAACACAAAATCAAATTCACCTTGTTGTTACTCTTTCTAACAACACTGTACAGTTTTGGTCAACAACAGCAAGCCAATCAACGTATGCTTGTGGGGGAATGGTCCAGAACCGAGACCCCTTATCAACTTAAAATTACGGAAGCACTTGATAACGGAAAATTGGAAGTGTCCTATTTTGATCCAAAATCAATTACCATCGGGAAAGCCCATTGGATTAAAAATGAGGCCATCTTGTCTGTTTATGTGGAATTGATGGATGAAAACAATCCAGGATATTATTATAAATTAAATTATAAGGTGGAACGCGACATACTGGTGGGCAACTATTACCAGCCAGATGGCGAACTTGTGCAGACAGTGGAGTTTGTCAGGACAAAACAATAGCATATTGATATTGGCGAATAGTTATATTTAAAAATAATTAAATATTGTATATCAGTATCTTATGGTTTATTATTACAAGTAATAATATCATAGCTGGGCACATACATTTTGCTTTTAATAAAATCGCAAATGTTGTTTGGTTTTTCGACACCAGCCAATCCGCTTTCAAAAATAAGTTCGGCCACCCTTTCGGCCACTTTCATGGATACTTTTAGAATGTCGTTTACGTTTGGATAGATTAATCCTTTTTCAAAATCTTCTTGAGTTACCTGTTCAGCCACTGCTTCAGCTGCCGTCAGCAACATGTCGTCAGTAACTCTTTTGGCTTCGGTTGCAAAAATAGCCATTCCCAGTGCAGGGAAAATAAAGACATTGTTTCCTTGGCCGGGCGTAAATGTTTTTCCGTCGTAAAGTACTGGAGGAAAAGGGCTGCCGCTGGCAAAAATAGCCTTTCCTTTGCTCCAGATATAGGCTTGCTCTGCCGTACATTCAGAATGGGAGGTAGGGTTGGAGTAGGGGAAAATAATAGGCCGTTCGTTTACGGCACTCATGTTTTCAATTACCTGGCTGTTGAAAGCTCCTCCAACGGTACTTACACCCACGATGGCCGTTGGTTTAATTTTGAGGATTGTTTCTGCAAAATTGTCTGAAGGATCGCTGTCATGGGCAAATTGCAACTGGTGTTCGGCAAGATCTGTACGGCTTTTGACCAATAATCCATTGACGTCAAACATCCAAATTTGGTTCAATGCTTCTTCTTCGCTCAAACCGTCCCTGATGAATTTTTTAAGCAACATGTCGGCTATGCCGAATGCTGCAGCACCGGCACCCATAAACAAGAAGCGTTGGTCTTTGAACGATTTTTCCATCAATCTACTGATGGATATAAAACCGGCCGTAGCAATGGCTGCCGTTCCTTGAATATCATCATTGAACGTGCAAATGTTATCCCGATAGGAATTTAAAATACGGATGGCATCCACACCGGTAAAATCTTCCCATTGGATGCAAATTTTGGGAAAAACTTCCTGTATGGCTTCGACAAAAGCGGCCACAAAATCATCAAATTCTTTTCCCCTGATTCTTTTGCGTTTTAATCCAGGATACAGTGGGTCATCCAAAAATTCTTCATTATTGGTGCCGGCATCCAAGACGATGGGAAGCGTATATTCAGGAGGAACGCCTCCACAACTGCTGTACAGGATTAATTTTCCAATGGAAATTCCTATTCCGTTGATGCCAAGATCGCCAAGTCCCAATATTCGTCCACCATCGGTCACCACGGTAAAACGCACGTCCTTTACGGGCCAATTTCTTAGAATTTCCTTGATGTGGTCTTTCTGGTCAATCGAGATAAACAATCCCCTTGGTCGCCTTAAAATGTGACCCAATTCTTGACAGGCTTGGCCAACAGTAGGCGTGTAAACCAAGGGCAAGAATTTGGCAGGTTCACTAATAATGGTTTTGAAAAACAAGGTTTCGTTGGTCTCCAACAATTGCATCAAGTAAATGTATTTATTTATGGGCTTTTCAAAATTTTCGAGCTGTTCTTCCACCCTTAAAATCTGGGTTTCGATGGTTTCAATTTTGTCAGGCAACAATCCCTTTATTCCGTATTTTTCTCTTTCTTCATAGGTGAAAGCAGTTCCTTTATTGTAACGGGGATTGCGCAACATCGAATAACCTATATTTTCTTCCATGTGTAGTATTGTTTAAAGTCTACGTTATGTTTTTTTATAGTTAAAGTACTATTTTTTTTATGTTTTGTGGATGATAAATTTAAGAATATATTCTGTTTTACACAATGAATTTCGAGATTAATAATAGTGGAATTTCTATTGAATCCAGGAAAAAAATAATTCTATTTTCTTTATTGATTCTATTAAATAATTTCAGCCAAATTATTCATTTTTTTAAGAGCAAAGCCAGTGTTTACGCCTCTTTCAATTCAAGACAATTGCATTTTGGTTTACCAAGTTTAAGTAGATATTTTTCATTTTTCCATAAAATATCAGTAAAACAAATTATTATATACAATTGAAAATTAACAATTTAGAATCGTTTTAAGGGAAAAAAAACTGACTTTTAAAGATTTATCAATAAAAAAAATAATAAATTTACTATCCCAAATTTGTATGTCATAATTAGCAGTATCTATAATTTTAAGTTCACTATCCAGTAATTTTAAATTTAAAGAAATGATATTCATTACAACTATTTTGCGGGAGCATCCCGAATTGGCAGTTTTTTTGACATTGGCATTGGGATTTGCATTGGGATATTTAAAAATTGGTTCGTTTAAAATTGGCGTTGTTCTGGGAACATTGTTTGCTGGAGTTCTTATAGGCCAATTGGATATTGAAGTTCCTTCGCTTGTCAAAATTATATTTTTTGATTTTTTTCTTTTCTCCACGGGTTATAAAGTAGGCCCCCAATTTTTTCAAGGACTCAAGAAGAATGCTTTTCCCCAACTAATGTTGACTGTTGTTATTTGTGTTTCTTGCTTGTTCATCGCTTTTGGAGTTTCGAAAATCTTTGGTTATGACACAGGAATTGCTGCCGGATTGTTGGCAGGCGCTTTCTCGGAATCTACCCTTATAGGAACTGCATCCGAGACCATCAATAATCTTCCTATTGCCGAAATGGAGAAAACACGATTGATAAACAATATACCTGTTGCTTATTCCATAACTTATCTCATTGGCGCCACTTCTTTTGTTTTCTTTTTGACGACAATTGCGCCAAAACTTTTAAGAATTAATCTAAAAGAAGAGAGTGCAAAATTGAGCAAGACTTTAACAGGTGAAACCGAACACGAACCAGGAGTGCATACTGCCTATCAAAGATGGATTATCAGGGCGTATCAAATTACCAATAAAGAATGGATTGGACTCACCATTGCGGAATTTGAAAAGATTAACACTGATCTCGGACTAGCTATCCAGCGTTTGAGACATAATGGGGAGTTGATTGAGCCCACGCCCGACACCGTCATCAATAAAGATGACATAATGGTCATCATGGCCCAACACGGCATAATTTTGAAAGGTCTTTCAAAAACCATCGGTCCAGAAGTTTTGGACGAAGAGTTATTGAACTTTCCATTGGCAACGATGGATATTACGGTAACCAATAAAGACATTGCGGGAAAAAGCATTGGAGAAATTGGGAAACGTTTTGGCAATGGATTGATGTTGGATAAAGTGACTAGGGAGTACCACGAAATTCCTTTTAACAGTAGTACCGTTTTGCATAAAGGAGATGTTTTAAAAGTTACCGGCAAAATGATCCAATTGGAAATTGCCGCCAAAGAAATAGGGTATTTAGATCGACTAAGTTCGGAAACCGATATCGTATTTGTGGGGATAGGGATTGTTTTAGGCGGATTATTAGGACTGCTTTCAGTTACAGTTTTTGGAATTTCAATTACCTTGACTACCAGTGGAGGAGCTTTGGTCATGGGATTGATTTTTGGATGGCTGCATTCGCAAACCCCAATATTCGGAAGGATTCCAGAAGCTGCTTTATGGATATTTGACAATGTGGGGTTGGCCACTTTTATAGGGCTTGTGGGTCTAGCGGCGGGACCAAGTTTTATATCGGGTCTTCAAGCGATGGGTTACAGCATCATTTTGGCTGGATTGATGGTTGCCATAGTTCCGCATGTCATTGGACTTCTTTTTGGGCGATATGTACTCAAAATGAACCCAATAATTCTGTTGGGAGCCCAAACTGGTGCGGGAACTTCGACCATTGGACTAAAGGCAATCCAAGATGCCTCAGGCAGCAAGTTTCCTGTCTTGGGATACACTATTCCGTATGCTTTGGGAAACATACTTTTGACGGCTTGGGGGCCAATAATAGTTTCCATGATGAACTGATTTATTTTGATTTTTTAAATTAAAATTATTTAGAATAATTACTAATTAACTTTTTGAATTTCATAATTAAGCTGATTTTAATTTTTCGTGTATTATTTTTTAATGATTTTATAGTATTAATATTATTAACATTAATATATTTTTAAATGGAAACCACCAGAAAAGAACACGATTTTTTAGGCGAATTGGACATTCCCAATCATTTGTATTATGGGATTCAAACTTTCAGGGCCGTTGAAAATTTTAACATCACCGGCATTCCAATTTCAAAAGAACCTTTATTCATAAAAGCTTTGGGTTATGTCAAAAAAGGGGCGGCCATGGCAAACAGGGATTGTGGCGCATTGGATCCCAAACTAGCCGAAGCCATTTGCTATGGCAGCGACCAAGTAATTGCCGGCAAATTTGACCAAGAATTTGTAAGCGATTTGATTCAAGGTGGCGCAGGAACCTCGGTAAACATGAATGCCAATGAAGTTATTGCAAACATTGGACTGGAGTATTTAGGTCACAAAAAAGGCGAATATAAATTCCTGCATCCCAATAATCACGTAAACTGTTCCCAATCTACCAACGATGCTTATCCTTCCGCTTTCAGGATAGCGGTTTATTTAAAAATGGATCATTTTATCAAAACACTGGAAGCATTGGAAGTTGCTTTTGCCGCCAAGGGAAAAGAATTCAACAGGGTTTTAAAAATGGGGCGAACCCAATTGCAGGATGCCGTTCCCATGACTTTGGGACAAGAATTCAATTCCTACGCAACTACAATAGGAGAGGATGTAAGAAGATTAAAAGACGCACAAAGTTTATTGCTGGAAATTAATATGGGGGCAACCGCCATTGGCACCAAAGTAAATGCTCCTCAAGGGTATCCAGAACTTTGCGTGAATTATTTGGCCAAAGAAATAGGGATTCCCTTAACATTGGCGCCAGATTTAATAGAAGCCACGGTGGATACGGGTGCCTATGTCCAAATTATGGGTACGATGAAGCGAACTGCGGTCAAAGTATCCAAAATTTGCAACGATTTAAGATTGCTTAGTTCAGGTCCCAGAACTGGTTTCAATGAAATCAATTTGCCACCACGTCAACCCGGTTCTTCCATTATGCCGGGAAAAGTAAACCCGGTGATTCCCGAAGTGGTGAATCAAACCTGCTTTTATGTCATTGGCCAAGACTTGACCGTGACAATGGCTGCCGAAGCCGGGCAATTGCAACTCAACGTGATGGAGCCAGTCATTGGTTTTGCCATGTTTACTTCTTTGGATTATTTGTCAAACGCCATTCAAACCTTGATAGACAAATGTATTGTGGGCATCACCGCAAACGAGTCCCATTGCTATGATTTAGTAATGAACAGCATCGGAATCGTGACGCAATTGAATCCAATTCTGGGCTATGAAGAAAGTGCCAGTATTGCCGGAGAGGCGTTAAAAACGGGTAAAAGTGTGCATCAAATTGCCGTCGTGGAACGCCAACTGATCACCCAAGAGAAATGGGACGAAATCTATTCTTTGGAAAATTTGATTCATCCCAAATTCATCAGTTCCTAAATTTTATTATAAACCTTATAAATACAAACAAATGAAGAAAATTACAAAAAATTTATTGACAGTCTCCTTTTTTTTCTTGGTATTTTGTTCCTATGCCCAGACACGCACCGAAACGGATTTGCTTGGAGAAATTAAAGTTCCCGTCGATGCCTATTATGGTGCCCAAGCCGCCAGGGGGATGGAAAATTTCCAAATTTCGGATCAATACAACAATGATTATCCCGACTACATAAAGGCTTGGGGGATGATTAAATTGGCTTGTGCACGTGCCAATACCGAAGTGGGAGAGATGCCTGCGGCCAAGTTGAAACTTATTGAACCAGCCTGCCAGGAATTGATCAACGGGAAATATTTGGATCAATTCAGATTGGACTTGTATCAAGGAGGAGCCGGTACTTCAACCAACATGAATGCCAATGAAGTCATTGCCAACATTGCCCTTGTGAAAGCGGGACTCAAAAAAGGCGAATATTCCAAAATTTCGCCCAATGACGACCTGAACATGTCGCAATCGACCAATGACACCTATCCAACTTCATTGAAACTAACCATGATTTTGCACAACAATCGTTTGAAAGAGCAACTTGGTTTGTTGGCCAAATCTTTCCGAGCATTGGGAAACAAATATATTGACGTGGTAAAAATGGGACGTACCGAATTTCAGGATGCGGTGCCCATGACCGTTGGACAGGAATTTCATTCGTATGCCACGATGCTGGAATGGAATATTGCCAATCTGGAATTTGCCAATAAATCATTGTTGACGCTCAATATGGGTGGCACGGCCATCGGAACGGGATTGAATGCCCCAAAAGGTTACGATGTTGCCGTAATCAAGCATTTGAAACAAATTTCGGGCATCGATTTTGTCAATTCTGACGACATGATTGCCGCCACGTCCAGCTTGCACGGATTTGTGGTATATTCTTCGGCATTGAAAACTATGGCGACAACTTTGTCGAAAATTTCCAATGATTTGATCATTCTTTCTTCTGGACCAAGAAACGGTTTGTTTGAGATCAACCTTCCTGCCAGACAACCGGGTTCTTCCATCATGCCGGGAAAAGTAAATCCGGTGATGCCTGAATTGATGGCATTGGTGAGTTATCGCGTCATGGGTAATGACGTGACGGTGAACATGGCCGCTTCGGATGGCGATTTACAATTGAATGCCTACGAGCCAGTTGCCGGTTTGGCCATTTTTGAATCCCAAAAATTATTGACCAACACGATGAAGGCTTTCCGCACGCAATGTATCGACGGGATTACCGTCAACGAAAAAGTGCATGCGCATAATCTGGAAATCACCATTGGCATCGTTACGGCATTGAACCCTAAACTGGGGCATCACGTTGGCGACGAATTGGCCAAGGAAGCCCAAGCCACCGGGAAAGGAATCATCGAATTGGTTCGCGAAAAAAAATTGCTTACCGAAGCGGAAATCAGCGAAATCTTGTCTCCAGCCAACATGACGGGATTGGATAAATCAAAATACAAAAACAAATAAATTATTTAATAAACTAAAACTATAAACCATGAAAAAAATTTCTTTTTATGCCAGCAACTTTCTGGTAGTTATGTTGTTGGTTGCCAGCACTATTGTTACGGGTCAAACTAAACTTCCCAATATCGTGATTTTGGCCACGGGAGGAACTATTGCCGGAGCTGGAGCAAGTGCTACGGGTTCAGCCTACACTTCTGGACAGGTAAAAATTGATGCCATGATTGATGCCGTTCCAAACATAAGACAATTGGCTAATTTAAAAGGAGAACAAGTGGCCAATGTTGGTTCGCAAGATATGAGCGTAAAAGTATGGCTGGACGTTGCCAATCGCATCAACACCCTTCTTGCGAGCAAAGACGTTGACGGTATCGTGATTACCCACGGAACCGACACGCAAGAAGAGACTGCTTATTTTTTGAATTTGGTGGTAAAAAGCGACAAGCCTGTTGTATTAACAGGATCTATGCGTCCATCAACAGCATTAAGTGCAGAAGGTCCATTGAATTTGTATAATGCCGTGGCCGTGGCTGCGAGTCCGAAATCTAAAGGATATGGCGTGATGGTAGCAATGAACGACGAAATTCATTCTGCCCACAGCGTCAAAAAAATGATGACGACTCCCGTACAAACATTCCAATCTCCTGAAGAAGGAATGATAGGTTCTGTTGTGTTTGGAGAAGTGGATTTTTTCCATAAACCGCACGGTCTTCATACTACAAGCAGCGAATTTTCTATTGATGGAGTAAAATCATTGCCACGTGTCGACATTCTTTATGCCTGTGCCGATTCTTCTCCAGATTTGGTTGATCTTATGGTAAAAGCCGGTGCCAAAGGTATCGTAATTGCCGGTGTGGGTGACGGAAACATGAATGCCGGAACATTGGAAGCCGTTAAAAAAGCTACCAAAGCAGGCGTGGCTGTAGTAAGAGCTTCTCGCGTTCCTCTTGGAGCTGTTTTAATCAAAGGAGAAATTGTGGACGCCGATTATGGCACCGTTTCGGCCGATGAATTGAATCCACAAAAAGCCAGAATCCTTTTGATGTTGTCCCTTTTAAAAGACAGAAGCAGGGAAGATTTGCAACGGGTATTTATTGAATATTAGCATCTCAAGAAAAAGGAAACTGTTCTCAGCGGTTTCCTTTTTCCATAATCTAAATACTAACCTTTAAATTTCAGTATATGTTTTGGATAGAATTTGCCGTTCTTTTGACCATGATTCTTATTGGATCACAAATGAAAGGAATCGGGTTGGGTGTTATGGGCATGGTGGGCTTGTTTATTTTTCTTTTTGTATTCAAAATGAAACCTACCGATCCACCTCTTGACGTGATGTTGATTATAATGGCCATCGTGACCACCGCGGCCACCTTGCAGGCTTCGGGAGGACTGGATTACCTTGTTCGTTTGGCCGAAAAAATTATTCGAAGCAATCCTTCCAACATTACGTTTATAGCGCCATTCACGGTTTATTTTTTATGCTTGTTTGCAGGAACGGCCCATATCGTCTATTCCTTGTTGCCCATTATTGCCGAGGTTTCGGCCAAGAAAAGAATCCGTCCGGAACGACCATTGAGTATTTCGGTTATTGCCTCTCATTTGGCATTGACCGGAAGTCCGATGAGTGCGGCCACGGCGGCATTGGTAGTAGTCTTGGCTTATCCCGGAGCATTGGCGGATATCATGATGATTTGTATTCCTGCATGTATCATTGGATTATTGATTGGGTGTTTTTCCGTTTTTAGATATGGAGTGGAATTGAGTGAAGACCCCATTTTTATCGAAAAAATGAAAGACCCCGAGTTTGCCAAAAGTATGGAAGCTGGAGAGGAAGGGGAGGAAAAACTGTTAAAACCGGGAGCCAAAACGTCTGTTATGATATTTACCGTTGCCATTATATTAATCATTGTGGCCGGGGCTTTTCCGGGTTTGGTTCCGAGTTTTGAACCGGGAGCCAGAACTCTTGCCGTTGGTGCCAATGGTTCGCTATCGATGGTAACCATCATTAGCGTAATCACGCTCACGGCTTCGGCAGCGATGATGTTGATTACCAAAACCAGCACTGCCGACGTGACCAAGGCGAGTTTGTTTACATCAATGGCTTCTGCCGTAGTGTCTATTTTCGGCGTGGTTTGGATGAGTTCCACCTTCATGAATTCCAACAATGATTTAATACAAAAAGCGTTAGGGGGAATTGTTTCCGATTATCCTTGGACCTTTGCCATAGCGGTGTTTATCATGGGGGTTTTGATGTTCAGTCAAGCTGCCACTACCAAAACCATGATGCCGTTGGGAATAGCTTTGGGGCTTCCACCATCGGCATTGATGGCGATTTTTCCGGCCGTAAACAGTGATTTTGTATTGCCGGGTTATCCAACGCTGTTGGCGGCAATTAATTTTGACCGAACTGGAAGTACCCGAATAGGGAAATATGTGGTCAACCATAGCTTTAATTTACCCGGAATTGTTGCTATTGGTGTTGCCATAGCCGTTGGGTTTTTATTGGGTTCGTTTTTATTATAAATCTTAAATTAATTGACATGAAAAAATATTACATCTATTTGATGATTGGTTTAATGCCAATTATTGCCATTGGTCAAGACAGAGACAAACAAGCTGGAGGAGGAGGTTTGATGAATACTGATTCCATAAAATCATTGATACCGGAAGTCAGGCAAAAATTATTGAAAGACGTCGACGTGATTTTCAATACCCGTATGGGATATGACAGCCATATTTATGACGGAAGCCATGAATATTCCAATTTTGCCATGAACCAGCTTCGTTTTGAAATCAAGGGAAAAATTCACGATAAGGTTTCCTTTAGATTTAGAAATAGATATACCAGGGAGCCGATTCCGGGGAATTTGGACAACATCAGCAGATCGGTGGATTTGGCTTTTTTAAAATTTGATTTGTCGCCGAGAACCCAACTTTCATTCGGAAAATTATGTGCCGATTGGGGAGGTTATGAATTCGATTTTAATCCAATCGACATTATGGCTTATAACGATGTCATAGAATATGCCGATAATTTCTTGATGGGAGCCGGAATTGCACACTCCTTGGGAAATGGCAACCATTCCCTTTCTTTTCAGGTATTGAATTCGAGAACCAAAACCTTTGAAGAGCAGTATGGAGCATCGGCACCGCCAAACGTAAATCCTTCCGAATATCCCTTGGCATTTGTGACGAACTGGAGAGGAAAATTCTTTGGAGGCAAGTTTGAAACCACTTGGAGTTATAGTTTATTCAATGAGGCAGACGGATCGCATATGGATTATTTCGCTTTAGGAAACAAGTATAAAGCCAAGAATTTCGTGTTGTATTATGATTTTCAATACAGCAACGAAGGCTTGGACAACAAGGGAATTGTTTCCAGCATCATCAGCAGCGAATATCCTTATGCGGCACAAGATGTCCTTTATGTGGAAAACTGGTTGAGAGCCGAGTATCTAGTCGCACCTAAAGTAACCCTGCTTTTGAGTGTTTTCAACAGCAATCATTCTTGGAAAGGAAATCCGGATCCTAATGCCAGCAGCAAATTATCGACCAGTTATGGACTTATTCCAACCATAGAATACATGCCGTTCAAGGACATGAACTTGCGTTTTTTTGTTGGTTATATAGCCAGAAAATACGATTATACCAATTATGCCGAAAATGCTTTTGGTGTTAAAGATTATACCACCGGGCAATTCAGTATTGGAATTGTTGCACCTTTATTGGTGTTGTAAAAGCATTTTTTTTGACAAATAAAAAATTAAACTACCTCAAAAATGTAATTATCATTTTTGGGGTAGTTTTTTTTTGGAGAACAGTTTTCGAATTATATCCGGCCTTGCTCCATAAGGTCATAGACCAATTCCGAGAGGCGTGTTTTGCCTGATTTCTTGAGTATGTTGGCTCGATGTGCGTTGATTGTATAAAGACTAAGAAAAAGTTTTTGGGCTATTTCCTCACTACTCAAGCCTAATTCTATCAATTTGATGATTTCAAATTCACGCTTGGTGAAAACATTACCCATTTGTAAAAGTTTTTCGTCTGGGTATTGAAAATAGGATAAATCGTTTCCAGCATAATAGTGGTTTTCTTTTTTTACTTTTTTGCACCAATCCACATTGGTGTGAACTTGAAGCAAATAGACTGTTTTTGTTGGATTTTTGGAATAAAACAGATAACATTGAAAAAGAAGACACACATATTTTTCATTAATACCCTTAATCTTCAAATTTGTAGTCAACAATGAACAACCGTTTTGGGCAATAAATAATTCTTGGGCCATTTTGAATAATTGGGTTCTGGCCAAACCGTGTCTTTGAATATCATCGGGATGCGTGGCTTCAAAAAAATGATAAGGAGTAATGTTTTCAGGCTCAACCCCAATCATTTTAGAACTTCTTTTGCTTGCAAATAAAATTTTCAATTGAATAACATCACCTACAAGGAAAAATTGATTGCTTGTTTCCATTCTTTTTTCCAGTTCCGCCATCAAGGAATCATCAGGATTTATTCCAATGAAACCTGTGGGAGAATAGGTCTCAATGAATTTGTGAAACAAATTGTAGTTATGATGCGATTCCATATTGATTGATTTTAAGAGGTTAAATCTTAATCAAAGCTAATAAAAATAGTTGTTTTTAACTATTTTAAGTTCAAATTATTAAGGATATATTTACTATATAAACAAATTCTAAATAAATATGAAACAGAAATCCATGTCGATTATGTTAATCTTGACGGTCAGCCTATTGTCGATTAGCGGGTTTGGGCAAGAACCAGATCGTTCAACTCTTCCCATAAAAGAGCCGAAGCGTCAAACGTATAAAGAACTTGACGTTCGAAATGCAACCGCTCCTGCACGTTTTAATGTTACCGCCCCCAAAGGAGCTCCGAATGTGGTCGTAATTTTGATAGACGATATGGGGTTTGGGGTAACCGAAACTTTTGGAGGGGCAGTAAAGACGCCAACTATGGACAAACTGGCCAATAATGGAATCAAGTACAATCGTTTTCATACGACTTCATTATGTTCGCCAACAAGAGTAGCTTTGCTCACTGGCTATAACCATCACAGCAACAACATGGGCTGTATTGGCGAAGCAGCGACAACATTTCCCGGAAATACCTCTGTAAGACCGCAAACTATTACTCCGATGGCCGAAGTGTTAAGACAAAATGGTTACAACACCGCTGCTTTTGGGAAATACCACGAAACTCCACCTTGGGAAATATCTAATTCAGGGCCACAAGATCGTTGGCCAACCCGTTCCGGATTCGAGAAATTTTATGGTTTTATAGGAGGGGAAACCAATCAATGGGCACCGCTTATTTATGATGGAGTTACGCTAGTTGAAACCCCAGAAGACCCCAATTATCATTTCACCACCGACATGACCAATCAGGCTGTTTCGTGGGTTAGTTATCAGCAAGCTTTATCGCCTGATAAACCCTTCTTTATGTATTTTGCGCCTGGAGCCACACATGCTCCGCATCATGTGCCAAAAGAATGGATTGACAAATACAAAGGAAAATTTGATCAAGGCTGGGATAAGCTTAGAGAAGAAACTTTGGCAAGACAAATAAAACAAGGCATAGTGCCAGCGGGAACCAAATTGGCTCCAAAACCTGTGGATATCAAGGATTGGGATAAACTTTCAGCCGATGAAAGGAAATTATTTACCCGTCAGATGGAAGTATATGCCGGATTTGCAGAACAAACGGATCATGAAGTAGGAAGACTTCTTTCGTCTATCGAAAAATTGGGAGTGATGGATAACACTATCGTCATTTTTATTGCAGGCGATAATGGAGCGAGTGCCGAAGGACAAATGAATGGAATGTTTAGCGAAATGACCTATTTCAGTGGAGTTCCAGAAACCGTTCCTGATATGTTAAAGCATTATGATGAATGGGGTTCTGAAAGTACCTATCCTCACTTTGCTGCGGGTTGGGCAGTGGCAATGGACGCTCCTTTTTCTTATACCAAACAAGTGGCCTCTGATTTTGGAGGAACAAGAAACGGAATGATTATTCAATGGCCAGCAGGTTTTAAAGCAAGGGGAGAAATACGTTCCCAATTTGGACACGTCATTGACATTGCTCCAACAGTATATGAAGTATCAAAAATACCGGCTCCAAAAATGGTTAATGGGATAGAACAAGATCCAATAGAAGGCACCAGTCTGGCTTATACTTTCAACGATGCCAAAGCCAAAGAAAGACATACTGTTCAATATTTTGAAATGTTCGGAAACCGAGGCATTTATCAAGATGGTTGGTTTGCACGTACCATTCATAGACCAGCTTGGAAATTGAAACCCGCCACAACATTGCAAGATGATAAATGGGAGTTGTACAATACCAATGAAGATTTCAGTTTGGTAAAAGATTTGGCTTCAAAAAATGCAGACAAATTGAAAGCAATGCAGGAATTATTCATGCAACAAGCAGAAAAACTCCATGTGTTACCCATTGATGATCGTTTGCTAGAAAGAACCAATGCCGAATTAATGGGCAGACCAACAACTATGGGCGATAGAAATGTCGTGACTTATGGCGAAGGAATGAAAGGTATGGGTGTTGATATTTTTATTGACCTAAGAGGTAAGTCTTATACCATCACTTCCGAAGTGGCAGTAGATGCTAAAGGAAACGGAGTGATTGTATGCCAAGGTGGGCGATTTGGTGGGCTTTCTTTGTACATAAAAGACGGAAAACCGGCATTTAGCTACAATTATCTAGGATTAGAATCCACCCAGATAATTTCCCCTGAAGCACTAAAACCAGGAAACTATAAATTGGTTTATGACTTTAAATACGATGGCGGTGGAATGGGTAAAGGTGGTCTTGGTACCATTACCGTCAACGGTAAAAAGGTGATAGAAAAGAGAATCGATAAAACGCAACCGGGTATTTTCTCTGTAGATGATTTGGCAGATGTGGGTGTAGATGATGGGACACATGTCGCGGATTATGGTGCTTCATCAAAATTCAACGGAAAAATTGAATATGTAACTATCGAAAAGAAATAAAAGCCGGCAAAATAATTATCAACTATAAATTTTAAAAAAAATAAAAATGAAAACAAATTATGTATCCAAAACAGTAAAAGGACTTTTTATTCTAGCTTTAATACTGGGTGTTTCGCCATCCTTTTTTGCACAAACCGCTCCGTTGCCTACTACACTGGATCCTTCTAAAATGACTTACAACCAAATTTCGCAGAGTTTGAATTTATTTGTTTATCCTTCAAAGGGGCAAAGTCACGACAAACAAAAAGCAGATGAATTGGAATGTTACAAATGGGCGATGGAACAATCTGGTATTGACCCGATGAATGCGACCAAAACTCAAGCAGCTCCCAAACAAGAAGGCCCCACGGGTGCAGCCGTGACTGGAGCGGCAAAAGGAGCCTTGGTAGGAACAGCAATCGGTTCTGTTAGTGGTGATGCCGGAAAAGGTGCGGCTTATGGAGCCATAGCCGGTGGCGTTGCTGGAAGAAGACAAGGAAAAAAAGCACAAGAGCAACAAAACCAACAGGCACAGGCCACTGCAACAGCCACCGATCAAGCAAAAACCGATAGCTTCAAGAAAGCCTTTACGGTTTGTATTGAAGGAAAAGGATATACGATCAAATAATAAATTAAAATCCAAACTTAGAAATTCTTGTCAACCCTTTATTGGCTTCTTTCGAATTTCCTTGTTTGGATTTTTTTTGTTTCAGAATGCACATAATTAAGCAATTGAATTATAGGAATGAACCATTTTAATACCTTCTTGAAGTGGCATAAAGAAATTTAACGCAATAAATAATTACAAATGATTGACAACAAACTTTTTTTCAAACCCTTATTTTTTTCATTGATGCTTTGCCTTCTTGTTTCAAAAAATCTAATGGCTCAAGACAATGGAACAGCTGCCTCTTCACCAAACAAATGGACATTTATTGTTGAACCTTACATGATGTTTCCCAACATGAAGGGGTCTGTTGGTTTGGGCGATTTGCCGAATGTTACGGTAGATGCCGATTCCAATGCTATTTTGGGGCATCTAAAAATGGGTTTCATGTTAAATGCAGAAGCATCAACCGGCAAGTGGACAATTGGTTCTGATTTTCTTTACATGGATCTTGCGCAAGGAGTAAAACCTGGCGTTTTAATTGCAAATGGTGAATTGTCAGCCAAACAATTGGGATGGGAAGTTTCTGGTTTACATAATGTAACGCCTTGGCTCGAACTAGGATTGGGAGGGCTATTAAACTCCGTCAATTCTGGGCTTGACATCAACCAAAAAGTTATTGGTGGAGGAACTGCTTCCAAAAGCAAATCCATGACCAAAACTTGGTTTGATCCCATGCTTATTGCAAGGGTAAACAGTAAATCGGGAGAAAAAATTATATACCAGTTCCGTGGTGAAATAGGAGGGTTTGGCATTGGGTCCGATTTGGCTTGGCAAATGCAGGCCTATGCAGGGTATCGTTTTTCAAAACTTTTCCAAATCACGGCTGGTTACAGGGTGATTAGTTTGGATTATGAAACGGGTAGTGGCGGAAATCGATTCATGTATAATGTGGATACTTCTGGTTTAGTTGCCCGATTTGGTTTCAATTTTTAAATTAAAGTCCAGATTTTGGTTAGCCTGAAAATAATGAAAATCTATCCGATACACAAGGATAGAATCATTATGCAAAAATGTTCCCATCATTATAAAATATTTATTTAACTGATATAAAAAATTATGAATACAAAATATACCATTGCGTTTGTATTGTTGTCAATGACACAATTTATGTTCAGCCAATCTTCGGAAAAGCCAGCAGGAAGCAAAAGACCCAATATTGTTGTCATTCTTGGTGATGACATGGGGTATTCAGACATAGGCATGTTTGGTAGTGAAATACAAACTCCCAACTTGGACATATTGGCTTCAAGCGGAGTTCGTTTTACCAATTATTACACGCATGCCAGTTGTTCTCCTTCGAGATCAATGTTGCTGTCGGGTGTGGATACACATCTCAACGGCCTTGGAAACATGGATGAATGGACAGCTCCAAATCAGGTTGGCAAAGATGGTTATGAAGGGAACTTGAATGATAAAGTGGTCACTTTGCCACAATTATTAAAAGATTCAGGTTATCATACCTATATGGTCGGAAAATGGCATTTGGGAAAATCTCCCGACAAAATTCCTGCTGCTCGTGGTTTCGAGCGAGATTTTACCATGCTTGACGGGATGGGTAGTTACTGGGACATGACCAACATGACCGCTTTGGTACCGAACACGCTTTATACTGAAGATGGAAAGTATCTTACCAAGTTGCCTAAAAATTATTATGCAACAAGAACTTATACCGAAAAGATTATCAGTTTCATAGATGCTGATCACAAAGACGGTAAACCATTTTTTGCTTACGTAGCACATCAAGCACCTCACGATCCTTATCATCTTCCAAAGGATTGGCGCAATCGTCACATGGGACAATATGATGTTGGCTGGGACATGATTAGACAACAACGACTCAAAAAACAAAAAGAATTTGGGTATCGTGTCCGATTCGGCTAATCTAGCGGAACGTATGTGGTTTATTCCTGATTATTCCGTATTGGCACCTGCCTCAAGGGCAGTGGTTGGAAGAAAAATGGAACTTTATGCCGGCTTGATGGAGAATCTGGATTTTCATATCGGTGAATTGATTGCCCACTTGAAAGAGATTGGTGAATACGAAAACACCATTTTTATTGTATTTGGCGATAATGGAGCCGAAGGCAATGACCTTGGTGCCATGATTGCCGGTCAACCCGGCTCGCTTAATTCCTTGTTTTTTGCATCGAAATGGTCGAACAACAACGTGAATGCTTGGGGCGAACCTGGTTCGTATGTGGGCTATGGTCCGGGTTGGGCACAGGCTTCCATGACTCCTTTTAGTCAGTACAAAGGTTGGCTTGGCGAAGGAGGCGTGCGAAATGCACTTATTGTAAGTGGGCCTGTCAACAAACGAGCAAAAGGAAGTATCAACAACGGATTGATGTCAATAGCCGATATTATGCCTACACTACTTGACATCACTGGAACATCATATCCCAAAACACACAATGGCAAAGAATTGCCTCCTATGATTGGTAAATCTTGGACAAAAGTTCTAGCTGGTGAGGCTGAATCTCCTCGTAATTCAAATGATTATTTGGCTTGGGAACTTTTTGGTAATCGTGCTTTGCGCCAAGGAGACTGGAAACTGCGTTGGGAATATGCTCCTTTTGGTAAATCGGACTGGGAATTATTCAATGTGGCCAAAGATCCTTCGGAAAGAAAAGACCTCGCAGCAGCGAATCCAACCAAATTGAAAGAAATGATTGGGTTGTGGGAAGATTATGTGAAGAAAAACAATGTAATCTTGCCGAGTCGTTCTCCTTTTGAGGGCGTCTATGACGTTCTTCCTGCTAGATTCCCTGTGGATGCAGGTTATCCTCCGCTTATCAACAAGCGTCAGTACACACCTCCAGTAGAATTAATAAAAACATCAAAGTAATTATTATGAGAAATAGTATAGCTGCTCTTAGCACCATTTATGTAAAGAATTTTTCCATTATTATTTTCATAGTTATAATGTGTTTTTCCATAACAACTCAAGCACAAGGCGATGGCCCCAGATTCTATTGGAAAGGATTAATGGGAACCAATGCCGTTCCTGTTATTGGCTCCTCAATGGGTGGGAATGCAAATCCTTTCGACCCAACATATAAAGTTGTTCCGGGTGCTAATTTCGAAGCGACAATGACAATGGCTGGTTATGCAAAAATGTTGCCTTTATTGAAACGTTCAGCAATGGTTTCGGTACTGATGCCAATGGGAAGAATATCCAGCACCACCTCTATAAATGGGTTTAGCACGAATACAACAGCTAGGGGATATGGAGACCCTATGTTGCAATTGGGTATCAATATTATTGGTCCAAAAGCCATTATGAACATCCCACAAATAATCCGGTATCAACCTGGTTTTTCTGTTGATCTTATTGGGAGTTTAGCGGTTCCAATGGGAGAATATGACAGTTCAAGTCCTGTCAATATTGGTCAAAACCGTTGGTATGGTCGTGTAGGTGCTCCCGTGGTATGGCAAATTGGTGCTTGGGTTCCCGGTAAACGTACCACGTTTGAGTTTCTTCCAGCTATTTGGTTTTTCTCTGACAACAATAATTTTATGGGACAAAAAATGGAAACCAAACCAATGTATCAATTGGAAGCCCATCTTACACACGATTTTATGGAAAAATTTTGGGGTTCATTGGATGCCATTTCCTATAGCGGTGGACAAGCAACAGTTGACGGAGTTGAAGGCAATGAACTGAACAATGTAGGAGTGGGAGGCACATTAGGATACCACATCAACGATAACATACAGATGAATATATCGTACTCCTCTTCTGTTAATGATAGTCAACCAACAGATTTAAAAATGGATGGTTTTCGAGTTACACTTATTTGCGGATGGCACTCATTAGTCGAAGGGATGAATCGATTGAAAGAAAGCCATTAATGATTTAATTAACTCGAAATGAGTACTACCAAACGAATTCAAATCTTGTATTTTTCTTAATTTAAGCCGAAACGAACAATGAATTTACAGAACAAATTGAGTCTTTGGATTTTTCTTTGTTTAGGTACAATCACTGTTTGTAATGGACAAAATGCCTCTTTAGAGTTATGGCCAGAAACCGATATTTGGTATCGACTTAACTCCTCTTGGCGTTTGTCGTCTTTTATTCCCATAACCAAATACAATGAGAATGATAGTCGAGATTTAAATATCTATTTGCATGCGGATTATGGATGGGGAGATGGCAAATATGCAGTATTCAGGCGACTTATGGATCAAGAAAAAGGACAAATAATGAATGTTTGGATGGTTCGTGCAGGTGTAATGAAGGGCTGGAGTATTGGTAAAAACAAAGGTGATTATACTGAAGAAATGGTTTTTGCAGAGGTTCATAAAAGAATTCCGTTGAATGGAAATATCTTGCTTTCCCATCGATTTCGAGCTGACACTCGTTGGCTTAGTCAAGACAATGATTTTTCGTATCGGTTTCGCTATCGTGTGATGTTGGAGAAAGAATATAAATTTGGAAAAAGTTCTATCGTTCCCTATGTAAATGTAGAACCTTACTGGGATTCGCGCTATTTGAAAGTGGTAAAAACCCGTGTGATAGGTGGTGCCACATTATCGAGGGGATCAAGATTTGCATTTGAAGGCAATCTGACTTACCAATATGACGAAACCTATCCCACAGAAAATCTTTATGCCCTGAATTGTATCCTGCATATTTTCTTTGAAACGAAAACTGCCATTCCAAAATAATCCATTTGGCATTTTTAAAGCCGCACTTTTTAGTTTAAAATATAAGGATTAATAACTATTTTTTTAAAGACGAAACTGTTGTTTTTTTGTAGTAATAAAATGTCAGGATTTTGATATTTGTTTTTGTGATGTAGAGTCAAACAAACTGGTTTTCTGGATTTGGTTTCGCTTTCTTGTTAAAGCATTCAAAATAAAGACTTTATTTTAATATTTCTTGAATATAAAATTTGACTTTTTATAAATTTTCATAAATTAGTACAAGAATTAAAACAAATAATTTAATATGTAAACCCAATGAAAAACAATACGTTAATTCTTTTTATTGCATTTTTTTTAAGTGTACCGGCTTTTGCCCAAGTTTACACGGATAAAGTAGTTGGCAAAAAAAACGAAGCCGTAAAAGACAGCCTTAAAACAGCCGAATACCCTTATTCCTTGCCGATTTGGGGAGAAAAAGCGACACAAAAAGGATATAATTTACCTTATTCTGCTGGTTTTTCCGTAAACTATTTTTGGCAAGAATCGAGTATTGTAATTGATAATTTATATGTTGGTTTCAATAATGGACCTCAATACAACCTAGACCAGATTGTACGTTTCAATGATGCCACAGCCACTGCCAGCGCCATTAATGTTAGGCCTGATATATGGTTGTTTCCTTTCTTGAATATCTATGGTATTTTAGGAAAAGTCCAAACATCAACAGCAATCAACGCCGGCATCTGGGTTCCCGATGCCGATAATAATTGGTCTCAAATTATGTCTTTTGGTTCTAAAGCCAATTTTAATGGTACTGCTTTTGGATTGGGAATGACGCCTACCATTGGAATCGGAGGAGGTTGGTTGGCTCTTGACATGAATGTTGCCTGGACAGATTTAGATGCATTAGATAAACCGGCGCAGAGTTTCATTTTTGGGCCAAGGATGGGGAAAACCTTTAAATTCCACAAGCCGGAAAGTAATATTGCGGTTTGGGCGGGAGCCTTTAGGGTACATTTGAAAAGTGAAACGGCAGGTTCGTTACCCTTAAATGGTTTGTTGCCAACTGAGGGACTACAAGAAAAAGTGGATAATGGGTTTGTAAAAGTGGCCGAGAAACAAACAGCGGTTGATAATTGGTGGAACGGATTGAGTACAGCCGAACAAGCCAATCCCGTGAACAAAGCCAAACACAATACCGCCAACCAAGCACTGGAAACCGCTGGGAATTTATTGACAGCCGTTGATGGAGCGTTGAGTACAGGCTCAAGCTCCACCGTGCAATATTCATTGGAAAAAGCACCAAAAGATATGTGGAATTTCATAATAGGAAGCCAATATCAATTCAACAAACATTTTATGTTGCGGGCCGAGTATGGTTTCTTGGGGACTCGTACCCAATTCATGACCAGTCTTCAATACCGTTTTGGATTATAATTAATTCTTGATCATCATGAAAAAAGTTTTACTGGTTGCCATTTTGTTGTTAAGTATTCAATCGGTAAATTCACAAGTATTGATTTCCTTGGTGTTTGGCGACATGCTCAATTCTCCAAAAGTAGAATTTGGTTTAGAAGGTGGGGCGAATTTCTCGACCATATCAAATCTCGAAGGTGCTAAATCACGAACTGATTTTAATCTTGGTTTTTATTTCGACTTTTTACTCAAGAATCCCTCTTGGGCGTTGAACACGGGGGTAATCGTGAAATCATCGATGGGAGCCAATGGACTGGCTGTTTATTCCTTGAACGACGATGTCTTGGACAATGCTTTTGCCGGTGGCCATGTAGACAGGAAGATTAATTATTTTAACGTGCCCATCATGATCAAATACAAATTTGCCAACAATATTTATGTCAAGGCAGGAACGCAATTAGGTTTGCTTAGTAAAGCTTATGATGAATTCAAGAACGATTATGAAGGCGAAAATTTGGTATATAAAAACAAAATCAGGGACCAAATTCATGTTATCGATGCCGGTTTGGCGGTAGGCCTTGGTTATAGACTAATGGGAGGCAATGGGATGAACATAGGCGTTAATTACTACCATGGGTTGGTTACCGTGATGAAAGGAGATTCCAGTCCCAATCAATACAATCGTTCTTTTTACGTAACTGCAGGAATACCAATAGGTAAAGGCAAAGCGGCCAAAAAAGCAGCAGAAAATAAAACATCGGAAAATGATGCACAAATTATTGGTAAATAGAAATAAAACCTATATATTTGATTAGGTTTTTTCCCAATTTTTGGACTAAAAACAAACAAAACTTAATATTAAACAAAACTAAAACTATGAAAAAATTATTACTTATTGCCGGAATCTTTTTAAGTGCTTTGGCTGTTAACGCACAGAACCAAGGAGATATTGGTTTAAATCTTTATGGAGGTTACACCTTTGATGATAATATATCAGATAATCTATATAATGTAGAATTCAAGGGTGCATTTCAGTATGGAGTGGGAGCTGAATTTTATATAAGACCCACAAAATCAATTGAATTGAAATACCTTAGAATGGATAGTGATGTGACTTTTACACAGTATGTGCCGTCAGGATTTCGTAAAGATAATGCTGGTGTCAACTACATTTTAATTGGGGGAAACAATTATTTTCCAACATCTAATCCAAGTATAAAACCATTTTTAGGTTTGGACTTAGGAGTTGGTTGGATAAACGCAGAAACTGGATCGCATACCGGTTTTGCTTGGGACTTTAAAGCGGGTGTAAAAATTCAAGCCTCCGATGTGGTTGCTGTAAAGTTACAAGGGTATTTCCAAACTATTTGGGCAAGCTATGGCGGTGATTCGGTTTGGTATCCTGGATGGGGAACAGTTTATTATCCAGAAAATTCATCTCTTTACCAATTTGGTTTGGGAGCTGCTTTCGAATTTGACTTCAAGCACTAAAAAATATTTAACGATACAAAAAGCTGCAATTCCAACAAGATTTGCAGCTTTTTTTGTTTAATTTATAATTCCAAATTGCTACTAATTTTGCCAACGTTTCAGCTATTCAATAAATTTATATTTCCATTTACAAAGATGAAAATAATACCGGCGATACTAATTTGCTTTTCTTGCTTTTTGGTTCATGGCCAAGACCTCGAGCCAAGGGCTTATGCCAATGTTCCCAAAGGCATCAATGTATTGGCTGTAGGCTATGGTTTCATTACCGGGAACGTGCTGACTGACCCGGCATTGCCCATCAAGGATTTTAAACTGAACACCCAAAGTCTGGGCATCAACTACATTCGCAGTTTTGGCATTGCCAAAAAATTGGCGAGGGTACAAGTATCGTTGCCTTTTGCAGACATGCAGGGGAAATTGATTCAAAATGGGGAAGAAGTTACGGGTTCACGAACAGGCATGGCGGACATGCGCATTCGGTTTGGCATCAATTTGACGGGTTCTCCCGCTCTTGACAGGAAAGATTTTCGCCAGTACCAACAAAAGGCCATTTTTGGAGTAAGCTTGGTAACCTCGGTTCCAACAGGAAGGTATTATGAGGATAAAATAATAAATTTGGGAAACAATCGTTGGGCATTCAAACCCGAAATAGGCATTTCAAGGAGATTTACCCATGTTTATGCCGAAGCTTATTTGGGAACCTGGTTTTACACCGACAATACGGAATATCTCACCAACAAAGTGTTGCAACAGAAACCGACTGTCACTTTTCAGGCGCATGCCAGTTATTATTTCAAAAACCAAATGTGGTTGGGACTCAATACCAATTGGTACAAAGTAGGCGAAACAAGAATTGATGGAGTTCCCTTGAACGACATAATCAATGACTGGAGGATAGGCACCACTTTTTCGGTTCCCATTTCAAAAGCGCAGGCTTTGCGATTGCAATTCCATACCGGATTGATGTCAAATTTGGGATTAAACTACGATTCCGTAACTTTGGCATACCAATATGTGTTTTTTTAGAAAGAATACCGTTTGAAACAATAATTATTTAAATCAAAATTATCATGAAAACAAAATTTAATTACGGCTTGATTCGTTTTTTAATGTTGGTTTTAATCACTTTTTCTTTTTCAAATGCAAGTGCGCAGGAGAAAACAAAAAAACAATTGAAAGAAGAAGCGAAGTTGGAAAAACAAAAAAAAGTGGCACTTTTGGTAGATTCGAAGGAATTTGTTTTTTCTCCAAGAAGTGTTTCTCCGCAGGGAGGCAGAAGCATCACTTTGACCGATGTCAGTTATTCGATGGAATTTCATCCTGATTTGATCAAGAGCTACTTGCCGTTTTTTGGCAGGGGATATGGGGGCATCGGTTACGGTGGAGACAGCGGGATGGATTTTGAAGGCAAACCCACGGTTTACACCATCGAAAAAACAAAAAAAAGCTATCTCATAAAAGCGGAAGTCAAAGGAGAACGAGATTCGTATTCCATTATGCTGTCGGTATATTTTGAAGGAAATGCCTATCTTTCCATTAATAGCAATAATCGAAGTTCTATTTCTTATGATGGTGACATAAAAGCAATTGAGAAAAAATAGTTTTACTTCATTTTCTAACTTAAAAGTTTTCCATTTTAATTGCCTTTAATTAGTTTGCCACTTTTATTAAAATAAATACTTTTGTTCAAAAAGCAGTCGATGTTCAAAAAATCAACTTTACTGGTTCTAATCCTAATAGTGCTTCTTGCAATCTTCAGGGTATTCATAG
Organism: Flavobacterium limnophilum; assembly: GCF_027111315.2. GTDB lineage: Bacteria > Bacteroidota > Bacteroidia > Flavobacteriales > Flavobacteriaceae > Flavobacterium > Flavobacterium limnophilum. The sequence continues at coordinate 1,507,854 of NZ_CP114289.2, read as the reverse complement.
TGGATAGTTGCAGTTCAAAATATGCAGAATACACCAAGATTGAATCCAATAACTTGGCCTATGTTGGCGACCAGTCCTGCAAGAAATGCCACGCCACCGAATTTAAAGAATGGCGACAATCACACCATTACATGTCGATGTTGCCTCCCAATGATTCGACGGTAAAAGGGGATTTCAACAACGTTACTTTCACGGCCGATGGAGTAAGCAGTCGATTTTTCAAAAAAGGAAGCAAATTCTTCATCAACACCGAAGGCGATGACGGCAAAAACCATGATTTTGAGGTTAAATACATCTTTGGATTCACTCCCTTGCAACAATACCTGGTTCAATTTCCGGGCGGACGCCTGCAAGTGCCAAGATTGAGTTGGGACGTCAACAAGAAAAAATGGTTCAACCAATATGCCGGTCAAAAAATCCCTTCCCACGACTGGCTGCATTGGACAGGAAATGCGCAAAACTGGAATACCATGTGCGCTACTTGTCATTCGACGAATCTAAAAAAGAATTATGATGTCAAAACCGACACTTATAAAACGAGTTACAGCATCATCAATGTCAGTTGTGAAAGTTGTCATGGAGCAGGAAAACAGCACGTGGATTTCATCAACGGTGACGATTACAAATCGGGGGAGAAAGTGGCCGGTAGCTTCTTGAAATTGGCCAAAAATTCGGGACAAAAAGAAGAATTAAATACTTGTGCCCCTTGTCATGCCCGCATATCGGAACTCAGCAGTTCCCATATCGACAGCAAGGAAATCATGGACAATTATATTCCACAAATCCCGGATACGGAGTTTTATCATGCCGATGGACAAGTGGATGACGAGGATTATATCTACACCTCCTTTTTGCAAAGCCGAATGTTTCACAAAGGCGTAACCTGCAGCACGTGCCACAATCCACATTCCGTGAAGCTCAAACGCATCGGCAACCAAACCTGCACACTTTGTCACGTGCCAACCAAATACGATACACCCAAACACACTTTTCATTTCAAGGGAGGAGCGGCAACGGAGTGCAAAAACTGCCACATGCCCGGTAAAGTATATATGGGCAATGATTTGCGCCACGACCACAGTTTCAGGGTACCAAGACCTGATTTGTCAGCGAAATATGGAACTCCAAACGCTTGCAGCAACTGTCATAAAGACAAATCCGAAAAAGCCTTGGCCGATGCCGTAGTCAAATGGTACGGTCCCAAAAGGAAATACCATTTTGCCGAAGATCTTGTTCCCGGAAGTCGATTGGATGCCAATAGTGAAAACCATTTGAGGAATCTAATTGACAATAAATTTGTTCCCAAAATCATCAAGGCCACCGCCACTTTTTATTTGGGAAGTATTCCAACGCAAACGAGTTTGAACACCATTCTGGCCCGTCTTGCCAGCAAGGAGGCACAAATCAGGTATCGTGCCTTGAGGAGTTTGGCGTCCTTTCCAGTGGAAAGTTGGCGTGAAGCTGTCGGCCCTTTGCTTTCTGACAAGGTGAGGGCGGTTCGAATTGCGGCTGCCGATCTTTATATTACTGTTCCCGTGGAGCAAATTCCAAGTCAATACGCCAAGGCATTTTCATTGGCCAAAGTAGAATTGGAAAAATCACTTATTTACCAAACCGATTTCTCGACAGGAAACGTGATGCTAGCCGATTATTACTTGAAATTGCAGGATTATACCAATGCCGAAAAGTTTTATTTGCGCAGTTTGAAAAAAGACGCCAACATGAATTATGCCCTTCTTAACTTATCGGTTGTTTACAATATGCAGGGAAAAAACCAACAAGCGTTGCAGGCGTTGCAAAATGCCGTGAAAAATGATTCGAAAAACGAGCGTATTTATTACAATATGGCCTTGCTTTACAACGAGATGAATAATATTGGGGCAGCTGAAAATGCATTTGCAAAAGCAGTGGAATTAAAATCGGAGAATCCCAAAGTCTATTATAATTATGGCTTGCTGTTGAATCAAAACAAAAAATTCAAGGTAGCGGAATCGGTTTTGCTGAAAGGGATAGCGCTTAATCCTTCCAATCCTGAGTTGCATTATGCACTTACATTTGTTTACATTCAAACTAATAATAAGTCCAAAGCGATACAAGCAGCAATAAAATTAAAGCAATTAGATCCCAATAACCCAAATTACCAGCAAGTGTTTAGGAGTCTTGGTCTATGACGATTCGGATTGTACAAGAATACTTAAACTTTTGTTTTTTTTAGAATGTGATCAAAAAATGAGTTCTTGTTTTTTTTTAATAAAGCGTTTAATTATCTATATTTTAAATCATAAATAGTTAGTAATAACTAGTTTATTTATCATTATTTAACTATTAATTGCTTTTATTTATAAATTAGGATTCGTACATTTACTTTTTATTAACATAAATAAAATCTTATGAAAAATTCATACTCAAAATGGTTTAAAAACCTATTCGTTTTTGGGATTGTATTTGCTTTAAGCTGTTTAAAATTAAGTGCTCAAACATCGGACAGCATGGCAAAACCAGAAAAAGAATTTAAAAATACGATTCGTTTCAACATTACCAATCCAATGATTTTTGGCAATAAATCAATTATTTTTGGTTACGAACGTATTTTGAAAAATAATCAATCCTTTTCGATTAACATAGGACAAACCGGATTTCCTACCTTGAATATAATTGATTCAGAGGAATTAAAATCCAATACAATTCTTTCGGAAAGAGGGTTTCATATTTCTGGGGATTATCGATTTTATCTTTCTAAATTAAATAAATATGCTGCTCCGAGAGGTGTTTATGTTGGGCCTTATTATGGTTACAATTCTTTTGACAAAGGGCATAATTGGACATTGAACAGTGAAACTTCCGGGTTTTCGGGAGACGTGAATTCCGAGTTGGGTTTAACCATTAATACCGTTGGTGTCGAGTTGGGGTATCAGTTCGTTTTCTGGAAACGTTTCTCCGTAGACATGATTCTTCTTGGCCCGGGTGTTGGTTTTTACAAATGGGATTTGTCGCTTGACACTAATCTATCTCCTGAAGATTCTGCCTTGTTTTTCGATAAATTGAATACCGCATTAGAAGAAAAATTTCCAGGATACGAGGGAACTCTTGGGGAAGGCGATTTTCAAAAGAAAGGCGCCAAAAGCACTACCAGTCTAGGATATCGCTACATGATTCAATTAGGGTATCGATTTTAAGTAAAAACAAATAAAATTTAGGTAAAAAACTATAACAAACTACAAAACAAACAAGTATGAAAATTAAATTATTATTATCAGCATTAGGAATCAGTTTATTAATTGGATGTGGTCCATCGGTTCAACTGACAAAAACTTGGACAGATCCATCATTAAATGGTGACACAAAACCGTTCAATAAAGTATTGGTCATTGCCCAGTTAAAAGATGATTCCACTAGAAGAATTGCTGAAGACAAAATTGTTGCCTCATCGCCAAGAGGAAATTTTGTTCAATCTTATAATTACTTGCAACCTTCAGAACAGGATGAAAAATTGGTCATTGCAGATTTAACAAAGGATGGAATTGATGGTATTATTCTAATGCGTTTAACTGATATTGAAAAAACTACATCCTATGTTCAAGGGACAACTTATTATGGAGGTTGGGGATATCGCGGTGGCTATTATGGAGGTTATGGCTATGGATATGGTTCTCCAGGATACTATCAAGAAGACAAAACGTATTATGTAGAAACTAATATTTATGATGTTAAGTCCAATAAATTGCTTTGGACAGGAACAGTTTCTACAACTAATCCTTCAAAATTAGACACCACTTTAGATGCTATTATTACGGCTATTAAAACAGAACTGAATAATAAAGGACTAATTAAAAAAGAAGAAACCAAAAAGTAATAGTCTCTTTGCACAAATGACAAAAACGGCTTACTAATCAGCAATTGTTGGTTTGTAAGCCGTTTCTATTTGTTTTAATTCGTGCCATTCGTGTCTGATAATTTTAAATGCCAATGCCTTGATAATTATACTGATTTTGTTCATAATTTTGTAAATTTGCAATATGAAAACGAAAGCTCGATATTGTTTTAGTCTATTGTTGGTTGTTTTTATGCAATTTGGCGTCATAGCACAAACTGCGAAGGATTCCATAAAGTATTGTCCCGAAAAATCCCTTCCGGAGCTTTTTAAAAGAAAAGATTCAGTTCTTGTTTTAAAGCCGGCAAAAAGCAATTTTTTTCTTATCATACCGGTGATTGGTTCGCAACCTGCCACGGGTTTTTCTTATGGATTCGTTTCCCAATATACTTTCAAGGGAAAAAAGGAAAATGACAAATATTCCTCAGTAAATCTGGGGGTCACCTATACCGAAAAAAAACAGTTGCTTGTCAATGCCAAGAATAGCGTGATGCTTAAAAACAACAAAATATTTTTGAGCGGTGACTGGCGTTTTTACATTTTTTCGCAGGCCAACTATGGATTGGGAACCGACATCATTCCCCGTCCTTCCGAAGCGGACAATTTTGATTTAAACAATTTGAAGGAACCGATGGATTATAATTATTTAAAGTTCCATCAAACTGCTTCTTGGGAAGTCAAAAATAATTATTATGTGGGTGCTGGAGTTCATGTTGATTGGTACACCACCATAAACGACCTAAACCTGGATGTTGCCAACGCACAATTTACCAATCATTACACTTACAGCAAAAAATACGGCTACAAAGACAATGAATATTTCGTGAATGGGGTGAGCCTAAATTTATTGTATGATTCCAGGGACAACCAAATCAATACCAACAATGGAATGTTTGCCAATATCAATTATCGATTTAATCCATCTTTTAACGAAAATCAACATGCAAGCAACGTGCTTTTTATGGAGTATCGTTATTTTATGCCGTTAAGCAAGCTCAACAAGCAACATGTTTTTAGTATATGGGCAACCGGGCAGTTTGTGACGGTGGGTACGGTTCCTTACCTCAATTTGCCTTCCATCGGTTGGGATCAACGCAGTAGAAGCGGGAAGGGATATACCCAGGGATTGTTTCGAGGTCAAAAAATGGTGTATTTTGAAACCGAATATCGATTTCCCATCCTCTGCAGTAATTTAATCAGCGGAACCGTCTTTGGCAATTTAACTTCCGCCAGTGACAAAGACCGCGACATTCGCCTTTTTCAGTATATTCAACCCGCAGTGGGAGTGGGTTTACGTATTTTGATTGATAAAGCTACCCGAACAAATCTTGTCCTAAATTATGCCTGGGGTCGCAATTCCAAAGCATTTTATCTCAATGCGGGAGAATCGTTCTAGATGCGGTTTACGTGATTTTTTTATACTTGGTTTTTATAGTTATTAATAACTAAAATTTAAAAAATTGATTAAAACTATTTTCTGGATTGTAATTAAATTTCTAAATTTGGTTAAATTTAACAAATTAACATTTACAAATCAACAATTATGAAAAAAGTATTTTTGCTATTATTAGTTGCAGTTAGCACTGGTGTTTTTGCCCAAAATTCTGATAAAGAAGATCTTGAAATCATTCAAGGTGTTTACGGAAAATCAAAAAAAGAATTGGCTCAAGCTTATATGGCTATTCCAGAAACCCAAGCTACCGCTTTTTGGAAAATTTACGACGAATTTGAAGTGGAACGTAAAGCGCTAGGTAAAGCGAAAGTGGCCGTTATAAACGATTATGCAGCAAATTTTGCCAATCTTACCGATGAAAGTGCCGATAAAATTGCAAAAGCCGGATTGAAAAACAATTTGGATTACCAAAAGTTGTTTTCAAAATATTATGACAAATATAAAAAAGCGGCAGGTGCAATTACTGCAACCAAAATAATTCAGTTCGAAAATTATATGCAAACTACGGTACAGGCTGAAATTCAAGATGCTATTCCTTTTGTTGGAGAAATTGAAGCCTTAAAAACAAAATAGAAATATCAAATTTTGAACGAACGCGGTGAAATCATTTCTCACCGCGTTTTTTTATGCATCATGTTCAAAATATTGCGCATATAGAAACTTCATAATTTTCGAATACTTATTTTTAAAAAAAAATACACTATTTTTATAGTAGTAAACCATAAACCATCAATATTATGAAAAACCTTATTTCTGCACTAGTTATTTTATCTTTGACAATGATGTCATGTGATTCGACCAAATCCATTTCAAAAGCCAACAACACTCTTGACGGTACCTGGCAATTAAATTACATCACTGGTCCCAGAATTGCATTCGAAGGATTGTATCCCGACAAGAAACCAACAATTGTTTTTGACTTGAAAGAAAACAGGGTTTCAGGCAACAATAGCTGTAACCAATACTTTGGCGCATTGCTTCTGGACGGCAACAAAATTAATTTCAAGGATGCCAAAATGGGAATGACCATGATGGCTTGTCAGGGCAGCGGAGAACCCACTTATATGAAAACATTGGAAAAAATTGATTCCTATTCGATTTCCGAAGACGGGAAAACCTTGAGTTTTATTGCAGGAACCATTGAAATGATGCGTTTCGAAAAAGTAGCAAAAGAGGACCATAATTAGCAAAACGTCTTGGACTGGTCGGGAACCTGCAAAGGAATCACGCCTTGTGCCGATTGTGAAGGAATTGAAACCAAAATTTTCTTGAATAAAAACTTGACATTCCCAATCCAGACCAAATACCTTGGCAAGAAGACGCTAAAGTATTCGAAGAAAAAAGGAAGCTTTACATGGGATAAATCGGGGCGAAGTATTTCATTGCTTGGATTAAAAGGAAGTCCATCCCAATACAAAGTAGGCGAAAACAAGTTGCTTCAATTGGATATGGAAGCAAAGTCATTACTGGCCCATTGGCAGAAAAATATGTATTGACAAAAGAATGATTTTTAGAATTAAATTCTATTTGGGATGACAATTAGAACCACGATTTTCTTGTTGCTCTTTTCTATGCTTGGATATGCCCAGGTAAAAGACACCGTGTTTTTTTTGAATAAATCCATGATGATTGGCGAGTTTAAAAAAATGAAACTGGGCAAAATCGAATTTGACAGCGACGAAGTCGGCATCGTTTACATCAAATACCACAAAGTCAAGACCATTCACGTGCATTCCTATTATTGTCGAACCGAAACCATTGACAAAAGGGTTTTGTACGGTTCGGTATTGTCTTCCAAAATTCCCGGAAACATCATCGTCCATACCTTGAAAGAGGATGTCGAAGTCAAACTGGTGGATGTTTCCTCGATTTCGTTTTATGGAGATCATTGGACGGACAGCCTGAGCGGTTCTTTCGGCGCAGGATACAGTTATACCAAGTCGAGCGACATTGGGCGATTCAACCTGGATGGAAAAATTAAATATGCCAAGAGCAAACTGGAGTTGGAATTGTCGGGAAGCGTCATTACCACAATAGACAGCAGTGTGGTCAATCGGGAAAATGAAGACATCTCTTTTTCCAGCAAATTTCTCACCGACAACAGATGGTATTCGGCAGTTTCGTTGCGTTACCAGCGCAGCATCGAATTGGGATTGTTGAATCGATGGCAAGAAGGAGGTGGGATAGGTTATAAATTCTTGCAGCGACAACATAATTTTGCCAGAGCCATCAGCGGTATCGTGGTCAACCAGGAAACCGATTTTGAAAATAGCAATAACATATATTGGGAATGGTTTACCAATGCCAGTTATGACTTTTTTTCCTTTAGCAAACCCAATATCACCATAGCGATGACCCAAGGAATTTATGTGAGTTTATCCCAAAAAGGCCGTATTCGAAACGAAGGAGATTTAGAAATCAACTGGGAATTAATAGACGATTTTTCAATAAATTTCAGTTTTTATCATTACTACGATAGCAAGTCACCCGGAACAGATACTTCAAAAACGGATTATGGTTTTGTAACGGGCTTGAATTATAAATTTTAATAACTATTTCCAAATCCTTAATTGGCATCAAATCAAGTATTCCAATACAATTATCATTTAGTTTAGCGGGTTAAGCACTAATTTAGTTTATTAGAACTAGCTTTGTCCTTAGAAAAGTATTCCAGCAAACACATTTATTTTTTTAGGAATGCCACAAACCGTAATAATTATAATTATGAAACACAAAGAAGTGGCCTTGATAAGTTGGAACTTGTTGAAGAAGACCTACCAAGAATTTGATGATGACAACGCCATAAAACTAAGTGCTTCCCTGTCATACTATACCATTTTTTCATTGCCACCCTTGTTGATCATAATTCTGTCTATTTTCAGTTTTTTCTTCGGTAGAGAAGCTGTCACAGGTAGATTTTTTGGACAAATCAATGGGATGGTGGGTAACGAAGCTGCCATCCAAATCCAGGAAACCATCAAAAACATCGAATTGTCCGATAACAATACATTTGCTGCGGCATTTGGAGGAATTTTGTTGCTCATTGGCGCTTCGGGCGTGTTTGCCGAAATTCAAAGCTCCATCAATTATATTTGGGGGTTGAAAGCAAAACCCGACAAAGGGTTGGTGAAGTTTATCAAGAACCGGTTGATGTCGTTTTCCATGATAGCTTCGGTTGGTTTTTTGCTGTTGGTCAGTTTGATGGTCAACACCGTAATGGATGTTATCAACGCCCGTTTGCTCGTTTATTTTCCCGATTCAACGATTTATTTGTTTTATGTGCTCAACATATTGATCTTGTTTGCCACAACGACGATGCTGTTCTCCATTATTTTCAAGACGCTTCCCGATGGGGATATCGTTTGGAAAGACGCCTTGATAGGCTCCAGTTTTACTTCCTTTTTCTTCATGTTTGGAAAATTTGCCATTGGATTTTATTTGGGAAGTTCCACCGTTGCCACCGTATATGGTGCTGCTGGCTCTGTCATTATTATTTTGATTTGGGTCTATTATTCGGCCATAATCTTGTATTTTGGAGCCGAATTCACTAAAGTTTATGCCAACGCCCATGGGAATAAAATCATCCCAAATGCCTATGCCGTGGGAATCAAGATTGAGGTTACGGAGCTTCCGAAGAAGTAAACGTTTTCGACTTGGTGAATATTTAAAACTCTGTCAAAGGTGTATGTTTTTGTTGCAAAGCCACTCCCAAATCCTGCTTGACTATTTTTATTAGATTACGCCATCATACCTTTCACAAAAACCTCCACAAACTCCTTCATTTTGGCAATGATGCGATCGCCAATGGTTCTAGCTTGCAAAACACTGGGTCTGTTGTCCAAACATTGGAAAACTTCGTCTTTTATGGGTTCTCGACCGCTGTAAATGTAAGCATCGATTAAGGCTTTGAATTGGGCTTTGTCCAGGTGTTCGTCTTCGCACAATTTGCCCAAAGCCAGTACTTTTTGGTCTTGCCAGAATTTTTCAAATTCATCTTCAATATTGTCGCCGTCTTTGATATGGGGCATATTCTCGTCAATGAATTTTTGAATCAATTCCCGTTTGCTTCTTAACTGGATATCACCACCCAATAAATCAATGATGGCTTTTCTTTGCACAGCTGCTGCCGACGGTGTTTTGGCTCCTTTCAATTGGGCCAACAATTTCAAGATATAAGCAACGTTTATTTGGTCTCTGTGGATTAATTCCAATTCAAAATCGATCTCGTCCAGAATCGATGTTTTTTGTTTTTCAGTATCTCGTTTTACCTTTTCGTATAAGTCCAAGTATTTGCTTTTATAGTCTTCAAATTCCTGCTCGTCAATAGGGAAATCATCCCAATCAAAATCGGTGTAGGATTGCAATACATTCATGGCTCGCAATACTTTTCGGAAGGCTTCTACAAATTGCGCTTCGTCTTCTTCGCTCTCTAAATCATTTACGCTTTGGTAAGTTGGAGTGATTTCTCGTAAGCTTTTCAAGGCTTCGTCAAATTTATCCGCTATCTTTTCATAATCGGGTAGGGTAACCACTTCAACAGCCTCTTTGTTGGAAAACAAGGTAATCGCATCGTCCGTGGCTTTTTTGAGGTTCCTGAAGGACAAAATATTGCCTTGTGATTTCTGTTCTCCCAAGATGCGATTGGTTCTGGAATAAGCCTGAATCAAGCCGTGTTGCTTCAAGTTTTTGTCCACATAAAGCGTGTTTACTTTTTTGGCATCAAAACCCGTAAGCATCATATTGACTACAATCACAAGATCCAAACGGTCTTTTTCGGGATTGAAATTTTCCTTTTCCCGGTCTTTCAAGCGTTGGCTGATATTCTTGAAATAATTCTCAAATTGTTGGCTGTCTTTGGTCGAAAAACTGGTGCCGTACATCCTGTTGTAATCGCCAATATAGGTTTCCAGTTTATCTCGGGTGCGCTTGGATTGATAACTAGTTGGAGCTTCCGCCAAAACATCAAAATCGACTTCATCACCCGGCAAAAAATCCTGCGCTTCGTCTGAGTCTTCGTTGGTGCCATAAGTGAAAATAGTGGCAATGCGCAAATCGTGTTCGCCAGCCTCTTTCTTTTGTTGAAACAAATCATAATACTGAATCACGTTATCGATGCTGCTTACCGCCAACAAGGCCGAATAATCTCTGCCAAAGGTTTTTTGGTTGTGGTAGGCAATAATGTAGTCAACGATTTTGTTGATTCGTTTTTCAGAATTCAATACTTCCTGTTTATCAATATCTTCGACTTCGATGTCGATAAAAGTCTTGCTTTTGTTTTTGTATTTCCCTACATATTCAATCCCAAAACGCAATACATTTTGATCCCGAATGGCATCGGTAATCACGTATTTGTGCAGGCAATTTCCAAACAAGTCTTTGGTGGTGCGTTTTCCATAATCATTCTTCGAAGCGTTTTCGGCAAATATGGGTGTTCCCGTGAAACCGATTAATTGGCTTTTATCAAAGAACTTCGTAATACGGTCGTGGGTGTCTCCAAACTGCGAACGATGGCATTCGTCAAATATAAAGACGATTTTCTTTTGGCGCAACGCTTCTATTTTACCCGAAAATCGTTCCGAAATGGCATTGTTTAATTTTTGAATCGTGGTTAAAACCAACTTGGTGTTATCCGTCAATTGTCGTATCAAGGATTGGGTGTTGTCCGTGACATCAACGCTGTCTTTTTTGAATGCGTTGAACTCGTTCATCGTTTGGTAATCCAAATCTTTCCTATCCACCACAAAAACCACTTTGTGTACTTCGGGCAATACCATCAGAATTTGGCTTGCCTTGAAAGATGTCAAAGTTTTTCCCGAACCCGTGGTATGCCAAATGTAGGCGTTGTCATTCGAGTTTTTCACTTGATGAATAATGGCTTCCGTGGCAAAAAATTGATACGGACGCAAGACCATCATTACCTTGTGGGTTTCGTTAATCACGATATAATGCGCCACCATTTTGCCCAAATGTTCCGGATTCAGGAATGCTGCTGCAAACTCGGGTAACTCGGTGATGTTTTTATTATTTCGATCTGCCCAAAAGAAGGTTTGTTTGACCGATTGCAATTTGTTGTTTGCCAAATATTTGGTGTTCACGCCATTGCTTATCACAAACAATTGCACGTACTGAAACAAACCGTGATTGCTCCAAAAAGAGTGCATTTGGTAGCGATTGATTTGGTTGAAAGCTTCCTTGATTTCGATGCCCGAACGCTTGAGTTCTATTTGCACCAAAGGCAAACCGTTGACCAAAAGCGTGACATCAAAACGGTTCTTGTAACTTCCTTCCAGACTGATTTGATTGGTAACTTGATATAAATTTTGGCTAGTATCTTCCGTATTAAAAAAACGAACATAAAACGAAGTACCGTCTTCTTTGTCCAACTGAAAACGATCCCGAAGCGTTTTGGCTTTTTCAAAAACAGTGCCTTTGGCCAAGTGATTGATGATGGCATCAAACTCCTTGACGGTGAAAGTGGTTTCGTTAAAAACTTCGAGCTGGCTTTTGAGATTGGAAACCAAGGCATTGCCATCCTGAATTTTTACAGAGGAATAGTTTAAACCAACCAATTGCTTGATTAAGTTGTTTTCTAGTAGGGCTTCTGATTGATGTGCCATATTATATAGAAAAAAAACCTTACCAATTTTGGCAAGGTTTCCATGTTTTAGTATTACTTATTTATTTCAAAGACCACATCTTTCTCAACTAAAGTACTCACATTTAAAGTAGGTATAATAAATCTATTGAAAAAAGTATTTTCTGTTTTTGCGTGTAATATTCCTCTAGAAGTGCCAACAGTTATAACGCATAGATGTTCTAGAAAATGCCTTGGTAAAGTAATTTTTTTGTTGGAAACTACATTTTTATTCCAAGAACTTTCTTCTACATCAAAATTGCAAACTACTGTTAATACTACGATTGGTTGGTTTTCGTGAAGGAATTGAAATTTCATTCTACAAGCAACAATTCTATTTTCTGGATTAATTGAAAATTGAAGTTCCGATTTTAAATCGTTATTTTCTGGAAGGTTTTCGATTTCAAAAGTGGCAAACTGCTCTGTAACTATATTTAATAGCCTAAAACTAATAGTCTTTTTAGTATCCATTTTTATGAATGATTATATTTTAACTCCATACATTCCTCCTCATTAATATAGGTGTTCAACGGGATAACTTTAGTCTCTTTATCACCTACCATAGTTTCCTCAATTTTATTTAAATAGGTATGTATTTGATTGCTTATTGTAATTACATTTGAAGAAGATATAACAATGCTATTATTGTTTTCATATATATGCATTAATTTAATATTTAATGCTTTTTCAATTCTACCAATTGTAAAGAAACCAAAATTTTCAGAACCTTTAACCCATTTATTAACTGTTTGGGGTGTTACTTTCAATAAATCGGCTAAGTCTTTTTGTGATAATTTTTTTTCTCTAAGAGTTCTTAAAACACGAACAGCAACTTGTTGAGAATATCGTAACCCTTCTTTATCCTCAAATCTTTTGTTGCTTTCTACTATCCATTTGCTGGGAGTTTTAGAAACTAATGCTTGTAACTTTATACTCATTTCTTGATTTTTCATAATGGTAGTTTTAATTAATGATGTCTATATATCCGAAGTCGTCCTCGTCTAATAGGTCATTTTCTTTTAGATAAGCTGCTGTAATTTGTAGTTTAGTCAACTCTATGGCTGTGTGGCTTTGTTCGCCCATTGCAGCTGTTAGTTTTATAGCGCTTCCTGACACCACAAAACATTCAGGGCCAATACGCACAGCAAATATACGAAGCCAAGATTTATTCTCTGTTCCGTATGCTCTTGTTTCTTGTAATTTATAAGTTTGGTCATTCTTGTGTAATGGATAAAAAACTAAATCTTGTAAAGAACTTTTTGTTTTAAATTTTCCAATTTTTGCAATTCTCCTAATTTTTTCTTCAAAGACTGCTGCTTCATCTATTGTAGAAAAAATAGCTTCTTCAATTGTTGTTCTGCCATAAAAACCAGATTGTAAATCCTTTTTATTGTTTTCAAAAAAGGCTTCCAAATACGCTGTATCGTTCCAGTTTCTGAATGCTAACGTAAATTCATCACAGTCATTGGGTTCAAATTGAACCGACAATAATTTGTTTTTCACGACTGCAAATATAGCATCAATTTTCATAAAATCAACTTATAGGCTTATTATTTTAACTTTTATTTACACAAATAGTTGCTGCAACAACCCTTTTTTGAACCCTTGCATTTGGGCGATTTCTTGCCCCGTATTTTCTATTTTAACATCGATACTCGACAAGAAATTGGCGATTTTTTGTTGTTCTTTAATTGAAGTTGGAATAAATAGGGGACAATTTAATACTTCATCTTTTCTTAGATTAGTTTGACCTACTCCTGAGTCAAAACTTAAATAATATTTATTTCTGTTAAGAAGATAAATCATGAATTCGTTTAAATTATCTTTCTTAGCCTTCAATCCACAAATACGTTGATTTAAAGTGTAAACATTATCTTTTTCTATTAGATAACATTTTGCAAGAGCTTTTCCATTAGGAACGTCACTCATTACCATAACCATATCTCCTTTTGTTAATGGAGAAATTTGAGTGTTACAAAATTTTCTAACTCTCCCTTGAGTTGAAACAAATTTAGAATTGACAACTACAAAGTCACCATTTTCATCGATATTTTGTTCATGTCCTTTTCCATTAACAAAATCAATTACATCATCAAGAACTTTGTAATCCCAATCAGGATAATCCTTTCCATTCTCATCTTTAAACCGTAATTTCCCGGAGAACAATTGTTGCATTACGCCTTTTTTGTATTGTTCTAATAATTCTTTTTTTCGGGAAAGTTGCTGTATTTTTTCATCGACCGCACTTAAAAAAGAAGCTATTTTTTGTTGTTCTGGGAGGGTGGGTATGTTAAATTTGAAAAGATTAATTTCTTTAACAGTTAACTGTGGTTGAGCACTCCCAAAAGAAATAGTATCTATTATTCGATTTAATTTTGGGGTAAAAAAACTAGAATAAATAAATCGGGAATCAATTTTAGAGTTCTCATTTCTAATTAAAACCATTCCTGAATTAATTCTTAAATTTTCAAATTTTATTGAATCATCATAAAATGCAATATTCCCAACAGAACCTCTTGTTGTTAGAATTAAATCATTCCTTTTCAGTTTTCCTTTTCTTAACTTTTCATCTTTTTCTTTCGTGATAAACATTTTTGTCTCAAAAGAAAATCCATTTTTAGTAACATTTTTTGCATTCATAAAAAGACAATATCCTTCTGTTGAAAAATCATCACCATTTGGATAATTTGTTCCTCTATCACCATCGATAACTTTTAATTTCCAATCTGAAAGTTTATTAGTTTCCCAATCACCATCAAACCCTGAAAACCGTAATTGTGGCACAAGAGTTTTCTTTTCTATTTGTAAAGTTTCTGTACTCATTAAAATGGTGTTTCAATTCCTAATTCCGTACAAAATTCAGCAATGGTAGCATCGGTGGTTTTACTTTGTGAAGCCAGTTCTCGCAATTCGGTGGTTATGGCTTTTAAATCTACCGCATCTTCCTCTTCAAAAGTATCCACGTAACGAGGGATATTCAGGTTGTAATCGTTGGTTTCCACTTCGCTTAAAGCGGCAATATGGCTGTATTTTTCCTCTGGTTTACGTTTTTCGTAAGTGCTTATGATTTTATCAATATCCTCGGTACGCAACACGTTTTGGGTTTTTACCTTTTCGTAATGTTGGCTTGCGTCTATAAACAAAATGTTTTGGGCATCGGTTCTCTTTTTCTTCAAAACCAAAATACAGGTTGGGATAGAAGTGCCGTAAAAAATATTGGCAGGCAAGCCTATTACGGCATCCAAGTAATTTTTCTCTTTTATCAAATATTCCCGTATGTGTCCTTCGGCGCCGCCACGAAACAAAACACCGTGGGGCAAAACAATCGCCATCGTTCCGTTGTCGTCCAGCTGGTGTATCATGTGTTGCACAAAGGCAAAATCGGCTTTGCTGCTTGGGGCGAGTTTTCCATAAGCCGAGAAACGGTCGTCGTTCATGAACAAAGGACTCGCGCTCCAGTTGGCCGAGAATGGGGGATTGGCCACAATGGCTTCAAAACGCATGTCATAATGTTGCGGTCGTTCCAGCGTATCTTCGTTCTTGATGTCAAAACGTTTGTAATGCACGTCGTGCATAATCATGTTCATGCGACATAAGTTGTAGGTCGTTGGGTTCATTTCCTGTCCGTAAAAAGCACTAACGTCTTTTACTTCTTTGGCAACACGCAACAACAACGAACCCGACCCGCAAGTAGGATCGTAAACGCTCTTGAGTTGGTCTTTGCCCACCGTCACCAGTTGTGCCAAAATGCTGCTTACTTGTTGTGGCGTATAGAATTCGCCCGCTTTCTTGCCTGCGCCACTGGCAAACTGTCCTATCAAATATTCGTAGGCATCGCCCAGAACATCGCTGTCAACGTTTTCTAAATCAAAATCAATTTCGTCCAAATGCACCAAGACTTTTACGATCAATTCGTTTTTGTCGGCTTCGGATTTTCCTAGTTTGTGGGAGGTTAAATCGAGGTCGGAAAACAGGTTGCCAAAATCTTCCTCACTTTCAGAACCCATCGTGCTTTGCTCAATATGCGTCAATACTTTGGCCAAATCGCCCAAGATGAAATTGTTTTTTCCGCCTGCATTTCCTCTTCGCGCCAATTCCGAAAACAATTCGGAAGGGAGCAAAAAATAGCCCAATTTGTCCAAAGCCAATTGTTTGATTTCTTCCAATAAGGCAACTTCGTCAGGGTGTCCTTCAATTTGCTGGAAAGTTAAACCGTCTGGTTTTAGGATGGTGTTGGCATACAAATCCATTTTGGTACTCAGGTACTTGTAGAAAATAAACCCTAAGATGTAATCCCTGAAATCATCGGCATCCATTTTCCCACGTAAGGTATTTGCAATATTCCAGAGTTGTTGTTCTAATTTTTGTTTTTGTTCGGCAGCCATTACTAAGTAGTATGTTTTTCTTTTTGCTAAGGTATTGAAAATAATTTCATACAGAATACGGGAAACCGTAAAAGAGGGAAATATTTTTTCAATAGTGGGTTGGGATAGAACTGGACAAGACGCGTTTAATATCCGTTTAAAATCGTTCGAAAAATATCAAAAGTTTTGAACAATTTGCTCCACATTTTACAACATTTCACTACATTTAACCCATAATTCGAAACGGTAACTGAAATTACCCGAGGTCTTACATTAAAAATTCGCTCAAAAAAACGAGGTGCTAGCCAGTGATTTTGAGCTTTTTTTTATGGAAAAAATTCTTAAAATGTGTCATTTCGACGAAGGAGAAATCACATAACGAGAGCAACACAATTGAGCAACTAATGCGATTCCTCCTTCGTCGGAATGACAAAAATAAGGCTGATTTTGAGCTTTTTTATGGAAAAAATTCTTAAAATGTGTCATTTCGACGAAGGAGAAATCACATAACGAGAGCAACACAATTGAGCAACTAATGCGATTCCTCCTTCGTCGGAATGACAAAAATAAGGCTGATTTTGAGCTTTTTTTATGGAAAAAATTCTTAAAATGTGTCATTTCGACGAAGGAGAAATCACATAACGAGAGCAACACAATTGAGCAACTAATGCGATTCCTCCTTCGTCGGAATGACAAAAGGAGGATGATTTTGAGCTTTTTTTTATGGAAAAAATTCTTAAAATGTGTCATTTCGACGAAGGAGAAATCACATAACGAGAGCAACACAATTGAGCAACTAGTGCGATTCCTCCTTCGTCGGAATGACAAAAATAAGGCTGATTTTGAGCTTTTTTTATGGAAAAAATTCTTAAAATGTGTCATTTCGACGAAGGAGAAATCACATAACGAGAGCAACACAATTGAGCAACTAATGCGATTCCTCCTTCGTCGGAATGACAAAAATAAGGCTGATTTTGGGCTTTTTTTATGGAAAATAGCGAATGAAAAAGAGGTTTTTGAACTAAAAAAAGGAAAAACAAAGCTGCCAATCCCTCCATAAAAATCAAAAAAATAGTAGTTTTTAGCAAAAAGTTCGGTGCAAGAGGTTGTTTTCAATTCGTCTTGACGGGATTTTTGCTTCGTCTTGACGGTATTTTCACTTCGTCTTGACGAAACAATTGTCTCGTCAGGACGAATTGACGAAAGTTTTCGTTGAAAATAGCACAAAAAAAAGACCTTGGGCACTGAAATACCCAAGGTCTTACATTAAAAATCAATCAAAAAAACTACGAGGTGCTAGCCAGCTTTTTTGAAGGATACGCCATCCAGCATCGTGCGCATTTTTTTGCCCGGACGGAACAAAATGCGACTTTTTCTGATGGCGGTTGCCGAAACTTCTGCAGCAGTGTCACTTCCCGTAGAGCTGATGCCCACCTGGAAATTACCCAATCTGCCCAATTTGACGATTCTACCTTGCTTCAGTTCGCCAATGATGTTGTGCTCCAAGGCCATCAACACGGCATAACAGTCGGTTTCGGTAACCGTACATTGATAGGAAATCAGCTCTGCGAGCCTATCCAAATCGACATCGCCATCTGCAATGGCAGCGGCATAGAACTTTTCAGGGGCAGTCAGGTCCTGAGGATTCTTTCTTGACTGGGTTTTAAATTTAATAGCCATTTTGTTAGTGGTATTAAATGAATTAAAAAAGGTTTGTCTTAGTGTACTGACAATGAGTACCTAACTGACTTTTCAAAGATAAATACTTTTTATGGTTATTAAAATGAAAGTTATTCGCAAATTTGGTCGGGATATTAACAAAAAAAGTAACAAGATTGTTTTTTATTTTAAAAATAAATCACTATGCATTACTGTTTTGTAAAATAAATACCAAACTGAACTACCGTAAATATTAGGGTTTGCAAAAAGCGACAATTGAGGTTTTCAATTGTTTTTTTTTCCTTGACAGGGGAGACCTGTAAAGAATAAAACCGACAAAAATTACATCCTCACAGTTTTTTGAAACAATCCAAACAAATAATCTATTTAAATCGATGGTTTATATTTACCAATCTTTTTCTTTATAAAATTTGTTAATTTTTTTTTTATATTTGTTTGAGTATCTGAATAAATCAATTGATTCTAGATACTTTTAATGAACCGGCACTAAATCACAATCCAAGAAAATTTCAAACAATATTTCCTCTTGAAAAAATTAAAAATAAAATATTTGACTTTAGTTTTGGCTTTCCTTGCCAGTGGAATGGGATATTCACAAAATATTGATTTATCCAATACAAGGATTCTAAAGCTGGAAGAAGCCCTTCAATTAGGCATTCAAAACAACAAACAACTCAAAATGGCGACTACCGATGTGGCCATTGCCAATGAAAACCTGAGCCAGTCCAAAATTGCCAGAGCACCCTATATCGGTCTGAATGCGGGTTACAATTACATTGGAAACCCAAAAATTTACGAAGGCTTTTACGAAGAAAGCATCACCATGGATTATTTCAACAATCAATCCTCGGGAAATATTTTGGGTTCGATGCCCATCTACAACGGAGGCGCCATCAACAACAAAATAGAGCAACAACAGTTGATCAGCAACATGAAGGAATCGGTGGTCAAAATGACCGAAGCCGAAGTGAAATTGGCCATCGTGCAACAATATTTCACCCTCGAAAAATTATACCGCCAGATAGAGGTGACCAAGCAAAACATCATCAACACCGATTTGCGCATCAAGCAACTCCAATCGCGCGTTTCCAACGGTCAAAACCTCAAAAGTGATTTGTTGCGAACCGAATTGCAGCAGTCCCGTTTTAAAGTTTCGGTATTTCAGGATGCCAACAACATCAAATTGGTCAGTAATTATCTGGACATCTTGATTGGTTTGCCAACGGACACCGTGTTGAAACCCGAAGTTTCGGGAGCAATGATTCCCACGGAAACCATCAATTTGGAAGAAAGCCTGTCCGAAGCCTATAAAAACCGAGTGGAAATCAAGCAATCCGAAATCGGGGTGCAATTGTCCGAATCCTCCTTGAGCCTTACACGAAGTGGGTTTAAACCCAACGTGAATGCCAATTTTATGTTGAATACACAATATCCCGCTCAATGGCCCAATTATCCCAATATTCTCAATTATTGGGCTGCCGGAGTTTCATTGAATTGGGATATTTCCAGTTTTTACAACTTGAAACACCGCGTGAATGCCAACAAATTTGAAATAGAGAAAAGCAACACGGCTTTGGAAAACACCAAAGACCAGATTGACAAGGAAGTAAAAACCGTTTTTGTCCGCTTTGTGGAAAGCAGGGAAAACATCATCACCTTCAAGAAAGACGTGGAACTTTCGCTGAGCAATTACAAAATTGTAAAAAGCCGATACGACAATGATTTTGCCTTAATCAGCGACATGGTCGATGCCGAATTACAGGTAAACGGGGCGAAAATTTCCCTAATCAATGCCAATTTAGATTTAATTATTCAATATTATTCTTTGCAATATGCAATGGGTAAACTATAAAAAGATACTGTCATGAGCGAAGAAAACACAACTAATGAAGCCGTCCAAAACACGGAAAAAAAGCGAAACACCATCCTGACCGTTCTTTCTTTTGTCTTTTTGATAGCGGGTGGATTATGGATTTTAAGCTTGTTTTTTGATTTCAGTCGATACGAAACCACCAATAATGCGCAGGTTGATGCCTATATGAACAACATCGCGGCACGGGCAACGGGACATATTGCTGCCATCCAATTTGAAGCCAACCAGTTTGTGCATCAAGGCGACACCTTGGTAATTCTAGACGACGAGGAGTACATCATCAAGGTAAAACAAGCCGAAGCTGATTTGGCCGTAGCCGAAGGAAACCTGCATTCACTGGAACAAACCATCATCACTTCCACATCGAATGAAGCGGCAACCAAGGCAAAACTGGCAGGCGACTTGGCCGACCTTGAAAAAGCACAGAAGGATTACGAACGATTCAAGAACATGTATGCCGACTCGGCGGTGACCCGCAATCAATACGACCAAGTGGTTTCCAAATTAAAATCGACGCAAGCCTATCTCAAAGCGGGCGAGAATGGACTGCAGGCCAGCATTTCTACAACCCAACAAAGCAAAACCAATCTGGAAGCCGCCAAAGCAACCGTAGCCCGAAAACAAGCCGATTTGGATGCGGCAAAATTGCAGTTGTCTTACACCGTAATCACGGCTCCAATTGATGGATTTGTGGGCGAACGCAATTTGTCCGTTGGCGATTTGGTAAGCATGAACCAGGTAATTGCCTCGATCGTGCTGAAACAAAAATGGGTCACGGCCAATTTCAAGGAAACCCAAGTGGAAAGAATCAAGGCAGGGCAGGAGGTTACCATTACCATTGATGCACTGGACGACAAGGAATTCAAGGGAAAAGTGGTGGGATTTTCGCCGGCAACAGGAGCCAAGTTTTCGATGGTGGAACCCGATAATTCCACGGGAAATTTCGTTAAAATTACCCAACGCATTCCCGTAAAAATAGTATTTGAGGCACCAGCCAAGGAGTTGGAAGAAGTAAAACCCGGAATGAATGTAACGGTCGAAATAAAAAAATAAAATATGTTTGGATTCAAAAAAGGTAGCGTTTTCATTCTTGTTGGATTATACGTCCTCACGATTCCTTTTTTCAATGCGTTGAATGTAACCACTTACGACAATTCCCAAATTTTGGGACACTTTGGTGCTTCGACCACCGTTTTTGCCTATTCGAGTTATATTCCGGCATTTGCCATGTTGGCTTTTTTACCGTTGGGAATGAAGATTGGAAAACAAATCAAGGTCAGAACGATGATTCTGTCGGTTAGTTTCTTGGCGATACTATTCAACACGGCTTCTTTATATGCGACCAACATTTTTTGGTTTACTTTTTGGCGTTCGCTTGTGGCGATGATTTCCGTTATTGGAATATTTGCCACGATGATTCCCATTGTATTGAAATACAATCCAGCTTTCAACATGGCAATAATGTATGGGATTATCCAATTTATTCTTCAAGGAAGCCAGCACCTTTACAAATATTTTGGAGCGCATTTTACGAGTATTTACGACTGGACTTTCAGCATTTACTTTTTGAATGTCAACTTTTTGATAGGGATCATTTTGGCCTGGATTTTTTACAAAAAAGATGTCGCGCCAATGAAAGGGAAGTTTCAATTCGATTGGAGAGGATGGTTGATCTTGATTTTCTTCTTCACCGTAATTCTTTTCATTTGTGCCGAAGGACAAACCCGAAATTGGTTTTCCGATCCGATGATAAATATTGCCTTTGCGTCATTGCTAATCTTGATTGGAATTTATTTGCTGCACGTTCGTTTTACCAAAGAACCCCTAATCGATCCCGATGTTTTCAAATACAAGAATGTAGTGATTGGTTCGTTCCTGTTTTTTTATATCGGTCTAATGAACGGGACCGGAAGCGTGGTTACCGGATTTATGTCGGGAGTGCTTGGTTTTGATGGACTTTATCAAGCCAGAACCCATTTGGCGTTGTTGATAGGTATATGTATTGCCATTCCTTTATCGACTTATCTTTTGTATAAAAGAATTTATATGGCCACCATCTGGATTACCGGATTTGCCTGTTATGGATTCTTTCACATCATTCTCTTTTTTCGATTTTATCCCGGAATTGCTCCCGTTGATTTTTTGCTGCCTTTCGTTTTCAAGGGATTGGCGATTGGATTCCTGTATCCCATTTCGGCACTTTATATTGCGGAAGGAATTCCTACAAACCTGGGCGATTCGCGAATGATGAGCGGTGTCATTTCACGTGTTGTCATCGCCACTTTACTCGGCGGCGCCATTTTGGGAACCTATATTTCGAACATCAATGTGCAACACAAGACGGGCTTGAGCCAACAATTATCCCCAGTAAAT
Source organism: Flavobacterium limnophilum (assembly GCF_027111315.2). GTDB lineage: Bacteria > Bacteroidota > Bacteroidia > Flavobacteriales > Flavobacteriaceae > Flavobacterium > Flavobacterium limnophilum. The sequence goes on along the minus strand of NZ_CP114289.2, from coordinate 1,485,606 downwards.
CAACAGGCACAAAAGAAGTTGTCCAACATCAAGAATTATTATTTGCATCAAGGAGCATCCGAAGTCGAGGCACAGAAAATGGCAGAAAAAAGTCTTTCCAACCAAACTTCTCAAGCCTCCATATTGCTGGCCTATAAAGATATTTATTTGGTAATGTCGGCTGTTTGTTTTTTGCCTATATTTATTTTGCTGCTGTTTAGACTCGCCAGAAGACCAATTGGCAAGGTAGAACTGGAACCAATTCCATTTTAAAATATCAACCATAAATCTAATAACAAACAGTATGAAAAGAACAAAAAAAGTTCGATTATTAAATCGGTTGTGGGATCAAGAAAGTGGACTTAGCGGGATGATTGTCTTGCTGACCATAATGCAATTTGTCTTAATTCCATTATTTGGGAATTACTCTTTTTTTATGTCCGTTTTGAATGTTTTTTGGATGCTTTTCCTTTTTGCTGGAATTTTTTCTTTGGCTGAAACAAACAAACAGGCCGTTCTCATTTCTATTGCACCTTTCTTGTTCATTGTTTTTTCTTGGATAAATGTTGTCTCAACGACTCCATTTATATTGATTACGGAACTCATTCTTTCTATTTGTACTTTCTTGCTGTTGATTGTATTGGTGTTAAAGAGAATTTTTGAACCAGGCCCCATAACGGCACATCGAGTAATTGGTTCCATTGTGATTTATATGTTGTTGGCCCATCTTTGGACAGTTATTTACATTTTCTTTTACGAACATATTCCGGGATCTTTTCAACTCACTTTACCCGAATTTGAAAGCAATAGTATCCAAGCCAATTTCCTGTATTTTAGTTACGTCACCCTTTCAACAACTGGTTTTGGCGAAATTTTGCCTCTTCATCCTTTTGTTCGTGCATTGGTAAATTTAGAATCCATTTTTGGAGTATTGTATCCTGTCGTTCTTATTGGAAGACTGGTTTCGGATGCCAGTGTCAACTATAAAAATAAATAATCTGAAAAATCCCTATTAATTTAACCGTAAAATCAGAATCTTATGAAAAATTCTACTTCACTAAACAGCAAACAGCTTTTTGAAACCATTCTGCAATTAGGGCTTGTATTCCTAATTTTAGGTTTTTGCTTTAACCTTTTGGCTCCCTTTGTAACACCCATACTTTGGGCAATAATATTTGCGATTATTTTATATCCCTTATTCAACATTCTTCAAAAAAAGTTGAAAGGTAAAAAGTCCTTGGCCGCTACCATAATTATTCTTTGCATTTTAGCTATTGTAATTTTGCCTTCCATTTCCTTTTTTAGTGGGGTTACTTCAGGTATTATGGAAATTAAATCCGGTATTGATGAGGGTACTTTAAAAATAGAAATGCCTAGTCAAAACATAAAAGAATGGCCGGTTATTGGTGAAAAAGCATACGATTTTTTATATTCCTCCTCCGTTAATTTGGAAAAAACACTATTAGAACACAAGGAACAGATCAAAGATATTTCTACAAAAGTACTTGGAGGTTTAGTAAGTTCAATAGTGACCATTTTGCAAGTTGTCCTTTCTGTAATCATTGCAGGAGTTTTAATGGCATCTACCAGCGCCCAAAATTTGGCGACCAATTTTATTACGAGAATTGCGGGTGATAAGGGCGATGAGTTTTTAGAAATTACTATTTCAACAGTACGTCAGGTGGTCAAAGGCGTAATAGGAGTGGCAGTAATTCAAACCATGATTCAGGCGGTGGGATTGTTTTTATGTGGCGTTCCGTTTCCAGGAATATTGACTTTGTTATGTTTGATTTTATCCATCATACAAATAGGCCCCATTATTGTAAATATTGGCGTGATTGCTTATCTTTTTTCTACGGGAGATAGCTCAACGGCAGCAATTTTATGGACGGTATATTTTCTTTTGAGCGGGCTTTCCGATAATGTTTTGAAACCGTTGCTTTTAGGAAAAGGCGCTTTAGTTCCAATGCTTGTTATATTTATTGGTGTAATCGGCGGCTTTATGATGTCGGGATTCATAGGGTTATTTGTTGGACCAATTATTTTTTCCATCGGTTATAAATTATTCGTGGCCTGGATGGAAGACAAACCCGAAATTACTGCAGCTTAAATCACGATTTGGGCGTGCCACCATAAAGAAAAGGAGCCAACTCATCATACTTGTGAGTCGGCTCCTTTTCTTTATGCTGTCGGGCTATCCGCGCTACTTCGGTAGCTAGCTGCTATCCCTCACGCGCGAATTAACAAACGGCGTTGTATTAGAAACAATATTCGTTTTCAGTTACTAATTTAGTTGTAATAGTCTCTCTTAACCCAATGATATTAGGCATATTGGTGTATTTTGTAAAACGGCGCAATCCCATCAGCATCATGCGTTGATCATCGCCTTCGGCAAAGGAAATAATACTTTCTTTTCCTTTTTGGGTAATCACGTCAACCGCTTTGTACAAATACAGTTTTGCCATGGCAATTTGTTCTTGCACTTTGGCTTCGCCTTCTTTTTTGGCTAATTTTTCGGTTCTCAAAACGGTGCTTTCCGCCATATAGATTTCAATCAAAATATCGGCTGCAGCCATCAATAATTGTTGGTGACCTTCCAAATCGGGGCCGTATTTTTGAACCGCACCGCCGGCAACCATCAGGAACGCTTTTTTTAATTTGCCAATCATTTCTTTCTCTTCGGCAAACAATTCGGAATAATCAGGCGTGTCGAATGATGGAATTCCCATTAATTCTTCCTGAACTTTCGTGGCTGGCCCCAATAAATCCACATGACCTTTGAACGCTTTTTTGATTAACATTCCCACTGAAAGCATTCGGTTAATTTCATTCGTCCCTTCATAAATTCGGGCAATTCTTGCGTCACGCCAAGCACTTTCCATGGGCGTGTCTTCCGAAAATCCCATTCCACCAAAAATTTGGATTCCTTCGTCGGCGCAGTTTTGAACATCTTCAGAAACGGCCACTTTCAAGATGGAACATTCTATGGCATATTCTTCGACACCTTTCAATTCGGCTTCTTGATGTGATGTTCCTTCGGATTCTCTCGCTGAAATTCGGTCTTCTATGTCTTTGGCAGCCCTGTAAGTGGCACTCTCGCCGGCATAACAAGAGGTCGCCATTTCGGCCAATTTCAAGCGAATGGCTCCAAATTGGGCAATCGGCGTATTAAATTGCACTCTTTCGTTGGCATATTTCACGGCACCGGAAGTTACTCTTCGTTGTGCATCCAGACAGGCTGCGGCCAATTTGATACGACCCACATTCAAGGCATTCATCGCAATTTTGAAGCCATTGCCTCTTTCGGAAAGCATGTTTTCGACCGGAATTTTAGTGTCCGAAAAGAAAACCTGACGAGTGGAAGAGGCACGAATTCCGAGTTTATGTTCTTCTTCACCAAAAGATATTCCATTATCGGCAGTGTTTTCAAGAATAAATCCAGTAATATTTTTATCATTTTCAATTCGGGCAAAAACGATAAACAGGGAGCAAAAACCAGCGTTCGAAATCCACATTTTTTGTCCCGTGATTTTATAATGTGTTCCATCTTCGGACAAAACAGCTTTGGTTTTTCCTGAATTGGCATCACTTCCTGCGCCCGGTTCGGTCAAGCAATAGGCACCAAACCATTCGCCAGAAGCCAATTTCGGTACGTATTTTTGTTTTTGCTCTTCAGTTCCGTACAAAGTAATGGGCATTGTTCCAATTCCAGTATGCGCACCAAATGCTGTCGAAAAAGAACCCGTTGCTCCCGAAATATAGTCGCAAACCAAAACCGTATTGACAAATCCCATTCCCATTCCGCCATACTCTTCAGGGACTGCCACACTCAGAAAACCAAGGTCTCCGGCTTTTTTCATACACTCTTCAGTAAAAGCGTAATCTTTGCTTTCGAAACGGTTTTTGTTGGGCCAAATTTCTTTGTCCACAAATTCTTTTACCGAGTCACGCATCATTAATTGCTCTTCGTTGAAATCTTCGGGCGTGAAGACATCTTCGCATTTTGTTTCTTTTACGATGAATTGGCCACCGCGAGTTTTGTCGTTCATAATTTCTATAGATTAAAGATAATAGACGAATAGATGCTAGACGTTGTTATCTTGATTTGAAAATTATTTATTTAGAGTATTTTGAAAAGTCATAGTTGCTTTTTGAAATTCTTCTATTTTTATTTCAATAAAATTGGTATATTCTGCGGTTATATATTTTCTGTAATTTGCTAATAAAAGCTGTGTTTGTAATTCAAATGAAGAACCTAATGATATATCTAAAAAATGACTGAAGGATTTGTCAGTTCTACTTGATCCTTCTGCAATATTTGAAGGCATTGATAAAGAACATCTGTCCATTTGACTTTTTAAACCAAATTTTTCAGAAATAGGAAATGTATCAGTTAGGTCTAAAACTATTTTTGCTATTTCCATTCCCATTTGCCAAATTTTTAGTTTTTTGAAGTTATGTCTTTTGAATTCGCTCATTTTTTAAATCTATTATCTCTTCGTCTATATTCTATTATCTCTTTCTAAAGCAACTCATAAATCCCCGCACTTCCTTGTCCAGTTCCCACACACATACTCACGATTCCATATTTATTTCCACGACGTTTCATTTCGTCGAATAGTTGAACGGATAATTTGGCGCCCGTACAACCCAAAGGATGCCCCAAGGCAATTGCTCCACCATTGACATTCACGATATCTGGGTTCATTCCCAATTCCCGAATTACGGCTAATGATTGTGAGGCAAATGCTTCGTTCAATTCTACCAAATCAATGTCTTTCAATTCTAATCCAGCTTGTTTTAATGCTTTTGGAATGGCTTTTACAGGGCCAATTCCCATTATTCTAGGTTCAACTCCAGCTGATGCAAAACTTACTAAACGCGCAATAGGAGTGAGGTTCAATTCTTTGACCATTTCTTCATTCATAATCAAAACGAAAGCAGCACCATCACTCATTTGGGATGAATTTCCTGCTGTCACGCTTCCGTCAGCAGCAAAAACGGGTCTTAATCCTGCTAATGCTTCTACCGAAGTTCCTGCTCTTGGACCTTCATCTTTATTAACGATATAAGATTTAGTTTCCTTTTTACCATTTTCATTGATAAAAGTTTGTTCAATAGTTATTGGAACAATTTGTGAATCGAATTTTCCTTCGGCTTGCGCTTTCAGGGCTTTCATGTGAGAATTGTAAGCAAAGGCATCTTGATCGGCTCTCGAAATGTTGAATTGTTTGGCAACGGCTTCGGCGGTCAATCCCATTCCCCAATAATAATCTTCGTTTCCTTCTTTGGCCACGGCATAATCTGGAGTGGGTTTGTAACCTCCCATCGGAATAAAACTCATACTTTCGGCGCCACCAGCGATAATACAATCCGCCATTCCTGATTGGATTTTGGCAGTCGCCATCCCGATAGTTTCTATCCCAGAAGCGCAATATCTATTGACTGTTACACCAGGAACATCGGTCACTTTTAATCCCATCAAGGAAATTAATCGTCCCATATTCAATCCTTGTTCGGCTTCGGGCATTGCATTTCCGACCATTACATCATCAATACGTGTTTTATCGAAATCAGGGAATTCATTCATCATAAACTGAATGGTTTCTGCCGCCAATTCATCAGGACGTTTGAATCTAAAAACTCCTTTTGGGGCTTTTCCTACCGCTGTACGGTAAGCGGAAACGATATATGCGGTTGTATTTTTCATTGTTTTTATTTTATGTCGAAAGTGTAAAAGTTTTTGTTGTTATGCAATTCTTTATCTAAAAGATTATTACTTCCAAGATTTTCTAGAAACTGATAATGATTTACTAAATTAATTGTTGAGTATATACCTTTAGTTTCATCATTAAAACAAATAAAATTATAAAACAGAATAAATTGTTCGTCAACATTTAGCTGTGATTCAAAGATATTGGCATAACTTTTATATTTATTAAAATCTTCTCCTAGAGTTTTATTTTTTTCATTTTCTCTGATGTATTTTAAAATGTGATAAACATTTCTGCAATAATGACTAATTAGATTTTGATAATTTTCAAATAAAAGCTCAAACGCAAATCTTATCCTTTTGATTTCTATCTTATGATTGTTTATCACAATATTAGTATTTAGAAACTCTTCAACAAAATCTTCGTTGGAAGATTTATTTTTATCATTTTGGTTTAATTCATTTATATATTCTGAATTCGAATCCTCATAGGATTCGATTTTTGTTTTAACTTTAACTGACTGTATTTTACTAATATCTCTATTGTTATCTTTAATCCATTTAGTTAATTCTCTAAAGTCATCTTTTGTTTTTTCAAAAACTTCTACTCCAGAATATTCTTTATCCTGATTAAATATATTCGGGAAAAAACAGGCTTCATCCCATTTCAATTTTAAGTCATTTTTTAACTCTCTGTGAACATTCAACATATTAAAAAAAGTACTTTCAAATTGTTGTTGAGCTATTAATTCTCTTTGAAGTTTTAATTCTTTTCTTTGTGATGTATATGTAATGTAAACAAAAAATAATGTTACAAATCCTATTATTGTTCCTAATACACCTCCTACATAACTTCCGAAATAACCATAAATTTCGTGACATTCAGTAGTTTTTGAATTATTATATAATGAGTTAAAAATCCCATTAAAATAGTTATATGAAAAATAAAGAACTATTAAAAAAATAATAATTCCGATGCTTTCAAATCGATTTTTTTTTAAGTATTTAATCATATCTTAATTCCTCAACGGTTTCCCCTTCGTCAACATAAACTGAATTCTCTCCAGAGTTTTTCTTTCTGTACATAAACTCAAGAAAGCTTCTCTTTCAATATCCAATAAATATTGCTCACTTACCAATGTTGGTTCGGATAAATCACCTCCAGCCATTACATAAGCTAGTTTGTTTGCAATTTTCTTGTCGTGTTCCGAGATATATTTTCCGGCTTCCATTTGGTCGGTTCCTACTAGGAACATCCCCAAAGCTTGTTTTCCTAACACTTTGATGTCATTTCGGCGAATAGGCTGGGTGTAACCGGCTTCCGCCATTAGCAAAGCGTGTTTTTTGGCTTCGGCAATTTGGCGGTCTTTGTTGACAACCACAATATCTTTTCCGTGTTGCAAAACTCCCAAATCAAAGGCTTCATAAGCTGAAGTCGAAACCTTGGCCATAGCCACGGTCAAGAAATATTCTTGCAAAACATTCAATTCCACGTCGTTTTTACGAAATAAATCCGAAGCTCTCAACGTCATTTCTTTAGATCCGCCACCACCAGGAATGACGCCAACTCCAAATTCAACCAATCCGATATAAGTTTCTGCAGCGGCAACCACTTTATCAGCGTGCATACTCATTTCGCAACCTCCGCCCAAAGTCATCCCGTGAGGTGCAACTACCACTGGAATTCCAGAATAGCGCACCCGCATCATTGTGTCTTGAAACATTTTGATGGCCATATTCAATTCGTCATATTCTTGTTCGACCGCCATCATAAAGATCATTCCAATATTGGCACCCACAGAGAAATTGGCTCCTTGGTTTCCAATAACCAAACCTTGATATTCTTTTTCGGATAAATCAATGGCTTTGTTGATTGCTTGCAAAACATCGCCACCAATGGTATTCATTTTGGATTGGAATTCTAAATTCAAAATTCCGTCGCCTAAATCTTGTATAATGGCTCCGCTATTACTCCATACTTTTTTGCTTTCGCGAATGTTGTTCAGGATGATAAAAGCATCTTGTCCGGGAACTTTAGTCTGCGTTTTATTTGGAATGTTATAGAAATAAGTAGCACCTTCTTTAATGGAATAAAAACTAGAAGTACCAGAAGCCAACATATCAGTAACCCAAGTAGCTGGAGCTAGACCTTCTGCTTTCATTATTTCGATTCCGTTGGCAATACCAATGGCATCCCAAATTTCGAAAGGTCCATTTTCCCAGCCGAAACCCGCTTTCATCGCATCGTCAATTTTGTATAATTCATCGGAGATTTCAGGAATTCTATTGGAAACATAAGCAAAGAGTCCAGCGAAACTTTTGCGGTAAAATTCGCCCGCTTTGTCTTTTCCTTTTACCAAAACTTTAAAACGATTGATGGGTTTGTCAATGGTTTTTGTGAGTTCTAATGTGGCAAACGAAGCCTTTTTGGCAGGACGATATTCCAGTGTATTTAAATCCAAAGACAAAATATCCTTATCGACTTTTTTATAAAATCCTTGCCCCGTTTTACTTCCCAACCATTTGTTTTCCATCATTTTGTTGATGAAATTGGGTAATTTGAATAATTCGTGTTGCTCGTCATTTGGACAGTTTTCGTAGATTCCGTTGGCAACATGCACCAAAGTATCCAATCCAACCACGTCAACGGTTCTGAAAGTAGCCGATTTTGGTCGTCCAATAACAGGACCGGTTAATTTATCTACTTCTTCGATGGTTAATCCCAATTCTTTGACCAAATGAAACAAACTCTGAATCCCGAAAATTCCAATTCTGTTTCCAATAAAGGCAGGAGTGTCTTTGGCCACGACCGAAGTTTTGCCCAAGAATTTTTCGCCATATAGGGTAAGGAAATCCAAGACTTCGGTTGAAGTTTGTGGACCTGGAATGATTTCAAATAATTTCAAATAACGGGCAGGATTGAAAAAGTGGGTTCCGCAGAAGTGTTTCTGGAAATCTTCGCTTCTTCCTTCGCTCATAAAATGAATCGGAATACCCGAAGTATTGGATGTTATCAAAGTTCCCGGTTTGCGGTATTTTTCTATTTGTTCGAATACCATTTTTTTGATGTCCAAACGTTCCACAACTACTTCAATAATCCAATCGACATTGGCGATTTTTGCCATGTCGTCGGTCGTGTTTCCGGTCGTGATTCGGCTGGCAAATTTTGAATGGTAGATAGGAGCCGGTTTTGATTTTAGGGCATTTTGGAAATGCTCGTTGACCAAGCGGTTGCGGACAATTTTGCTTTCCAGTGTCAATCCATTCTTGGTTTCGGCTTCGGTAAGTTCTCTTGGAACAATATCCAAAAGCAATACTTCGACCCCGATATTGGCAAAATGACAAGCAATTCCCGATCCCATAATTCCGGATCCAATTACTGCAACTTTTTTAATAGATCGTTTCATTTTAAACGGTTTATGGTTTTTTGTGTATAGTTTTACTTTACGTAAAAATCTTCTTGTATGAGGAGTACTATTTGCGAATTAAAATATTTTCTTTTCGCAAATTAATTTGTTGATGATTTCAGAAACTTCCATAAAATGTTCCAATTTTTCAGCCGATACATTTTGTTTTACGGCTTCGTTGAATTTTAAAACTGTTTCTTTCGAGAGTTCCCTTTTTTCTTTTCCAAATTCGGTTAAATAAATAAGAACGCCTCGGCCATCAAAAGGATTTTTCTTTCGGATAATCAAGCCCTTTTCTTCCATGGATTTCAAGGTTCTGGTAAGGCTCGTGGCTTCCATTCCCATTTTTGGTCCCAGTGTGGTGGATGGTGTTCCTTTGTCTTTGTCGATGGACAACAAGGCAAAACCTGTAGCCATAGTTGCCCCATAATTTGAGGCTTCTTCGTTGTACATCCTGGCGACGGCTTGCCAAGTGGCACGTAGTATGTAATCTATTGTTTTGTCTTTCATGCGTAATAGTTGAGTTTGTTTTGGTCTTTAGTTTTCCAAATATAGTAAAAAATGCTATGCACGCATAATAATTGAAATTATTTTTCAAATTCTTAAACAATCAAAAAAAAACTCCCCAATTTATTGAAGAGTTGATTCTTTGAAAAAAAGCTGTATTTGAATTAAATATTAGAAAATCTTTAGTTATAAATTTTATGGAACAAATCAATGTATTTTTCCATGACTATTTTTCGTTTCAGTTTTAAGGTAGGAGTAAGGTGTCCTCCCGGAATGGACCATACATCGGGTGTCAATTCGAAACGCTTGATTTTTTCCCAATTTCCAAATTTATCGTTCAAAATATCCAATTCATCCTGGATACGTTCAATCACTTTGGGATTGGAAACAATTGCCTCATTGGTTTTGTCCACCGGTATTTTATGCAGTTTCTCCCATTCCCTAATGAATTCGAAGTTGGGTTGAATAAAGGCTGCCGGCATTTTTTGTCCATCGCCAATAACCATGATTTGCTCTATGAAACGGGATTGTTTCATGGCGTTTTCCAGTAATTGCGGAGAAATGTATTTGCCACCCGAAGTTTTGAACATTTCTTTTTTTCGATCGGTAATTTTTAGAAAGCCTTCGCTGTCAATTTCGCCAATGTCTCCAGTATGGAAGTATCCATCGGCCAAGGCTTGTTTGGTCAATTCTTCGTCTTTGTAGTAGCCTATCATCACGTTTGGACCTTTGCAAAGGATTTCTCCGTCTTCGGCAATTTTTACTTCCACGTTGTCAATTAATTTCCCAACTGTTCCCACTTTGAAACCAAAATTTCGTATGTCGTTTACAGCAATTACGGGAGAGGTTTCGGTCAAACCATATCCTTCCATCACGGGCATTTCGGCGGCGGCGAATATTCTGGCAAGCCTTGGCTGCAAAGCCGCACTTCCCGAAACTAATAAATCTAAATTGCCTCCTAAACCTTCTCTCCATTTGCTAAAAATAAGTTTTCTAGCAATTTTTAATTGGAACTCATACCAAAAACCATTGGCTCCATAGGGTTCGTATTTCAAGCCCAAATCAACCGCCCAAAAGAATAATTTTCTCTTCATTCCCGACAATCCCAATCCTTTCGAATAAATTTTATCGTAAACTTTTTCTATAAGCCTTGGTACTGCCGTCATTACTGTTGGTCTAACTTCTTTGATGTTGTCACCAATTTTGTCAATAGATTCGCCAAAATAAATGGATGCGCCATAATATTGATACAAGTACAAAATCATTCTTTCGAATATATGGCAAACGGGCAGGAAACTCATAGCGCGGCTTTTTCCTTTCTCGAAAGGAATTCTTGGCAAGCTGTTTAGGACATTGGACACAATATTTTTGTGCGAAAGCATTACTCCCTTTGGTTTTCCCGTTGTTCCGGAAGTATATATTATGGTGGCCAAGTCTTCTGGTTTTATGCTGTTTTTTCGGTCTTCGACAACATCCTGATTGCTTTGGTCTTCACCAAGTACAAGCAATTCTTTCCAATTTTTGCAACCTTCAATTTCGTCAAAAGAAAACACTTCCTTCAGGTTGGGGAGATTCGATTTTATCAGATTTACTTTTTGCAACACTTCGGCATCGGACACGAAACAATAACTGGAACCGGAATGGTTGAGGATGTATTCGTAATCTGTTTCGGAAATAGTCGGATAAATTGGAATGTTTTGTGCCCCTGTTTGAAGAATTCCAATGTCCATAATATTCCACTCGGTTCTATTATTGGTAGAAATCAAGGCAATTTTATCGTCTTTTTGGATTCCCATTCGCAACAAAGCCCTCGAAACGGCATTGGCTTTGGCAATGTATTCCTCTGTTGATGTTTTAACCCAAACACCATTATACTTGGTAACCAGGGCATCCGCAATATTGTAATGCTCTAATTGGTAGTAAGGAAAATCAAATAGTCTGGTGATTTTGGTCATTTTAAATGGTATTAATTAAATGCAAATTAGTAAAAATTATGAATTATCAAATTTTTTTAATTAAAAAAGGATTGTCTGTTAGTTAATTGTGGAATGAAACACAGAAATTATGCCAATTGTAAGCTACAAAACAAAAGAAGAATACTAATAAAATTAGGCTTTTTTTTGTTCAAACAACAGGAGTTGCTTTTAGTCTTTAAATGAAATGATAAATTTTGTCCCCACGTTGACCTCGCTTTCCACGGTGATATGGCCTCCTAGACTGTTGATGTGGTTGTACACCAAATAGAGTCCGATACCTTTGCTGTCAACATGGTTGTGGAATTTTTGGTGCAACCCAAAAATCTTGTCTTTTACGACATTCATGTCAAATCCAAGGCCATTATCGGAAAATGTCAATTGACTGATTCCATTTGTTTTTTTGGAATAAATGGAAATTATGGGCAAGTGTCCCGGATTGGCATATTTGATGGAATTCGTGATTAAGTTTAAAAATATGCTTTCCAAAAAAGACTTGTTGAAATTAATTTTTTCCAGTTCTGAAAAGTCCACTTTAAGGGTCGCTTTTGAATCTTGAATTAAAGAATTGATGGAACGCGACACGGTATTTAACGAATCGTTCAAGCTCAGCTCTTCTATTTTCGCGACATTGCTTTCCTCCAGAATCAAGATGTCTACATAATCATTTAAAGCCTGTCTCAAACTTTCGCTGGTAGATTTGAGCATTTCTATAAATTGAAGCGTCTCTTCATCCTCAATTTTGGAAACATCCAGAAGACTGAAAATGGAAAGGAGATTATTTACCGGAGATCTTAGGTCATGGGAATTGGTGTAGCTTATTTTTTTGAGGTCATTGTTGATTTTCGCGAAATTGGTCAGCAGTAAATTTCGTTCCTCTTCGTGTTTTTTGTTGTGGGTAATGTTTTTGGCAATGGCATACACCAGTTTTTGGTTCTCTATCGGTATCGAAGTCCATGACAACCAAACCAATTCGCCACTTTTTGTAATGTACCTATTTTCAAAATTCAGCAAGGGTTCGTTTTTCTTGATTTCGTTACGCAATTTTGCCGTAATTTCCCGGTCATTGGGATGGATAAAATCACTGATGGGTCTTGAAAACAATTCCTCCTTGGTATAGCCCAATAACTTGGAAACGGCCGGATTTATTTTCTTGAAATAGCCGTCATAGCCGGCAATACAAAATAAATCGTTGGATAACTCAAAAAAATGTTCCAATAAGTATTCGTTCTCTGGAATTGAATTATGCTTTCCTTTCATTTTTTGTCCTTTTGCCGAAATTTAGTCAATAGAAATTTAATATTGTAAAAATAAACCAAAAAAATTTCAAATGGGTTCAGTTAATTTTTTGTTTTACCAACAAAAACAGTCATCCGTGATGATTTCAAGTACAATTCAAGGAGTATTTGTTGTTTAGTTTCCTTGAATACATGTGATAATTATACAACTTTTACTGAATATTCTACAAGAAACTTTTTCCACATCTTCATCACCTTTGCAGCATCTTAAATAATGCGCATATAACCCTAAATGTTTAAAATATGAAAAAAGTAATCTTAATGATCGCTTTCGTTGCCATTGCAGTAACAAATTCTAATGCACAATCTACAACCGACAATCGTGAAAAATTGTCTTTTGGATTAAAATTGGGTACAAATTATTCCAATGTGTATGATTCTGACAACCAAGATTTTGTTGCCGATTCCAAATTTGGATTTGCTGCTGGAGCATTTGTTGCCATTCCATTCGGAAAGTTCATTGGAATTCAACCCGAAATCATATATTCACAAAAAGGATTTAAATCCTCGGGAACCTATTTTGGAAGTTCTTATGAAATGACCAGAACAACTAATTTTATTGATGTGCCCCTTTTATTTGCAGTGAAACCTGCCAAAGAATTGACCTTGTTGTTTGGACCCCAATTTTCGTATTTATTGAAACAAAAAGACGAATTTACGGGCGGAACCATTAGTTCAACCCAACAACAAGAATTTGATAATAACGACATCACTAAAAACATTATGGGCTTAACCGGTGGAGCGGACATCAATGTGGATAATCTGGTATTTGGTCTAAGAGCCGGTTGGGATATTAAAACCAATGAAGGTGACGGAAATTCTTCAACACCACGTTATAAAAATATGTGGTATCAAGCTACGGTAGGTTATAGATTTTAATACAGAACCTCCTTTAAACTAGAAAAGCGTACCGATGTATCGGTACGCTTTTTTTTATTTTATAAAATTAGTGTTTTTACTGTTTTTCAATCCACAATCTAGCATTCACAAAAGCTTCGTGCCAAGGCGAAACTTCGTCGTTTCTGTCTTTTGGATAATGAGCCCAGTTCCATTGGAAAGTGGAACGCTCTATGTGTGGCATCATTACCAAATGACGACCTGTTGTGTCACATAACATTGCTGTATTAAAGTCAGAACCATTTGGATTTGCTGGATAACTATCGTAACCGTATTTTCCAACGATGTTGTAGTTTTCTTCACCCATTGGCAAATTGAATTTTCCTTCTCCGTGTGAAACCCAAACTCCCAAAGTACTTCCAGCCAAAGTAGACAACATTACCGATTTGTTTTCCTGAATCGTCACCGATGTAAAGATACTTTCGTGTTTGTGACTGTCATTGTGCAACATTTTTCCGTGAACTTCGTGTTCCGGATTTATTTTTTCCAATTCCATTAACAACTGACAACCGTTACAGATTCCAACCGATAAGGTATCTTCTCTTTTGAAGAAATTGTCTAAAGCAGTTTTGGCTTTTTCATTGTATAAAAACGCTCCGGCCCAACCTTTGGCTGAACCCAAAACATCGGAATTCGAAAATCCTCCAACCGCTCCAATGAATTGGATGTCTTCCAGATTTTCACGTCCCGAAATCAAGTCGGTCATGTGAACGTCTTTCACGTCAAAACCAGCCAAGTACATCGCATTGGCCATTTCGCGCTCGGAATTACTTCCTTTTTCACGGATGATGGCTGCTTTTGGTCGTGGTTTCGAGTCGTCAATAACAGGGGCTTTTCCTGTAAAATGGGCTGGGAAAGTATAATTTAATGCTTGGTTTTTATAATTGTCGAAACGGGCTTGTGCGGTTCCGTTTTTGGATTGTTTTTGATCCAACAAGAAAGAGGTTTTGAACCAAATATCCCTGTATTTGGCAATGTCCAATTTGCATGGGCCAAAATCCAAAGTAGCTTCGGTTGTTGCGCTTCCTAATTTGTAGAACGAAACTCTTTTGTTGTTCAATACGGTTTCCACCAAGGCATCGTTATTGGCTTGGAAAACAACCCCAATGTTTTCAGAAAATAAATATTTGATGATGTCTTTCTCTTCAAAAACGGAGAAGTCAATTTTCGCTCCCAAATTTACGTCGGCAAAACACATTTCCAATAAAGTGGTAATCAAACCACCACTTCCAATATCGTGACCTGCCAAGATTTGATTGTTTAAAATCAATTCTTGCAAGGTATTGAAGGCATTCTTGAAGAAAGCGGCGTCTTTGATGGTCGGTGCTTCGTTTCCAATACTATTTAATGTTTGTGCCAATGAAGAACCTCCCAATTTGAAGTCGTCTTGCGACAAATTGATGTAATAAATAGAACCACCGTCTTTTTGTAAAACAGGCTCCACCACTTTTCTGATGTCAGTACAATTTCCACCAGCCGAAATAATTACCGTTCCCGGCGCAATCACTTCGTCATTTGGATATTTTTGTTTCATCGAAAGTGAATCTTTCCCGGTTGGAATATTGATTCCCAATTCGATGGCAAAGTCGGAACAAGCTTCAACGGCAGCGTACAAACGAGCATCTTCTCCTTCGTTCTTGCAAGCCCACATCCAGTTGGCAGACAATGAAATTCCCTTCATTCCGTCTTTTATTGGAGCCCAAACGATATTCGAGAAAGACTCGGCAATGGCCGTTCTTGTTCCTGCAACCGGGTCAATCAAGGAAGCGATAGGAGAGTGCCCAATCGAGGTGGCAATTCCTTCTTTTCCTAAATAATCCAAGGCAACTACACCACAATTGTTCAATGGTAATTGCAATGGTCCGGCACATTGTTGTTTGGCTACTTTTCCACCCACGCAACGATCGACTTTGTTGGTCAACCAGTCTTTACAAGCCACAGCTTCCAGTTGCAAAACTTGCTCCAAATAAGTAGAAATATTTTTTACGCTATATTCCAATGCAGGATAATTGTAATTGATGGTTTTGTCCGTCATTACCGTTTTTGGAGAACTTCCGAAGAAATCTTCCAAAGCATAATCCATTGGTTTCAATCCAGTAGTTTTGGACTCGAATGTAAAACGGTGATCCGCTGTAACGTCACCCACTTGGTACATTGGCGAACGCTCACGGTCGGCAATTCTTTGCAAAATGTCTATATCTTTTTTGCCAATAACCAATCCCATTCTTTCTTGGGATTCGTTACCAATAATTTCTTTGGCCGAAAGGGTAGGATCACCCACAGGCAATTTATCCAAATCGATCAATCCTCCAGTTTCTTCCACCAATTCCGAAAGACAGTTCAAATGTCCTCCAGCACCGTGATCGTGAATGGAAACAATTGGATTGTGATCGCTTTCTACCAATCCACGAATGGCATTGGCAGCACGTTTTTGCATTTCAGGGTTCGAACGTTGTACGGCATTCAACTCGATTCCAGAACTCATCGCTCCAGTATCTGCTGATGAAACCGCAGCACCACCCATTCCAATTCTATAATTTTCACCACCAAGAATTACGATTTTGTCGCCTTCTTGTGGTTTGTGTTTAATCGCTTGATCCAGTTTTCCGTAACCAATTCCACCCGCTTGCATAATTACTTTGTCGTAACCCAACTTGCGAGTTTTTAATTCCCCTCCTTTGGAGGGGTTAGGGATGGTTTCTTCGTGTTCGAAAGTCAAAACCGAACCAGTAATCAACGGTTGTCCAAATTTATTTCCAAAATCAGAAGCACCATTCGAAGCTTTAATCAAGATGTCGATTGGTGTTTGATACAACCATTTTCTTTCGGCAACAGCCTCTTCCCAAGGTCTGTCTTGCTCTAAACGAGAGTAAGAAGTCATATAAACCGCTGTTCCCGCCATTGGCAACGAACCTTGACCACCAGCCAAACGGTCGCGAATTTCTCCACCAGAACCTGTGGCAGCTCCGTTGAAAGGCTCTACAGTTGTTGGAAAGTTGTGTGTTTCTGCTTTTAAAGAAATAACCGAATCAAATTCTTTTATTTCGTAAAAATCGGGTTTGTCGGCGGTTTTGGGTGCAAATTGTTGCACTCTTGGCCCTTTTACAAAAGCCACGTTGTCTTTGTAAGCCGAAACAATATCGTTGGGGTTTTCCTGTGATGTTTTCTTGATTAATTTGAAAAGAGAGGTTTCTTTTTCAACGCCGTCAATGACAAAAGTTCCATTGAAAATCTTGTGGCGACAGTGCTCTGAATTGGCTTGGGAGAAGGCAAAAATCTCGGAATCCGTCAATTTTCGTCCTAATTTAGTGGCTAAATTATCCAAATAGTCCACTTCTTCGGCGCTCAATGACAAACCTTCTGATTTGTTGTAAGCGGCGATATCATCAATGTTTAGAATGGCTTCGGGTTGGATGTGAATCGTGAAAATATCTTGATTCAACTCGGTATATTTTTGCGAAAGCATCGGATCGAAATCGAAAGTTTCGTCGGTAGCTTTGTGGAATTCTTCAATTCGAATGATTCCGGAAATCCCCATATTTTGGGTAATCTCCACGGCGTTAGTGCTCCAGGGCGTAACCATCGTGGCTCGAGGACCAACAAAAAAATCCGCCAATACGGATTTTTCTATTTTATGTGCATCGGCAAAAAGCCAGTTGAGTTTTGAAATGTCTTCGGTCGAAATTTCGCTTTGCGTTTGAACTGCAAAAATAGTCTTGCTTTGGTTTTCAAAGAAATGGATCATTGTTGTGTAGTTTGTTGTATTGCGGTGCAAATTTAGGCAATTAAGACTTAAAAAAAAAGCGGCAAATTTGCCGCTTTAGATTTAGTTGATGATAATCTTCTTGGTTGTTGATTTGGAATCTTTTGTGACCTTAATTAAGTAAGTTCCTTTTTGAAGATTTGTTACCGATATCGAAGCAGTTTGTGAATTTTTTTTCTCAAAAACCTTTTGTCCCAATAAAGAGAATATTTCAACAGAATGAGCTCCATTAGCATCATCAAAAATAATATTGAAGTCTCCATTTGATGGATTTGGATAAATCCTGAAATTATTGCTGTTACTAGAATATTCTTGTATCGCCAGGTTTGCCATTCGACTTCCTAAATTATTACAAGTATCGACGGTGAATACATCCCATTGCGTAGTTTTATTGAAAGTCGTACTTGGAGCAGTTACTGTGGCTTTTCTTCTTAAAGTTGTGTCAGCCGCGAAGTCAGCCGTACCTCCATTAAAGGTTCCAATGATGTCAATAAGAACTCCGTTTTTAAACAATCCCACGGCATCATTTCCATTAAAGGTTAATTCTCCAGCAGCAGTCGAAATATTTGCAGTAGCCTTGTTATAGCAAGCTAATGCTATCAAACTGTTTACGATTACATATTTTGATCCGCTATTTAAAGTTCCCGTTAAACTTAAACCAGTACTCCAGGCTCCAGCTCCATTGGTTTGTTTCTTTATGCTGTAAACAGATAGGTTAATGGCAGCTCCTGTTAAATTGGCAATTTCCAAGGCTTTATTGTTAGATAATCCTTCGATATATTCCGAAAATAATAATTCGGTGGCAGTGGCAGCTGCTGATGTTGTGGCATTTATGGTAGTACTTGCTGTAGATAAATTTCCTGCAGCATCTTTGGCAATGACATAAAAGGAATAGGCGGTTGAAGCCGTAAGTCCCGTGATTGTTGTTGTTAACCCAGTTACTGTTGTTTTTAAAATACCATTCATATAGACGTTATATCCTGTAACTCCAACATTATCGGTTGAAGCTAACCAGCTTAATGCAACGGTGCTTGTCGTAGTTCCAGTCGTTGCTAAACTTGATGGAGCAGTTGGTGCTTGTGTATCGGAAGTTGGAGTAGTCGTAGTGCCATTCACAGTAGTACTGGCCACTGAAGAATTTCCGGCTGCATCTTTGGCAATGACATAAAAAGAATAGGTGGTTGAAGCTGTAAGTCCAGTGATTGTTGCTGTTAATCCGGTTACTGTTGTTTTAAGAACACCATTCATATATACATTATATCCTGTTACTCCAATGTTGTCTGTGGAAGCTGCCCAACTTAATGAAACTGAACTTGTAGTTGTTGCGGTAACCGCCAAAGAAGATGGAGCCGTTGGCGCTTGAGAATCTGCTGTTGGATTCCAAATGGCTTGCACATATTCTGGATGGTCAATGTAAGGATTTCTATTGTTTTGACGTGCATAAATGGCATTGTTACGGGCTATTTCTCTTGCACTTACAGGGTCTTGAGTATTCCAGGTCAATAGCATATTCAAAAATGCTGTCGTAAATACCTGATTGCTAGTACCGTTAAACATTGCATAGGGATATCCTGCAACCGTATTTTCATAGCGAGTGGCAAAGTAAAAATACATTCGGGCAATGTCTCCCTTAAATTCATTGATGGGCTCAAAAACGGTTCCTGTGTAACCAGATACCGAACTTGATCCAAGCTTGCTCCCGTTTAATGAGGTCCAAGTGGCTGTTGCAACGGTTCCGTGAGGATAATTCGATCTTTGTCCATTTACTTTTCCATCGGTCGGAGTAATGAAATGGGCATCTGAAACCAACGGTGCAGTGGAATTAAAAACCGATTGTGGGATGATATGTTCTCTATTATAGCAATCCCCTTCAACGCTGTAGGTTCCACATTGATTGGTGCTATATATAAAATTATAAGGATCTGCACCAGACGGTTTTTCAGAATACATATCAATGATAGTATTGTCATTTTCGTACTGATTATCTCTGTCGGAGGTGGAATAGGTGGTCCAAAGCCCAGCATATCCTTTGTCTGTATGACCTTTGATAATGTTGTATAACTGTGTTTTTAGAGTATAACCAGTTCCAGTGGCGGTGTTATAATATCCAGCTGGAATTTGTGCGAATGAAAAACACGAAAATAATAATGCGAGAATTAGTAGTTTTTGTTTCATAATTTAAGTTTTTAAGGTTTAGGGTTTATTAAATCAAATTTTAAAAAAAAAGCGTCCCGATTTTTATCGGGACGCTTTGTGTTTAGTTGATCATAATCTTTTCAGTTCTTGATTTGGAATCTTTAGTTACCTTTATCAAATAAGTACCTTTTGGAAGATTCGTTACCGATATTGAGGAGCCTTGCGTATTGTTTTTTTCGAAAACTTTTTGTCCCAATAAAGAGAATATTTCAACGGAATGTACTCCATTCGAATCATCAAAAATCACATTGAAATCACCGTTTGATGGATTGGGATAGATTTTGAATTCCTTTTGACTTAAAGTTTCAAGCCCTAAACCCGAATAGCAAGTCCAGGAAAGGTCGTCAAAAGCCACGCGATTTGCTGCTACACTATTATCCGTAATACTAACAATTACATCACCTACAATATTGATTCCAGAAATAGTTGTAGTTGCTTCGGCAGTGCTGTAAGGAATAGTACCAACACTATTACCATTGACACGAAGGGTGAAAGTTCCGCTAACAGTACCAAATATTAGTTTAGTAGTAACAGTAAGATTGCCAATTCCATTGGATGCCGTGAATGCAGCAAGAGACCCATTTCTTATACAAATTGCTCTTGTTGTATTAATTTTTTGATCTGTACGGGCATCTGTTGCAGTCCAGTCCAACCCGGAATCACCTGTCCAAGTTCTGGTTGCATAAGATGAAGCACTTGCAGGAATGTTCTCGAAACTCTCCGAAGCACAAAGTGTGGTGTCGGTGCCGGCAGCTTTTGTCGTTCCATCAACTGAATTGCTGGCCACGGAAGAATTGTTTGCCGCATCTCTGGCAATTACGTAAAAGGAATAAGTTGTAGAAGCCGTTAATCCCGAAATTGTGGCTACAGTTCCTGTAACCGAGGAATTAAAAACGCCATTGACATAAACATCATAGGCAGTGATGCCAAAATTATCCGTTCCGGCAATCCAACTCAAGGAAACCTTGGTCGATAATGTGCTGGTTACGGTTAAACTAGTGGCAGGAGTTGGATTTTGGGTATCGGGAACAAAAACGGAGGTTGTGCCATTTACGGTGTTGCTTGCCGGAGATGAATTTACGGCAGCATCTTTTGCAATCACGTAAAAAGAATAAGTTGTGGACGCTGAAAGACCAGTAATTGTAGCAGTCAATCCAGAAACGGATGTTTTTAAAGCGCCGTTCATGTAAACATCATAACTGGTTACCGCCACATTGTCCGTACCTGCTGTCCAGCTTAAAGAAACAGTACTGGAGGTGGTTCCGGTTACGGCCAAATTGGAGGCAGCGGTTGGTGCTTGTGTATCGGCAGTTGGATTCCAAATTAATTGAACATATTCGGGATGGTCTATATAAGGATTCCTGTTGTTTTGCTGTACATAAATGGCATTGTTGCGGGCAATTTCTCTTGGACTTACCGGGTCTTGGGCATTCCAAGTCAATAATAGGCTTAAAAATGCAGGTGTAAAAACTTGATCGCTTGTACCATTAAACATATCGAAACCATAACCAGAAACGGTGTTTTCGTAACGAGTGGCAAAATAAAAATACATTCTGGCGATATCGCCTTTGAATTCATTGATGGGTTCGAAAACAGTGCCGGAATAGCCAGAAACTCCGCTGGAACCCAGTTTGCTGCCATTTTTGGAAGACCAAGTGACTGAAGCAACGGTTCCGTGAGGATAATTGCTTCTCATTCCATTGACTTTTCCATCTGTTGGAGTGATAAAATGGGCATCGGAAACCATTGGAGAGCTTGAACCAAATACCGATTGTGGAATGATATGTTCTCTGTTATAACAATCGCCTTCCGCTGAATAGTTTCCACATCTTTGGGTTGTGCCAGCCGAATAAGTATAAGGGTCAATTCCTGATGGATTTTCAGAATACATGTCTAAAATTGTTCCGTCATTTTCATAGAAATAATCCCTGTCCGAGGTTTGATAGGTAGTGTACAACCCCGCATAAGTATTGTCTGTATGACCTTTGATAATGTTGTATAATTGCGTCTTTAAAACGTAACCGGTTCCTGTGGCAGAATTATAATAACCCGCGGGGATTTGTGCAAAGGAAACAAGCGAAATTAATAATGCAAAAAAGAGTAGTTTTAGTTTCATAAAATAATTTTTATTGGGGTTTTATGTCTTTATTTTGATGGAAACAAAATTACTTAAATGTTCTGCTATTATTTTGGGAATCCATGTTAAATTATCGACATTTATTTCGGAAAAGGTTTGCTTTGATACGCTCCCAAATCAGGTGGCAAAGTTCGGGTGTTTCCTAAAACATCAAAAGGAACAAGATAAGTTGTATTTCCTTTGGCAAAAGCCGCCGAAGTGTTGTCAATATTGAGTTTGTTTTCTGAAATCTTGAAGAACTTTGGGTCTTTATTTTGAATGATGGCGTTGTAATGTGCCGGATCCGTAGTAAATTGGTATTCAGGATGATTAGTGTATTGATTTGAAGTGTTGTTAAACTTGATAAGGCAATTATTGAATTGGTATTCGAATGCCGCCCCCGTTTTTTTATTCAAGATCATTTCATTGGAATACCAACCATAAATAATGCAATTATTGAATGTGGCGGCCGTCAAATCTTTCACTTCCGGAGTCGCTCCTGCATAATAATTATTGACCAAAAGAGCTACCTGACTGGAACTATTCCAGTTGTTGTTGAAAGTGCAATGGGTAAATTTATAATCCCCGCCATAAGTACAAGCCAATCCCGCCAAACCTGCACTGTTGACAACCAAATTCTCCCCGTTGATCTTGGCAGTCTGGGCCAAAATCCCATAATTGGTAGCGTCGTAAATTTGGGTGTTTTTAATGGAAACGGTTGTCCCGTTGTTGTTTTGAATCAATAATCCGATGGTTGCATTTTTGATGGTCAAGTGATTGAATTTGTGGTTGGTGCTGCCATCGGTAAGCCAAATCGTTCCCCACTGTCCCGGGACATCCGAGAAATCGGGTTCCAGTCGATCGCCTTCAAAAATCACTTCATTTTCGAGTTTGTCGGTTGTAGATGTTGCCCCATTAACATTCACGGAAGCATTGGAAGCCACGATAAGTCCTGAATTGGCGTGAAAATGAACCCGTGTTCCTGCATCAAAAACAGCGGTTTTTCCGGAAGGAACTGCCGCATAACCATAGATGACGTAGGGTTTCTTGTTCGTAAAATGGAGTTCATTGCCGTTTATGGGATCGTTCTCGTCTAGAAAGAAGCCATAAATTGCTTCGTCGCCAATAGGAAGGGTTTCAGTTGTACCGTCAGCAAACTTTTGGGGATAAAGAAAAACCGCATCCTGGACAAGGGTCACCAATTCCACTTTTTGGAGATTGCTGCCTCCGTCAAACAAAATCTGGTCGGTGTACAGAAAATCAGTTAGGTTGGCATCAGCGATATTAGCAGTAGTTTCAATAAAAATATACAAACTATCTTTGGCCAAAAGCGTCACATTTTCAAATACTCTTCCTTGATTGCCCTGCATTCCGTCCACCGTCATTCGATATTTTGAATTCAAGCCTTTGCCTAATTGGATGCTTGGAATATTGATGTCATTTTTGGATTTATTGTACACTTTTAGCGAATAAGTGCTCGAACCAATGTTCGTGAAAACGGTGTCCAAATAAATGGTGTCTCTCGAAAAGGCTAAATTCCCGGTGCTGGGCACGGTTTCAAAATCGGTTCGACAGGAGCTGACAGTAATGAGGATTCCAATAAAAAACAGAAAAGTAAGCTGACGCATTTGTTATATTTTTTGTAAAAATAGGAAAAAACTAGTACGTATCAAGAGCGATTGTTAATTTTGAATTTTTAATACCAATTGTTTTACCATCTTTTCCATAAATTTACATTTTTAAAACAAAACACATGACTTTCGACAAAGAAAAAATCCTTCAATATTGCAATGAAATTTCGAAAAATACCCTGATGCAAACCCTGAATATTGAATATGTCGATGCCGGTCCTGATTATTTGACGGCAACAATGCCCGTAAATCCTTCAGTGCATCAACCCATGGGATTGCTCCACGGTGGCGCTTCGGTGGCTTTGGCCGAAAGTGTGGGCAGTGCCGCTTCTTTTTTGTTCGTGAATCCAGAACATAGCGAAGTACGCGGAATCGAAATTTCGGCGAATCATGTCAAGGCAAAACGCAACGGAATAGTGACGGCCACGGCAAAAATTATCCACAAAGGAAGCAGTATTCATTTATGGGAAATCCGAATTACGGATGAAAACGAGGCGCTAATTTCGCTTTGCAAATTGACCACGATGGTTTTGCCAAAAAGAAAAATTGAAAAATAAGAATGGAACAAATTTCAGCAAAAGCCGCCCAACAATTAGGGCAAAAACTTCCTTTTGTACTTTATAAAAAACCAAACAGCAACACGATTACGGGACTTTTCCAGCAAAACGACAGCTTGTTTGAAGCAAGCGATTTTACCGAAAAAGGTTTTGTTTTTGCCTCTTTTAACGGAAGCAAAACGCTATTGATTCCCGAAAACCAATCCGAAATAATTAATGTGGATTTTCAAAAAAGGGAAATTATCGTTTCCCCAAAAGAGGATACTGTTTCAAACGAATTGGCCAAAAATAATTTCGAATTCTTGGTTGCCAAAGGCATTCAAGCCATCGAAAACAACCAATTCAAGAAGGTGGTTTTGTCTCGAAAAGAATCGATTGATTTAGCAAATTTCGACCTAATTAACGCTTTCGAAAATTTGGCCCAATTGTATCCAACCACTTTTGTGTATTGTTTATATCATCCAAAAATAGGGACTTGGTTGGGTGCCACACCCGAACAATTGTTGAAAGCAAAGGGTCAGGAATTCCAAACAATCGCTTTGGCGGGAACGCAAAAAGATGCGGGTTCCAATGAAGTGGTTTGGCCGAAAAAAGAACAAGAAGAACAACAATTTGTCACGGATTATATCGTGGAAAAGTTGAAAAATGTCGCTTCGGAAGTCTTGGTTTCAAAACCTTACAGCCTCAAAGCGGGGAGTATTTGGCACATCAAAACCGATATTTCGGGAAGCTTGAATTCGAGTACCAGCTTGCGGGAAGTAGCCTTGTTGTTGCATCCAACGCCTGCAGTCTGCGGTTTTCCAAAGGATAAAGCAAAGGCTTTCATATTGCAAAACGAAAATTACGACCGCACTTTTTATACCGGTTTTCTCGGAGAATTAAATAAGGGAGACCAAACCGATTTGTTCGTAAATTTGCGCTGTATGGAAATTTGTGATTCTAAAGCCAATTTATTTATGGGGTGCGGCATCACGAAAGACAGCGTTCCCGAAAAAGAGTGGGAGGAAAGCTGCAACAAATCGGTGACGATGAAAAGAGTTTTGAAATAGTTTAAATGTTTAAATTGTTGACGATAAACAACAAACAAAAAAGAAAATGAAACTAGACATATTAGCATTCGGTGCGCATCCAGACGATGTGGAATTAGGTTGTGGCGGAACATTGGCCAAAGAAATCGCGTTGGGAAAAAAAGCCGGAATCATCGATTTGACCCGTGGCGAACTCGGAACCCGTGGTTCGGTAGAGATTCGGAATCAGGAAGCGGCTGCTGCAGCCAAAATCTTGGGTATTTCTGTTCGGGAAAACCTTGATATGCGTGATGGTTTTTTTGTCAATGACGAAGCACACCAATTGAAAATCATCGAAATGATTCGAAAATACCAACCCGAAATCGTGATTTGCAATGCCATCGACGACCGTCATATCGACCACGGCAAAGGCAGCAAACTGGTTTCCGATGCGTGTTTTCTTTCCGGCTTGATGAAAATCGAAACAGAACACCAGGGTGAAAAACAAGCCGCTTGGCGACCCAAATTAGTCTATCATTACATTCAATGGAAAAACATCACGCCTGATTTCGTGGTGGACATTACGGGCTTCAATGAAAAGCGAATCGAAGCTGTTTTGGCTTACGGTTCCCAGTTCTACAACCCAAATTCCAACGAACCGGAGACTCCAATAGCTTCAAAAAACTTCTTGGAGAGCCTAAATTACCGCGCCCAAGACCTGGGAAGATTGATTGGCGTGGATTATGCCGAAGGTTTTACGGCCGAAAGATATTTGGGAGTCAATAGTTTAGGAAATTTGATGTAATTTTTTTTGATTTTTGTTTGCAAAAACAAACTTTAGTGCTATATTTGCACTCGTCAAAAATGGTGGTTGTAGCTCAGCTGGTTAGAGTATTGGTTTGTGGTGCCGAGGGTCGCCGGTTCGAACCCGGTCAGCCACCCAGAACGCAAAAGCTTCGAAGAAATTCGAAGCTTTTTTTTTGGGGTAAATTCCCAGGATTTAAGGATCAAGGAGGATCAATCCTAAAACCAGTGGAACTATAAAAATTATGCGTAAAAATCATTTACTGTATTTAGCAGAACATCACGAAAGGACTATTTTTAAAATTAGATTTGTATTGAATCCATTTTCATTTGAATAGTTCCGTATGGACCACGAAGACTTCCCAAGAAATTGGGAAGTTTTTTTTTGGATCAATTCCAAAACCTGGATTTCTAATTTTTCAACTACAGAATCTAAGAACCTAGCCGAATGATTTTCTGCAATCAAATGTTTTAATTCTAACAGGAAAAGTGTTGATTGGTGAACCGAATGGTGCTTGAAAACGGCTGTATATTCATGGTTTTAGATCCTTAAAAACATTAAAAATCAATATTATAAACAAAAAAAACTGTCCGAAAAGTAATTTTCGGACAGTTTTTTTTTCTTTTAAACTATATTTAGTGGTATTGTCAACTCGCAAAAAGCAAGATGAGCAATTGTGCAACCAAAATCCTGCTGATGGTTACCAAAGGATAAACCGTGGCATACGATTGGTTAGGGATGTCAGAATCCAAGTATTTGTTACTAAATGCCAAGGCAGCGGGATCGGTATAAGAACCACTCATAATTCCCACCATTTGATAAAAATTGAGTTTAAACACAAATCGGCTAATCAGCACTAAAATTGTCAATGGTATGAAAGTAATATAACAACCATAATAAATCCACATCATTCCGTTGTTTGCGATAAAATTGTCATAGAAACCATGACCGGCTTTGATACCAACGGCAGCAAAGAACAAACAAATCCCGAAATCCTTCATGAAATGTATCGCACCGTTGTTGATGTAAGAGTGAATTACTCCAACTCCTCCATATCTACTGATGAATAGCGCAGCCAAAAGTGGTCCGGCAGCCAATCCTAATTTTAAAGGAACTGGCAAAGAAGGAATCAAGATGGGAATGGAACCGATGATAACTCCAAAAATCAGTCCGCCAAAAAGGGAAAGAAAATCCGGTTCCAATAGTATTTTTTTGGAGTTTCCTATAATTTTTTCAGCTTCGTGAATGGCTTGTTTGTCTCCAACCACCATCAAAGTATCACCATAATAAAGTTCCAAAGAAGGTTGTGCCAAGATTTCCAATCCCGAACGAATGACACGGGTAACCCTCACATCATATTGATTGTACAAATCCAGTTGTGCCAATGTTTTGTGGGTGGCCGTTTTTTTGGTAACACTAAGTATTTTTGTGGTAATGTCGGCTTCGGATTCGATAAACAAATCGGTTGAAACTTTACCGACAATATTGATAAATGCATCAATATCTTTTTGTTTGGCCACAACCATCAATACGTCTTTTTCTTGTAAGATGGTGTCTATCGAAGGAGAGGAAACTGCTTTTGTTCCGCTATGCTTTTGTCTGGAGATGATGACATTATCGATATGGAATTCCTTGAATACCTGTTTGATTGTTTTTCCTATGACTTCAGGCTTGGTAACCCTGCATTTTTGGCGAACAATCTTGTTTTCGGAATCCTTGTTTTTTTCATTCAGCTTGATGGCTTCTTTGGACAAATCTATTCTCAAAAAGTTTTTTGCCAAGATTATGATTAGGATAATCCCGAAAACCCCAACAGGATAAGTGATGGCATAAGCAATGGCGGGATCCGAAAAGTGGTCGGCAGGAAGATTCAATTGTTTTTGAATTTCGATAAGGGTTGACTTGGCAGCCCCCAATCCCGGGGTATTGGTAACCGAACCCGACATTAATCCAACGGCATTTTCAATTTTTACATTGACCAATAAATGGATTAAATACGTAATAATTCCGCCTAAAAATACGGTTCCAACGCCCAAAGCATTGAAAATTAATCCCTCCTTTTTGAAAGAAGAAAAGAAAGAAGGTCCCACTTGAATACCGATACCATAAACAAACAGGATTAAACCAAATTCTCGCACGAATTGAATTAATTCCGCATCCATGGTGTAACCTAAATGTCCTAAAAAAAGACCCACGAACATTACGGCTGATACTCCCAATGAAACACTGCCAATTTTGATTCGTCCCACAAAAAAACCGACACTTATAGCCAAGAATAATACAATTAAGGCTTGTGTCATTTCCGGCTCGTCGGTCGGAGTAAATAATATTTTAAACCATTCAAACATAAAGTAAAATTTAATTGTTAAGTAATCATTAATAATATATAAAATAGTTAAGCTTAATTAGATAATATTCAAGATAGAAAACTAGATTTCAGACATTTTTTGTAAACAACTTTTTAATCAATACATTCAAATCTTTTCCTTTCACGGTATAGGATTTGAACACAATTATTGGGAATGCGACTCCAAAAGCAAGAGCAAAAAGAATAAAAACGGTGCTAATTCCATAAGAAAAAGTTTGGATAACTTCTTCTACAGAAGGCTTTTGTCCTTTGTCATTGCTGATCCAATTGATCATTCCCATCATAAATTCATAACTAAGCAGCCCAGGAATCATGTTGATAACGGCTGGAATCATAAAAATAATAGGTGGTGTGTGTGCTCTGTGGGCGAAATACATTCCCGAAATTCCCACAAACGAAGAAGCCACAAAAATGGACAAGATTAAGTTGACGTCACATTCTTTAAATAAAAGGTATTTGATGTAATATCCAACGGCTCCGAGTATGAAAACGGTCCACATTGCTCTTTTTGAAGTATTGAATATCAGTGCAAATCCCAAAGAAGTAATTCCACCAAAAATTAATTTGGAAGTATGCAAGGCTATTCCGGTAGGTTGATACGCTTCCACAACTTGGGTTTGTAAATTGGAGAAATCAAAAGCGCTGATAGAATTTACAAATGGCAGGCTAAAAATCGTATTGGACACAAAAAAACCAAAAGCCAGCATAAAAATAGCCATCGAAAAATAGATAAATCGAGCCGTACCCGATTCGAAATAACCTTCTAGATAATCAATAAACGAATTAATCATAACCACGCCCGGAATAAGATACAATATCGAAACAATCAAGGCTTGTTTGATTTCGACATTGAATAGCAAACCTGCTAAATGAATGATGGATATTGAAATAGTGGAAGCGACGAAAAAAGCCATTAAGTGGTTGTGATGCCTCAGCACCATATTTCTTCGGGCATAAAACCCTATAAATGTGGATATATATACAATTAAGGATTGAATCCAATCTCCGTCAAAAAGCATGCACAGCGCCACACTGGCAAAGGGAGCCCAAAAATAGAGTTGAAAATCAGTATATACTTTTCTTGTTCTTACTTGAGCCAATCTTGACTTGATCTCGTCAATTGAAATTTTATTTTCCAATACATCCCAAGACAAAATACTTATTTCCGAAATGGTTTCAAAATTGATTCCTTTGGCTCGAACCGTTCTGGCAAGTGTATGTGCCTTGTGTTTGTTTTCTTTGTAAATAGATATTACAATTCCGGTATAGGTCAAAACTAATTCGCAATTGTACCCCAAACCTTTGGCGATTCTTTCTAAATTTCTAATAATTCTGGCAGTGTGGGCACCGCTTATCATCATTAATTCACCAATTTCGGTAAGTAATTCCAGTACTCTTTGGGTTTCTTTTTCTTCAATCATTTTAATCTGTTTAGGTTTAATTCATCGAAACTCGAATTCGGTTTCATTGTCATAATACTTTATTTATGACTTTTAATTTGTGATAGATAAAATCTTAACTTTTTCATTACCTTTTTAAGGCTAGTTTATTAATACATTTACGAAAACAAGAAATTGTAGGATTAACATAATAAAAGTCAGATTTATTCGTCACTTCAAAATTAGGGATTTATTATTGATATTATATGATATTTATCATAAACTACCCATCGAAAAACCTTGTAAACCCCCGTAAATAAAGAAAACGTTTGCGTAGATTTATCAAATTATATGATAAATATCATCTTTTTTCGGATTTGTTTTTCTAAATTTGGAGTAGAAAAAAAAGATAATTAATAAAAAACAATTAAGAAAATTATGAAAAACATTAAAATTATTCAAGAATTACACGATTTAGGAATCACGGGCTATCATGAAGTGGTTTATAATCCTTCTTATGAAGAATTATATGAAGCAGAAGTGTCTCATAAAAGAAAAGGATATGAAAAAGGAGCTTTGACAGATACGGGTGCTGTAGCGGTTAAAACAGGGATTTTTACGGGACGTTCACCAAAAGACAGATATATTGTTAAAGATGATATTACCAAAGATACCATTTGCTGGGATAAAGAATCAGGTATTAGCTCTCCAAACTATCCAACAACAAAAGAAGTTTGGGACGATTTAAAAGCACTTACATTAGAACAACTTTCAACTTCTCCCAAATTATATGTAGTTGATGCATTTTGCGGAACAAATGTCGATACAAGACTTAAAGTGCGTTTCGTGATGGAAGTGGCTTGGCAAGCGCATTTTGTTACCAACATGTTTATCAGACCTTCTATTTATGAATTGCAAAATTTTGGCGAGCCTGATTTCATCGTAATGAACGGTTCTAAAGCAACAAATCCAAATTGGGCAGCGCAAGGTTTGAATTCTGAAAACTTCGTGGTCTTCAATCTTACCGAAAAAATTCAAATTATCGGTGGAACATGGTACGGTGGAGAAATGAAAAAAGGAATGTTCGCCATGATGAACTATTACCTACCATTAAAAGGAATGGCTTCCATGCACTGTTCTGCCAATGTGGGCGAAAAAGGAGACGTTGCCGTGTTCTTTGGTCTTTCTGGAACAGGAAAAACAACTTTGTCTGCCGATCCAAAACGATATTTGATTGGTGACGACGAACACGGATGGGACAACAACGGAGTCTTCAATTTTGAAGGAGGTTGTTATGCAAAAGTGATCGACTTGAGCGAACAAAACGAACCAGACATTTGGAGAGCTATCAAAAGAGACGCTTTGTTGGAAAATGTAATCGTTGACGAGTATGGAGAAATCAATTATTACGATCATTCCATCACTGAAAACTCAAGAGTTTCTTATCCAATTTATAATATCAACAAAATTGTATTGCCTTCTAAAGCGGGACACGCCAGCAAAATCATCTATCTATCTGCCGATGCATTTGGAGTATTGCCTCCAGTATCTATTCTAGATGATGACCAAGCACAATACCACTTCCTTTGCGGATATACTTCTAAATTAGCCGGAACCGAAAGAGGAATTACTGCTCCAGAACCATCTTTCTCTCCAGCTTTTGGTGAAGCTTTCTTGACATTACACCCAACACAATATTCTAAAACATTGATTGGAAAAATGAAAGAGCACAATGCAAAAGCCTATCTTGTAAACACAGGTTGGAACGGAACAGGAAAAAGAATTTCTTTGAAAAACACAAGAGCCATCATCGATGCCATTATCAGCGGAGAAATTGATGCAGCTGAAAAAAGAGAGATTCCATTCTTGAATTTAACAATTCCAACAGCCTTGCCAAATGTAAGCGAAGGAATTTTGGATCCAAGAGATACGTATGCCACAGAAGAAGAATGGACGGTTAAAGCTAAAGACTTGGCTTCTCGTTACATCAAATACTTCGATCAATATACAAACACCGAAGAAGGAAAACGTTTAGTAAAAGCGGGGCCTTCATTAGAAGCGAATTCTGTTGAAGCATAATTAAAGTGTTCTAAAAATTAAATTGTAAACCATCTGTTTATATTGTTTTTTCAAGAGAAATAGAATATGAATAGATGGTTTTTTAACAATTAATTGATATTAAGTTAAATTAAAAATTGCTTTGTAATTATATTTTCCAGTATATTTGCATCCAAATCAAAGGATTTAAGAATTAAAAAGTTATGTTATCAATTCAATTGCATCACCATCATTTTCATTATTGCTCTCAAGCGATGTGTTAATGATATGTATGTAAATTCATATTTAAAAACCCGTTTGAGTACATCAAACGGGTTTTTTATTTCCTAAATGTTGTATTCAAACAAAACTGTAAAACAACAACAAAAAAAACAACAACAAAAATGAGTACTTTAAAAATTGCAATTCAAAAATCAGGTCGTTTAAACGAAGACAGCATTCAAATTCTAAAAGATTGCGGAATTTCCATCAACAACGGAAATGACCAACTCAAAGCCGAAGCCACCAATTTCCCTTTGGAAGTTTTGTACCTCAGAAACTCGGACATTCCCCAATATTTGATTGATGGAGTGGTTGATATTGCCATCGTTGGCGATAATCTTTTGGTCGAAAAAGGAAAAAACATCAAGGTAATCCAGAAATTGGGCTTTTCCAAGTGCAAAGTTTCCGTAGCCGTTCCAAAAACTTTCGAATACAATTCCATAAAAGATTTGGAAGGAATGCGTATCGCCACTTCCTATCCAAACACCGTTATCGATTATTTTGGTTCTTTCGGAATGACGGTTGACATTCACCAAATCTCGGGTTCGGTTGAGATTGCACCAAACATAGGTCTTGCCGACGGAATCGTGGATATCGTTTCCAGCGGAAGCACTTTGTTCAAAAACAATTTGAAAGAAGTGGAAGTGATTTTCAAAAGCGAAGCCGTTTTGGCCGTTTCACCAAAAGTTACTCCAGAAGCTCAAAGCATCATAGATACACTGCAATTCAGAATCGAATCGGTTTTGAGAGCCAGAAAATCAAAATACATCTTGATGAACGTTCCCAACGACAAAATTGAAGCCATTGGCAAGATATTGCCGGTTTTAAAAAGCCTTACCGTGATGCCGTTGGCAGAAGAAGGTTGGAGCAGTGTTCACTCCGTAATCGACAAAGACACTTTTTGGGATGTTATCGATCAATTAAAAGAAGCCGGAGCCGAAGGAATTTTGGTTTGTCCAATCGAAAAAATGGTACTTTAAAGTACGATTTACGAAGTCAGAAATACGAAGAAATAACAAAATATCTTTGTAAACTTTGCGAAAAACCTTTGCAAACTTTGCGGTTAAATTTAAAAAGATGAACAAAATATTCAATCCAAAACCCGAAACTTGGTCCGCTATCCTAAAAAGGCCAACTCAAACTATCGACGATATTGAAGTTACCGTGAAAGAAATTTTCAAGGAAGTTCAAAAAAAAGGGGATGAGGCTGTGGCCAAATATACTTCACTATTCGACGGTGCCAAATTTGAAAACATAGAAGTTTCTCCTTCAGAAATAGAGCAAGCCATTGCAACTATTCCAGAAGAATTAAAAAATGCCATTCAATTGGCAAAATCGAACATAGAAAAATTTCATTCGGCTCAAAAAACAGCTAAAGTTGTTGTAGAAACTGCCGAAGGTGTTTATTGCTGGCAGGAAAAAAGACCCATCCAAAAAATTGGTTTGTACATTCCAGGCGGAACTGCACCTTTATTTTCAACGGTTTTAATGCTTGCCGTTCCCGCCAATATCGCTGGATGCAACGAAATTGTTTTGTGTTCACCGCCAGACAAAAGCGGAAACATCAATCCAGCGATTTTATATGCTGCCAATTTATGTGGCGTGACCAAAATCTTGAAAGTGGGAGGAATTCAAGCCATTGCAGCAATGACATTTGGTACCAAATCAATTCCAAAAGTCTATAAAATATTTGGGCCTGGAAATCAATTCGTGACCGTGGCCAAACAATTGGCAACCCAATTTGGCGTGGCAATCGATATGCCTGCTGGGCCTTCAGAATTGTTGATTGTTGCTGATGATTCGGCTGTTCCCGCTTTCATCGCTTCTGATTTATTGTCTCAGGCGGAACACGGAACCGATAGCCAAGTGATTTTAGTTTCAACATCAAAAGAATTGATTGACGAAGTGGAAAAAGAAGTTCAATCCCAATTGGAAGTTTTGCCGAGAAAAGCTATTGCCGAAAAAGCCATCGCCAATTCCAAATTAATTTTTGTCGAAAATGATAAAATTGCCTTGGAATTAATCGACGAATATGGCCCGGAACATTTCATTATTTGCACCAAAGACGAAGATTTTTATGTTCACAATATAGGAAATGCAGGCTCGGTTTTCATTGGAAATTATACACCGGAAAGCGCCGGTGATTACGCTTCGGGAACGAATCATACCTTGCCAACCAACGGATATGCCAAGAATTACAGCGGGGTGAATTTGGACAGTTTTACCAAATCGATGACATTCCAAAAAATATCAGAAAAAGGAATCCAAAATATTGGGAAAGCGATTGAAATTATGGCGGAAGCCGAAGGATTGCAGGCGCACAAGAATGCAGTTACTTTGAGATTGAACAAGATTAGAGAGTAAAGAACAAAGAATATAGAGTGTAAGAGAATTTATGGACTGGTCTAAAGTCTATATTCTATTCTCTTTTTTCTATTTTCTCTTAAAAAAAGAAACTATGAATTTTGATATAAATAATTTAGTCCGTGAAAACGTTAAGTCGATGAAGCCTTATTCTTCGGCACGTGATGAATTTGAGGATTTTGATACAGCGGACATGATTTTCTTGGATGCCAATGAAAATCCATTCCAAAATGGTGTGAATCGTTATCCAGATCCGCAACAAAGCAACGTAAAAGTGGTTTTGGCGAAGCAGAAAAATGTAAATCCAAACCAAATTTTACTCGGAAACGGAAGCGACGAAGTACTGGATTTAATTTTCAGGGCTTTTTGCGAGCCAAAAGTGGACAACATTATTTCATTGCCGCCTACCTACGGAATGTACGGCGTTTTGGCCAATATCAATGCAGTAGAAAATAGGGAAGTGTTGCTTTCTACAGATTTTCAACCGCAAGTGGATAAAATTTTGGAGGCTATTGACGAAAACACCAAAATTATCTTTTTATGTTCGCCAAATAATCCAACAGGGAATTCTTTTTTGGATGAAAGCGTGGTAAAATTACTCCAAAATTTCAAAGGTTTGGTTGTAATTGATGAAGCTTATATTGATTTTTCCAAAAAGCAAAGTTGGATGAATGAATTGGACGAATATCCAAATTTGGTTATCACGCAAACACTTTCAAAAGCATACGGTTTGGCAGGAATTAGATTGGGAATTTGTTATGGTTCAGCAGCGGTAATTTCTGTTTTAAACAAAATCAAACCGCCTTATAATGTTAATGAATTGACGCAATTGAGAGCTTTGGAAAGATTGAGTAATCCTGAAAAGATAAAATCTGAAATAGTTTCCATTATTGCGCAAAGAGAGGAATTACTTAAAGTATTGGTTGATGTTAAATTTGTTAAAAAAATCTATCCTACGGAAGCCAATTTCATCTTGATAAAAGTGGATGATGCCAACAAAAGATACGACGAATTAATTGCCAAAGGAATCGTGATTCGAAACAGGACTACACAACCTTTATGTGAAAATACCTTGCGTTTGACTATTGGAACGGAGGAAGAGAATAAAAAATTGATGGAAGCTTTGTCTTCTTTAATAAAAGTTTAAAATGAAAAAAATACTTTTTATAGACCGCGACGGAACAATGGTTTTGGAACCAAATGACTATCAATTGGACAGTTTCGAAAAATTGGAATTCTATCCAAAAGCTTTTCAATATCTAGGGAAAATTGCAACCGAATTGGATTTCGAATTGGTTATGGTAACCAATCAAGATGGTTTAGGAACAGATTCGCATCCTGAAGCCAACTTTTGGCCGGTACATAATTTGGTAATGAAAGCTTTCGAAAATGAAGGTGTTGTTTTTAGTGATGTTTTGATTGACAAAACTTTTCCTCACGAAAATGTGCCAACCCGCAAGCCAGGAACCGCAATGTTGACGAAATACATCAACAATCCAGAATACGATTTAGAGAATTCATTCGTAATCGGAGACCGAATCACCGACGTGGAATTGGCTAAGAACTTGGGTTCAAAAGCCATTTTTATAAGTAATGATGAAGAATTGGGAAGTGATGAAATCTCTTCAAAAAGACACGAATTGGATGCTGTTATTGCTTTGCAAACTACAGAATGGAAAACGATTTATGAATTTTTGAAACTGGAAGAACGTACAGCTTCTATCACTAGAAAAACGCACGAAACAGATATTTACATCAACTTAAACCTTGATGGAACAGGGAAAAGTAAAATCGATACTGGAATTGCTTTTTTCGACCATATGTTAGATCAAATCGCGCGTCACGGACAAATGGACTTGGAAATCATCGTAAAAGGTGATTTGGAAGTCGATGAACACCACACGATTGAAGACACGGCGATTGCTTTGGGAGAAGTTTTTTCGAAAGCATTGGGAAATAAATTAGGAATCGAACGTTACGGTTTTTGTTTGCCAATGGACGATTGCTTGTCACAAGTAGCCATAGATTTTGGAGGCAGAAACTGGTTGATCTGGGAAACCGAATTCAAACGCGAAATGGTGGGCAAAATGCCAACAGAAATGTTCTATCATTTCTTCAAATCCTTTTCGGATGGAGCCAAAGCCAACATCAACATCAAAGCGGAAGGAACCAACGAGCACCACAAAATCGAAGCGATTTTCAAGGCTTTCGCCAAAGCAATAAAAGTAGCTGTGAAGCGAGATACTGAGAAAATGATTTTGCCAAGCACGAAAGGAATGCTATAAAGTAGGAAGCTTGGAGTTGGAAGCTTGAAGTAAAATATGCTTCTTCCAACTCCCAACTTCTAACTTCCAACTAAAAAAAACAATGAAAATAGTAATCATAAATTACGGAGCAGGAAACATTCAAAGCATTATGTTTGCCATCGAAAGATTGGGATACAAAGCGGTTTTGAGCAACAATCCTGACGAAATAAAAGCGGCGGACAAAGTAATTTTTCCAGGAGTGGGAGAAGCAAGTTATGCTATGAAAATGCTTCAGGAAAGCGGTTTGGATGTTTTGATTCCTACGTTGAAACAACCCGTTTTTGGGATTTGTTTGGGAATGCAGTTGATGTGCAACCATTCCGAAGAAGGAGACACCAAAGGATTGGGTATTTTTGATGTGGATGTTGTAAAATTTTCATCCAAAGTGAAAGTACCACAAATGGGCTGGAATAATATTTACAATTTGAAATCGGATTTGTTCAAAGGAATTGCCGAAGACGAATATATGTATTTAGTACATAGTTTTTATGCTCCTCTTTGCGCCGAAACCATTGCGACAACCAATTATGAACTGGAATATTCGTCAGCTTTAGAAAATGATAATTTCTATGGAACTCAATTTCACCCTGAAAAAAGTGGTGATGTTGGAGAACAAATTCTCAAAAACTTCCTACTTCTAACTTCTAACTTCTAACTTTACAATGAGAATAATACCTGCAATAGACATCATCGAAGGAAAATGTGTTCGCTTGTCCAAAGGTGATTACAATACCAAAATCATATACAACGAAAATCCGCTGGAAGTGGCGAAATCATTCGAAGCACACGGAATCGAATATTTGCATTTGGTGGATTTGGATGGAGCAAAATCAAGCAAAATCGTCAATTACAAAATATTGGAACAAATTGCTTCACAAACCAAATTAAAAATTGATTTTGGTGGTGGATTAAAAGCCGATTCCGATTTGAAAATTGCATTTGAATCGGGTGCAAACCAAATCACGGGTGGAAGTATCGCCGTGAAAAACAGGGTAATTTTCGAGAAATGGATTGCTGAATACGGTTCGGACAAAATTATTTTGGGAGCCGATGCCAATAACGAAAAAGTAGCTGTTTCAGGATGGTTGGAAGATTCGAATGAAGATTTGGTTCCGTTTATTCAAGATTATCAGTCTAAAGGAATTCAGTACGTAATTTGCACCGATATTGCCAAAGACGGAATGCTCGAAGGACCAAGTTTTGATTTGTACGCTAAAATATTGGCGGAAGCCAGTGGCATAAAATTAATCG
This sequence comes from Flavobacterium limnophilum, assembly GCF_027111315.2. Taxonomy (GTDB): domain Bacteria; phylum Bacteroidota; class Bacteroidia; order Flavobacteriales; family Flavobacteriaceae; genus Flavobacterium; species Flavobacterium limnophilum. The sequence goes on along the minus strand of NZ_CP114289.2, from coordinate 1,447,770 downwards.
CATCTGGAGGGATTTCCACCTTTGACGAATTGCCTAAATTAGCCGAATTGGGTTGTGAAGGAACGATAATTGGAAAGGCTATTTACGAAGGAAGAATTTCGTTGAAACAATTGGAAAAATATATTATATCGTAGAGACGCGATTAATCGCGTCTGTACAGAAATAAAAAAATAAAAATGCTAACAAAAAGAATAATCCCTTGCCTCGACATCAAAAATGGTCGCACCGTTAAAGGCGTTAATTTCGTAGATTTGCGCGATGCAGGCGATCCTGTGGAATTGGCCAAAATCTATTCGGATGAAGGTGCTGACGAATTAGTTTTCCTGGATATTTCGGCAACGGAAGAACGCAGAAGAACTTTGGTTGATTTGGTGCGAAAAGTAGCAGCCACCATCAATATTCCGTTTACCGTAGGTGGTGGAATTTCGGCAGTTTCAGATGTGGAAGTACTGTTGCAAAACGGTGCCGACAAGGTTTCCATTAATTCATCGGCGGTTAAAAATCCGCAACTGATTAATGATTTGGCACAAAAATTCGGAAGCCAATGTGTGGTTGTGGCGATTGATGCCAAGCAAATAGACGGAGAATGGATGGTACATTTGGTAGGAGGAAAGGTGCCAACTGAAATTAGATTATTTGATTGGGCACAAGAAGTCGAACAACGTGGTGCAGGGGAAATCTTGTTCACCTCAATGAATCACGACGGAACCAAAAACGGATTTGCAAACGAAGCTTTGGCGAAATTGTCGGAATTGGTAAATATTCCGATAATTGCTTCGGGTGGAGCAGGAAATATTCAACATTTTGTAGATACCTTTGTCGAAGGAAAAGCCGATGCAGCTTTGGCGGCAAGCGTATTCCATTTCAAGGAAATTGAAATCAAGACATTGAAAAAAGAATTAAAAAATAATAATATTGAGGTACGAATTTAGAAGTATAAGGTACGAAGTTTAAAACTTCAACTCTGCAACTTCTAACTTCTAACTTCTAACTTCTAACTTTAAATTATGAACATAGATTTTTCAAAAAGCGCACACGGATTGATTCCGGCCATAATTCAAGATAGCGAAACTAAAAGCGTTTTGATGCTAGGATATATGAATGCCGAATCCTACCAAAAAACATTGGATACCCAAAAAGTAACTTTTTATAGTCGTTCGAAGCAAAGACTTTGGACAAAAGGCGAGGAAAGTGGCAACTTTTTGAACTTGGTGGATATCAAAAATGATTGCGATGGGGATACCTTGTTAATCCAAGTAAAACCAGTTGGTCCAACTTGTCATACGGGTGCTGATACTTGTTGGCAAACGGAAAATAAATCGGATTTTGGTTTTATTTCAACTTTAGAAAAAACCATCAAATTACGTAGAGAAAATGCCGATTCCGAGAAAAGTTATGTAGCTTCTTTGTTCGAAAAAGGAATCAATAAGATTGCCCAAAAAGTGGGAGAAGAAGCCGTGGAAGTGGTGATTGAAGCCAAAGACGACAACGATCATTTGTTCTTGGACGAAAGTGCCGATTTGCTTTTCCATTACTTGATTCTTTTGCAAGCCAAAGGATTTGAGTTGAACGATGTTGTTAATGTTTTAAAAAGCCGTCAGAAGTAAAAAAATACTTGCTGTTTTAAATATAAAACCCAATAGTAATCCGCATTACTATTGGGTTTCGTTTTTATTTTCAACAGCAATCTATTATATTTACTTTTTTTATTAGAAATGATTTAAATAAGAATAAAAAAAATGAAAACGAATACAATTAAAAACCTCGATAAATTTGTAGGAACCATTTTGATTCCAGTTTTCGAAACCTATTCAAAAAGTCTGGTTCCTATTGAATTTCACGGAGTTTCGGTACATTCAAAAGTGTTTTATGGCAAAAAAGACACCCATTATGCGGTCGAGAAATACGATTGTACCCATATATTTATTGGCTTGGGAAAAGACGTTGATTATAAATCTTTGAAAACCATTTTCAGAAGAATTTCCTCTAAAGAGAAGGAATCATTTTGCTCAAATATCGCTTTGGTTTTGCCGGAACAATTCACGGCAGAACAAGTGGAAGCTACTATTTCTGGACTGTATTTAGGAACCTATGATTTAGGACATTTCAAGAAAACGGAAAAACATCTGTTCTTGAATGACGGTTTCGAATTGTCTTTGTTTTCCAAAAAAGAGTATTCTGAAACGGTGACCAAAGGCTTGAAAATTGCCAATGCCCAACTGGAAACACTCCGTTTGGTCGATTTACCCCCCAATAAAGTCACGCCGAAATATTTATCGAACTGGGCAAATGAAACAGGAAAAAAATTCGGTTTCGAGGTAGAAGTTTTAGGCTTTGAAGCTGCTAAAATAGCCGGTTTGGGAGCATTTTTATCCGTTGGGAAAGGAAGCGAAAACGAACCACAATTTGTCATCATGAATTATGTTCCCAAAGATTCAAATGCCAAAACCAAGCACGTTGGCTTGGTTGGAAAAGGAATCACTTTTGATACCGGAGGTTTGAACATCAAGACTTCGGGAATGTTGCAAATGAAATGCGATATGGCTGGTGGTGCTGCCGTTTTTGGGGCCATGCAATTGATTGCCGACTTGAAATTACCCGTAAAAGTCACTGCCATTGTGCCTTGCGCCGAAAATGCGGTAGATGCCAAATCGTTTGTGCCTAGCGATGTCATCCATTCGTACAACGGAACTTCCATAGAAATTATTGACACGGATGCAGAAGGAAGATTGGTTTTGGCAGATGGTTTGTCGTATTTAATCCAGAATTTCAAACCCGAATATATTGTTGACGTGGCCACTTTGACAGGAAGCGCGGTGGGGACTTTTGGCTACGAATGTGCCGCCTTGTTTACCAATAATGATGTTGTTTCGAAGAAATTACAAGAATCTGGCGATGCCGTTGGCGAAAGACTATGGCAATTGCCACTTTGGGATTGCTACAAATCCGACATCGAAAGCGATATTGCCGATGTGAAAAACTACAGCGGAAAACCCGTTGCAGGAGCCATCAGCGCAGCCAAATTTTTGGAATATTTTACCGAAAATCACAAAGCTTGGGCACATCTTGATATTGCCGGAGTGGCTTTTGGCGATGACGAATTTGCAAAAAGCAAACACGCCACCGCTTATGGTGTTCATTTATTGACTAAGTTCATTGAAAATTTGTAAATGAATTAACAAATCTCATTAGTTGCTCTCGTTCTGTGATTTCTCCCGATGGTCGAAATGAAATTTTAGCCAAAAAACATTATAATTTAATTTTGTCAACTTGCTAAAAAACACCTTTTTATTTTAAAATTTATGAATAAATATATATCCATTGTTTTTATTGCATTTCTTATTTCTAATAGTGTAAAAGCTCAAGGACTTCTTGGAAATAAAGAAGAAATTTTCACGCATCAAGATACTTTAAGGGGAAGCATTACCCCGGAAAGAGCTTGGTGGGATGTGAAGCAATATCGTTTGGACATCAAGGTAAATCCTGCCGATAGCACGATTTCGGGTTCCAACACCATTTGCTACACCGTTTTGAAGTCGTACAATAGAATGCAAATTGATTTGCAAAAACCGATGGAAATTAACAAAGTGACGCAAGACGGCAAAGAGCAAAAATATACAAGAAACGGCAACGCATTTTTTATCCAATTGGAGGCTCCACAAAATATTGGAGAAGATAAAGAACTCGTAGTGTTTTATGGCGGCAAACCCAAAATTGCGGTAAATCCACCTTGGGATGGCGGAATCACTTGGAGCAAAGACAAAAACGGAAATCCCTTCATCGCTTCGACTTGTCAAGGATTGGGAGCCAGCGTTTGGTGGCCCAACAAAGATCACATGTACGACGAAGTGGAAAATATGCTAATCAGTGTCAATGTTCCCAAAAATCTAACGAATGTTTCCAACGGTCGTTTAAAAAGCGTAACGGATTTGAATGACGGCACCAGAACATTCACTTGGCATGTTTCCAATCCCATCAACAATTATGGAGTGAACATCAACATTGGTGATTATGTCAATTTTTCGGAAGTTTTCAAAGGCGAAAAAGGCAATTTGGATTGTAATTATTATGTGCTGAAAGACAATTTGGCGAAAGCAAAACTACATTTTAAAGAAGTTCCAAAAATGCTCAAAGCGTTCGAACATTGGTTTGGACCCTATCCTTTTTATGAAGACAGCTTCAAACTGGTGGAAGCGCCTTATTTGGGGATGGAACATCAAAGCAGTGTGACTTATGGCAACGGCTATCAAAACGGTTATTTGGGAAGAGACCGAAGCGAGTCGGGTTGGGGATTGAAATTCGATTACATCATTATTCACGAATCGGGTCACGAATGGTTTGCCAACAACATTACCTACAAAGACATCGCCGATATGTGGATTCACGAGAGTTTCACCTGTTATTCCGAAAACTTGTTTGTGGAATATTACTATGGAAAAAATGCCGGTGCTGAATACGTAAGAGGACAACGAAACGAGATTCAAAATGAAAGCCAAATGATTGGACAATACGATGTAAACAGGGAAGGTGCCGATTTGTACAACAAAGGTGCCAATATGTTGCACACGCTGCGCCAAATCGTGAATGACGACGAAAAATGGAGAACGATTTTAAGAGGATTGAACAGTACTTTTTACCACCAAACCGTTACCACCAAACAAATCGAGGATTATTTAAGCCAAGCCGTTGGACTTGATTTAAAACCATTTTTCGACCAATATTTGAGAGATATTAGAATTCCGACTTTCGAATATAAAGTTCAAGGCAACAATTTGGAGTATCGCTGGACCAATTGTGTTCCCGATTTCAATATGCCTATAAAAGTCACCATAAACGGTAAAGAACAATGGCTAACCCCTCAAACAGAATGGATTATTATGCTAAAAACGCCTAAAGATTTAAAACTGGAAGTGGATGAGAATTTTTATGTGGAGGTGGTGAAGGGGAAATAAATACTATTCGGTGAATAAAAAACAAAAAAATGATATTACTTAGAACTTTTATGGTCATATTTATTTTGTTGATCAATTGTTTAGTTTGGGATATCGAGAATCAAACAAGAAATACTTCAAGTGCTCTTGGTGGAGGTTTTTATATTCTTGGTTATTTTGCTTTATCAATAATAACAACAATAATTATTGCATATTTAACAAACTTTAAAAAATTTCGAAAAGTTGATTATGCTTTATTTGTTTTATGCACTCCAATAAGTTCAATAGTTACAATTTTATTATTGAGATAAGATTAACATTTAAATCCAATCCCCCTCAAAACAACTGCACTTGACTTTTCAAGCGTTCAATAAGCATTCCCATCATTCTTTTGTTCAGGCTGGAAGAATTTTTGATGTACTGAGCATATTCATCAAGGGTAAAAAGTGCTATAATCATCCCTTTCAAGGCGTTACGGAACTTGATGTCTTTTTGAATGGCGTTTTCTATGGTTGTCAATTTTTTTTCGACAGTAAAAGTGTTGAAATCAATTCTGTTTTTGCCCAAATGGTTGATGAAGGAAGCGATAAACAAATCGTTCTGCAGTTTCAAAATTGGACGAAGTACTTGATTTTGAAACAATTCGTCTGATGAGGATTGGTCGGTAATGGTGCCAATGGTTTCGCCTCTAAATTCTTTTAAAAAAGTATCTCTTTGATCCATGGTTTTTTCTTTAAATTTATGGAAAAATGGGACAAGAAAAAGTATTTTTGTGGATATATATAAACAATATGAGATTCCACACTAGAAAATGGGTAAAACCAGAAGACTTGAATCCTAACGGAACATTATTTGGCGGAAAATTATTGGCCTGGATTGACGAAGAATTGGCTTTGTATTCCATCATCCAATTGGAAAACACCAAAATTGTGACCAAGCACATGTCGGAAATCAATTTTAGAAGTTCCGCCAGACAAGGCGATATTATCGAAATCGGTATTGATGTCATCAAGTTTGGTATCACTTCGCTTACGCTAAAATGTGAAGCCCGAAACATGATGACTCGTGAAACCATCATAACGATAGACCATACCACGATGGTAAATTTGGGTGCTGACGGAAAACCAAAAGCCCACGGAAAAACAGAAATAGAGTTTGTGAAAGACCGCTTGCAGGAATAAAAACAACCGCAGATTAGCAAATTTTATTCCAATTATTTGAAATAAAATTGCGACCCGAGCGATAGCGAATTGACGAAGTAATCTGCGGTGAAAAAAGCTATGTTATTTGCTTACGGGAACTTGCACATATTTTCTTTCCACAAAAAAAGTCGCAAGCGGCAGGAGTGAAGCAATCAATACAATCGAAAGCGTTCCGAAACTCCATTTTTGGGATTTTGTGATTAAAAATGCCGAGGCAACATATCCAATAAATAATACTCCGTGCGTCATTCCTATAGGATACAAGAAAGTTTTGTATAGTTCCAGATTTGTTGGCTTGACTAAAAGCATGTTGGCAAATAAAGCCAAATAAGAGATTCCTTCCAGGATGGCGATGTTTTTAAAAATTTTGACCATTAATAGTATTGTTTTGGTTTATAAAAAGGCAAAACTAAGGATTAACATTGATTTTATTTCCTAATACATTCTTAAAACTAATTTACTTTTGTACTTATAAAATATCATAATGAGCAAGCGCGATTTAAAAAAATACCTGGGGGAATTGAACAAACAACAACTCGAAGAGCAAATTCTCGAATTGTATGAGAAATTTACCGTGGTCAAAACTTATTATGATTTTGTTTTTAATCCAAAAGAAGACACGTTGCTGAAGGAATGCAAAATCAAAATTTCGAATGAATATTACCCTCAAAAAACTTCTGGAAAACCACGAAGACCGAAGATGCGGCGTTCCGTTGCCCAAAAATACATCAAACATTTCATTCTTTTGGGTGTCGATCCTTTTGTAATTGCCGACGTGATGCTGTATTCCATCGAAATTGCCCAAACTTTCTCGGCAGAACGACTCGTTAAACCGGAAGCTTTCTTCAAAAGTATGCTCAGCTCCTTTGAGCAAGCTATTAAATTTATGATTGCCAACGGAATATTGGAAGAATTCAAGGCCAGAATCATTTCGATAAGTGATGAAACAAGGCAACAAAACTGGTTCAACAAAGAGGAATTTAATGCCATTTTGGAACGTTTCGATTATTAATTGAAAGCTCCCATAAACGATTTTATTTAATCCTTCTACTTTATTTATGGTATAATTTAGTGGAATAACTGTTTTTTAGGCGTATTTTTGCAAAAATCCAATAAAAAACAATGTCTCAAAATACTTTAGAAACAGAAATAGAAGATAGAAAACAACTTTATTCCTATCAAAAAGGAGATATAGAAACCATCTTTGAACGACTGGACAATGCATCAAATAATTATCATTTGTTGTACCAATTGCCAACTGGCGGAGGAAAAACAGTGGTTTTTTCTGAAATTGTACGTCAATATTTGTCCAAACACGACAAGAAAGTGGTGGTTTTGACCCATAGAATCGAGCTTTGCAAGCAAACTTCAAAAATGTTGAAAGGTTTTGGTGTAAAAAACAAAATCATCAACAGTAAAGTAAAAGAATTACCGGATCAAAACGATTATTTCTGTTTTGTGGCAATGGTCGAAACCTTGAAAAACCGTATCAATGACGAGAAATTGCATCTCGACAACATTGGTTTGGTCATTATCGATGAGGCGCATTATAATTCCTTTCGAAAATTATTGAGTTCGTTCAAAAACGCCTTTATCTTGGGGGTTACCGCAACGCCTTTAAGTTCGAATATCAAGTTGCCGATGCACGAAAGCTACAACGAATTGATTGTGGGCGACACCATTGGTTCCTTGATCGACAAAGGATTTTTGGCCAAAGCGGTTACATATAGTTACGATGTAGGCTTGACTTCCTTGAAAGTCGGAATCAACGGAGATTATACCGTAAAATCATCTGACGATTTATACACGAATATGGCGATGCAAGAAAAATTATTGCACGCTTATACCGAAAAATCATTGGGCAAAAAAACCCTGATTTTCAATAATGGAATCAACACTTCTTTGTACGTTTATGAAACGTTTAGGGAAGCTGGATATGGAATCCGACATTTGGACAACACCAGCAGTAACGAGGAACGTAAAGATATTTTGCATTGGTTCAAACATACTCCAGACGCTATTTTGACCTCGGTGGGGATCTTGACCACCGGTTTTGACGAACCTACCGTGGAAACCATTATTTTGAACCGAGCCACGAAATCATTGACTTTGTACTTTCAAATGATTGGTCGTGGTTCTCGAAAATTGCCCGGTAAAGACGAATTTAACGTGATTGATTTAGGAAATAATGCCGCCCGTTTCGGATTGTGGAATGAGCCTGTAAACTGGCAACACATCTTCAAATCACCGGAATTTTATTTAGAAAACTTGCGGGACGATACCGAAATCGAATTGTATTTCAAATACACCATGCCGCCGGAATTGCGAGCGAAATTCGCCAAAACAGAAGTCGTGACTTTTGATGTGGACGAAGAACACAAACTGGCCATTGCCCAAAACTTGCGTTCCAAAATAGTTTTGGACAAATCACTGGAGCAACACGCCGCCATGTGTGTCGATAATACCGAAGAATTGCGGGATGCCAAAGAATTGTTCAAAGAATTGGATCCAGATATCGAATGCCGCTTGAAACGCTACGCCAAATGCTTGAGCCAATGCAGTAAAAACTACCGCGAATGGTTGGTTGATGATTATAAACAGAAATTACTGTTGTTAATTGGTAAAAAGTATCGCGAAAAAATAATGAACGAAGCGGATTAATTTTCAGGAGCTATTCCCGCTATCCGTTACAATCTTTTCTTTTTTTAAAGAAAAAAAAGAAAAGGATTTCCACTGCTATCGGGGCTATGGAATCTGTTTTCAAAGCAACAATTTTATAAATTATAAAATCTAAAAAATGTCAAAACAATTCTCTGATTTAGGAATCCAGGAATCCATTATAAAAGCACTTGATGATTTAAAAATTGTTGTGCCTACAGAAATCCAGCAAAAAACAATTCCATTGCTTTTGTCCAATACTGATGTTGTTGGGTTGGCAAAAACGGGAACTGGAAAAACTGCAGCCTTTGGATTACCATTACTTCAATTGATTGACACCAATATCTCTTCTGTTCAAGCAGTTATATTGGCTCCAACTCGCGAATTGGGACACCAGATTTTTAGTAATTTGGAAGCATTCGCCAAATATCTTCCAGAAGTTTCCATCGCTGAAACTTGTGGGGGAATTCCAATAAAACCACAAATCGAACGATTGACTTCGCCAACACATATTGTGGTGGCTACGCCGGGAAGATTGATTGATTTGATTCAGCGCAAAGCCATCAGTTTGAAAGAAACCCAATTTTTGGTATTGGATGAAGCGGACGAAATGGTTACAATCCTGAAAGAAGGCTTGGACGAAATCATTGCCGAATTGCCCAAGAATCGCAGAACTTTTCTTTTTTCGGCTACGATGCCCGGAACCATAAAACAATTGATTCAGAACTACTTGAACAAAAACGTGGTTCAGGTTAGTGCTGATATGGAAACGGTAGGGAATCAAGGAATAGACCACCAATATATCGTGGTTGATCCAATAGAAAAACTGGATATTTTGATGCATTTCTTGACTTCCAAAGAAGGTGAACGCGGGATTATTTTTTGCAAAACCAAAGCCGCCGTCAATAAATTAGCCAAGAACTTGGCCATCAACCGGTTTTCGTCAGGAGCTTTGCACGGGAGTTTGTCGCAAGGAATCCGGGATCGAATTATGGAACAATTTCGTGAAGGACACATCAATATTTTGGTGGCAACCGATTTGGCTGCCCGAGGCATTGACGTAAAAGAAATGGCTTATGTGGTCAATTACCATTTGCCGGACACTTATGAAAACTATGTCCACCGTAGCGGAAGAACCGCAAGGGCAGGAGCAAAGGGACTTTCGTTAACGGTTTTGCAACCAGAAGAAGTCGCTGAAATTGCCGATTTCGAAAGAGAATTGGGAATTAAATTCACCAAATTCCAAAAACCAACTGCCGAGAATATCGAAGAAAACAACACGCTTTTATGGGCAAAACAAATTTTCAAGACCAAACCCAATCACGAAGTTTCAGCCGATTTCAAAAACAAGGTCAAAACCATTTTCCACCATTTGACCAAAGATGAATTGATTGAAAAATTATTGGCCAATCAATTGCTTCAAACCAAAGCGGATTCGAATAAAGAAAAGCCTGTTAAAAAATTCAAAAACTAATATTTGTACCTGAATTTATATTGTACTTTTATAAAGTAATCATTTTATAAAAGTTTCGATATGCAAATAGTAATCATTGGAGGCGGTTTTGCTGGCATTAATTTGGCCAAAGAATTGGCAAACTACAAAGGGATTGAAGTAATCCTTGTCGACAAAAACAACTATAATTTCTTTCCGCCGCTTATTTATCAGGTGGCCACGGCATTTTTGGAACCTTCCAGTATCAGTTATCCTTTTCGAAAATTTTTTGCGGGCAAAAAGAACCTGCAGTTTCGTCTAGGCGAATTGCAAAAGGTAATTCCTGCCGAAAACAAAATCATTCTCAATAACGGCGAATTGCATTACGACCACTTGGTTTTTGCAACGGGAGCCGAAACGAGTTATTTTGGAATGGAAAATGTCAAGAAAAATGCAATTCCGATGAAAACCCTCAACGATGCCATCGAGATGCGCAACACTTTGTTGAAAAATCTGGAAAAAGCCGCCATAACCAAAGATATTCGCAAAAGAAGAGCACTGCTAACCATTGTGGTTGCCGGTGGTGGACCAACAGGAGTGGAAGTCTCCGGGATGTTTGCCGAAATGCGAAAAAATATTTTACTCAAAGAATATCCTGAGCTAGAAACTTCTGCCAGTAATATTTATTTGGTTGACGGTGGTGATGCTTTACTGTCGCCAATGAGTAAACAATCGCAAGAAGACACTCTCGAAGCCGTAACCAAATTGGGAGTTATCGTAAAACTCAACACCCGAGTAATTGATTATAAAGACGATACCGTTTTCTTTGCCGACGGAAAAACCATCCAAACCAAAAACTTGATTTGGGCGGCAGGCGTTTCAGCCAGGGAATTTGAAGGAATTCCAGCAGAAAGTTACGGTCGCGGCAAACGAATGGCCACCGATGCCTTCAACAAAGTAAACGCTACTGAAAATATCTATGCCATTGGCGACACTTGTATTCAATTGACTGATGCAGCTTTTCCGGAAGGTCATCCGCAAGTTGCTCAGGTCGCTATTCAGCAAGGAGAGAATCTGGCCGAAAACTTCAAGTTGATGATACAAAATAAACCGTTGAACCCCTTTAAATACAACGATAAAGGTTCTATGGCGATTATCGGAAAAAACAAGGCTGTCGTGGATTTACCCAAACCCAAAATGCACTTCAAAGGCTTTTTTGCCTGGATGATTTGGCTGTTTGTCCACCTGATGTCCTTGATAACCTATCGCAACCGAATCAACACTTTTTACCATTGGATGATTGCTTATTTCTCGAAAGACCAATCTTTGCGAATGATTATCAGGCCGGAAAAGAGGACGAAAGGGGATGCTTAGTTTGCGGAGAAATCAAAACTAAATACTTATCAAATAACTTTCCTTGTAGATTTTCTGGTAAATATCTTTGCTGAACATAAAAAGTTGTGAAGGTTTTTTGGAAACGCCCACTTGTTTTTCGTCCAGTTCGATCAGGTATTTCTTGATCAACAATTTTCTTCTAAAATTGCGATTGTCAATTTCCACGCCCAATATGGATTCGTACACGTCCTGCAATTCCTTGACGGTGAATTTATTGGGTAACAACTCAAAAATAATGGGCTCTGTCAAGGATTTAGCTTTTAAATCGGCGTAAGCTTCCGTGATGATTTTTTTGTGGTCAAATCCCAATTCCGGCAAGTCGTTTACCGGAAACCATTGCGGATAATGGCTGTTGTTTTCTATGTCGACCTCGTGGGTTTTTACCAAAAAATAGTAAGCAATTGTTATCGTTCGTGGATTGAAATTTTCGCTTTCCACCCAAACAATGTCTTTTTCGTTCATCAAACGATTGGGGTCTCCAAAGACTCTAAATTGTTTTTTATACAGATTCTCGAGTCCCGTTAATTCCCTCAAAACTCGGGCAGCAGTATCGTCCATATTTTCATTTTCCAAGGCATGATAGCCTGTCAATACATAATCATTGACTAGGATTTCGTGGGTTTCTTTGGATTCCAAATACCGTTTAATCAACAATACATTCAAAGATTTTGTGGTGCCGTCATAACCAAAAACGACACAGTCAACGGATATATTGGGAATTATTTTGGGAGCCATATTGGATTCAGGATATAATTAATTTCATTTTGTGGAACGACCAGACAGTTTGTTGAAAATCACTCCCGTTTACAAAAGTAATGATTTATTCGGGATTTCGAATATACGACATTTTTATTGTATTTTGTTTATTAAACGTCAATAGAACAATATTTAATTATTGGCAAAATAAGCTGTAATTTTATTACATTACCATTATAAAAGGTTTAAAATTATGTTTATTTTAAAAATATTGATTATTTTTTTGTTGTTGTATAATAATTATTTTTACATTTGAAAAACAATAGTCAAAATGACGTTTATTAAAACAATTCGAAGATTATTCAAAAAATGAAAATTAACGCTTAACAACAAACCGATGAAAACCAAGCTTTTTTTATTACTGATTTCAATAACTTCCATGGCCGGATATTCGCAAGTGGTGATTACCAATCCCAATTTTTCCTTGGGTACAACCGGGCGAATAGGTGTCGGGCTTTCGCCAAATGGGGAAGGAAACATGTGGAAACCATTAAACCTTTCCGGCCAAGGTTCCTTGGGAGGAAGAATGGAACAAACAGACTATATCGATATTCTGCCTGCGATACATTTCACGCCAAAAATTATCGACAAAGACAGTACCAATGTCACTTTTCAAATACGGTTGGGAATGTATTCAGCCAACGGACAATTTGTGGGAAACGTGAGTTCCCGTTCCAATGGTGGATTGACTTTTATTCTACCCGAAGCTTTCGTCGAAGCCCGAAATATTATGGGCAGCAAATGGTCGGCTTGGGCTGGATCGCGTTTTCGTCGCTACGATGACATTCACATCAGTGATTATTTTTATTTTGACGATCATTCCGCGCAAGGATTTGGCGTAAGCCATAAAAATACCGAATTGACGATGTTGATGCCCGCTTCTGCCGATTCGACCAATGTCTATCCTTATAATTACGAAATTAGCGTTGCCGGCGCCACTAATCCAGCCATTCGCCAGCGCATGGTTTGGATAGGGGAGCACAGCATTCCTTTTAAAAACGAGGGAATTCTGAAACTTTTGGGGGAATTTCATTATGTTTCGGCCAACTCCAAAGAGGCTTCTAAAGTATATGCTGCCGACAAAGGTTGGGTTATGGGAGCGAAGTACAACAATCCTTTTAAAACCAAATTACCGGGTTCTTTCAATCAGTTGTCTGCTCGTTATGGAGTGGGAATTGCCAATGGTGGCGATAACGGTAACACGTTTACTTGGGCAACTTACGGTGCTCCGGATGATGAAGGAAAATACAAAAATGCCTATTCCTTTACGATGGTGGAACATTTTTTATTGAATCTTTCGGATAAATTTAGTCTCAATGGTTATGGTGTTTTTACCAAAAGCAAAGGCGGTTCTGCCAGCACCAACACGGACGAATATTTCAACGGAAATCAAATTTTCAACGAGAAAACAGATTTTGTGGTAGGTTTTAGAAGCTTCTATTATGTTACCAAATGGTTGCATTTAATTGAAGAGGTGCATTACGCCAGTCGAAAAGACGGTGACAATCCGGATGCCAATATGTGGAAATTTTCTTTTGCACCAACCATTGTTCCGTTGGGGAAAAAAGATCCTTGGAGTCGTCCGCACATTCGATTGGTTTATACGTTGGCACACTACAACGATTACGCCCGTGACCATAATTACTCGCCATATTTGCAAGTGAACCAAAAAAGCTGGGGTTCTTATGTTGGAGTAAAAACAGAATGGTGGTTGTTTTAATAAATCCATCTTTTAGAATAAAAAATACAACTAATTTAAAATTAAATAAATATGCCACTTTTTGGAACCACAATTTTATCATTTATCCCTGGTTGGAGTGCCGACAGCGGACGTTTTGCCATAGAAAAAACAGCCGAATACGGTTTTGACATGCTCGAAATTATTTTGCCGGCTTCTTTGGATTTCGATGCAAAAAAAACAAAAAAACTGCTGGACAAATACGGTATTTTGGGTCGTTGTACCTTAAATTTACCAGCGAATTGCCATATTCCTTTTTATCCGGAACAAGCAACGGCCATTATGAAATCGGCGGTTGATAAAGTGGCCGAAATGGAGGGCGATTTTTTGGGAGGCGTTTTGCATTCCGCCATCGGGACATTCACGGGAAATTCTTGCACATTGAATGAAAAAGCAATTATCAAGCAAGTGTTTTCGGAAGTGGCCGATTATGCTCAAAAGCATGACATCACGATTGCTCCCGAGCCGATTAACCGTTACGAAAGCTATGTGTTTACTGCTGCCGAGGAAGTTTTGGAGATGATTGAAAGTATTGGTAAACCGAATATTGGTTTGCATTTGGATACTTTTCACATGAATATTGAAGAAAAAAATTTCTACGAGCCAATTATTCAGGCAGGAAATAATTTGAAACACGTCCACATTACCGAAAGCGATCGGGGAATGACGGGAGAAGGCAACGTGCATTGGGGTGATTTTTTCAAGGCTTTGGGCGAAATTGATTACCAAGGGCCATTGGTTCTCGAGAATTTTTCTTCGGAAATAAAAGAATTGGTTGGGTCAACCTCTTTGTGGAGACCTTCCAAGTACAATTCGGAAGATTTGGCCAAAGGAAGTTTGTTGTTTATGAGAAATATGGTTGATAAATGGTATAAATAATTATTAAACGAGTATAAAAGAATTACAAAAAATATTGTTTTACGCAAAAAAAGATAAAAATGAAAAATAAATTAAAAGGTGTTTGTTTTGGAGAAATCCTTTTCGATGTTTTCCTCGAACACAAAAAAATTGGAGGAGCACCGCTGAATGTGGCCTCAAGACTAAATTCGCTAGGAGGGGAGGTTGCCATGATTAGCAGTGTTGGAAACGATGCCAATGGCAAAATATTGGTCGATTATTTGAATAATCAAGGCATTGATACCAAGGCTATTCAAGTCAATGAAACTTATGCAACGGGAATCGTGAACGTAATTTTGAACGAAAAAGGAAATGCGTCTTACGATATCAATTATCCTTCGGCTTGGGATAAAATTGAAACAACAAACGAGAATATTGAACTAGTAAAAAACGCTGATTTTTTGGTTTACGGAAGTTTGTCTTCCAGGGATTTGGTTTCTAAAAATACCCTAAAAGAACTTTTGAAGGTTGCCAAATATAAAATATTTGACGTGAACTTGAGAAGTCCGCATTATGCCAAAAAAACTATTGTAGATTTAATGGAAACTGCTGATTTTATTAAGTTTAACGACGACGAGTTAAATGAAATTTGCGAAGACATGCATTCCAATAAAAAGTCGTTGGAACAAAACATTAAATTCGTTTCAAAGGAAACCAATACGCCAACTGTTTGTGTGACTTTGGGTTCACACGGTGCGGTTTTATATACTAACGAAACTTTTTATTACAATTGCGGATTCAAGGTAAATGTAGTAGACACGGTGGGTTCCGGAGATTCTTTTTTGGCAGCACTAATCATAAAATTGCTCAATGGAGAAAATCCCCAATATGCGCTGAATCACGCTTGTGCCATTGGTGCCATTGTAGCCCAAAGCGAAGGAGCAAATCCAGTAATTCCACAATCAGAAATTGACGAATTTTTGTGTGGTTTTGAACACACTAATTCCAAAAAAACAAACACATTTTCAAATAATTAATAAATCTAACAATGAATCTAACCAAAAAAATTCCCGTAGTCAGTAAAGAATTAGCCTTTCAATTTATCATAATTACCATATTGTTCGCCCTTTGGGGAATTGCAAATGAATTAACCGCACCGATGGTGTCGACCTTCAAAAAGGTAATGCCGGAACTTTCGAATTTGCAGGCATCCTTTGTTCAAATGGCGTTCTATTTTGGCTACTTTTTTATGGCTTTCCCGGCGGCACTTTTCATCAGGAAATACAGTTACAAGTCCGGAATAGTCTTGGGACTCGTGTTGTATGCGACCGGAGCTTTCTTGTTCTATCCGGCAGCGCATTACCAGAGTTATACCTTTTTCCTTATCTCGCTATGGGTCATTACCTGTGGTTTGGCTTTCCTGGAAACCACTTCGAACCCCTTGATTTTGTTCCTGGGTCATAAAGACACGGCTACGCAACGTTTGAATTTTGCCCAGGCATTCAACCCAATTGGAGCGATAACCGGATTAGTTTTGGCACAGGAATTGGTTATTGGAAGCATAAAATCCAACAATTACACTCCTGAAACATTCAAAGCCCTGTCTGCTGGCGAATTGGCATCCATTAGGGAACACGATTTGGACATCATAAGCATTCCTTATATCGGATTGGGGATTTTTGTATTGGCCATTTTGATTATTATTCTTTTTACCAAAATGCCTAAAACGGTTCATGAAGAAAAAATGTCCATCTCCGAATCCTTCAAAAAATTATGGGCCAATAAAAATTACAAAAACGGGGTTGTTGCACAGGCATTTTACGTGGGTGCCCAAATTTTGTGTTGGACTTTTATGTATCAATATGTTGATAATATTAATGCTACTTATGGGTTAAATATTACTGCAACAAATTACAATATTGGAGCCATGCTGTTGTTTTTGACAGGAAGATGGATAGGTACGGCCATGATGAAAACCATAAATCCTTCCAGAATGCTGATCTATTTTGGTATTGGTGGAATGATTTGTGCTGCAGGAGCAATTCTATTGCAAGGAATGCCGGGCTTGATTTCCTTGATTTCAATTTCAATTTTCATGTCCATCATGTTTCCAACCATTTACGGGATTGCCTTAAAAGACATGGGCGATGAAGCTAAAATTGGTTCTTCTGGTTTGGTTATGGCTATTGTGGGTGGCGCATTAATGCCATTGTTGCAAGCCAGTGTATTAGATTGGGGCGGTCCAGGATTTTCGGATATGAAGATTTTGGGATTTATTCCTGAAGTGAATTTTTCGTTTATTTTGCCGTTGCTATGTTTGGGCGTTGTAACTTTATATGGCTATAGCACTTATAAAGTTTCAAAAAAATATTAAACCCAAAGATTTGGAAAATATGGATAATGGATATTGCAAAAACAATAATTTTGCATTTCATTTTTAATAATTTACTTCTATAAAGAAACGGGCAATAGGTTTATTGTCCGTTTCTTTTTTTATAAAAGGTATATCTAATAAACTGGTAATAATGATTTACAAAATTCTATTTTACATAATATAAATTATAGTGCATATTATAATACTGGCAATGGACATAAAAACGAGCTGATTTGATACTTTTTCTATATAAATCCAGTGTTTACATAATAAAAAAAGCATTATCAATATTCTTGACAATGCTTTACAAGAAATAAATATTTTTTATATTATTTAACTGAAATTGGAATATTCCATTTTTCCCAAGTCAATACTATTGAATTCTTGTTGATGGTATAAACCAATCTTTCGGTACTTGTGTCAGCCATTTTTTGTTTTACGGTTACCCGCAATTGGTCTTGGCTTTCATTATATTTATAAGCACCCCATTGTTTGGCTTCTTTGTTAAAAATGATCACGCATTCTTTTTCATTTGGTATCACAAAAAAAGAATATTTTCCCGCAGGCAATTTTTGGCCTTCAATGCTAAGCTCTTTGTCTGTTTCGATAGTCGTCGCTTCATTGGCACCGGCGCGCCAAACCTTGTTGAATGGAACTAATTCTCCCCAAATCACTCTCCCTTTTACGGACGGGCTGCTGTAATTGATGCTGATGTTGGCACCATTAATTTTGCCTGTTGCAACTGCTGGAGGACTTGCAGGTTTTTCTTGTGCATCAACTAAAGTTATGGTCAAAAAGGCCATAAATAACAAATGAATTTTCTTTTGTAATCCCATGATTTGAAATATTTTAGATTAAGTCGTGAATTTAAAATAACTACATTAATTTTGTTGTAATTCTTGGTTCTTTTAAGAAAAAATTAAGAAATTTATAAATTAATCGTTTTAGGCTGTCAATGGCGGTATTATGATTTATTAATTTATTATTTTTACATTCGACAATATAAAACCTACTATGAACACAATTGCAGAGCACATCGCAGATTTCTTAAAACAATATCCGCCATTTGATAATTTGAATTTCGAAGAATTATCCGAAATTGCTAGCAATATTCGAGTGATTAATTTGGAAAAACATAAAACATTGTTCCAAATAAACGATGTTCTACACGATTCTTTTTACGTTGTGGCTTCAGGAGTTGTCAATTTGTCGGTAATTGCTGATGCAGAGGAAACATTATTGAATAAATGTGTTGAAGGAGATATTTTTGGCTTGCGTCCGTTTTTCGCCAAAAATAATTACATGATGACGGCCAAAGCTCGTGAAGAAAGCATTATTTATGCCATACCTATTGCTGTTTTTCGTCCTTTTGTGGCCAATAATTCAGAGGTTTTGGACTTTCTTTTGCAAAGTTTTGCCACTAATACCAGCAATCCAACCGACAAGGAAAATTTAAGCGGCAAACTAATTTCTGACAATGTTTACTTTTCGAACCAGCAATCTGAAATGCAATATTTTCAGTTGCTGAACTACAACAATACGCCTCTAAAAGTTACAACGACAACCCTTATTCAAGACGTTGCCAAGCAAATGACAGACGCATTGACCACCGGAGCCATCATTGCCGACAACAATATGCCCATTGGAATAGTGACAAATACCGATATGTGTTCCAAAATTGCCACGGGAAGATTCGCTATCACCAGCACTATCGATAAAATTATGTCGTCACCAGTGGTTACCGTTGTCGAGAACATTTCTTTGGCCGAAGCCCAATTGATAATGTTGCGGAACAATGTGACTCATTTGTGCGTGACCAAGGATGGTTCGGATAAATCAGACATCAAAGGAATTATTTCCGAACACGATTTGATTGTGGCCCAAGCCAATAATCCCGGAGTTTTGATAAAAGAAATTAAACGTTCCCAATCTGCAAAGGATTTAAAACTGATTCGAGATAGATTGACAGCTCTTATTCAAAAATCAATTCAAAAAAATGTTTCGCTTTCCAATATCAACAATATTGCGAGTGAAATTAACTTGGCCATCATTAAGCGTTCGGTTGAATTGTCCATACTGGATTTAGGCTCCCCTCCTGTTCGTTTTGCCTGGTTAAGCATTGGTAGCCAAGGACGTAAAGAACAATTGTTGCCGACAGATCAAGACAGTATCTTGATTTTCGAAGATGTTACTGCCGATAAATATAGGGATGTGAAAGATTATTTCTTGAAATTGGGAAAAAGAACAACTTCCAATCTGGAAAAAGTAGGTTATGAATTTTGTCCAAATGGGCACATGGGAAGTAATATGCTTTGGTGTAAATCATTGACTGACTGGACTAAACAATACAATAACTGGATGAATACTCCAGGAGAAAACAGCAACGAAATTAGCAGTATTTTCTTTGATTTCGAAATCGCCTTTGGAGAACCAAAGATTGAAGAAGCCATCGAAAACGTTATTTTTAACAATGTAAAAAACAATGCTTTATTCTTTGATTTTCTGGGAAATGATGCCTTGAGAAAAAATTCGCCTTTAACTTTTTTCAAGAAATTTAACGTGGAAGAGGAAGGTGAATATAAAAACAAGTTCGATATTAAAACACTAGCTTTGATGCCGCTTGTTGATGGTGCTCGCCTTTTTGCTTTGAGCCACAATATTCGGGGTGTAAACAATACCTATCTCCGATTCAAGCAATTGGCCATCATAGATCCTAAAAATGCAGAAATTTATCTAAATTGTGCCGAAGCTTTCTTGACGTTGTCAAAATTCAGAACCTTGGAAGGTTTAAAAAATGATAGTTCAGGACAATACATCAACTTGCAGGAACTGTCAAAAGTGGACAAGGAAAATTTAAAAAATGCGTTGGCTCCAATGAGGGAATTGGAAGAATTGATAAAAACAAAATTTAAACTTACCCAATTTTCATAAAATATGATAGACTGGCTCAAAAATATCAATAAGGAATATCCTGAATTTTGGAAAGATTATCTTTCTAAATTTGATACAAAATCAAAACGCTTTGTTATTTTATCTACCGAAACTACCGGCTTGAGTCTTCACAAGGATGTTATTTTGTCTATTGGTTCTTTTGGCGTAATCAACAACAGCATCCATATTGCAGATAGTTTTGAAACCATTTTGGCCCAATATAAATTTTTTCACGATAACGGGATTTCCAATGAATTTACGGTTGAAACCAAAATGAAAAAAATGGGAGAAGCCGAGGCCATTCAGGCTTTTGTGGAGTTTATCGGCAATGCCGTTTTGGTTGGACACCACATTGATTTTGACGTGGAAATGATTAATGCCGCTTTGGAAAGATTGGGTTGTGGAAGACTGAGAAACGAAGCTTTGGATATTGACGTGATGTATCGAAAATTGACAGACATCAACAACAAACAATTTTCGCTTGAAGAATTGTGCGACATCTACAAAATCCCTAAAAGCGACCGGAATTCTTCTTCCGATGATGCTTATAAAATCGCCCTGCTTTTCCTGAAACTAAAATCCAGATTGGGATTGAATTAAATAAAAATTGTTCCATTTATTTCATAAAAAAAGCGAGGTAGAATTGCTCTACCTCGCTTTTCAAAATTATTTCTCGGGATTACCTCACTTAACCCTCAACTCCGTTTTCGAGTTAAGTGATGTATTGACTATTTCTGATTTCTTTAATAAGTTTTAACTAATTCAAAATATTATGAAACTAAAGAGGCTTGCCAAATCCCTGCGCATCTTGCGATGATTTTATTATTATCCAACAATTTTTTTCATTGCCGTCATTGATTCTCTCAACCAAGCTCCAACTTCTTCAACTGGGTGATTTCTGATGATGGAATTCACTTCAATCAATTCTTTGTTGTCAACTCCGTTGCTTCCGTCATTGAATGGACGACCTACCAAGTTGCTAGGTGCGTTTTTCACGTAATCGGCGATTAATGGTTTACAAGCGTGATCGAACAAATAACATCCGTACTCGGCAGTGTCAGAAATTACACGGTTCATTTCGAATAATTTTTTTCTTGCGATAGTGTTGGCAATTAACGGAGTTTCGTGTAATGACTCATAGTAAGCAGACTCTTCGATAATTCCTGAATCAGTCATTGCTTCGAAAGCCAATTCAACACCCGCTTTTACCATGGCTACCATCAATACTCCATTATCGTAGTATTCTTGTTCTGAAATTTCAAAATCACCGGCTGGAGTTTTTTCGAAATTAGTATCTCCTGTAGCTGCTCTCCAAGCCAACAAGTTTTTGTCGTCGTTAGCCCAGTCTTCCATCATTGTTTTGGAGAAGTGTCCAGAGATGATGTCATCCATGTGCTTTTGAAACAACGGACGCATGATGTCTTTCAATTCATCGGCAACTTTAAATGCTGCAATTTTGGCAGGATTGGACAATCTGTCCATCATGTTGGTGATGCCACCATATTTCAATCCTTCAGTGATAGTTTCCCATCCGTATTGGATTAATTTTGAAGCATATCCAGCATCTACACCTTCGGCAACCATTTTGTCGAAACACAAGATAGAACCTGTTTGCAACAATCCGCAAAGAATGGTTTGCTCTCCCATTAAGTCTGATTTTACTTCAGCCACGAAAGAAGAACGCAATACTCCTGCTCTATTTCCTCCTGTTGCAACTGCATACGCTTTGGCTTGAGCCAAACCAAAACCATTTGGATCATTTTCAGGGTGAACCGCAATCAAGGTTGGTACACCAAAACCTCTTTTGTATTCTTCACGAACTTCAGATCCTGGACATTTAGGAGCACACATGATAACCGTGATGTCTTTACGAATTTGCATTCCTTCTTCCACGATGTTGAAACCGTGTGAGTAAGCCAAAGTGGAACCTTGTTTCATCAAAGGCATGATGGCAGTTACTACCGCTGTGTGTTGTTTGTCTGGTGTAAGGTTGCAAACCAAATCAGCAGTTGGGATTAATTCTTCATAAGTACCCACTTTGAAACCATTGTCGGCAGCATTCATGAAAGAAGCTCTTTTTTGGGCAATCGCTTCAGCACGCAAAGCATAAGAAATATCTAGACCTGAATCTCTCATGTTCAAACCTTGGTTCAAACCTTGAGCTCCGCAACCTACGATAACTACTTTTTTTCCTTTAAGTGCTTCTATTCCATCTGCAAATTCGGACTGATCCATAAATTCGCAAACGCCTAATTGTTCTAATTGTAATCTAAGTGGTAATGAATTGAAATAATTTGCCATTTTTTAAGTATTTATTTATTGTTTTAGTTCTTCTAATAAGGTCGAGATTTCCATTTTTTGCTTGGAAACCGATATTCTTCCGGAGCGTACAAACTGCATGATGCCGAAAGGTTTTAGTTTATTGTACAAGTCGTTGATTTCAGAACGTTTTCCCGATTTTGATATCACGAAAAAGTCCCTGGACACGGTCACGATTTCCGAATGACTTTCTTTGATAATGTTCTGGATTTGTCTTTCGTCAAACAATAAGCTGGATTCTATTTTGAAAATCGCACTTTCAAGGAAAATGGTTTCTTCATCGATATGATAAAAAGCCTTGATGACTTCGATTTGTTTTTCGATCTGGCCTACAATGTTTTGTACCCATTTTTCGGTGGTGTTGACCACGATTACGAAACGAGAAACGTTTTCAATTTCTGATTCGGATACATTTAGGCTCAATATATTAATATGGCGTTTCAAGAATATACCGGATATTCTATTGAGTAGGCCAACGTTGTTTTCTGAATAAACAGAAATAGTGAATGTTTTATTTTCCATAATTTTTAACTTAATCGCATATCAGAAACCGAAGCTCCTGTAGGAATCATTGGGAATACATTGTTTTCTTTTTCTACCATAACTTCCAGGAAGTAAGAATCTTTCGAAGCCAACATTTCGGCAACGGCAGCATCCAAATCTTCTCTTTGGGTCACTTTTCTGGATTTGATGTGGTATCCTTCGGCAATGGCAATAAAATTGGGATTTGTCATTTTGGTGGATGCATAACGATTGTCGAAAAATAATTCTTGCCATTGGCGAACCATACCCAAAAATTCGTTGTTCAAAACCACGATTTTCACGGGAACTTTGGTTTGAAAAATAGTTCCCAATTCTTGAATGTTCATTTGAAAACCTCCGTCTCCAATGATGGCTACCACTTCGCGTTCCGGCATTCCCATTTTGGCACCAATGGCCGCAGGCAAGGCAAATCCCATTGTTCCCAATCCACCCGAAGTAACGTTACTTTTGGATGAATTGAATTTGGCATAACGGCAGGCAAACATTTGGTGTTGTCCAACATCAGAAACAATTATCGCATCCCCTTTCGAGTGTTTGTTGATCATTTCTATGGTTTCTCCCATCGAAATTCCTTTGCCATTCGTTGGTTTCAGCTCTTCATTGATGACAGCATCCAGTTCTATTTTGTATTTTTCCTTGAACTCATTGTGCCAAGAATCATGTGATTTTTTGTCGATTAACGGAATCAAGGCAGTCAAGGCTTCTTTGACATCAGCCAAAACGGCAACCGATGTTTTTACGTTTTTATCCACTTCCGATGGATCAATTTCGAAATGGATTACCTTGGCTTGTTTGGCGTAAGTGGCCAAATTTCCGGTAACACGGTCGTCAAAACGCATTCCGAGCGCAATCAAGACATCGCATTCGTTGGTCAATAAATTAGGACCGTAATTACCGTGCATTCCCACCATTCCAACATTCAACGGATGCTCTGTTGGCAAAGCCGAAAGTCCTAAAATAGTCCAAGCAGCAGGAATTCCTGATTTTTCAACAAATCGTTTTAGTTGTGCTTCTGCTTCACTTAATATGATGCCTTGACCAAAAACAATGAATGGCTTTTTGGCATTGTTGATTATATCTGCTGCTTCTTGTACTTTTTGAAGATTCAACGCCGGTTTAGGAAAGTAACTTCTAATTCCGGTGCATTTTTCATAACTGAAATCAAATTTATCGAATTGGGCATTTTTGGTAATATCGATCAAAACGGGACCTGGACGGCCTGATCTGGCGATAAAAAAAGCTTTGGCGATGATTTCAGGTATTTCGTGGGCTTCGGTAACCTGGTAATTCCATTTGGTTACCGGAGTCGAAATTCCGATGATGTCCGTTTCTTGAAAAGCATCCGAACCCAATAAATGTTTTCCAACCTGACCCGTAATGCAAACCAAGGGAGTGGAATCGATTTGGGCATCGGCTATTCCTGTAACTAAATTGGTGGCTCCCGGTCCAGAAGTGGCAATGGCAACACCCACTTTTCCGGTGGCTCTGGCATAACCTTGGGCAGCATGGGCCGCTCCTTGTTCGTGGCGCACCAATACGTGGTGCAATTGATCTTGAAATTTATATAATTCGTCATAAACCGGCATTATGGCTCCACCTGGATATCCATAAACCAAGTCAACTCCTTCAGCTAACAAGCATCTAATAACGGCTTCTGCGCCTGATATTTTATTATTTTCCATTATTATTTTTTTTCCTCTCCCCAACCACGTCTTGGCATGGAGCCGATATTGGCAAAGGGATTTTATTATATTATTTTAAAACTGTAATCTGCTAAACTAAAACTGCCAACTGAACACTATTTATCGGTTACACATCCTGTTGAGGCACTCGAAACCGATCGGGCATATTTAAGTAAAACTCCTTTTGTCGCTTTCAAGGTGGGTTGAACCCATTTGGCTTTTCTTTCGGCAAATTCTGCATCAGATATCTTAAGATTGATGGTGTTTTTAACGGCATCAATCGTAATTAAATCCCCATTTTCAACCAAGGCTATTCCGCCTCCGTCATAAGCTTCTGGTGTAACGTGGCCTACCACGAATCCATGTGAGCCTCCAGAGAATCTACCGTCTGTAATCAGGGCAACGCTGCTTCCCAATCCAGCTCCCATAATGGCAGAGGTTGGTTTCAGCATTTCCGGCATCCCTGGACCACCTTTTGGCCCACAATACCGAATGACGACTACATCGCCCGGTTTGACCATACCGTTTTGGATACCCGGAATGACATCGAATTCACTTTCGAAAACAACGGCTGTTCCTTCAAAATATTCTCCTTCTTTTCCGCTTATTTTGGCAACACAACCTTCTGAGGCTAAGTTCCCGTATAAAATCTGGATGTTTCCAGTCGATTTTAATGCTTTTTGGATCTCGTGAATTACTTCTTGTCCGTCTTGTAAATCAGGAACATTGGCCAAGTTTTCGGCTATTGTTTTTCCGGTTACGGTCAAACAGTCTCCGTGGATAAATCCTTCTTTCAATAAATATTTCATTACCGCTGGAACTCCTCCCACCGCGTGTAAATCTTCCATCATGTATTTTCCGCTCGGTTTCAAGTCGGCAAGTACCGGTGTTCTGTCGCTGATTTCCTGAAAATCGGTCAAGGTGATTTCGATGTCCACTGAATGCGCCATGGCAATTAAATGCATCACGGCATTGGTCGAACCTCCCAAAACGGCCACGATGGTAATGGCGTTTTCAAAAGCTTTGCGCGTCATGATGTCCCTTGGCTTGATGTCTTTTTCCAACAAGATTCGGATGGCTTTTCCGGCATCGTCGCATTCGCGTCTTTTGTCTTCGCTCAAAGCGGGATTGGAGGAACTATAAGGCAAACTCATACCCAAGGCTTCGATGGCCGATGACATAGTGTTTGCAGTGTACATTCCGCCACAAGCTCCTGGCCCTGGACAAGAATTTTGAATCACTCCCTTAAAATCTTCGTCGCTAATGTTTTTTTGGAATTTTTTTCCCAAAGCTTCAAATGCGGAAACGATGTTAAGGTGTTCGCCTTTCCATCTTCCCGAATTAATCGTGCCACCATAAACCATGATCGATGGACGATTCACTCTTCCCATGGCGATTAAGGCTCCCGGCATATTTTTGTCGCAACCCGGAATGGCGATTAATCCGTCATACCATTGCGCTCCCATAACGGTTTCGATGGAATCGGCAATTACATCACGGGAAACCAAGGAATAACGCATCCCGTCTGTACCGTTTGAAATTCCGTCGCTTACGCCAATGGTGTTGAAAATCAAGCCCACTAAATCGGCATTCCACACTCCTTTTTTGACATCTTTGGCCAAATCGTTCAAGTGCATGTTGCAAGTGTTACCTTCATAACCCATACTGACAATACCCACTTGAGCTTTTTTCAAATCCTCTTCGGTCAAGCCAATTCCGTACAGCATTGCTTGTGCCGCAGGTTGGGTAACGTCTTGAGTGATGGTTTTGCTGTATTTGTTTAATTCCATTTATTTTTATTTAGTTTCGTTGAAACCTAAATTTTGTGTGTTTAATTATACTATCGTGGATTGTCCTATTTGAACAAAATCCTTCTTGAAATAAGAATCGCCTTCGTTCAGGATACAATTCGAAATAAAATCCCCTACTTCATTGGTACCGAATTGCGAATCTACTTTCAAATCCACGGTGACGACATTGCTGAGAATGGCTTTCTCTACCGCTGCAATGACTTTCTTGGATTCGGTAATCAGTCCAAAATGTTCCAACAACAAGGCTACAGACAGTATCGATGCGATTGGATTGGCAATGTTTTTGTCTTTCGCTTCGGTGTAACAACCGTGAATCGGTTCGAATAACGAATGGCTGTCTCCAATGGATGCCGATGACATCAATCCGATGGAACCCGAAATAACGCTGGCCTCGTCAGACAAAATATCACCAAATAAATTATCGGTCAGCAAAATGTCAAACTGTCTTGGATTTACTATGATTTGCATCGCGGCATTGTCCACATACAAACATTCTAAAGTTACCTCTGGGTATTCCTTGGCAATTTCGGTAACGACTCTTCGCCACAAACGGGAGGTTTCCATCACGTTGGCTTTGTCCACCAAGGTCACTTTTTTGCGTCTGGATTGTGCTGCCTTGAAGGCTAAATGGGCAATTTTTGCAATCTCGTCTTCATTGTATTCACACAAATCCGAAGCATAAGTTCCTGCTTCGTTTGTTGTTTTTTCTCCAAAATACATTCCCCCGTTCAATTCCCGGTACACCACGAAATCCGTTCCTTGCAAAACTTCTTTCTTTATCGGGGACGAACCCATTAATTTGGGATAGGCTTTGATGGGTCTAATATTGGCAAACAAACCCAATTCTTTGCGAAGCTTGAGTAATCCTTGCTCGGGACGCACTTTGGCATTCGGATCATTGTCGTATTTCGGGTCTCCAATGGCTCCAAACAAAATCGAATCGGTGTTTCTACACAAATTCAAGGTTTGTTCCGGAAGCGGTTTTCCAGTTTTTTCGATGGCAATGGCTCCAATGTAGGCATCTTCAAAAACAAATTCGTGATTGTAAACCACGCCAATAGCATACAAGGCTTTTTTGGCCTGCAAAGTCACTTCTGGACCAATGCCATCTCCTGAAAGTACTGCTATTTTTAAATTCATTTTGTCTTTATTTACCGTCCAAAGTTACTAAACATCAGGAGCTGATTCTAGTTAATTTCTTATTAAGTCGCTTCCAATTTTGCAAGCTTCAATAATTTGATGAATATCAGAGTCTAACACTTCTTTTTTAATGTCGGCAAATTTCAAGAACTCTACATATACGATGTCCAATTGTACTTTGGTCAATTCATAACCTACTTTTTTGGCTCTGTAAGCCAAGGCTGCCCTACCGCTTCTTGCCGTAAGAATGATGGAAGATTCATTGACTCCTACTTCCAAAGGATCCATGATTTCATAGGTTTCCCTGTTTTTGATGACACCGTCTTGGTGAATTCCGGAACTGTGCGAAAAAGCGTTGGCTCCCACAATGGCTTTGTTGGGTTGCACAATCATTCCCATGCTATCTGAAACCAAACGACTCATTTCGTTAAGCTGTCTGGCATTGATATTAGTATCTAAATTCAAATACGGGTGCTGTCTAAGAATCATGACTACTTCTTCAAGTGCCGTGTTTCCTGCTCTTTCCCCTATTCCGTTGATGGTACATTCTATTTGTCTAGCACCATTGATTACACCTGCAATCGAATTGGCGGTAGCCATACCCAAATCGTTGTGGCAATGACATGAAATAATCACGTTTTCAATTCCTTTTACGTTTTCTTTCAAGTATTTTATTTTGGCACCATATTCTTCTGGCAAACAGTATCCTGTCGTGTCTGGAATATTCAATACCGTGGCTCCTGATTTTATCACTTCCTCACAGACTCGAGCCAAGAAATCATTCTCGGTTCTTCCGGCATCTTCTGCATAAAACTCTACGTCTTCAACATAAGATTTGGCATAAGAAACGGCATATTTTGCTCGCACAATAATATCTTCTCTCGTGGTGTTGAGTTTGTGTACGATGTGTGAATTTGAGGTTCCAATTCCGGTATGGATACGAGGTTTCTTGGCGTTTTTCAAAGCCGCCGCAGCCACGTCGATATCATTTTTAACCGCTCTGGTAAGACCACAAACAGTGGCATTTTTTACAATTTTGCTTATTTCAGAAACGGACAAAAAATCTCCGGGACTCGAAACAGGAAAACCGGCTTCAATTACATCGACTCCCATTTCGTCCAATCTATTTGCAATGACGAGTTTTTGATGGGTATCTAATTTGCATCCTGGGACTTGCTCACCATCTCTTAAGGTGGTATCAAAAATTTGGACTTTCTCTCTATTCATTTTAAAATATTTAATGTAATTTCACATCTTCAAACAAAAATAGAATTGATTACTTGAATATAAAATTCATTTTTATGGATTATACTGTTTATAAAGCAAATAAAAACTTTGTAACACCTTTAAAAACAATAAGTTATATTACTATATTTTACAATGGCTAACCATCAAAAAGATTCTTTATTTGTACTGATAAAATCGCTTTCGAAATCGGAAAAAAGACAATTCAAGATTTTTGCGAGCCGACTCGAAACCAGTTCCAACACAAAATTTATCGAATTATTCAACATTTTGGACAAATCCGAAGTCTATGACGAAAAAACGATATTGAAAAGCGGAGTCATCAAAAAGGTGCAATTATCCAACCTGAAATCCTATTTGTACAAACAAATATTGGTCAGCATCCGGTTGAATATTCCCAGCCAAAACATTCGCTACCAATTAAGGGAACAAATTGATTTCGCTGCCATCCTTTACAACAAGGGCTTGTACAAGCAAAGCTTGAAAATCTTGGACAAAACCAAACAACAAGCTTTGGAAAATGACGAGAAGTATATGGCTTACGAGATTGTGGAATTCGAAAAACTAATCGAATCCCAATACATCACCCGAAGTATTCAAGGTCGCGCCGACGAATTGGTCATTCAAGCCAAGGAACTCAATTACAAAAACACCATTTCAAGCAAATTGTCGAATCTTTCGCTGCAATTGTACGGCATCATGCTGAAAACCGGTTATGTAAAAAGTGATGAAGAGTACAAATACATCGATAATTATTTCAACAAACACATTTCTAAATTCGACGAGAAAAAGTTTGGGTTCCGGGAAAGATACTGGTATTACAATGCTTGTTTGTGGCGTAGTTTTCTGGTTCAGGATTTCTTGTCGTGTTATAAATATTCACACAAATGGGTGACTCTTTTTTACGACAACAGGAACATGATTTACCTCAATCCCGTGTTTTTCCTCAAAGGAAACCATTATTTATTGGAATCCTTGTTTATGTTGAAATACAAGACCAATTTCAAGAAATATCTGGAAATGCTGGAAGAAACCATTAACGATCCGCAATTTCCCGTAAACGACAACATCACCTCGCTGTCGTTCCTGTATTTGTACAACAACAAACTGAATTACCACATTCTCGAAGGGACTTTTGCCGAAAGCGAATACCTGATTCCCGAAATTCTGGAAAAGATAAAACTCCATAGCGAACATTTGGACGAACATCACGAAATGTTGTTTTACTACAAGATTGCCAGTATTTATTTTGGCAACGAAAAATACAACGAATGCATATTTTATCTGGAAAAAATCATCAACAACAAAAACCTCTATGTTCGGGAAGACTTGGCTTGTTTTGCTCGATTATTGTGCTTGATTGCCCATTATGAATCCGGCAAGGACTTCAACTTGGAAAACCAGTTGATAAGCACCTACAAGTTTTTGATAAAAATGAATGATTTGCATGAAGTGCAAAAAGAAATCATCCGCTTTTTGAAAAAATTGAACACCATTTATCCAAGCGACATCAAAAAAGAATTCATTAAGGTAAAAGAACGCTTTGTCGAACTCGAAAAAAACACCTACGAAAAAAGGGCTTTCCTCTACCTCGACATCATTTCGTGGCTGGAAAGCAAAATCGAAAACCGCAAAATCAGCGACATCATCAAGGAAAAAGCGAAGTTGAGCAATAGATAACTCTAGATGTCATTCTGTTTAAACCATAAAAAAATACCGCAAATTCACAATTTATACATAAAATATAATCTGCGAATCTGCGGTAATTTTTTGTCCTTAATTTTAGTTTACTCCTTCGCCAACATCAATTCCTTGATGTATTTAACCGGAGCACTGCCATAGCTCAAGAATTTTTCGTGAAAGGCTTTCAAGTTGAATTTAGCTCCCTCTTTTTCCTTCAACAATTCCCTCAATTCATAGATTTCGTTGAAACCCGTGTAATACGAACACAACTGCACTTGGCTCAAGGTAGCGCGTTTCCATTTGCCGTCAGCTTCGGCTTGTTGCTGGAATCCTTCTCGGGTCATCATGGTAATGGCATCCTCTTTGGCCATGTTTCGGGTGTGGACGCTGATGTCCAAAATGGTGTTGATGGTTGCACGCAAATGAAATTTATAATACATCAACCACATTTCATCCGAATTTTTATAACCACTTTCCAGCATCATTCGCTCGGCATAGACCGCCCAACCTTCTACCATGGCACCATTTCCAAAAACGGATTTGATGATGCTTGGTGATTGGTTGCTGTACACCAATTGCGTGTAATGTCCGGGAACGGCTTCGTGGATGTTCAAAATCTGCAAGATGTAATCATTGTATTCCCTCAAATAACTTTCGGCTCTTTCGGCAGTCCAGCCTTGCATGCTGCCCACATTATAGTAAGTATTGCCATTCTTGTCATACGGTCCGGCAGCCGAAATGGAAGCACCGGCAACTCCGGCCATATACGCGGGCTCTTTGCGGACAACAAGCGGTTTCGATGGATCGATGTAAAGCAAATCTTTGGCTTTTACGTAAGCGGTCAATTCCGGAATTTGTTTCTCTATTTCCGATTGAAATTTTTCTGGGGTGGTGTGCTGCAACGAAACTTTGTCGATGACTTGCTTGATAAGTTCCAATTTATCCGTGGGTTTAGGAGCCGAACCCATATATTTTGTCCACAATTTGTTGGCAAGCACAAACATTTCGTCGTGCAATTCTTTCTTGTGTGCCACGGCTTTTTCATACATTTCATCCGCAGTGTAAGCGGATTGAATGTCGAAATTGAATTTTTTGGCATACAATTCGGAGCCCAAACGGAAAGAACGCGGGCTTTTGTTGTCCAATTTTTTCAACCAATCGGCATACGATTTGATGGCAGCAACGGCCACTTTGGATTGGTCCAAAATCGTTTTTTTCTCGGCTTCCGACAATTGGCTTTTGGCCAAGGCGGCAACCAAGTCGGTTTCAAAAACGGATGCACCACCTAAATTCTGTTCAATGGCCAATTGGGTATGTTCCAAAGTAGGATTCTTGATGTTCTTTTTGGCGGCTTCATAATAGGCCGGGATATTCTTCATCTTCAAACTGAAGTTGCGCAGTCTATTGTCGATCGAATCATAATTCCCGTTGAGAATTTCGGCAAAAGCCCCGCAAACATTGTATTCCGCAGGATTCCATTCATAAGATTTCATTTCATTGGC
The DNA here is from genome assembly GCF_027111315.2 of Flavobacterium limnophilum. Taxonomy (GTDB): domain Bacteria; phylum Bacteroidota; class Bacteroidia; order Flavobacteriales; family Flavobacteriaceae; genus Flavobacterium; species Flavobacterium limnophilum. Next base: position 1,415,591 of record NZ_CP114289.2, on the reverse strand, counting down.
GGAGAAAACCGTGCTTTCCAATTGGTTCTGGATCATGTAGAAATCGGTTTTGTTGTTGTCCGAAAGATTTTCCACACTATAATTTTGCAACGAATCCAAGTTGGCGTTGGCAAAATCCAGCGATTTTTTGATAAAATGGGAATCGGGAACAACTAAGACGCTATCCAATTTATGATTCCCAAGGCTGGCCGCCCAATCGGGATTCAATTCCCAAAAAGAGTTGATGAAACGATCTTTGTATTGATCAAATTTCTTGTTGTCGTCTCCCCCATCGGCTGATTTTATACTCTTGTTGCAGGAAGAAAGAAAGACAAGCAACAAAATGGGTAAAATTAATTTTTTCATATTATGGTTTGGTTTTTATTTTAGGCATAAAAATAAGCATTATTTTATTGGAATGACGGTAAGTCAAAGGAATACTTTTCAAACAAAATGAATTCCTGATTACTCCAGCAGCTAGGATTTTTTTGGCGTTTGATGTTGAAAATTTTGTAAGAAATAAAATATTTATTTTAGTAGTTTGCAATCAAAATTGTATATATTTGATTAACCAATAAAGCGAAACAAACCTTCGCCAATCTCCTCGATTTGGGGTGTATATACGAAAGTCTATTTCGACTATATGTAAGTTATGCCTCATGCTAAACAAACAAAACCTAAATGAAGAAAATTGAAGCTATTCAGCACATAAAAAATATTGGAAAATTTAATAATTGTGAAATAGCTGGATGTCAATTCAATGACAACACAATTATTTATGGTAAAAACACTTTAGGAAAAAGTACATTAACTTCTATATTCCGTTCTTTACAAACTGGTAATAAGAAAATAATAGAAGGAAAAAAAACTTTTGGAAGTACAAATCAACCCGCAATCAAGATTAGATTTACTGACGGAACAAACAGAGAACTTATTGACTTCAATAGTCATAAGTGGTCAGAAGGAAAACCTAATATTTTAATTTTCGATACCCAATTCATTTCAGAAAACGTTTTTCAAGGAGAACAAATTACTTTTGATAATCAAAAGAGCTTAAACCAAATTATTATTGGTGCTAAAGGATTAGATTTAAATATTGCTATACAAAATCTACAAAATGAATTAACTGAATTAACTGAAAGGAAAAGAAAATTAACTTCTGATTTTAATAAGCTTTTGCCATCATCAGAATTTGAAAATATCACGATTGAAAAGTTTTGTGCATTACCAGAATTAAGTGAACTTGATGAACAAATCTTGTCTAAGAAAGAAGAATATGAAAGAGCAAAGAATAAAGAAGTTATTACAAAAGCTCTTGACAATCATTTGTCTTATTTTCAAAGTATAATAAATTTAGATATAAACAATGTTCTTCAAAAAACAATAAATTTTAATCATCAAGAAATTGAACAACACATAAAAAATCATTGGAAAAGCCACAAAGCAAGTAAAGATTTTTTGAAACAAGGGCTCGAATTAACTAAAGATGATAAAAAATCTTGCGTTTTCTGCGGGCAAAATTTAGGCGAAAGTGAGCTAAATTTAATAAAAACTTACGAAGGATTTTTTAAAGGTGAATATCAACAAATACAAAATCAAGTTCTAACAATAAAAGGACAAATAGATAAAACAAATTTAGAAGGTCAAATTGGAAAATTCCTTTTAGACATCGAAAAATATTCACTTAAAACTGAACTAAATTCAGTTTTTTTTGCGGAAATAACTTCAGAATATATATGGTTGATAGAAGATTTAAGATTAAAGTCGAATGACTTATACTTCATTCCTTTGAAAAATTATTCAGAATCAATTATTGATGGTCTAAAGCAACTGACAATAGAAATTCAACGCATAATTGAAAAATACTTTCCAAAAAACAATTCAACAATTAGTTTGTCAGAAATCTTAACTCAGATTAAATCTTTAGAATTAAGTAAAAAGAGGATCCAAGATGCATATAAAAATATCTGCAAAGATTATCATGAAATTAATGAGGAATTTGAAAAGAAACGCGTATTAAGAGAATCAAAAAGAAAAGATTTAGAGGTTTATTCACTTGAGATTTTTGATAAACATAAATCATCTATAAACGACTATTTACATAGAATGGGTGCCAATTTTATGATTGATGATTTATTACCAATCAAAAAACTTAAAGGTTCTGATGAAAAATTATTCTCAATTAAATTTTATAATTCTCATCAAGTTAAACTTGATTCCAGCGATGATGAGATCCCTAACTTTAAAAACTCATTGAGTGAAAGTGACAAACGAGCACTAGCCTTTGCTTTCTTTCTATCGTTATTAGGTCATGACAATGAATTAGATAATAAAATTTTGGTTTTTGATGATCCTTTCTCATCGTTTGACGAAGAGAGAAAAAGAGACACAATTCAACTTTTGGCTGATATTCAATTCAACGATGGTATAGTTGTTAAAATTCCCTTGCAAAAAATAATTTTAACTCACGAAAAAACATTTTACAGAGAAATCTATCTTAAATCATTTATACAACCTCATACTTTAAAAATAGAGTTTGATGGATTTATAAATGGAATAAATACAAGTACAATAAAACATTGCAACATTGATGAAGAATTTCCTGACGACCAAATACTTGCAAAAATAAAACGTCTTAAAGAAATTCACATAAGTCGCTCATTTAATGAAAAATATGACGGAGATTGCAGAATTGTACTTGAAAACATTTTTAAAAGAAAATATTCTTTCATTTTAGAAGAAGCTATTAAACAAAGAAAAAGTGTTAGAACTTTTACCACTACTTTAGAGAGCAAATACTCACAATCAGATTACAGTAAACTTTTAAGATTATGTAACGACTTAAATATTGAATTACATGACAATAATGCACAACCATCAGAAGGTGATCATGCGTCAATTTTAAGAGACTTTTTTGAATGTTTAGAAATTATATAAAAGCACGAAGGCATAACAGCTACTACAACGGATTTGGGCAATTGGCTTAATGGAAAGTTGGTTTTGTATTCGGGATGTTTAGGCAAATCCGAAGAATGAACTCAATTTAATTCAAAAACCACTATATTCCAGAACATTGTATATAATCTAAAACCTAATATTTTATGAAAAAATTCTATAGCCTTTTTGTCTTCTTCCTTTTTATTCTTTATTCGTGTGAAGGATCAGACAGTTATCAGGGAAAATGGAAAGCGCTAGATTCGAATGGAGCGAAATTTGAAATTACTTTTTCACCAACAAATTTTTCTATTAAGGACAGTACTGGTAAATCCAACAAGTATCAATACACTCAAAATTCAATTAAGTCCGAAAACGCTATTGAAACTTATGGAATCCTTTTAAACGACGGACGAGGATATCAAATATTCTTCCCAAAAAAGGATGAAAGTGTTGGACTGATATTGGACGAAAATGGAAAACAAATGTTTACAATCAGCAGAAAAAACTATGTGACTTACGAAGAAATTTATAAGTTAAATTAAGACTGAAAATAGAGCTTGTTTTAGATTCGCTTTTAAGGAAAGATAATCGCCACGGTTTAATCCTGTTTTTTCAAAAACATATTCTCTAAAGCTTCGTATTAGTTGACATTTTTGAGATTTTGTTTTTATCGAGGTTTTTAAATATTGAATCAAATATTTGCCACTAAATCCACTTAACTGTCCAAAATTAGTTTTCAAACATTAGACACTAAACCAAATATTTTGTCTAGTATTAGTTTTTTGTTACATTTGTATATATCTAAAATCAAAACATTGGACAAATCGTTTAAAATAAAAGAACTAAACTTGTTTTTCAAGGACTATGATACGTTTTCGAGAGGGGATTTATATGCCTTTTATTTACAATTCGATAAAGAGTTAAAAGAAACTACTTTCAGGTGGAGAATATACAATTTAAAGCAACAAAAAGTAATCAATACTGTGGCTAGAAGTATATATACACTTTCGAGTAAGTCGGAATTTTATCCTGCTATTGCTGCAAAAGAAGAAAAAATATTTAGTACTATTTCCAGACAGTTTCCAATGTTGAAGGGTTGTATTTGGAATACGAATATAGTTAATGAATTGATGCTTCACATTCCAAAAAAATCTTTAACAATCATTGAAGTGGAGAACGAAGCAATAGAATTGGTTTTTAATTTCTTGAAAAATGAAGGCCATAAAAATCTTTTTTTTCAACCTGGTGAAAAAGAAATACAGCATTATATAGCTTCTTTAGAAAATGCAATAATTGTGCAATCATTGGTTACAAAATCACCAACACAGTTGGTTTCAAAAACGACAACGACGACTTTGGAAAAACTTTTGGTCGATATTTATTCCAATAAAAACCTGTTCAGTACCTATCAAGGAACCGAATTAATACATATTTTTAATAAAGCATACGATAAATACATTTTAGATTTTTCGAAAATGTTAAGTTATGCCTCCAGAAGAAATAAAAAAAAGGAACTAATTGATTTCTTGGAAACTAAAACTGATATTCAAAATACGTATGCCAAATGATCGATAAAAAATCACTCTCAAAGGATTGGATAGAACAAAAAAGAATACTGGTTTCAAAAAAAGACCCAAGCATAATGGAAAGTATGATTTATGCTTTGTATTTGCTCGAACAGCTTAAATTATCGAAACTTGACTTTATTTTCAAAGGAGGAACAAGTTTAATATTGCTTTTAGAAAATCCAAGTCGTTTTTCAGTTGATATAGACATTATTGTAAATCCGGAAATCACAAAAGACGAAATCGAAAAGTATCTTTCAATAATTCTAAAAGAGGAAACTTTTTCGAGTTGTACTTTAGATGAAAAACGAAGTTACAAAGAGGGCATTCCTAAAGCACATTATAGCTTCAAATACAAATCTTCTGTACCAACATTATCAAGAGAAAATGAAAAAGTAGGCAATCCGGAAAGAGAAATACTTTTGGATATTTTATTTTCAGAAAACCATTATCCAAAATTAATTGAAGTTCCAATAAAAACCGATTGGTTAGCACACATAAATGAAGAAATAACAGTTTTAGTTCCTGATATTAACGCCATTGCTGGAGATAAATTAACAGCGTATGCACCTAACACGACAGGCATTCCATACGGTAAAGACAAAGAAAAAGAAATTATCAAACAACTCTTTGATATCGGATGTTTATTTGATTATATAGATGATTTTGAAGTTTTCGAAAGCTCCTTTATTGCAATAGCGCTGAAAGAAATAGAATATCGAAAAGAACAAGAAATTAATTCCGTCGAAACTATTTTGAACGACATTATTGAAACCAGTTTGTTAATAGCAAAGAGAGAAAATCAGCTTAATGAAAAGGATAAAAATAATTATGCCGAATTAATAAGAGGAATCAATCAATTTAATCATTTTGTTTACAGCGGAGCTTTTAGGATAGAGGATGCTCAATTGGCAAGTGCAAAAGCCGCTTTTCTTGCAGCAAATGTTTTATCAAAATCGAAAACTAAAATCATCCGATTTAACGATAAAAATGCAGGGCATCTTGCATTAATAGAACATCCTGATTATAACTTCCTGAACAAAAAATTAAAGTTTGTTGCAAAAGGAGAAGCGCTTTTCTATTGGAAAAAAACTATTGAATTAATTTCTTAATTCCAACTGGTGTTCAATTGCCCGTAAAAGTTGCAGAAATTTAAAATTTATCATTCAGCTATTGGCAAACAATAAATTAAAAATTAATAAATAGATATTCCGACGAAAGTAATAAACACAAACCAAACTTACAATCTTTCCAAACAGATATAAACAGCGTGGTTCCCTAAAAATAAAAAACTAGTACAAAAACAACCTTGGTATCTTTTTAGGAATGGAAATAAAAGTCCCGGCATTCTCGACAAAAAAAGCCACTTCCAACAAGTATAAAGACCACCCCTTCCCCATCCGGAAAATCTTCAATCGATAGCTGCAAACTTTCCGTAATACGGCTGTCAAAACCGTACAAGGACAAGTCGGTCAACTTGAAAAAGCTGGTGAAAGAGGGGGGAATTACATTCCGTGCGCTGTTGCCTAAATCTTCCCCTTGAGTTGATTTTTTTAAAACTTTATGAGATAAATTGTATAAAAATTAATATATTTATCAGGTTAATTCAATAAACTTAACTTAAAAGTGAACAGCAATTTGGAAACTAACTTATAAGTGAATACTTTTGCACATATAAAACCAATAGTACAATATAATAAGGTTTCTTATTATTCTGTTTGTATGGAAGACAATGAAACTTCTCTTTTTGAGGAGTTTGTCGCTCATCATACGATTGCTAATAAAGAGAAATTAAATCATATTTTGGATTGGTTAAAAGCAATAGGTAATAAATATGGTGCACAAGCGCATTTATTTAGACCCGAAGGTGAAACTGCTGATGCATCGGCACTTCCGCCCAAAGGCAAAGAGCGAAAACCTCACTATACGGAGTCGGGTAAGATTAAAGCAAACAACATTCGTTTATACTGCTTGCGTGCAAATGAAAATGTTGTGTTCTTGTTTAATGGTGATATAAAAACTACACAATATCCACAAGATTGTCCTAATGTTAAAACACATTTCAAATTGGCAAACCAAATAACAAAATCCATCGACAACGCTTTTAAAAATAACGACATCGTTTGGAACGATGATTTTACAGAAATCGAATGTGATGATGATTTTAAAATACAATTGTAATAAACTATGAAATTCCCGGAAAACAACATAATTGATACTTGGTTAGAGAAAAATGGCAATCCTGAAATTACAAAATTAGTGGAGAAAAACCTTGCCATTGCAAACAAGATCCACGAGTTGCTGGTAGAACGCAATCTAAAACCAGCAGATTTAGCGCGTTTATTAAACAAAAAAGCTTCTGAAATCAGTAAATGGTTGACAGGAACTCACACTTTTACCACTAAAACGATTACCAAAATTGAAACAGTTTTGGGAACCGATATCATCCATATTGAAGCTCAAAAAGAATACGTATATTTCAAAGTATTGGTGAAAGATCAGGAAGTGGAAGAAGAAATGGCACTCGAGGAATCAGCAGTGTTTTCAAATTTAGATATGGACAAAAAAGCTTCTTAATTAATTTGATGGCAGATTCTAATCAAATAATACCCGAAAAAATCCATTTGAATCAAATAAAATGGATAAAAGAAGATACAATTATAATGCAGGATAAACTTTCAAAAAATCCTGTTTATAATTTTAGTGTCAGCTACAATATGATGCACAATTTAGAGAAAGAAATAGGCAAAATCCGCTTATTTGTAGATATGAAGGGGGCCATCGATGGAAAAGAAATAAACCAGGGTGGGAACTATGAAGTTGATTTTCTGTTTCAAATAGATGATTTGAAAAATCATTATCAAATCATGAACGAAAAGCCCGTTTTTAATGGCATTTTTGTAGCAACCTTGCTCGGAATTTGTTACTCAACCATCAGGGGCATGTTATTTTCAACTTGGAAAGATACAATTTTGAATAGCGTAATTTTACCGGTAATTTCAGTTCCGGAATTACTAAACAGCAAACGATAAATCAAAAATCATTAATTTTTTTGTATAACGATTCGAAGTCTTGAACGTCTCTCTTTGTACGAGTCAAAAACGAATCTGTAAAAGTTAAATTTTTATTAATTGACCCAATTAAGTTGTGCGCAATTTAATCTTGCACTACATTTGCAATATTAAATCATCAATGCAATGGAAAATAAATTGAAATTAACCAATCAGGTATGTTTTCCGGTATACAGTCTGGCAAAAGAAATTGTCAACCGCTACCGTCCTTTCCTCGAGGAAATGGGACTAACCTATCCGCAGTATCTGGTTATGCTGATATTGTGGGAACAAAGCGAACAAACAGTTTCGGAATTAGGCGAAAAATTAAAACTGGATAGCGGAACGCTAACTCCTTTGTTGAAAAGATTGGAACAAAAAAAACTTGTTTCCAGAATCAGAAGCGCAAAAGATGAAAGGGTTGTGAAAATTTCAACTACCGATGAGGGACAAAAATTACAAACAAAAGCCAGTGGAATTCCCCAACAACTCGCGCAATCCATGCATCTTGCAGAAGAAGATTTACTTATGCTCAAAAATGTAATTGAAAATATATTAGTCAAAATGAAACAAAATAAAGAATCATGAAGTCATTATATACAACTGTCGCAACAGCCACGGGAGGAAGAAACGGACATGTAAAAAGCGAAAACGGCATCATAAATTTGCAGGTGAGGTATCCAAAAGCTTTGGGTGGAGCCAACGAAGACTATGCCAACCCTGAAATGCTTTTTGCAGCGGGTTACTCGGCTTGCTTTGACAGCGCCTTGAACCTAGTCATCAAGAACGAAAAAATTCAAACGGGTGAAACTACAGTTACCGCCAAAGTGAGTATCGGCCAAATAGAAAACGGAGGTTTTGGACTGGCAGTCGAACTGCACGCCAATATTCCTGCCACAACAATGGAACAAGCGCAGGCATTGATGGAAAAAGCACATCAAGTTTGCCCCTATTCCAACGCCACAAGGGGAAATATTGAGGTAAAATTAACCGTTTCAAATAATTAAAAAATAAAATACCATGTCATTAATTGAAGATTTAAACTGGAGACACGCGGTTAAAGCATTTGATCCAACAAAAAAAGCAAGTCAGGAAAACATTGATAAAATAATAGAAGCAGCAAGATTGGCTCCTACTTCCTCGGGCTTGCAACCCTTTAAACTAATTGTGGTCACAAATCAGGAACTCAAAGACAAATTAGCTGCCGGAGCATTGAATCCGGATTGTATGAGGGAATGTTCCCACGTCATCATATTCGCGGCTTGGAACAGATATACGGCCGAAAGAATTGATGGCGTTTACGACTTTACCACCGACGTAAGAGAATTGCCAAGAGGACGCTTCGAAAGTTATACAGACAAGTTGAAAGACATTTACCTCAAGGAACCTGCCGAAATCAACTTTGCCCACACGGCAAGACAAACCTATATTGCTCTAGGACTGGCAATGGCACAAGCAGCAGAGTTAAAAGTGGACACTTGTCCTGTGGAAGGTTTCGACAATAAAGTGGTGGACAATGTTTTGGAACTGGAAAAATACGGACTGAAAAGCGTTTCCCTGATGTATGCAGGTGTTTCCGACCCGCAAAGAGACTGGATTGCCCCAATGAAAAAGGTAAGAATACCCACAAAAGATTTTGTGATCGAGTTGAACTAATAAGGCAAATACCAAACATTCAACTAATAAAGAGATTGCATCAGTAAAAGCCCTTGGCGCTCATTTTCAACGACTACCGAGGGCTTTTAACCAACTAAACAATACGTTTACAATGAGGCTATAATCAACAAATTCAAGTAAAACCGGGAAATCCTCTCAACAACCCGTTCGCGCGGAATTGCATTCCGTGCCCATTCCAATTAATGGAAAAACGTTTTATTTAGCTCGTGTCCACAAACTTTTGAAGTGCTACTCAAGATGACAATCCATAAAAAAAGCCCTCATAAAGAGAGCTTCATTATTCTTTCCAGTATCTTTTATACCTCTACTAGATTACGATAATCATATTTTTTATAATAGTCTACGTTTGCTTTTTCTTTATTCAATTCTATTAACTCATTCTTTACCTGAACTCGATACCATTGCTCGGGTTTAGTATGCGAAAAAGTACTTAGCTTCAATACTACTTTTGCATTTAACTTTCTTTCACCTGAAAGGTATTTATGAAGATTGCTGTCTTTCATTTCAAAATAGGTTGCAAGTTCTCGCTTGGTAAGATTAAGTGCTTTCAAATACATCTTGACAAAATCAAGTACTTTCAAAACTTCCACATCATCACTTTCATTCTGGATATAATCTTCTAATTTGTACTGGATGGAAAGCAATTGATTCCTTAATAACTGCTCTTTGGATTGTTTGACAGAATGTGATAGGATTACTTTTTTTACTTCACTCTTCTTCTTGTCATTCCAAATATTTTCAACTTCAATTTCTTTATTTTTCATGTCCATTAATTTAAAAACTCCTTAATTAATTTTTCACCTCCATCAGGAGGTACGATCATGGTGGTTTCGCCACATCTTAGGGCATTGTATTTCTTGCAATACAAGGCCATCAATTTTCTTTCATCGGCTTTACTTTCTTCTAAAACATCAAATGCTAAATAGCCTAAATAATGTCCTTTCCCATTCTTGAAACTCAACCTGCAAGCGAAAGCGATTAAACAGCCTGCTACTCTATCATATTTTTTATTCGCGCCTCTATTATGGGGAGCCACTTCAACAAAAGCCATATAAGGCTCTATTTTGCTCTTCATTTCAAAAATCAAGCAACCTTCAATTTTTTCCGGACTTTCTTCACATACTAAAACATAAGTTTCAAAACCCTTCTTTTTCGAGTGTTTATTAATATTAAATCTCCATCCATCATTTAGGGAAGGCAAATTTGTCTGTATGGATTTTGAATCTAAAATCTTGGCACCTACTAAAATATTCCCTGAAATTTTTAATATTTTTACATTCATTACATGCCAAAATTAATTAGTCAAATATACTAAATAATTATACGTATTGTATAATTTTAACTTTTATTTTTATCCGTTCGCGCGGAATTGCATTCCGTGCCCATTTCAATAAATAGAAAAACGTTTTATTTAGCTCGTGCAGATAAATTTTAAACCCATTACCTCGACCGCTTATGGAAATGAAGTAAGAAAAACTATCCTAATCTCACTCCACCCCAAGCACATAAACAACCTTGGTGTCATTTTTAGGAATGGAAATAAAAGTTCCGACATTCTCGACAAAAAAAGCCACTTCCAACAAGTAAAAGACCACCCCTTCCCCATCCGGAAAATCTTCAATCGATAGCTCTAAACTTTCCGTAATACGACTCTCAGAGCCATACAAAACCAAATCACTCAACTTCATAAAGCCGACGGAGGTATCAAAATCAAACCGCAAGGCTCCCAATCGCAAACCAACACAATCTGCCCCATCGGGAAAAACAAAAGCCTCGCTGGTTACGAAAGGGGAAAACACCAATTGTTTTTTTACAACATCAAAACGATAATTCCCCTTAAAAGTATTCCGCAACAAACCACTGGGGTTAAAATCATATCCGGTAAACAAAAATTTTCCCCCAGGCGACGCAAAACCATTTTTCAAACAGCGATTGCCTCGCTGGGCGATAGTATCACAACACATCACCTTTCGCATAATCGCATGAAGGCTATTGGTAACCTCCAAATTTTTGCTTTTGGGCAATCCCTCGTTAAGTAGCATCCTGATGGCTTTGCACAATGGACTCACGGCACCAAATTCTTTGGCATTTTCCCTGCTCTTGGCTAATTTGGGATCATTCAATAAGGCTTCGGTAGTAAAGCCGGTTTTCTCCTTGACGATATGACCCTCAATTCCTTCTAAACAATAAGTAACCATGCCATCGAACCGCTTTGGAATTTTTCCGTCACTAAATATTTTTGCCATAATCATTCAAATTAGTAATAAAAACTCCACAAATTTAAAAATTTATTCAATGGGTTTTGGCGGGTTCAAAAATTGTTATAACTTAATAAACTGAAAACACACATAATCGACTATTTTAATAAGTAGACATAAGTATTTCAGGATGTTATGGCTTAAGCTTTAACCGTATAGGATGGGTATAACAAGAGTATGGATTCAGTAGGGATTCAGTAGGGCTGTGGTACCCCCAATCTGACCCCGAAAAATGTAATTTACTTCCAGACAAATCCAAACAACTGATTGGATAATACTAAAATAAGGAGCAAAGCCTCCTCAAAGCCCCCTCAACTCCCGATCAAAGCCTAGTCTGTGGTACCCCCAAAAAGTATAAAAAAATACTATTATCCACAAAAAAAGCCATGACAATCGCTATGGCTCATTTATGGTATAATAATTCTAGTGTAAAAGCATTAATACTCTAACAACTCCATCAACTCCTTTTCAAACCTGCCTTTGGGCAAATACTGGTCTTCCAAGGCTTTGGTAAACGGAATCGGACTGTCCAGGCTCGCCACGCGTTTTACCGGAGCATCAAGATAATGGAAACAATTTTCCATAATCAAGGCCGAAATATCGCTGGCAATCCCGCCAAACAACGAGTCTTCTTGCAAAATAATCACTCTCCCCGTCTTCTTCACCGAAGCATAAATGGCATCCGTGTCCAAAGGTTGCAGGGTTCTCAAATCCAATACAGCGGCCGAAATTTCGGGATGCAAGCTCAAGGTTTCCAAAGCCCAATGCACGGCTGCGCCATAAGCAATGATGCTGACTTGATTTCCTTCTTTCAGCAGTGCCGCTTTCCCTAACGGAATCGTGTAATAATCGGTGGGCACGTCTTGGTAAACACTGCGGTACAATTGTTTGTGTTCAAAAAATAGCACAGGATTCGGGTCGTTGATGGATTCGTTCAACAATCCTTTGGCATCATACGGAAAGGCGGGATAAACTACTTTCAAACCCGGTGTTTTGGTAAACCAGGCTTCATTGGTTTGCGAATGAAAAGGCCCGGCTTGTGTTCCTGCACCGCAAGGCATTCGAACCACGACATCGGCTTTTTCTTGCCAACGGTAATGCGATTTGGCCAGCAAATTAACTATTGGATTGAATCCCGTGGAAACAAAATCGGCAAACTGCATTTCGACAATCGCTTTGTACCCGTTAATGGACAAACCCATTCCGGCCGAAACCACGGCACTTTCGCAAATGGGCGTGTTCCGAACCCGCTCTTTGCCAAACAACTCCACAAAGCCGTCGGTAATCTTGAAGGCACCGCCATATTCGGCAATGTCCTGTCCCATAAGAACCAAGTTGGGATGCCGCTCCATCGATTGTCTCAAACTGCTGGAAATAGCATCTACAAACCGAATATTTTTGACTTCTTCAGAAGCTTTAACTTCTTGAAAGGCAAAAGGTTTATAAACATCATCTAATTCTTCCTTATAAGTGGCTTCTATCTCTGATTCGGCATTGGCAATAGCCCAATCCTTGTCGATTTCGGTCTTGATTTCGGCATGCAAAAAGGCATCAAAATCATCCGAAAGAATGCCGTTTTCTTTTAAATAGTTTCTGTAATTATCCACCGGATCTTTCGTCGCCCATAGATCCATCAACTCCTGCGGAACATATTTGGTGCCACTCGCCTCTTCATGACCCCGCATTCTAAAGGTTTTGAATTCCAATAAAACGGGACGAGGATGCTCCACCATCGAAGCCTTCAATTCCGACAATTTGTGGTACACTTCCAGGATGTTGTTTCCGTCGATAATGTGGCTTTCCATACCGTAACCAACACCTTTGTCGGCAATGTTTTCGCAACGAAACTGCTCGTTGGTGGGAGTAGAAAGTCCGTAACCGTTATTTTCGATGATGAACATAACAGGCAATTCCCAAACGGCCGCAATATTCAAGGCTTCGTGAAAATCGCCTTCACTAGTGGCTCCTTCACCGGTAAATACGGCTGTTATTTTTCCGTTATGCTTTAGTTTATTCGCCAAGGCAATGCCGTCGGCAACGCCCAATTGGGGACCCAAATGCGAAATCATCCCGATAATCTTGTAGTGTTGGGTACCAAAGTGGAAACTACGGTCACGACCTTTGGTAAACCCATTGGCCTTGCCCTGCCATTGCGAAAAAAGTCTGTAAAGTGGAATGTTTCGACCCGTGAAAACACCTAGGTTGCGGTGCATGGGAAGAATGTATTCGTCGGTATCCAAAACTGCCGTAACGCCAACAGCAATGGCTTCCTGCCCGATTCCGGAAAACCATTTGGATACCTTTCCTTGTCGGATGAGAATCAACATTTTTTCTTCGATTAATCGAGGCAACAGTAACCTTTTGTATAAATCCAATAATTGGTCGTTGCTGAGATTTCTTTTGTCAAAAGTCATGGAGGAGCTTTTTGGATTGCTGTTCAAAAGTATGAAAAAATAACAGTTTCGATTGGGTTTGAAAGTATTTAATGGAGAATAAAATGAACTTGTTTTAACAAATCCTCGGCAGTTGTTCCCCTATCAAGGGACTTACAACCCTTTTGCCGCCAAAAGCACTTTCCAGGATAATTTTGGCATTGGTGTCGTTTGTTATTTTACCAATTAGGGACGGATTTTGCCCCAAAAATTTCAAGATTTCCATTATTTCATTCTCGACGGATGGGGAAACAATACAGGCAAAAACGCCTTCGTTGGCCACGTATAAAGGATCCAAACCAAGTATTTCACAAGCACTTTGCACTTGGGTGTCCACCAAGATTTTCTCGTCCTCCAGCAGCATTCCAAGAGTGCTTTCAGTGGTGATTTCGTGTAAAACCGAAGCCAATCCACCACGCGTGGCATCCCTCAAAAAATGAATGTCCTCACCGCATTTGTCCAATAATTTTTCCACCATAAAGTTGAGATTGTTGGTGTCGCTGAGGATTTCGCTTTCAAATTGCAGCCCTTCCCTTTCCGACATGATCGCCATTCCGTGGGAAGCTATCGGCATATTGATAATGATGGAATCTCCAACTTGAATTCGGCTAATCTTGATGTTCGCCTTTTCGTGCAAAACACCCACTCCCGAAGTATTGATGTAAATCTGGTCGCCTTTTCCTTTTTCGACCACTTTGGTATCGCCTGTCACAATGAAAACGCCCGCTTTGTCGGCTGTTGCTCTAATGGATTTAATGATTTGGGTAAACTCGTCCAATCCAAATCCTTCTTCGATGATAAAGGCCAAGGAAAGGTATTTGGGCATCGCGCCACACATCGACAAATCGTTCACGGTTCCGTTTACGGCCAATTCGCCAATATTTCCTCCCTTGAAAAAAATGGGACTTATCACGTAACTGTCGGTAGAAAAAGCCAATTTCCCTTGAATATCCAAAAAAGCGCCATCGTGCCTCACGTCGAGAATCGGATTGCCCAAGTATTTAAAGATGACTTCATTCAAAAGCTTGGTGGTATGTTCCCCACCGCTGCCGTGATGCAGGTTTATTTTTTCGGTAGGATCTTCTTGATTTGGCATTAATTATAAATTTTATAATGAATTAGGGAACGCAACAATTCTCGGAATAGTACTTCCAAAAAATAGGCAATCTGTTGTCTGAAACCTGAAATCAAATCCCTTCCCCCATTTGCTTCAATACGGTCATCGTGGCTTTGGCCTCGTCCTCGTTGATGATGGCAATGGCGGCACCGACATGCACCAACAAATAATCGCCTATTTGGGCTTCTGGAACCAAGGCCAGATTAACTTCCTTGATGACTCCATCAAATGATACGCTGCCTATTCGGAAGGTTTCATCCAATTCGGCTGTAATTTTCTCCAATTTTCCGGGAATGGCTAAACACATCGTTTTATTGATTTAGAGATTGTTTTAAAAACTGGTACCAAGATGCCATTCCTTCTTCCGTGTAGGCGGAAACTTCAAAAAAGACGAGATTCGGATTGACTTTCTTCGCATAATCCTTCAATTTGGCCATATCAAATTTAAGATAAGGCAACAAATCTATTTTGTTGATGACGCAAACTTGCGAACCATAAAACATGTCGGGATATTTGATGGGTTTATCCTCGCCTTCGGTAACGGAAATAATGACAACCCTTATGTTTTCGCCCAAATCAAACATCGAAGGGCAAACCAAATTCCCCACATTTTCGATCATCAACAAAGAATTGTCCTTCGGGGAAAGTTCCTTTACCGCTTTCGAAATCATCTCGCTGTCCAAATGGCAACCTTTGCCGGTATTGATTTGGATTACCGGAATTTCGAGGGCGGCAATCCTGTCGGCATCATTCGTGGTTTGCTGGTCGCCTTCAATCACGGCAAAAGAAATGTCGTTTTTCAAGTCGGCAATGGTTCGCTCCAATAACGACGTTTTCCCGGAACCGGGCGAACTGACCAAATTGATGGCAAAGATGTTCTTGGCTTCAAAATACCCTTTGTTTCGCTCTGCCAATAAATCATTTTGATGCAAAATAGCCCTTTCCAAATCAATTTCCTTGATATGGTCGTGACTGTGGTCGTGGTGATGATGTTCGTGATCATGATCGTGGTCGTGGCTGTGACTGTGCACGTGAGATCCATATCCATGATCGTGCGAATGGGAATGTTGGACGGAAGTGCCGTCCACTTTTATGATTTTAACTTCATTTTCATCGGAACTGCATCCACAAGTTACACACATGATAGTTATTGTTGGTTAATAATTAATTTCTTTATTTTCAATTCTTTGCCCGAAAGGATATTTTTGAATGGACTGTGGCACTTTGGACAAGAATCATAAATTTTTTCCAATTTGAATTCCGTTTTGCACTCTGCACATTGGCCAATTCCTTCGGGTTCTGTAATGGTTAATTTGGAATGTTGCAGCACTGTTTCGTTGGTGCACAACTCCCAGATAAAAAGTAACGATTGCAACTCTACGCCCGAAAGTTTGCCGATTTCCAAATGAATTTCCAGCACTTTTTCTCCATCATTGTCCCGTACCTCCTTTTCGGCGGTTTTAACTATCGAACTGGCAATGGAAAGCTCGTGCATATATCGGACTTGAATTTGTAACCCAATTGTGTAATTAACAAATAAACTATTAAAATATTTAAAATAATATGACAAATATCATATGTAAATTGTGAATATAGCAATAAATTTAGTAGGTTTTTTAATTTCTACGATAGAGTATTAATTTTTTCAACAAAATAATTATGGGACAAGAAATCAAAACGAATGAAACGTATTACGACAGTGTCATAAGACAAGGCTATGACCGAAGAGATTTTCTAAAGTTTGTTGCTTTTATTGGAGCCTATATGGGAGTGGAATCTTCCGCATTGGGACAAATAGCGGCTTCTTTAAAAACAAAACCAAGATTACCGGTTATTTGGGAGCATTTCCAGGAATGCACCTGTTGTAGTGAATCGTTCATCCGTTCTGATCACCCCATTGTCGCCGATATTATTTTGGACAAAATTTCTCTTGATTATACGTTGACCCTAATGGCAGCTTCCGGACATCAAGCCGAAGCAGCCAAAAAAGCCACTATGGACAAATACAAAGGCGAGTACATCCTTTGTGTGGAAGGTTCCGTGCCAATGGGCGATGACGGAAATTATTGTTGCATTGGCGGAAGAAGCGCAATCGATATATTGAAGGAATCTGCGGCTGGAGCCAAAGCCATAATCGCTTGGGGAAGCTGTGCCACTTCAGGTTGCGTGCAAGCAGCCAAACCCAACCCAACGGGTGCCGTGTCCATCGACCAAATAATTACCGATAAACCCATTATAAATGTTCCCGGCTGTCCTCCCATTGGCGAAGTTATGGCGGGAATTATCGTCCATGTCGTGGCTTTCGAAAGACTTCCGGAACTGGACGATGCAGGAAGACCAAAAGCATTCTACTCCAAAAGAGTGCACGACAGCTGCTACCGAAGACCTTATTTTGATGCTGGTTTATTTGTAGAAAACTTTGATGACGAGAATGCCAAAAAAGGATATTGTTTGTATAAAGTGGGTTGCAAAGGACCAACTACCTACAATGCTTGCGGGAACATCAAATGGAACGGAGGCGTTAGTTACCCTATTCAATCTGGACATGGTTGCCTGGGTTGCAGTGCCAAAGGATTCTGGGATGCCGGCAGTTTCTATTCTCGTGACCTTGCAATAGGCGGCGGAATCGAAAGCGATGCCGACACACTAGGAAAAGTGGCTCTTGGAGTTGTGGCAGCAGGCGTTTTGGCACATGGAACGCTTTCCAACTTTTCCAAAAGAAAAGAATTGGAGCGAAGAATCACCGAAGGAGAAAAAGTGGAATCAAAAATTAAAGACTAACCAACCAAAAATAATACAAGATGGCAGAAAGAATCGTAGTTGACCCCATTACAAGAATAGAAGGACATTTAAGAGCCGAAGTGGAGATTTCCGATGGAACAATCCAGGAAGCTTTTTTGTCCTCTACCATGGTAAGAGGTCTAGAAAATATTGTCAAAGGAAGAAATCCCAAGGACGTTTGGGCTTTTGTTCAAAGAACTTGCGGCGTTTGTACGGCAGTTCACGCCACGGCATCGGTTCGAGCCGTGGAAGATGCATTGGACATAAAAGTACCGCCAAATGCCGAAATAGTGCGAAACATCATGTTGGGCTCGTTATACATTCACGACCACGTAGTACATTTTTACCACCTGCATGCCTTTGACTGGGTCGATGTCGTGAGTGGATTGAGTGCCGATCCCGTAAAAACTTCTCAATTGGCGCAAAGCATATCCAATTGGCCCAAAAGTTCACCGGGCTATTTTTCGGACTTGCAAAAAAGACTCAAAAAATTTGTCGCCAGCGGACAGTTGGGCATATTTGCCAATGGCTATTGGGGTCACCCAGCGATGAAATTGCCGCCGGAAGCCAATCTAATGGCCACGGCGCATTATTTGGAAGCCTTGGAATGGCAGAAAGAAATTGTAAAAGTACACGCCATTTTTGGCGGTAAAAATCCGCATCCCAATTTCTTGGTGGGCGGAATGGCCTGTGCCATCAATCTCGATGATGCCAGCGGACTGAACGCCGAAAGATTGGCAATGGTCCAAAAGTTGTTGATTGAAGGCAAACAGTTTGTGGAACAAGTTTACGTTCCAGACGTGTTGGCCATCGCGGGATTCTACAAAGATTGGGGCGCCATTGGCAGTTTCCACAACTTCATGAGTTTTGGGGATTTTCCAATGCAAGGCTATAACAATACCAATCGAGATACTTTCAAATTCCCGTCGGGCGTAATTTTGAACAAGAATTTGTCCAAAGTGCATGATTTGGATTTGAGGGACTTGAAAACCGTCGAAGAATACGTAAACAGTTCTTGGTACGACTATTCGGGAGACGGCAATGAAGGCAAACACCCTTGGGTTGGCGAAACCAAAATCAATTACACGGGACCAAAACCGCCTTATACGCATCTTGACGTGGACAAAAAATACAGTTACATCAAAACACCAAGATGGAAAGGCCAAGCCATGGAAGTAGGACCTTTGGCACGAACATTAATTGGTTATGCTTCGGGAAGACCGGAATACAAGGAAATAGTCGATGCCACACTTTCAAAATTGCAGGTTCCTGCTGGCGCGCTTTTCTCCACTTTGGGAAGAACGGCCGCAAGAGCATTGGAAACCCAATTGGTGGCAGGCTGGAACCTGGAATTCTTTGATGCCCTCATCAACAACATCAAAAACGGTGACGAAAGAATGTCCAATATGGAAAAATGGGAAGAATCTACTTGGCCTGCCGAAGCCAAAGGTGTTGGTTTAGTGGAAGCACCTCGTGGAGGATTAAGTCATTGGATCGTGATAAAAGACGGCAAAACCGACAATTACCAGCAAGTGGTTCCCTCAACATGGAATGCTTCGCCCAGAGATCCAAAAGGACAACGGTCTCCGTATGAAAGTGCCTTGATAAACACCCCTGTTGCCAACCCCGAATTGCCACTGGAAATCATCAGGACGATTCACTCTTTCGACCCTTGTATTGCTTGCGCCGTACATTTGTATGACGAGAAGGGGAACATCATCAACGAAGTGAATGACATCTCGGTTTGCAATGTGTAACCTAATCTTTAAAGCAAATTAATTATGGCAACACAAGATTATAAAAGAGCCTATGTATGGCAATTGCCGGTTCGAATATTTCATTGGGCCAATGCAGTAGCCATAACGGCATTGATCATTACCGGCCTTTTGATAGCGCATCCGCCAGCAATAATTTCTGCAAAAGAAGCTTCAGAACAGTTTTGGTTTGGATACATCCGCAAGATTCATTTCATGAGTGCTTACGTGATGGTGGCCGTTTTGATTTTGAGGGTTTATTGGGCGTTCAAGGGAAATAAATTCGCCAGTTGGAAAGTCTTTTTTCCGTTTGACAAAAAAGGATTTGTAGGCATTTGGCATTCCATAAAAATTGACATCTTTCTTCAAAACGAAACTAATTTTAATGAAAGAAACATTCATACTGGACACAACAACATTGCCGCAATATCGTATCTCGTCATGTTTCTTTTGGCAATAGTGATGATTTTCACGGGTTTTGGGTTGTATGCCGCCAATGCGACTTGGTTCTTTCCAAAAATGTTTGCCTGGGTTCCTGAATTTTTGGGTGGAGACATAAACACCCGTGTTTTGCATCATTTGACAATGTGGGGATTCATTTTGTTTGCCATAGTACACGTCTATCTAGTACTTTTCCATGATTGGTTGGAAGGGCGCGGCGAATCCTCCGCAATGGTAAGTGGCTATAAATTTGTACGAACCGAAAGAACTCGAAAAGAAAAAGAACTGGAAAAGGAAATTTAATTAAAAATTCCCTGAAAACCATCAGGGAATTTTTTTACTCTAAAAACACGATGATGAAAGAAGAATTATTTCCGCATGTTCCCGACGAATTCCACAATAATGGAAACGACATTCTGGTTCTTGGAATCGGCAATTATTTGATGGGAGACGAAGGCGTTGGCGTTCATTTTGTCAATACCGTCGACGAAACCGAGTTCCCGAAAAACATCACCTTTATGGATGGTGGAACGGGGGGGTTCTTGCTCATTCCCTATCTCGAAAGTCATCCTGTCGCCATAATTATTGACGCCACGATGGACGGAAAAGAAACAGGAACGGTCTCGCTTTTGAAACCCAAATTCTCGAATGACTTCCCGTTATCCTTGAGCGGACACAACTTTGGATTAAAAGACATGGTCGAGATTCTCACGATGTTCGATCGAATGCCGGATATCTATCTCTACACCGTTTCCATCGATAAAATGGATCCAATGGTCACCGAATTGTCTCCAAAAGTACTGGCGTCGTTGGCAATTGTAAAAAGCAAAATATTGCAACTAATAGAAGAATTAACAATTAAAAATAACAGTTTCATTGAGCACTAAAATTTATGAAATAACGATTTCTGGACGGGTTCAAGGTGTGGGCTTCAGGCCGTTTATATACAATTTGGCAAAAAAAAACGACATCAAAGGATTTGTGACCAATAATGCAAAGGGCGTATTTATCAATGCCGCGGCAGAGGAGCACATTCTGGACGATTTTTATGACCAAATAGTGAAATACAAACCCGGAAGTGCCCAAATTACTTCTTCCCAAAAAAACAGCATTTCTTCGACAGAAATAGTTGGGGACTTTTCTATTAAACCAACTGCTCCCAACTTGGTTATCGATATTCCCCTGACTCCTGATTTTGCCATTTGTGAAAGCTGTGCCAAGGAAATGTTGGATCCCGAAAATCGCAGGTATTATTATCCTTTCACGACCTGTACCTCTTGTGGGCCAAGATATGCAATAACCCATAAATTTCCTTTTGAAAGAGAAAACACGAGCATTGACGAGTTTATGATGTGTGAAAGTTGTTCGCAGGAATACAAAAATAGCGACGACATTCGATTTCATTCCCAAACGAATTCTTGTCCCAATTGTGGTATCACGCTAAAATTGACCACCAATTTGGGTGAAGTGGTGTCGGAATCAAATACCGAAATTTTCAAGATTATTGCAGCCGAATTGGCTCAGGGAAAAATTATTGCACTCAAAAATACGGCAGGTTATTTATTGATTTGCGACGCAACAAACGAAGAAACCGTAAAAGAATTAAGGGTTCGAAAAAGAAGACCCACAAAACCATTTGCCGTTTTATTCAAGGATGCCAAAACAATTAGCAACTATTTAAATTTAAATGACTTAGAAGTGACTACTTTAAGTTCAACAGAAGGACCAATCGTGATTCTGTCCATAAAAAATGCGTTGGATTTGGCCGTTGAGCAAATTGCTCCAAACCTGGAAACCATTGGAGCGATGCTTCCCAACTCGGGCACTTTAAAACTGCTGATGGAAAATTTCAACAAGCCAATCATTGCCACCAGCGGAAATTTTCACGGTTCGCCAATATGCTGTTCTGAAAAGGAATCCATCAAAAAATTAAGTAAAATAGCCGATTATTTTCTCCATAATTCCTTGACCGTTCTTCATCCCCAAGATGATTCCGTGGTAAAATTTACAGAAGAATTTGCCCAAAAAATAATACTCAGACGTTCTCGTGGATTTGCACCCAATGTACTGGATTTTGAAAAACCGGAAAGCAGGGAAAAAATTCTTTGCCATGGCAGCGATTTGAAAAACACGATTGCCATTTTGCCCAACAACAATTGCTATGTGAGCGAATACATTGGCGATTTGGAAAATTACGACACCTATCTCCGATTTGAAAAAACTATAGAAAATTACACTCGAATATTCAATTTTGAACCCGATGTGATCTTGTTTGATGCACATCCAAAATACGTGAGTTCGAGATTCGCCGAAAGTTTCGTCCATCCCGAAAACCCGGTTCTTTTTCAAAAAATCCAGCATCACAAAGCGCATTTTTCGGCCATTCTGGGAGAGAAAAATTTGTGGAAATCCAAAGACAGGATACTCGGAATTATCTGGGATGGCATTGGCTTTGGAGAAGAAGACAAAATCTGGGGCGGAGAGTTTTTCGAATACCAGGACAATAAAATGGCCAGAATCGGCCATTTGGACTATTACCCTTGGATTTTGGGCGACAAAATGTCCAAAAACCCCAAAATTTCGGCTTTGTCCATCAGCGGAGGCAATTTAGTTTTCAAGGAATATTTCAATGTCAACGAATGGAATATTTATTCGAAAGCCTTAAAAAAACCAAGCTTCGAAACCTCCTCAATGGGGAGATTTTTTGATGCGGTGGGTTTCGTATTGGGATTTACCAAACCGATTTATTTTGAAGGGGAAGCGGCAATGTATTTGGAAAAAATCGCCCAAAAATGGTATTCGAGTCACAAAAATCATTTTGTCGATTATCTGGAAAACGAAAAATTAAGCAACAACATCATTCCAACAAAACTGCTTTTGGACAAAATAATTGCCTCTCGACAAAAAGGAATCCAACCCGGAAAAATTGCGCTGAATTTCCATTATACCCTGATTAAGTGCATCGAAAAAATCGCTTTGAACAATAAAATCCATGCATTGGCATTCAGCGGTGGCGTGTTCCAGAATGCTTTGTTGGTGGATTTGATACTGAAATTTTTATCCACAAATTTTGAAGTTCATTTGCACGAAAACTTTTCCCCAAACGACGAAAACATATCTTTCGGCCAATTGAATTATTACCTCAATATTAAAAATTAAATTTAGAAAACATGAACATAAACGAACTGTTGGGAACCATAGGAAAAACGGACGAATCGGACAAAATATCCTATTCTGCCGGAGTGATTATGGCACAAAGCCTCAAGGACATTGGTTTCGACGAAATAAAATACGATGATTATCTGGAAGGAATGAAGTCGGTTTTCAATGATTCTTACCCAAAAATTACCCAAAAACAGGCCATTGCCATTTTCCAAAACTACGTGACTCTGCTTCAGGAAGACTTGAAGGAAAGAAATGCCGAATTGGGCAGGCAATTCTTGGAGAAAAACGCCCAAAAAGAAGGCGTAATTACGCTCGAAAGCGGTTTGCAATTCGAAATCCTGGTGCAGGGAACGGGAGAAATTCCCACCATCAACGATGTCGTGAGAGTCATTTACGAAGGTACTTTATTGAACGGCGACGTTTTTGATTCCACAATGGAAAGCGGCGCCATCGACATGAACGTGGCGCAAACCATTTTGGCTTGGCAAGAAGCCTTGCTCTTGATGCCGGTGGGTTCCCGCTGGAAATTATACATTCCTCATTATTTGGCTTATAAAGAATTTGGCGCACAACCCATGATTCAACCGAATTCCACCTTGATTTTTATCATCGAATTGTTGGAAATAGTTTAATGTTTTTCACCACAAATTACACAAATTTCCACAAATTTTTCAAAAAATAAAGTCAACTTGAATTAGTGACCCGAGCGATAGCGAACAGACGAAGTAAATCTGTGGCAAAAAAAATAATTTTTAACCACATAGAGATTTATAGATTGTGTTAATTTTGAGAAAGAAGTTTCACTTTGTAATAGTGAACATAGCGTGTGAAGCTATTTGAATTTGTGAAAATTTGTGTAATTTGTGGTAAAAAAATCTGTGTGAATCTGTGAAATCTGTGGCAAAAAATTAAATCCAATGAAATACCTAACCGAATACCGAAATCCAGAACTCGTAAAACACTATTTATCGGAGATAAACAAAATAGTCACGAAACCTTGGAACATTATGGAAATTTGCGGAGGACAAACCCATTCTTTGGTCAAAAACGGCCTGCTGGATTTGCTTCCCAAAGAAGTCCGAATGATTCACGGTCCGGGTTGCCCGGTTTGCGTTACCCCCATTTCATTGATTGACAAAGCCATTGAACTCTTGAAACAAGGTGTCATCGTTTGCTCTTTTGGCGACATGATTCGGGTTCCGGGTTCTACGAAAAGTCTATTGCAAGCCAGAGCCGATGGTGGCGATTTGAGAATTTTGTATTCCCCACTCGAAGCAGTCAACATTGCAGCGGCAAATCCGGACAAGGAAGTGGTTTTCTTTGCCGTCGGTTTCGAAACTACCGCTCCAAGCAATGCCCTTTCCGTGGTTCACGCTGCTAAATTGGGACTGGATAATTATTCCATCTTGGTTTCCCACGTTTTGGTTCCGCCAGCCATGGAAGCCATTTTGTCGGATGAATTTTGTACCATCGATGCTTTTCTTGCGGCCGGTCACGTTTGCACGATTATGGGATTGGACGAATACCATCCCATTGCCGAAAAATATAAAATTCCGCTGGTAGTCACGGGTTTTGAGCCTGCTGATTTGGTACAAGGGATTTATCACGCAGTATTACAGTTAGAAAACGGAGAATATTTCGTGGACAATCAATACAAACGAATGGTAAAACCCGAAGGGAATGTTCGTGCCAAGGAAGTGATTTTTGACGTGTTCGAAATTGGGGAACAAGAATGGCGCGGCATTGGAAAAATACCCGAAAGTGGTTTTGTAATGACCGAAAAATACAAGAAATACGATGCCAACCGAAAGTTTTCCATTGAAGTCATCGACAGCAAGAAAGACGAAAACTGTATTGCGGGCGAAATTCTGAAAGGAATCAAAAAACCGCACGAATGTCCGGAATTCAATAAAAAATGCAGGCCATCCAATCCGCTTGGAGCACCGATGGTTTCTTCGGAAGGAGCTTGTGCGGCCTATTATCATTACTCAATTTAGAAATTATGCTTGGAATATTCATCACTGCTTATGCTGGTCTCGAACATGCCTTTGAAGCCGATCATTTGTTGGCGGTCAATACTTTGGTGAGCAACAGAAGCAAGATGAACCAGGCAGTAAAAGACGGTATCTATTGGGGAATTGGTCATACTACCACAATCTTTCTGGTGGGCATTTTGATGATTGGTTTTAAAGTGGCCGTAAGCGAAAACATTTTCAGTTATCTCGAAGCCACGGTTGGATTGATGCTAGTTTCATTGGGAATTTATCGTTTGTCGAAGTTATTCAAGAAAAACACCCACACCCACACTTATACGCATCGTCATCCCCTTTCCGACACGAATTCGGTTAGTTATTTACATTCACATACCTATTCTCATTCTCATTTCACGACGACTTCCAATCACGATCATTCCAAAGGTTTAAATAGTTTCAATGCGGCTTTTGGAGTGGGTTTGGTACACGGTTTGGCTGGAAGCGGCGCCCTGGTGGCTTTGGTTTTGACACAAATGAAAACGGCAACCGAGGGATTATTGTACATATTGATTTTCGGAATGGGTTCCATTTTGGGAATGTTTACGGCTTCGGGATTGTTTAGTATTCCCTTCAGTAAATCCATTTTAAAATCCGATAAACTGCAAATAAGTTTAATTGTAATTTCCTCCCTACTCTGCGTGTTTTACGGCAGTCACGTGATTTATGAAAATCTTTTTTGAAGAAAGTTTACAAGCTTAACGATTTGACCAAGGCATTCGCTTTTAAAAGTTTCCGCCACGACCCGAGTCCCGATAATTGTCGGGGCGAATAGGCGAAGCAATTACACTAATAACACGAATTACAATTAGTTTTTAATTGCACAAATTCTTAAAAATAGATAAAATTCGTGCAATTCAATTTTAAATTTTGATAAAAATTAGTGGCAATTAGTGTAATTCGTGGCTAACTTTATTTTTCTTTTTTAAAAGCGAATGCCCTGCGATTTGACAAATTGAAATTTTCAGTAAATTTGTATCAAACAGTTTGTTATGGAAATTTTAATCGAAGCTGCCCAAATTGCAGAATCCTTCAACATCAAGAAATTCCGTGCCGAATTTCGTGCCGAAGCCTTTTCGGGCTCCACTTCCGAAGTGTTTTATGCCCTGACGGAAACCAACCGCTATTTGTATGTTTTTGATTATGGCGTGGTGGTTTTTGCCAATTATGATGCCGTTGCCAAAAGCGAATGCATTCAATTCATGAAAAATTACGCCACCACATTGGTGAACATTGATTTATCAGAGGAATATCGTATTGTCACCGACGAAAGACTGAACAAGGCCTTGGTCAAAAATGATTTAGTCTCCGTTCCCCAAATTGACGCTTCGCTGTTGCGAATCGTGATGTTAAACATAGGCCAATCCGTCGCGCTGGAACATTACGAAGTCTTGACGGATGAACTCATTTCTTCTTCCAAACACTATATAATGGAACTGGAAAACCAAGGAAAATTGAGTATTTCCAAAACCAATTTGCTTAAGTACATTGGCAAGGTTTTGAACGTCAAAAACAGTATTGTGGACAATTTATACATTTTGGACGACCCCAATTTGGTTTGGGACAACGAAGAACTCAACCTGTTGAATCGCAACCTAAAGACCAATTTTGACATCAATCCCCGTTTCAAGGATCTGGATTATCGCCTCCAAATTGTCGAAAACAACCTGACCCTTTTTACAGATGTATTAAATGTTCGAGAAAGCGCCCGACTGGAATGGATAGTTATCATATTGATTGCCTTGGAGATAATAATTGCGATATTTTTTCATTAGAAATCATTTTGCCATTGCTTCCAAGGTCAAGCCTGAAATCACGGATTTATTTTTTAGTAAAACATCGGTTTCACTGGCATGTTCATCCTCTTTTTTAATCAAAAGCCAAGCGTCTTTCTGCTTGATTTTTAATTTTACCAACGCAAATTCACCTTTCAATTTCTTCCCGTCAAGAATAAAACTCAGATGCCCATTTTGCAAACCCGATTTGAATTGGGCTTCGACGGATTCTGTTTTCTCTTGGTCAGCCAAAGTATAAGTTCCGTTGTCCCAAACCATGACGTTTCCCGCGCCATAATTTCCCTCGGGAATTGTTCCTTCAAAATCCTTGTAAGTATAAGGATGATCTTCGACCATGATGGCCAGTCGCTTTTCCTCTGGATTCATCGAAGGTCCTTTCGGAATGGCCCAACTTTTCAATACACCATCCATTTCCAGTCGAAAATCATAATGCAATTGGGAAGCGGCGTGTTTTTGGACTACAAAAATCAACTCTTTTTTCGATTTATTAATTTCACCTTTGGGTTCGGTGGTCGTATTAAAATCTCTTTTTTGATGGTATTTACTTAAATCCATTGGAAATGAGGATTACAATTAGATTGTATTAAAGTTACGATTTATTAATTAATTTGATGTAAGAATCCCTTTTTTTAAAACAAAAAAGAGGATGTCGTTTAAAAACATCCTCTCTCAGAAAATTAGTTTGAACTCAATTAATCTTTCACTCCTAATTTGGTCAAAATATCTTCCATCAAACACCATTTGGTGATGGAAGATTGCAACAAATTGGCTCCCACAAAAGCGGTAAACCACAACCAGTTTTGGTTGACATAAATAGCCAATAACAAGCTGATGAGGATAAACGTTCCTGCTACAGCTCTTACGATTCTGTTTTTCATAATGTCATTGCGAGGTACGAAGCAATCTCGTCCTCTTTTTTTGATTAATAATTGTTTTAGTTACTACATCTTTCGATGTTCAGCACTGCTAAATGTATATTTGATTTGGAAACTTGTTCGATATTAAATTCTTTCACCATATCAAAAAGACCATCAACTTTTTCTTCTTTGACAAAAGCATAGAACAAAACTGATTCTGTTTCTTGCATATTCGTAGCAAACCAATTGGCTTCCAAATCGTCTTCGGAATTGTCTTTAAAACCTTTTACGTCTTTATATGAAAAGGATTTGACTTGAGCCTTTTTAAGCAGTTGTTTGATGTCTTTTTCAAATTCTCGGACTGCGGTTATTAATAGTAATTTCATAATTATGAGTTTTAAATATTATTTTCTTCATCGGATGAATCAATCGTGGTTTCCCATTTTTTTCTTTCCGTTATGTAATAAATAATTGGCACAACCAACAAAGTCAACACAGTCGAAACCACCGCTCCAAATACCAATGATATAGCCAATCCTTGAAAAATTGGATCAAATAGAATAATGGAAGCTCCAATAACCACAGCGCCTGTTGTCAACAAAATAGGCGTAGTTCTTACGGCTCCGGCTTCGATAATGGCTTGTTTTAAAGGAACGCCTTCGTTGAGTCGGATTTCGATAAAGTCAATCAGCAAGACCGAATTTCGAACCATAACTCCTGCTAAAGCAATCATTCCAATGAAGGAAGTCGCCGTGAAATAAGCGCTCAACAACCAATGTCCAAACACAATCCCGATTAACGAAAGCGGAATCGCAAGCATCATTACCATAGGCGTTTTGAAGTTTTGGAACCAACCCACAATCAGCATATAAATAATCACGATTACGACCAAAAATGCCACTCCCAAATCACGGAAAACTTCCAAAGTGATTTGCCATTCTCCATCCCATTTTACGGTAAAATCGCTTTCGTCCGTAGGTTGTTCCATATACAATTCGTTGACTTTATAGCCTTTTGGCACGTTCATTTTGGCTAGTTTCTCGTTCATTCCCAAAATGGCATACACGGGACTTTCCAGGGCTCCAGCCATATCAGCCGTTACATAAACCACACGTTTTTGGTCTTTTCTGTAAATGGTTTTCTGCAGGGTATCTTGAACTACTTTCACTAAATCACTCACCGGAATCATATTCCCCTGACTGCCTTTGATTTTCAGGTTTTGAATGTCCTGCAAACTCGTTTTGTCTTTGTCGTCAAGCGAAAGCACGATGCCCACATTGTCATTTGAATTTTCGTCGTACAAATTAGAAACGGGATATTCTTTCAACAAATACGTTAGATTTCCAACCACTTGTTGCGGTGCAATGCCGTTCAACATTGCTTTTTCTTTATCGACTTCTAGTTTGTATTCCGTTTGGTTGTCTTCGACCATCCAATCGATATCCACGATATCCGAAGTGTTTTGTAAAATTGTTTTTACCTGATTTGCCACCTTGATTTGTTCTTTGTAATCAGGGCCATAAATTTCGGCAACCAAAGTCGATAAAACTGGTGGTCCAGGCGGAACTTCAATGATTTTCACGTTCGCACCATATTTCTTGGCAATCTTCTGAATATCAGGACGCATTTCCTTGGCGATGTCGTGACTTTGTAAATCACGTTCTTCTTTGTGCAACAAATTCACCTGAATATCTGCCATATTGCTGCCACCACGCATATCGTAATGACGAACCAATCCGTTAAAAGTTATCGGAGCAGATGTTCCAATGTAATTCTGGTAATTCACCACTTCGGGTTTGGTCGAAAGATATTGCGCAATTTCTTTGGTCACGGCTGTTGTGCGTTCCAATGTGGTTCCCTCGGGCATATCAATCACGACTTGGAATTCGTTTTTGTTATCAAAAGGCAGCATTTTCACGACTACCGATTTAGTAAAAAACATCAAAACCGAACCAAACAACAACACCACGGTCACTGCCAAAAGGATTCTTCTTTTCGAACTGCTTTCCAATAAAGGTCGTTCCAGTTTGTTGTAGATTTTGTAAATCCAACTGGTTTCCATTCCTTCTTCGTGTTTGTGTTCCTGCTCTTCTTTTTCTTGCAACAAATGATAGCCCAAATAAGGCGTCACAGTCAAGGCCACGAACAAAGACAACAACATCGCAATCGAAGCACCAATCGGCATCGGACTCATATAAGGCCCCATCATTCCAGACACGAAAGCCATTGGCAGAATAGCCGCAATAACGGTAAACGTCGCTAAAATCGTTGGATTTCCTACTTCGTTAATCGCATAAATCGCCGCTTGTTTGAAAGGCAGTCGCTTCATCTTGAAATGGCGGTGCATATTTTCGGCGATGATAATACTGTCATCGACGACGATTCCCACCACGAAAACCAAGGCAAAAAGCGTGATTCTATTTAGTGTGTAACCTAATAAATAATAGGCAAAAAGTGTCAAGGCAAACGTCAATGGAACGGAGAAAAACACGACCAATCCGCCTCTCCAACCCATTGCCAAAATCACCAAAATCGTAACGGCAATAATCGCAATACCTAAGTGTAGCAACAACTCCCCCACTTTGTGCGAAGCCGTTTCTCCATAATTTCGGGTTACTTCTACGTGAACATCATCGGGAATTAAAGTTTTCTTTAAATGCTCGACTTTATCAATAATTTTAGCCGAAATTTTCATCGCATCCGCCCCTTTCACCTTTCCGATGGAAATCGTTACGGCTGGATATTCCGATTTGGCGGTTTTGAATTTCTCGTTGGCTTTGCCATAACCAAAAGACACATAACTTCTGGCCGTAGATGGGCCGTCTTGCACCGTCGCCACTTGTTTTAAATAGACCGGCATATTTTTGTTCACGCCCACCACCAAATTTTCTACATCTTCCGAATTCGATAAAAATTGTCCAGTCGTAACCAAATATTCTTGGTCGTTTTGCACAAAACTACCCGATTGCGAACTGCCGTTATTGGCTTGAATCATTCCCATAATTCCCAAAGCATCCACACCATTTTCGGCCATTTTATCTTTGTCCAAAATCACTTTTAGTTCACGATTGCTGCCACCAATTTCTTTGGTAATCGCCACATCTTTCACTTTTTCAATCTCCGAAGTTACTTCCTCAGCAATTTGGCGCAATTGGAAATCATCTTGGGTTTCACTCCAAAGCGTCAATCCCAACATCGGTACATCGTCAATCGAACGGGTTTTGACCATCGGTTTGTAAACGCCTTTCGGAAACATATCTTCGTGTTTCGCCAATTCGTCATACAATTTTACATAGGAACGCTCCACGTCTTGCCCCACATAAAACTGGACAATCAACATCGCCTGCCCGTTCATCGCCATCGTGTGCACGTGCTCCACGCCTTTGATGTTCGAAATAATTTTCTCCAATGGTTTGGCCACACGGCTTTCCACTTCTGTCGGACTTGCGCCTGGATACCCCACCATTACGTCGGCCATCGGAACATTAATTTGTGGTTCTTCTTCCCTCGGGATCAAAAACGAACTGTATACGCCAATAATCATCAAAGCTACCATCAACAAAATGGTCAATTTCGAATTGATGAAAAAATGGGCTATTTTACCTGAAATACCTTCTTGCATAATATTTTTTGTTTAAAGTTTAAAGTTTCAGGTTGTACCCAAAAACTGAACACTATTTTTTAATTACTGATTACTGCGACTGAACACTGACCACTGATCACTGAACACTAACCAAAGCCCCGTTATACAACTTCCCTTCAGCTGAAACAATATATTGCTCGTTAGCCGACAATCCCGACAAGACTTCCACTTGATTGCCGAAGGTTTTTCCTGTTCGCAACCATCTCAAAATGGCGACATTTCCTGTTCCAATGGTATAAATTCCGGTCAATTGTCCTTGTTTTACCAAAGCGGTTTCCGGCACTAAAACCATTTCAGTTTTGGTAGTCTGAATTGCATTTTCAACTGGAAATTGTACGTTGACAAACATTCCCGACAACACGGACGAATCCGTTTTGTCTAAATTGATTTTTACCAAATATTGTCCGCCCGTATTCGTTGCAGACGAACTCACTTCGCTTACTTTTCCGGTTAGATTGGCGTTGGATGATTTTACCAAAACTTTCACGGACATTCCTTTTTTGATGGCGGCAATATTGTTTTCCGAAACCATTGCGGTTACTTGTAATCTTGTTGCGCCTTCCACGCTCACCAACGGCATTCCAGGATTGGCCATATCGCCTTCTTTTACAAAAGTATTGGTTACCGTTCCCGAAAAGGGAGCCGTGATATTCGAGTATGAAAACTGTGAAATCACTTCGTTTCGCATTTGTTTCGCACCTTCCAATCCAGCTTTCGCCATTTCGTAGCGAGCCGTCATATCGTCCAATTCTTTTTGGGAAGCCGATTGTTGTTTGAACAAATTCACAAAACGATCGTAATCTTTTTTGGCATTGTTGTAACCCGCTGTGGCTTGCAGAATACTGGCATCCACTTGCGCTTTTTTGGCTTGCAAATCGCTGTTGTTGATGCTGACCAACAATTGCCCCGCTCCAACTTTTTGTCCCACTTTCACGTGAATTTTGGTCACGTAACCCATCATTCGGGTGCTTAGATTAGCCGAGTTTTCGGCTTCTATTTTTCCGCTGGCAGTTATAAATCCGCCTTCGGTGTTTTCAGAAACGCCGCTTACTTTTACGGCTATGGCAGGTTCTTTGGTAATTTGTTCTTTTTTGTCGCCTCCACAAGAAGTTAATAAAACTGCGGAAATGGAAAGGATGGCTATTATTTTTTTCATATTGATAACTTTAATTAGTTGTTTTTTCTTTTATGTATTCATTACCCTTTTGAGGACAATTCAACTTATTTTTTTAACGCATAGAAACATAGATCGTGTCAATTTTGAAAGACGTTTCACTTTGTGATAGTAAATCATAGCTATGTGAACCCAAGAATTGGGCTATCCAACTCTTTTTTTCTATGATTCTATGCGTTTAAATTTTTATTTCTTTACTCTTTATTCTAAAATCTTAATACTTAATACTCCAGTCTTAATACTATTTAGTCAAAAACTGCAAATACTCCTGTGTAAAATCATATTCAAAAACCGCTTGCAGCAACTGTAGTTCCTTCTGGAACATTTGGGTTTCCGCTTGCAACAAATCGGTGGTTTTTTCTAAGCCCTGTGTGAAACGGTTGCTTCTGATTCGATACGCTTCTTGCGATTGTTCCAAGGCCAATTTTTCCAGATTCACCTTGTTTTCGGCGTCTTTTAATTGGCGATTCGTTTTGTTGAGTTCCAGTTGGCTTTGCGATTTGTATTGTTGGGTTTCCACTTTCGCTTTTTGATATTCCGCTTTGGCTTTTTCCATTTTCCCGATCGATTTGTAACCGTCGAAAACTTTCCAGGACAATTGCGCGCCTACCAAATACCCTTGAGCATTCGTTCCAAAAAGGGT
Organism: Flavobacterium limnophilum; assembly: GCF_027111315.2. Taxonomy (GTDB): domain Bacteria; phylum Bacteroidota; class Bacteroidia; order Flavobacteriales; family Flavobacteriaceae; genus Flavobacterium; species Flavobacterium limnophilum. The sequence goes on along the minus strand of NZ_CP114289.2, from coordinate 1,382,292 downwards.
GTCGTCGTACAATTCGTAACTTCCAAAAGCATTCAAGCTGGGCAGGAAATTCATCTTGCTCGATTGATACATTTTGGCGTAAGCTTCGGAAGATTTATCCATCGCCAAAATGTCTTTTCGGTTGCTGGAAAGTGTTGTATTGTTACTTGAAATGGAAATAGTATTATCCAACTCTTCCAATGGTTTATATACTTTATTCGTGTTGTCTTCATTGAGAAGAAAAGCCAAATAATCCGAAGCGTTTTGCACATTGCTTTTGGCGTATTGCAATTGGTTTTTGATTTCGTTCACACGAACTTGTACCGACAATACATCTGTTTTTTGAAGGATGCCTTGCTTGAAATAATTCTCGATTAGTTTCAAATTGGCATCTGCCGTGGCATTTGCTTTTTCCAAAACTTTTACGGCTTTGTAGGCCAATTGCAGTTGCATAAAAGATTTGTTGACTTCCAAAGCCAAATATTCTCCCGTGCGTTCGGTTTGCAATTGAAAGGCTTCCATTTTGGACTTGGCGGCTTGGCGACCGTACAAACCATCCACGTTGATCAGCGGTTGCAAAACCTCGATTTTGGTGGCATAGTTTTGGGTTACGGCAGGATCATTCAACAAAGCGGGATTAAAATCCGAAGCCGTCAACACTTCCTGGTTCAATTTGGATCCAAAAGCCATCAAGGGATTGGTGGTGGAAATCGCGGTGTGCGATGCCGTGATGCTGGGCAAAAACAAGGCATTGGATTGTCGGTAATCAGCCTGTGCCGATTTGAAGGCTTGATTCGCAATCTGGAGTTGCAGGTTTTTGTCCTTGGCTATTTGCCCGATGTCTTTTTTGGAAATCGTCAAGGTGTCTTGCCCAAAACCCAAAGCCGATACGGAAAGCGTTCCAATTAGCAATAGTAAATTTATTTTCCTCATAATGATTGTTCTTGATTATGGGGCAAAGATATATGGGTAGGATTTTTTGTTCAGTAACAACTGTTACATTGACGCATAAAAAATGAAATAATCTAATTCATAATCCTGACTACCTGAAATACAATATTTTTATCCCGCATTAAAGTTGCGATAAATTGATGAGTTACCAATGTAAAATCCTTACGGAATAATCCACAGTGAATTTTCTGAAAGTATTTTAGTACATACTTTTCAGTATGATTATTTATAAAAAAGTGCTTCAAAACTAAAGCACTTTTTCAAAGTATTAATTATTGCTACGATTCCCACCACCACTCCAAACCGGAAAACCATTTTTGTCTCTAAGTGTTAAAATGGTTTTACCTTTTTCAACAGTAACAGCAATGATTGTGGGAGCATTTTTATAGGTAATTTGAGATCCTTTCACGATGATAACATCGCCAATTCTAAATTTAATGGACTGATTGTCAAGATACCATTGTGGGCCAAGATGAACGGAATAGCTTTCTTTTTTAGCTATTTTTATAGTCAAATGAATACCATTTGACATTCCTTTGGTAGGAATTATTTTTTCGATACTGGTAATTGTGCCTTTTAATTCGACAATAGTTTTTGGATTAAAAAGACGGCTGTAACTATTGTTCCCAGACCATCCTCCGTTTCCTTGTTGCGCTAAACCCGCAAATGAAATGAGAAAAAATAGTATTGGAAATAAGAGTATTTTGAAATTTTTCATAATGCTAATTTATTTTCTATAGAATTTTAATTAAAATATGTATGCTGTAAATAAGACAATTTTAATAGTGTTTAAAGTTGAATTGTAAGGAATCAGGTGACGCAAGAATCACGTTGTAATTTAAGGATTAATTAGCTACTAAAATAATTTAAGTAATTACATTTCAGTAGTTTATATTCGGTATAAATTAAAAAAAGTATCAAAAAACAAATAGTAATTAAAGATAAAAAAAACTCTTATTTACCCCGCTCCTCGAAGTGTTCCATAAAAAGAAAAAGTTCATATAATTAGCAGGGTGCAATGTGTACGAAGTCGGGAGACTTCGCCAGCTTATAGTCGCATAGGTCTATAAAAAAGAAACGCAATCACAAAAAACAACAATTTCTCACCGCCTGCTCTCTCCAAACCACCATTTTGGTTTATATTGAATCTTTCTCAAGCCAAACTTTTTGATGGCGTGCTTTTCGATATGTGCCACCAAATCGGGAACAGAATCCGTCACAAAAAGTAATTTCATGTCTTCTGGACTAATGCTTTCGTGTTTGACCATCATGTCAATGTGTTCGCACAAATCTTTGTGGTATTCGGTGTCAAAAATCACGACAGGAAAGCCGGTAATCATGTTGTTTTGGATTAAAGTCAGGGCTTCAAACAATTCGTCGAGAGTGCCAATTCCACCCGGCATCACGATGAAAGCGAAGGAATATTTGACCAGAATCACTTTCCTGACAAAAAAATAGGGAATATAAATCCATTTGTGGAGATACTTGTTTGGTTTTTGCTCCACGGGCAGCACAATGTTGCAACCCACGGAATAACCACCGGCTTCAAAAGCGCCTTTGTTGGCCGCTTCCATAATTCCAGGACCACCACCCGTCATCACGGTAAAACCCAGTTTGGCCATGGCAGCGCCAATCTTTTCGGCATCTTTGTAATGATCCATTTCGGGACCAAAACGCGCCGACCCAAAAATGGTGACGCAAGGCCCTATAAAATGCATCTTTCGAAAAGCCCTAATAAAACTAAAAAGCACCTTGACAACAAAAAATAATTCTTCCAATCGGGACAATGGTTCTTGCACGAATGCCGACTCGGCTTTGGAAAGTCTGTATTTTGGAGGTTTCTTCATGGCAACCTTTAAGTTACTAATTAGTTTTTTTATAATCTCAATCGTTGCTTCATTTTATGCAAAAATCTTTCCTTTTATTGAAAATAAAATTGTAGGATTAATTGCAAGTGAGATAAAATGGGTATATTTGGGATTGAAAAAAAACATCCTTAGATAATGACATCTAAATATTGGCCAAATAGGTATGACTTTGTCAGACCTATCCATAAGTTGGCAGAAATTTAAATTCACAAATGAGAAAAATATTAATATTAATTTCACTTGCACTAACAAGTCAAGTTTTTAGTCAAAAAGTATTGTTTGACACATTAAAGGTAGATTCAAAAACCAAAATAATTGGAAGATATCCTCAATACGATAAAAGTAAAACATACGAAAAATATAATTTTATAATCGAAGACTCGGCTTCAATAGTTGAATTTATTAAAATTTTAAAATTGGGCGATGAAGTAAAAAATTCTTTTGAGACCCCAAATTTTATGTTAACTGTCATTAAAAATTATGATGAAATAGGTTCTTGGACAATAAATCCAACGCTAAAAAGTGCAATGACCCATGATGGTCATACATATAAATTTGATCTTAATCAAATTTCAAAATTGAATGAAAACAATTCTTTCGATTACTCATATGAGGAAAAGAGTTTCAGCAACAAAAGTGAGTATGTAAATTATTTAAAGCAACAGAAAAATAATCCAAAATTCTTATTTGATTATGCTCCTCAATTTAAGTTTGAAGGCAGCTTTGAAATCGGATTTAAAAAATCTGAACGATTCCCACATCCAAAGGCAATTAGCGAATATCTTAAACCCTATATAGAAAAAATAGTTAACTACGGTGAATACAACCTAGTATATATCGCCAATGAAAACAATAAAAAAAATAGAGAACAATTTACAATGACAATTTCAGGTTCTAAAAAATTGTTTGATAATCTTAAAATTGAAAAGTTGAAAAACGAGAATTGGCAACCAATAATCGAAGAAGGATATTTCTTTTATAAAAAATAAACTTCTGCTACCCCCGCTAGCGAGAGTTTATAGCTCGTGTAGCCAAACAATGTCAAACATAAGCAACAAATACAGAAAACAAAACAACTATGAAAAAAATTACCTTAATCCTAATCGCTTTTGCTTTCATCAATTGCAGCACACAAAAAAACAAGATCACGGATTACACCAACTACACTTTAAACGAATTGACCAACAAAAAAACAGAATTGGAACTGGAATCAAATTATGTGTTGGTCAATCATTATTTGGAACAAATAGAAAGGGGCGATATCGACCACATGGCACTGACTAAAATAGATATTGGTTTGGTTAATTTTTATTGGGAAAGTGTACCAGATTTAAAAATCTATCACAATATTTGGAAAGAAGCTTCATCAGAAGTAGATTTATTTGTTAAAAAATACGCTCCTGAAAAAAAAGAATTACTCGATCAATACCAAAATAAAGCCATAGATAAAGAGGAATATTTTAGAAAACATCGCGAAATTATGGCAAGATTGCGAGCAGATTATCCTAATGAATTTCCACAACTTTCAGAAAAGCATGTCAACAGCCTTAAAACAATGTGGAAATTAACTGGTAGATATATGCTGGAAGATTATAAAAAGAAGGAGAAACTTTTCCCAACTTACTGGATTCCGGAAAAAGATTTGGAAGATTCCAAAAACACAAAACAGTACAAAGCAATTAATCAAGAACTTTTGCTTGTAAACAAGCAAATGATAAAGAAATAAATATATAAAACAATATTTACAACTCTTCTACACGCAAAAAAATCAATCCTATCGGATTACAAACTGCGGAAATAAGCACTATTCAAACAATTATCAATATTTAACAACAAACAATAATGAAAAAAGTAATTTTAATTTTAATGATTTGTATGCCGTTGCTGATGGGGTATTCGCAGACCAAGCAAGAATCAATCAAGGAGTTGTTTCATGTAATGCAACAAGACTCCATAATGGACAAAATGTTTAACTCCATGATTCCTTCGATGATTAACCAAATGAAAAGCCAACATCCAATAAATGATTCATTGGCAAATGCCCGTTCCAATGAATTGATGAAAGCCACAATGCAAACCACTAAGGTGATTTTGAAGAAAATGATGGACGAAGATATGGTGGCATTGTACGACAAATACTTTTCCCAAAAAGAAATTAATGATTACATCGTTTTTTACAAATCACCGTCGGGCCAGAAATTCATTAAAGTGACACCCGATATTTCGAAAGATCTTATGGAAATTATGATGCAAAAATACATTCCCGAGATTCAAAATGCAATAAAAACAAAGGTCGAGGAAATGAAAATGTCCGAGAAAAAATAACCCTTTTAGGACTTGGCAATATTGAAGCTATGCCTAAACAAAATTAATTGAATACAAGCAAGAAACTTCTAATCGACTGTTTTCAACAGACGAGACATGGAGTACGAATGCTATAGAGATAAGCCTACTCAAAGCCCACTCAAAGCCTAGGTTGTGGTACCCCGCTCCTCGAAGTCTTCCTTAAAAAATAAACATCATTAAATTTAGGATTGCTCTGCGAAGTCTCCCGACTTCGTAGCTATTACAATAAGCAACAAACACAAGAAACAAAGGGAGACTCAAAAAATGGCAACAAATTGTAAAGGCAAATAGCAATGGGGACGAAGTCGGGAGACTTCGCACAGCATACAACAGATCGTAAGTTGTTTTTGGTGTCTTGGATTGCTCCCCGAAGTGTTCCATAAAAGAAAAAAGTTCTTAAAATTCTCAAGGTGCTGTGCAAAAATCCACTTCTTCTCCAACCCGAAAAATCCTTTCTGCAAGTATAAAAAATCGACTTTGCAACGAATAAGCCGTTTAAACAACGCAAAAAATGCAACGATAATTTATAAAATGCGACGAATAAAGTGTATATTCGCCGTAAAATTTGCAACGAATGACACTTTTTATCCATCAAAAAGACAATTGGCCCAATTTCACTTGGAATACTGATGAAGTAATCCATTTGTTGAGTGAGGCGAGAAATTTGCAAGGAAGACTCATAGGGAAAATGGAATCTTTGGGATTCGACCTAAGGAGTGAAGCCTTGCTTGACACATTGACACTTGATGTATTAAAATCATCAGAAATAGAAGGAGAATATTTGAATCCGGATCAAGTTCGTTCCTCTATCGCCCGCAAATTGGGGATGGAAATCGTTGGTTCTGTTGAGTCGGACAGGAATGTTGATGGTGTAGTCGAAATGCTATTGGATGCCACACAAAATTGCTTTGAACCGCTAATAGCCGAAAGACTATTCGATTGGCAGGCAGCATTATTCCCTACAGGAAGAAGCGGAATGTATAAAATTACTGTTGGCGATTGGCGAAAAGATACCACTGGGGCAATGCAAGTGGTGTCGGGAGCTTTGGGTAAGGAGAAAGTACATTTTCAAGCGCCAGATTCGATATTGGTCGAAAAAGAGATGAATCAGTTTTTAGATTGGTTCAATACTAATTCAAAAATAGATTTGGTACTAAAAGCAGCTATTGCCCACTTATGGTTTGTAACCATCCACCCATTTGAAGATGGAAATGGCAGGATAACAAGGGCGTTGACCGATATGGTATTGGCACAATCGGATAAAACGAATCAACGTTTTTATAGTATGTCTGCACAAATCCGAATAGAAAGAAAGCAGTATTATGAAATACTTGAAAAGACACAAAAAGGGAATCTTGATCTAACAGAATGGATGAGCTGGTTTTTGAACTGCCTGATACATTCTTTACAATCGACCGATGAAACATTGGTTAAAGTTTTATTCAAAGCCGACTTCTGGACTAAGCATTCCAAAACTTTGATCAATGAAAGACAGAAGAAACTTTTAAATAAATTATTGGACGGATTGGATGGAAAACTGACATCATCAAAATGGGCAAAGATTGCCAAATGCTCAAAAGATACTGCTATCCGAGACATAAATGATTTGATTGACAAAAATATGCTGCAAAAAGAAACTGCAGGAGGAAGAAGTACAAATTATGAAATAATGGAATGAGATTCTTGGCTGAAATGTTAGAAATTGAAAAATCATTTGGCAAAGCTGAAGCTAAAAATAAATAACTGTAATTAACCAAACCCCAAAAAAGGAAAAACAAAAACATTATTTTCCCCCAATTACCCGAAGTCTTTCTTGAAAAATAGTATTAAGTTCTAGGATTACTACGCAAAATCTCCCGACTTCGTAGCCATTCCCCCGCTACCCGAAGTCTTTCTTAAAAAATAGTATTAAATTCTATGATTGCTCTGCGAAGTCTCCCGACTTCGTAGCCATTCCAAAAAGCAACAAACGCAGGAACATAAAACAAAACTTTTAAATTGTAACGGCAAATAGCAATTGATACGAAGTCGGGAGACTTCGCCAGCTTATAGTCGCATAGGTCTATAAAAAAGAAACGCAATCACAAAAAACAACAATTTCTCACCGCCTGCTCTCTCCAAACCACCATTTTGGTTTATATTGAATCTTTCTCAAGCCAAACTTTTTGATGGCGTGCTTTTCGATATGTGCCACCAAATCGGGAACAGAATCCGTCACAAAAAGTAATTTCATGTCTTCTGGACTAATGCTTTCGTGTTTGACCATCATGTCAATGTGTTCGCACAAATCTTTGTGGTATTCGGTGTCAAAAATCACGACAGGAAAGCCGGCAATCATGTTGTTTTGGATTAAAGTCAGGGCTTCAAACAATTCGTCGAGAGTGCCAATTCCACCCGGCATCACGATGAAAGCGAAGGAATATTTGACCAGAATCACTTTCCTGACAAAAAAATAGGGAATATAAATCCATTTGTGGAGATACTTGTTTGGTTTTTGCTCCACGGGCAGCACAATGTTGCAACCCACGGAATAACCACCGGCTTCAAAAGCGCCTTTGTTGGCCGCTTCCATAATTCCAGGACCACCACCCGTCATCACGGTAAAACCCAGTTTGGCCATGGCAGCGCCAATCTTTTCGGCATCTTTGTAATGATCCATTTCGGGACCAAAACGCGCCGACCCAAAAATGGTGACGCAAGGCCCAATAAAATGCATTTTACGAAAAGCCCTAATAAAACTAAAAAGCACCTTGAAAACAAAAAATAATTCCTCCAATCGGGACAATGGTCCTTGCACGAATGCCGACTCGGCTTTGGAAAGTCTGTATTTTGGAGGTTTCTTCATGGCAACCCTAAAGTTACTAATTAGTTTTTATAACACTAAATGTCCGTGTCTTTTAATGCAAAAAATCTTTCCTTTTATTGAAAATAAAATTGTAGGATTAATTGCAAGTGAGATAAAATGGGTATATTTGGGATTTACAATAAAGTCTGAACGAAATAAAAACGATTCTTAATTTTTAACAACACCAACAATGAAAAAAGTAATTTTAGTTTTAATGATTTGTATTCCGTCCTTGATGGGGTATTCGCAGACCAAGCAAGAATCAATCAAGGAATTGTTTCATGTCATGCAACAAGACTCCATAATGGACAAAATGTTTAGTACAATGATTCCTTCGATGATTAACCAAATGAAAAGCCAACATCCAATAAATGATTCATTGGCAAATGCCCGTTCCAATGAATTGATGAAAGCCACAATGCAAACTACTAAGGTGATTTTGAAGAAAATGATGGACGAAGACATGGTGGCATTGTACGACAAATACTTTTCCCAAAAAGAAATTAATGATTACATCGCTTTCTACAAATCACCGTCGGGTCAGAAATTCATTAAAGTGACACCCGATATTTCAAAAGATCTTATGGAAATTATGATGCAAAAATACATTCCCGAGATTCAAAATGCAATAAAAACAAAGGTCGAGGAAATGAAAATGTCCGAGAAAAAATAACCCTTTTAGGACTCGGCAATATTGAAGCTATGCCTAAACAAAATTAATTAATACAAGCAAGAAACTTCTAATCGACTGTTTTCAACAGACGAGACATAGAGTACGAATACTATAGGGATAAGCCTACTCAAAGCCCACTCAAAGCCTAGGTTGTGGTACCCTAAAAAAAGCAGACAAGAACCGTTAATTCACTTTTTTATATGTCCAAACCGCGATTCCATTTAACGTAAACGCATAGAAAAAAATGATAAAAAAAGGTCTCGAAATATCCGAAAACGTGGCTCCTTTGAGCATTACCATTCGGATAATTTCCACAAAATAACGGATAGGATTGAGCAACGTCAGGTTTTGTGCCCATTGAGGCATACTTTCGATTGGGGTAAACAATCCGCTCATCAAGATGAAGATAACCGTGAAAAACCAGGCAATAAACATTGCCTGTTGTTGCGTGTCCGAATAGTTGGAAATAATTAATCCAATGCCGAGAATGACCAACAAATAAACCGAGGTAAAGAAATAAATCAAGCCAATGCTTCCTAAAATGGGAACGCTGAAAATGACTCGGGCAATGATCAGTCCAACGGTCAAAATCACCAAGCCCAACACCCAGAAAGGAAACAATTTCCCGACAATAAACTGGTATTTTCGAATGGGCGTCACGTTGATTTGTTCTAAAGTACCTATTTCTTTTTCGCGGACAATGTTCATCGAAGACAAAAACAGCGTGAGCATCGTAACCAACAACACCAAAATTCCCGGTACCATAAAAGTTTTATAATTCAGCGTGTTGTTGTACCAAAACGACGGAATCGTGACAATATTCACGGGCTGGACATAAGATACTTCGTTGTATTGATACAATTGCGTTTGGATCTTTTGATTAAAACCGTTGATGATTTGCGAAATATAGACACTCTCCACTCCTGCCGCCGCACCATCAATGGCGTTGATGCTTACCGATAGATTGGTTTTGTTTTCGGTAATTAAATCGCGCTCAAAATGATTGGGGATTTCGAGAATTACATCCACTTTCCCCGTTTGCATATTGAAATCGGCTTCTTTTTTGGAAGCAAAACTTTCGATGATGTTGAAATATTGCGAAGCCTCAAACTTTGAAACCAATTCCCTCGAAGCCACCGAATGGTCATTATCAATATACGAAAACTTGATGTTCTTAATCTCAAAACTCGCGGCATTCGACAGAATAAGCAATTGCACCAAAGGCAAAACAAATATAATAGGAAGCATTGCTTTATTTCTAAAGATTTGCCGGAACTCCTTTTGGATGATGAATAGTATTGTTTTCATAAATGGGACACGTATGACACGGATTTAGCTGATATTCATAGATTTTATTCTTGTCTTTCCTCTATCATCTTTATTCTTTTTTCTCTTTCCTATTCCAACCTTATTTTATATTTTTTGACGCTTATTACCAAGAAAAACACCGTCATTCCAACCAGAATCAAGGTTTCTTTCCAAATCACGTTTATTGTTGCTCCTTTCAATAAAATGGCTTTGATGATGATGATAAACCATTTGGCAGGCACAATGTTGCTGATGATTTGCAAGGGTATCGGCATACTCGAAATGGGAAAAATAAATCCCGAAAGGATGATTACTGGCAGCATCAATCCCATCAAGGACAGCATCATTGCGGTTTGTTGCGAATTGGAAACCGTCGAGATTAAGATGCCCAACGAAAGTGCTGTCGTGATAAACAAAACACTTTCGAATGCCAATAAAAACAGGTTGCCTTCAACAGGCATCTTGAACACAAAAAATCCCAAAAGCAAAATAATCGTGGCATTGATGATAGACAGAAAAATATACGGAAACACCTTGCCAATAATGACTTGAAAGGGTTTTAATGGCGAAACCAACAAGACTTCCATCGTGCCCAATTCCTTTTCTCTCGTAATCGAAATAGAGGTCATCATTGCCGAAACCAACATCAAAATAATAGTCATAACACCGGGAACAAAGTTGAAAACACTCTTCAATTCGGGATTGTAATACAATTGGGTTTGCGTTTGTATAAGATGACTGGGTTTGTTGTTTTTATTGATTTCCTGGGTGTAATTCTGCAAAATGGCGTTGACATAATTCGCAATCGTGTTGGCAATATTCGGGTCGGTGGCATCCGTAATCACTTGCACTTTGGCGTGTTTGAGTGTTTGCAAGTTTTCACCAAAATCAGTCTCAAATACCAAGACGGCTTTTATTTTTCCTTTTTTGAAAACGCTTTCGATTTGGTTTTCATTGACAATATCCTGTTCGATGTTAAAATACTTGGAAGCACTGATTTTGTTGATTATTTTCTGCGTTTCACTATCCTTGGATTTGTCCAAAATGGCAATGTTCACGTTGTTGATTTCGTTGGTAATGGCAAAACCAAACAACATAATTTGGGCAATGGGCATCCCGAAAAGTATAAACATAGTCCGCTTGTCACGAAAAATGTGATAGAATTCTTTTGTTACAAAACCGATGAATCTTTTCATTTTAAAAAGTTTGCCACGAAGACACAAAGCCTCGAAGTTTTTTATTTTTTATTCTACTTTTCTTGTCAAGTCGAGCCATTCAACTTCGCTCAAGACAGGCAAATATCAAGACTCCGTGTTGGGTCTCGACTGCTCTCGACCTGACAACTATTTTCTGTCTTAATACTTAATACTCAAATCTTAATACTATTCCACATTTCTCGCCAACTTCAAGAACACCTCATTCATTGACGCCACATTGTATTGCTTTTTCAAGTTCTTTGGAGTGTCAAGTGCTTCAATGCTTCCTTCAACCATAATGGAAACGCGGTCGCAATATTCGGCTTCGTCCATATAATGCGTGGTCACGAAAATGGTGGTTCCTTTGTGTGCTTCGGCATAAATCATTTCCCAAAATTGCCTTCTCGTAATGGGATCGACTCCGCCAGTTGGTTCGTCCAGAAACACTATTTTCGGTTCGTGCAACAAGGCAACCGAGAAAGACAATTTCTGTTTCCAACCCAAAGGCAAGGAACCAACCAGTTTATCAACTGAATTTTCTAGTCCCAATTGGGTTACCAACTGCGTAGTTTTTTCCTTGATTTGAATTCTACTCAAACCATAAATCCCACCAAAAAAAGTGATGTTTTCCTTGATGGTCAAATCGTCGTACATCGAAAACTTTTGGCTCATGTAACCGATGCTTCTCTTGACCATTTCCGTATTGGTTTTCACGTCAAATCCCGCCACCAAAGCCTCTCCCGAACTAGGTTTCGAAATCCCGATAAGCATTTTCATCGCAGTGGTTTTTCCGGCACCATTGGCACCAAGGAATCCAAAAATTTCACCTTTATATACGTCAAAAGAAATACTGTTGACCGCCGTGAAGCTGCCAAATTGCTTGGTTAGATTTTGAACTGCTATGATTTTCTCTTTGTTCATTTAATTTTTTTTAGCCACAGATTATTAAGGATTTCGTCTCTTCGAGTGATTTTAAATAGTAATGCGACAGCTTTACTATTAAAATTGTATCGAGAAGTTGATGATAGTAAAGTTCTCGATACATTTTATTAAAAAAAGCTATCGCATTTTTTAATAGAAACACTCGAAGAGACGAACGGGTTATTATTACAGACAATCTGCGGCAATCCGTTTCATCCATATGTCATTTTACAAATCCATAAAAACGTCTTCAACTGTTGGTTTTGAGACACTAATTTCAATTTCAGAATGCTTGTTCTTTTCAAGATATGCCGTCAAATCCTTTGAATCAAAATCGTCTTTCTTGTCAATATAATGAATGTATTCCCCAAAGGCAAAAACGCTGTATTGACTGGGATACTTTTTCAAATCCAGAATCAATTGGTGCATATTTTCGGTTCGAACATCATAAATAACTTTGTCGTAATTTTTGATGATATTCTCTGGTGAATCAATTTTCAAAATACTCCCTTTTTGGATTAAGGCAATTCGGTCACACAAAGCTGCTTCATCCATATAAGGCGTTGAAACCAAAATCGTGATGCCTTTTTGTTGCAATCTTTTCAGCATTTCCCAAAATTCTTTACGGGAAACAGGGTCAACTCCAGTAGTCGGTTCGTCGAGAAACAAGACCTTTGGTTTGTGGATCAAGGCACAACACAAAGCCAGTTTCTGCTTCATTCCTCCCGATAGTGCTCCTGCTCTTCTCGTTTTGAAAGGTTCAATTTGAACGTAAATATCCTTTATTAAATCGTAATTTTCTTCAATCGTCGTTCCAAAAATGGTGGCAAAAAAAGTCAAGTTTTCCTCGACGGATAAATCTTGGTACAAAGAAAACTTTCCGGGCATATATCCCACCGAATTCCGAATGGATTTATACTCTTTCACTACATCACGACCAGCGACTGTTGCCGAACCTTCATTGGCCAATAGAAGTGTGGTCAAAATCCTGAAAATAGTGGTTTTTCCCGCTCCGTCAGGACCTATTAGTCCAAACAATTCCCCTTCCTTTACTTCAAAAGAAATGGCTTCAACAGCTTTGATTTTGTTGTAGGATTTGGAGATATTTTGGACTTGGATGCTCATTATTTAATCACTAATAAATTACTGTCTTCATTAGCATCTACCCAATGTTTTACATTGGCTTCAATATTTACGTAATCTCCTGATTTCAATTCAATTGATTTCCCTTTTTCATCTTGAAAAACAGCATCTCCGGATATGCAAACTAGCAAAGCAGGAACTTTTGTAATGTGTTCTTTTAATTGTCCGCCCGACGCAATTTGCAATGAAATCACTTTAGATTCAGTAGGTTCGAATACTACTTTTGTTTGAACGGGTTTATCCTCTGTATGTAAATTTTTCAAGTTCATAATTGTTTTTTTTAAATTATTTAATCCACATTTCGGCAGGCATTCCTATTTTCAAACTGCCGTCGTTTTTCACTGTAACTTTCACAGCATAAACCAAGTTCACTCGTTCTTCCTTGGTTTGAACAATTTTCGGGGTGAATTCGGCCGATGAAGCAATCCAGGAAATCGTTCCTTGATAAGATTTCATCTCTTTTTCGGCATCAATTTTTATGGTCACGTTTTGACCCACTTTTATTTGGGGCAATTGGGTTTCACCGACATAAATGCGCAAGGTCATTTCCGAAATATCGGCAATTTTATAAATGGGTTTCCCAAAAGCGGTCACTTCGTTGGGTTCGGCATATTTGGCCAAAACCGTTCCTTTTATGGGGTTGATGATTTTGCTTTTCTGGATTTGGTAGTTGATTTTTTCGATTTGCACCTCAATCGATTTTACTTCGTTGACGATGGGTGCGTTTTGGGTTTCCACGCTTTTTATTTGTTCTTGAATAACACTCACTTTCCCGTCAATTTCATCCACTTGACGTTTGGTGGCGGCATTTTCGGCAAACATATTTTGGATTCTTTTTTTCTCAATTTGGGCTGTTTTCAATTGTTCCTGCAAGACTTTAATTTGCGACAAAACATTGGCAGATTTGGAATAAACGGTACTTTTCGAAGCCATCAATTGTTGTTTGTTGAAATACAATTGGGTGGTATCAATCAAACCCACTTGAGTTTTTGGTTCCAAAATATCTCCTTCTTCGAGTTTCAGATATTCGATTTTTCCGTTGGCTTCCGCCGAAATAGTGACTTCGGTGGCTTCAAAATTCCCGTAACCATCGGCTTTATCGTTGTTCTTGTTGCAGGAAACTAAACTTGCCAGAATTATAAGTGTGATTATTTTTTTCATATTTCTATTTTTGCATCTTTGTCAAAGTTCAAACTTTGACAAAGATTGTTGATTGTTAATTTCCTTTTACTACTTGATAATTTGCCTTGGCCAATGCCAGTTGGATTTCGTGCAACTTTTGATTGGTCTTGGCCTCATATAAATTCGTGAATTCCACCAAATATTCGGAAGTCGTAATCACGCCATTTTTCAATTGGGCATTTGCCGATTTTTCGACATATTCCCTCAAACCGATAATTTCCGTATCGGTTTTGATGATTTCCTCGGACTTCTTGATTTCATTGCCCATTTCCTGCAATTGCAAGGAATTGTTGAGCAAAAAGGTTTCTTTTTCGGTGGCCACAATATCGGCTGAAACTGTCAAGGCATCTTTTTCGGCTTTCGATTTGTTCCAGTCAAAGACATTCCAATTGGCCCTCAATCCCACCATCAAAATGGGTTGATATGAATTATCGACCATATTCAATCCCGGATTTCCATAACCTGCAATTCCAAAAGCATTTATTTTGGGCAAATTATTTTTGGAAATAACTATCTTGGAGGCTTCAATTTGTTGGTCTTGCAATTCAAAATATTTCAATTCTGGACGATTGTTTTGGGAAGTTTCGTCCGCAATTAGGATTGGCTTTTGCAAAGTTGTCGTTTCTGGAACATACGTATAAGTCAAGGAAGAAAGATTTTCAAACAATCGTTTTTTGTCGAATTGAATCTCCGAAAGTTGCTGTTTAATTTTCAGGTTTTCAGCTTCCAATACTTTTTCCGAGGCTGGAAGAATGGCGCCATATTGAATTCCCGACTTGACCTCTTTTATTTTGGAAACCAATTGATCTTGTTTGGAAACCAGGATTTCTTTTCGTTCCTGCAATAGCAAAATCGAGAAATACAACTGGTTAATTCGGGTCTTGATTTGGTACAAACTGACTTCAACTTGCTGTTGTTGCGTTTTGGTTTGTGCTTCTTTTAGTTTGGTGTTGGCATCAATCAATCCGCCATTGTAAATGAGTTGGTTAACGTCAAAATTCGCTCGGTATTGATCTTTATTTAAGGGTTTTAGAATTGGATTTGGAATCGTGGTCACTTGATTTTGGTAGCTTCCTTGGGCCACCAAATCTATTTTGGGGAGTTTTCCGGTTTGCAAAGCATTGACTTCGTAATCGGATTTTTGTTGCAATAATTCAATTTGTTTGGCAATGGGATAATTTTTATTGGCCAAAGCATAACAATCTTCCAAGGTCAATGATTGCTGTGCATTGGAAAAAAACGCAGCCAATAAAAAGGATGTAAATACTATTCGTCTCATCTTTTAATGGAATTTATGATTTGTTCGGCGATGCTGGTTTTTCGCTCTTCCATCATCGCATTAAACTCTTTGTCGGAAATTTGAAGCATTCCTTTAATCATCATTTGGGCGGCAAAAGGAAAAACCGTCATCGAAATCAGGTTCATTAAAAGCTGCTTCGGATGGATGGTTTTGATGATACCGCTGGCGATTTCTTTTTCGATTTGAGCAATCAATAATGTGGGATTGGGTCTGTTTTCATTCGTTAAAAACGACATTACAAACTCGGGATTGTTGTTCATTTCCTGGATTACAAATTGGGGCAAATAAGGATTCAGCATTACAAATGAAATATAACTATGGGTAAATTTCCTGATTTTGTCAAAAATAGAATCTTCAGAATTGAAAATCTCGTTTATTTGAGGTGCCAATTGACTGAAGGCATTCATAAAAACGGCTTGAAACAGCAACTCTTTGTTCTTGAAACAATAGTGCAGCATCGCTTTGTTGATACCGGCTTCATCTGCTATTTCCTGCATTCTGGCACCTGCAAAACCTTTCTTTTGGAAAACAATTCTGGCGGCATTGAATATTTTTTCTTCGGTTGTCATCTTGATTTAACTATACGGTTTAACCATTTGGTTAACAAAGATAAATAAAAAAAGTATTCCGTTATGAAATACTTTGAATTATAACAATTATTTCTTTTGCAACTCAATAAACAACTCGGAATTGGCTCGTGGCTTGATTGAGTTTTGGCACATATCCATATGCAAAAACTCGAAATGTTTATTAAAAAGCAATTCATATTCAGCTTTGCTTCCGCCAAAAGGTGGGCCTCCTTCAAATGTTTTATTGAACAACAAGCCTGCTATTTTCCCTTTTTCAGCCAAAAGTTGGTACATTTTCGACACATATTCTTGACGCATTTCCGGAGGCAAAGCACAGAAAAAAGTCTGTTCGATAATCAAATCGTATTTTCCTTGATGGACAAAGAAATCGCCCAACACAATTTTGATATTGGGATTGTTCTTGAATTTTTCAAGAAGTTTATCTACCAATGTTGGCGCAATATCAATCAGGGTAACATTGTTAAATCCTTGTTGCAAGAGATATTCGGCTTCATAAGTGTTGCCGCAACCGGGAATCAAAATACTTATATTTTTGTCTTCTAAAGTGTCAATGTATGCTTTTATGGGTGGTGAAACTTGTCCTAAATCCCAACCCGTGGCATTGGAAGTGTATTGCTTGTCCCAATATTCTTGATCTAAGCGTTTTTCATTGCTCATAGTATTCCATTTTGTAATCGCCGACGTGTTTTTCGTTATCGTGAATCATCTTTTTATGTTTAAAATAATTGAACACGCCAATTAAAAAAAGTATAAAAGAACTGGTGAAAAAGAAGATTTCGATACCAAAACTATATTCCACTTTCAGTAAACTTTCCAAACTTAAACCCGCAATGAAAAAGTACATTGATGTTCGCAAAAACGCCAAAAATGTCGATTGATTGGCTAAGACAGTTCTTTGCAAAGCCAATCGTTCTCTTAAAATAAGGTCTTTATTAATTTGTTTTTCAAGCATTTATTCTTTCTTTTTGGAAGTGGATAATCCAAAAGGAACATACAAGGGGCAAAAACTGATGAAACTCGTGATTAAAAAGATAATTGCGAAAGCCAACAAAATTAGTGCAGTTGTTCCGCTAATAGTTTCCGTGAAGTATAAAACGGCTATTACCAATGCAATAAGAGTGCGGATAATCTTGTCTGTGGAACCCATGTTTTTTTTCATGATTTTTAAATTTAATTGGTTAAAAATAGTATGATTATTTTGGTGTTTTTACAAACATATTGAATAATAATCCGCCCATTAAAGCACCGTATAACGAGCTGTTCAAGGGTTTTGAAGTGATGGAACAGGTTCCGGAAGCACAACCTACATAATAGTAGTACAGATAGCCCGCAATTGCCCCAACGACTATTCCTATTCCGGTAATCATGATTGCTTTCTTGGTCATTAGTTGCTTTTTTCCACAATGTTTTTAATGATTTCTTCCTTGGTCAAAACGCCGGATTGTCGCCATAACTGCTTTCCGTTTTGAAATAAAATCATGGTGGGAACACCGCGAACTTGATATTTGGTAGACAATGCCTGATTTTTGTCCACATCAATTTTTAATATGGTAATGCGCTCTCCCAAACTGTCTTTCACCTCTTTTAAAACGGGAGCCAACATCTTGCATGGTCCACACCAAGTGGCAAAAAAATCAATTAAAACCGGCTTTTCCGATTGGATGATATTTTCGAAACTAGTACTCATTTTTTAGAATATTTATGGTTAGGAATCGCACAACCATTTGGCCCACAGCCTAAATTGAAAACCGCTTGAAATAAAAAGAACAAACCAAAGGCAATAAAAAACCATTCCCGAGTGGTATATGCTTGAACAAACAAAAACAATGCAAAAGCCAATCTCAGCCAACGCATCGCATGCCAATTTGAAAACAGTAATTGTTTCATCTTATTTCAATTTATTTCAACGTTGTCGGACAAACAAAATTGGTTGTTTTTATGGATGTTTTTTTGATAGCATTGAATCCGCCAGCCACGTTAATTACGTTGTGATAGCCTCGGGCTTTTAAGATTGAAGCCGCAATCATCGAACGATAACCGCCGGCACAATGCAAATAGAATTCTTCTTCTTTCGGAAATTCGGCTAAATGGTCGTTGATGGTGTCCAAAGGTGTCGAAGGAACGTCAGTTATGTGTTCTGCAGCGTATTCTCCGTCTTTTCGAACGTCAAAAACGGGTATTTTTTGATGTTCTTCCCCTGCTTCTTCCAATACTTCCTCCAGCATTCCTGCCGAAACCGAGCTGACGGTATCGTATTCCAAGCCTTCGTTTTTCCAGGTGTCGAAACCTCCTTTTAGATAGCCTAAAGTATTGTCATAACCCACTCGTGCCAGTCTCAGGATGCTTTCCTCTTCCCTGCCCAACGGAGCGATTAAAAGAATTGGTTGCTTAATGTCGGGAATCAAAGCCCCAACCCAAGGAGCAAAATCGCCATCGATTCCTATGAAAATGGATTTAGGAATGTGTCCTTTGGCATAATCATCCTGATGGCGTACATCCAGGATTACCGTGTCGATTTCATTGGCCACCATTTCAAAGGCTTCGGCATCATAGGCAACGGCATCCCTGATAATGTCTTCCACGTTTTCATAGCCTTCTTTATTGAGTTTGGCATTCAACGGGAAATAAAGGGGCGGAGGCAATAATCCATCGGTGACTTCCTGGATGAATTCTTTCTTGGTCATGTTGGCACGAAGCGCATAGTTGACCTGTTTTTGTTCGCCAATGGTACCCACGGTTTCCTTGCTCAAATTTTTTCCGCAAGCACTTCCTGCACCGTGCGCTGGATAAACAATCACGTCATCGGCCAAAGTCATTACCTTGGTTCTCAAACTATCGAATAAAATGCCGGCCAGTTCTTCCTTGGTCATGTTGGACACTTTTTGTGCCAAATCAGGACGCCCCACGTCACCCAAAAACAAGGTGTCACCGCTAAAAAGAGCATAATCCTTGCCGTCTTTGTCTTTTAAGAGATAACAGGAACTTTCCAGGGTGTGTCCCGGCGTGTGCAAAACAGTAATGGTAATTTCGCCCAATTGAAAAACTTCGCCATCTTTGGCAATATGAGCCTCGAACTTGGTCTTTGCAGTGGGGCCATAAATTATTGGAGCGCCCGTTTTCTCGGCCAAAGTGACATGGCCGCTTACGAAATCGGCATGGAAATGGGTTTCAAAAATATATTTGATTTTGGCATTATCCTTATTGGCTCTGTCAATATACGGTTGCACTTCACGCAACGGATCAATAATGGCCACTTCTCCATTACTCTCGATATAATATGCACCTTGCGCCAAACAACCTGTATAAATTTGTTCTATTTTCATCTTTCAAAGTGTATTTATAATGTAAATTTATTTAATTTTTCTATTGCATTTCATTTCAATAACAACAATTTAGGAAATTATTATGACCAAAAAAGCTCTCTCAGGATAATATAAATTCCCATGGCGAGCACAAACCAACCAAAACCGGTTTTTAGTTTTTCTTCTTTCATCTTTTTGGAAATAAAATTCCCAATAAAAATCCCCACGATTGATGCCACCGTGAAGAACAGCAACAACTCCCAATCAATGACTTGATTTCCCATAATGTCTCCCGTAAAGCCAATCAACGATTGGGAAGAAACTATGAAAAGGGAAGTTCCAACAGCCATTTTCATGGGTGTTTTTGTCAACAACAACAAAGTGGGAACAATCAAGAATCCACCGCCAGCCCCGACAAATCCCGAAAGCAATCCGATAAGAATTCCCATCAAGGTTATCCTGAAATAATTGAGTTTTTCATTCTCGATAATTGCTTTTTCCTTAAACGGTTTTATCATCCTAACGGAAGCAACAACCATTACAACCGCAAAAACAACCATAATCAGGATGGACTTGCTCAACGTGAAATTCTCGGTCGAAAAGATAATCTCGGGGATTTTGGGCACGAGTATTTTTCGAGTCATAAAGACCGAAATTACCGCCGGGATTCCAAACAAAACTACCTTTTTGAAATCCACCAATTGTTGCTTGGCTTTGTGAATTCCACCTACCAAAGAGGTCGTGCCAATGACAAACAAAGAATAAGCAGTAGCCAATACGGGTTCAATGCCCATCACGTAAACCAAAATAGGAACCGAAAGTATGGATCCGCCACTGCCCAGCATTCCCAATGTCATGCCGACAAAAACGGCCAAAACGTATCCGATTGTTTGAGAGGTTTCCATTTATACAATTTTCAGGTACAAAAATAGGATTATTTTATCCCCAAATCTGTAACAAATGTTACCTCACAGGGTATTCTCTTTAAAAAAAAGAAAAAATTAGCCACGAATTTCACGAATAAACACGAATTTTTATACTCATAAATCGTACAAACTTTATTTATAAACACAAGAAAATTAGTGCAATTTAATCTAATTGTTCATAAATTTGTGCCAATTCGTGAAATTCGTGGCTTAAAACTTTTGAAAACGAATGCCTTGGTTACCTCACTTCAACAGTACAATCGAAGAGCGGTTCAACTTGATTTTTCCCTTGTTTTCCAATGCTTTCAACAAGCGCGAAACCACGACCCTGGAAGTATGCAAGTCATAGGCAATCTCTTGGTGGGTATTGTTGATTTCGTTGGAATTGTTGATTTTTACTTTTTCCTTGAGGTAATTCAACAAGCGTTCTTCCATATTCATAAACGCCAGATTGTCAATAGCCGAAAGCATTTCTTTTAAACGATTGTTGTAACTATTGAAAACGAAGTTTCGCCAGCTTTTGTACTTTCCTAGCCACTCTTCCATTTTGTTGATGGGTATCATTACCACGGTTCCTTTTTTTTCGGCCACGGCCCTGATTTCGCTTTTGGTTTCACCCAAACAGCAAGCCATGGTCATCGCACAAGTGTCGCCTTTTTCGATAAAATACAACAGCAATTCGCCTTCGTCAAAGTCTTCGCGCAATATCTTGATGGCTCCCGAGATGAGCAAAGGCATTTTCCTTATGGCATCGCCAAAATCAATCAGGACATCGCCTTCCTTGAAATCCCGAAGCAAGGAGGTTTCGGCAATTTCATCGATTAGTTTGTCTTCAAAAATGTATCCGTAGGTTTGTTTTAGTAGTTCTTTCATTACTGTTGCAACTTTTTTTTGAGTGGTAAATTTCGTTAAAATTTTCCATTAAAAGCGAATAAACTAAAACCACTTTATTCCATTTGATGGAGCTTCTGCTTTTTTATTTCAAAAATTTGGTTTTATGTAACAAAAGCTACAAACCTTTCTAACATATTTCCTGAAATTTGCACTATATTATAAAGACAAATCAACAATACCCACATGAAAATACTTATTATAGGCGGAGTTGCCGGCGGAGCAACTGCAGCAGCAAGATTAAGAAGACTGAGCGAAGCAAACGAGATCATCATTTTCGAAAAAGGCGAACACGTGAGTTTTGCCAACTGCGGCCTGCCCTATCATATTGGCGGTGTCATCGAGGAACGCTCCAAATTGTTGTTGCACACGCCTACTTCCCTAAAAACAAGGTTCAACTTGGATGTCCGCGTTTTTAACGAAGTTTTGAAAATCAACAAAGAGGAAAAAACAGTCGAAGCCAGAAACCAGATAACTGGACAAACTTACACCGAATCCTACGACAAATTATTGCTCTCGCCCGGTGCAGAACCGTTTAGACCCAACATTCCCGGAATTGATTCCAAAAAAATAATGACGCTGCGCAACGTGGCCGACATGGATCGTATCATTGCCCAAACCAAGGATTTGAAAAACATAGCCGTTGTCGGCGGTGGTTTCATTGGATTGGAAGTGGCAGAGAATTTGGTCGAAAAAGGATTGAACGTGACCGTTGTCGAGTTGGGAAACCAAGTCATGGCTCCGGTTGATTATGAATTTGCCAAAATGGTGCAACATCATGCCGCTGCCAAAAACCTGAATATATTAGTAAACACAGGCGTTGAAGCATTCGAAGACAAAGGAAATGAAATTGGATTAAAACTGAATAACGGCAAAACTTTGTTGGCCGATGCGGTTATTTTTGCCATTGGCGTGAAGCCCGAAAATGCCTTGGCGAAAGCCGCTGGACTGGATTTGGGTGTGACCGGAGGAATTGCCGTGGATGAATATATGCAAACTTCTGACCCAAATATTTATGCCGTGGGCGATGCCGTGGAGGTTTCGCATTACATCAACCAAGCCAAAGTATTGATTCCACTGGCTTGGCCAGCCAATCGTCAAGGTAGAATTGTGGCCGACAATATTACCAGAGGAAACAAAATTCCTTACGCAGGCACTTTGGGAACGTCCATCATTAAATTCTTCGATTTGACTGTTGGTGCCACCGGACTCAACGAAAAGCTGTTGAAACGCTACAATATTCCGTATCGAACAGTAACCGTAACAAGAGCCAATCACGCCAGTTATTATCCCGGAGCCACGAATATCGTCCTGAAAATGAATTTTGGGGAAGACGGAACCATCTACGGAGCACAAGCTTTGGGACAGGAAGGCGTTGACAAGCGCATCGACGTGATTGCCACGGCCATCAAAGGGAATTTGACCATTCACGATTTGCAGGAAATAGAAGTGGCTTATGCCCCACCCTATAATTCTGCCAAAGATCCCGTAAATATTCTGGGTTATGTGGCCGAAAATATGCTGAATGACGATGTGCGATTCATCAATTACGACCAACTGGACGACTATCTCTCGGCTGAAAATGCGATTCTAATTGACGTGAGAACCAAAACCGAATTCGAAAACGGTGCCATTCCGGATGCCATCAATATGGACGTGGATACTTTGAGGGACAATCTGGATTTCTTTGACAAAGACAAAAAATACGTGATTTATTGCCAGATTGGTTTGAGAGGGTATTTGGCACAAAGAATTTTGAGAAACAACAACATTTATTCGGTGAATCTCAATGGAGGTTATGGGCTTTGGAAACCGGTGAATAGTTAAGTAATCCCTCAAACTTTATTTACTGCAAAATAGCCCAAAAATCGGGCTATTTTGCAGTAGGCTTTTTCATATAGTATCTATGGCTTTGAGTGGGCTTTGAGTAGGCTTTGGTATGGACTGCCAAAGAGATGTTACATTTTATTAATTTCAATCGCCAATTGACTTAGATTTTGTGTAAATTGGTTTTCTTTATCCGACCATTTTCTAGCTTCTTTATCCCATTTTTCAAAATTAGGTTTGTCTTTTAGTTGAAAATATCTGAAAGCCAAATTATAAGCTGTTTCCTGAATATAGGCTTTGTTACCGCAATCAGAAACCATTTTATTAAATGTTTCTATCGATTTATCCCGTTTTTCAAGATGATTGTAGGTATAGGCTAATTCCTTGAGAGTATAACAATCTTTAGGATTGATTTTAAATTCTTTTTGCAAAGCAATTTCAGCTTTGTCAAATTTGCCCAAAGCATTGTATGAGAATGCCAATTCTGTTTGCAAACCCTTATAATTGGGATTTTTTTTTTCTGCTTTTTCCAAATAGGTCAATGCCTTTTCGAATTCTTGATAGCCGTTGTACAAAAATCCTCGACCATATAAATATTCCATGGAATTTTCATCTATTTTATAAATTGCCAACCAACTGGGGATTTTTTCAATATTTAATTCTTTGAATTTTTCTTCAGGAATTTCTGCGATTGCAATGTTATTGGGTTGCAAACGATATTTAAAAGAAGCTGTTTTTTGTTTTTCCGTCTTTTCCATTCTTTTAAAAACACCTTTTTTGTCTATTTTGAAATCGCCTTGATAGTCTAATGTCAAACCTGCCTGATTGTCTACATAGATAAATCCAAAATTATAAATACTGTCTTTAGTCATTTGATAAGCTACCCATTTGTCTTCACATTGCACATTTCGTTTATCAAATTTCAGCACATTTTGAGCGTTCAAATTTGTAGTTATCAGGGCAATTAAAAGTAAAATATATTTCATAATTTATTGTTTTTCAAATATGATGCAGAAAATTAATTGTTTCCAATTAGTTATTGGTATTGGTTGCTTGTTGGAATGGGTACGAAGCGAGACGGTCGCACTAACGGGGATTCAGGCTGATTAGATTTTATTTATTTCAACCCCTATTTTGCTGAACCTTCACTTACAGTAATAGTAGAACTTCCGCTACTATAATACCCTTCGGATTCCATAATTTGGTAATCCCAAGAACTGCCTAAAATCATTCCTTTACTCTTCCAAGCGGCTACGTGATTGGCAAAAGTTACCGTTCCGCTTGACCTTCTTGTAGTGCGAACGCTCCAATATTGCTGAAAAGTTTGAGTCCCATCAATAGAAGGCTGTTGAGTTCTTGTGGTTTCATAAATGTTATAAGTTCCGCCATCACTGGTAAAGCTGCCTTTTGAAACTCCGCCAGGAGGAGTCCAAGCACCATAGTTTTCTACAACATAATATTCTATGAGTGCATTTCTTGTCCAGCCATACACTGCTAAATAGCCATTTTTTCCACCGTCGAAATGACCTGAAAAGTGGATAGCTCTGTCTGGACTTCCCTTGGCCCAGCCTTTTCCAGCGGTAAAATTGGTAGCATTAGACCAAGTGGTGCTATAATTGCCATCGGGTCCTAAAGTCATTGCAACAGTTCCGCCACCACCTTGATTCCAAAAAGAATAATAATACCCGTCATGAGTTCCAGTTTGGTTCTTTGTAATAGTTTGTGCGGTTGTTGCTTGTGTTGAAATAAACAACAATACCGTAAGCACAATATGTGTAAATAGTTTCTTTTTCATATTTTTTATTATAAAGAGTTTAAATACTATAATTCATGATGTTGATGGCGAATTTGCTAAAACATTCCAAATACAAAAACAACTTTCCATTATGCTTATTGCCCAAATCCGTTGTAGCAGTTTAATTTTATGTCAGTCACAGACTGACAAACGCATCCTCAAAGTCGGAGACTTAGCCACAGGTTAAATTCTTGTTATTTTTCCATCCAAAAAATTTATTGCTTTTTGAAAAGAATTTTCTCCAATTTCTTCTTTAGCCATTATGTATGACGATTGAATTCCCATGTTTAAATCGAGAAATATATTGTCGTCAATTATCCGGAATGATTTAAATGTTTTCCAGTTAATTTTTGTATCACATTTATAATCTTTGTACCTGAAATATTCTTCATTGAATTCCCATATTGAATTTTCATTGGATTCTATTTGTCCCTTAATCTCATTGTTTACCATTTTTTGGAATTCTTTATTGCTTTTTTGATACGCAGTATGAATTCTATAAAAGTCGATAAAGCCGTATATGCCAAATATCACAAATACATAACCCACATTGCCGTTCCCGTAAATTGCCAAAACACCCAAAAGAAAAAACACAATTGCAATAAGTAAGTTGCTTTTGTTTTTTTTCAAAATTTTATTCCAATGCAAGTTTAAATGCAAACTGGTTTGTTTTTTGTAAATCACTTCATTGAATGGTATTTCGAATATCATTTGATTTGTTCGTTATTTTTGTTTGTGTGGTATAGTAATTTTCGGTTTAATTTTATGTCAGTCACAGACTGACAAACGCATCCACAAAGTCGGAGACTTTGCGGAGCGGGTTTAATTCGTTACGTTATCAATTTCAACTATTATTAGCTCTGCTCTTTTTTCTAAAAAATCGTTATAATTATCTGTTTGATACAATTCTTTTTTTACGGGAACTAAATTGCTAGATAGTATTTTGACAAAATCGCTTTGTGGAATTATATTGAAGAAATAGTCTGAAGGTTTTTTACTTGAAATCTTTTTGTTGCTGTCTGCTGGTAAAAAGCAAAAGTTGGTTACGCTAAATATTTTTGATTGTGGAAAACCTTGTTTTTTCAAAAAAGCATTAGGAAATACGTGATGATATTGTTTGCGATTGTATTTAGAAAGAGAATTTGCAATATCTATCTTTGAATTTTTTATTAAATCCAAAGGTGAATGTTGTGCCATTAGAAGCAGAAAAGCTCTCGTTAATGGATTTCCTTTTGAAAATTTTGTTTCAATTAATTCATTTTTGGTTGTAGAATATTTTAAATTGTTTACTTCTGCAAAATTATTATTTCGTATTTCTATTATTCTTTGAATATCAACATTCATTTTGTCTGTCGTTTGACCTGTTGAATATCTATTTGAAAATGAAGTTTTCCAAAACCATTTTTTTAACTCTTTTTGTTGTTCAGCTGTTGGCATTCCTGAAATACTAAAGAACTTAGTTAATGCTATAATTTGTTGTTGAAACGGTAAAAAATCAAGATGTAAACAATTAAGTTCAGAAGAAAGGAAATCAATAGTTTTTCTTAAGGATTCACAGAAATTTTTCCAATTATCTCTTACCAATTCTCCGCTTAATTCTGTAACAGCTTTGGTTGTTGTGTTATTTTGAATAAGACCTGAAATTGTTTGAAGTAAAATATTAGGAGTCAAGTCTCCAAAATTTTTCTCTTCTAATTCTTCTTGTAACTCATTCATAGACTCTAGCAAATGAAAGTCGTCAGTCCAAGTCCAAGCGGTCATTAAATCCAATGTAGTTAATTTTGTTCCAGTATTATTTATTCTTTCAAAGATTATTCCAACTTCGCTTTTTTCCCGATGCTTAATTGTCACAACTGGTAGTTCGTAGTTTATGAATTTAGAATACAATTCTTTTGCATCATTATGGAATTGTGAATCTAGAATTTGAAGTGAATCAATCAGTTTAGCGCCATTTAGAAAATCTCTAAGATAAATTGTATCATTTGCGTTCGGGTTAACTTCACTTTTTGGCAAAAACGATTTTATAGAGAAATTATAATAAATTTCAAAAATGTTAAGATTTGGGTTGTATTTGGTACTTTCCAAATCTTGTTCAGTTTTGTCACTAAAAGTTGCATAAATAGATGAAATTCTTTGTTGTCCGTCCAAGACATAATTTACTGGATATTCCTCAGAACTATTTGGAATTTTATAACCAGCAATGTTACGAGTGTGATTTAAATGCTCAACTGTACTCCAAAGCAAAACACTGCCAATTGGATAATTTCTTACAATACTATCAAGTAAATCAAGGATTTGGTTTTGTTTCCAGACATAGGCTCTTTGAAAGGCTGGAATTTTAATATCTCCAGAGTTAATTCTATTAATGATTTTGTCAATTTTTTCGGCGCCTGTAGATAATTCAGGTTCTCTCATATTTTTATGTTTTGGGCTCGTTAATATTACCGTTGTGAAAAATTGCAACCAACTTTCATATGCTCACATACAATAGCGACTATCATACATTTAGACTAGATTATTGATAGATATTCCGGTTTTTTTTACCTTCCAAATATACTAAATAATTCTTACAAACATTAAAATATTTATTTATTTTTCCTACTTATTTTGGTGCGGAAATCATATTGCCTGCTCTCGTAATGCGATTGCTTCGTTCCTCGCAATGACATAACTAAACCCAATACCTTAAAATAATACTAAATTATCAAACTATTGGCAACTTCCCCTTATAAAACAAGTAAATTGCCGACTTGATTTATTACTTTTGAATACTATTTGTAAAATTATGGACAAGATAAAAATACTTTGGGTCGATGACGAAATCGATTATTTGAAACCACATATATTATTCCTGGAAAAGAAAAATTACAGTGTCACCACCTGCAACAACGGGCGTGACGCGATTGATATTTTCGAGAACAATAATTTCGACATTGTTTTTCTGGACGAGAACATGCCGGGAATGAGCGGCCTGGAAACGCTATCGGAAATGAAGGAAAAGAAATCCTCCATCCCGATGATCATGATTACCAAGAGCGAGGAAGAATACATTATGGAGGAAGCCATTGGTTCCAAGATTGCCGATTATTTGATTAAACCCGTGAATCCGAACCAGATTTTGTTGAGTTTGAAAAAGAATTTGGATCACTCCCGATTGATTTCGCAGAAAACAACTTTGGATTATCAGAAGGAGTTCCGCAAAATTTCGATGGAAATGGCGATGGTCAATTCCTATGAGGACTGGATCGAATTGTACAAAAAATTGATTTTCTGGGAATTGGAACTCGAAAACATCGACGACCAAGGGATGATTGAAATATTGGAATCGCAAAAAGCGGAAGCCAATTCGCAATTCGGGAAATTCATCGAGCGCAATTACGAAGATTGGTTTGCCCCAAAAGCCGATAAACCAGTGCAATCCCACACTTTGTTCCGGGAATTGGTGGTTCCTGAAATCACCAAAAAAGACAAACCTATTTTGTTTGTGGTCATCGATAATTTGCGTTACGACCAATGGAAAGTTTTTGAAAGCGTGGTGGGCAACCATTACAAACTGGAAAAAGAAGTGCCGTATTACTCCATTTTGCCAACGGCGACACAATATGCCCGAAACGCCATTTTCTCGGGTTTGACGCCGCTTGAAATGGAGAAACAGTTTCCACAATATTGGAAAAACGATCCCGAAGAAGGCGGAAAAAACTTGTATGAAGCCGAATTTTTGACCGCACAATTAAAACGATTGGGGTTGAACATCAAGCAGGATTATTTTAAAATCACCAATCTTGCCGGAGGAAAAAAACTGGTAGAAAGTTTCAAAGCCTTAAAAAACAATGATTTGGTCACGGTAGTTTACAATTTTGTTGACATGCTTTCGCACGCCAAAACCGAAATGGACGTGGTAAAAGAATTGGCCTCGGACGACAAGGCTTATCGCTCGTTGACTTTGAGCTGGTTCAAGAATTCGCCTCTTCTGGAAATCATTCAACAGGCGCAAAAACTGGGTTTCAAGTTGATCTTGACCACCGACCACGGCACCATCAACGTGAAAAATCCTTCGAAAGTGGTGGGCGACAAAAACACGAGTTTGAATTTGCGCTACAAAACAGGGCGCAGCTTGACCTACGAACAAAAAGATGTTTATGCCGTGAAAGAGCCAAAAAATATCGGTTTGCCTACCATAAATATGAGCAGTTCTTATATTTTTGCAAAAAATGACTTGTTTTTGGCTTATGTCAACAACTACAATCATTATGTGAGTTATTACAAAAATACGTATCAGCACGGCGGCATTTCATTGGAAGAAATGATTATCCCGTTTTTAGTTTTTAACCCGAAATAAAAGGTTTAGGGTTTAGAGTTTGTTGTTTATGGTTAACTCTAAACAACAAACTCTAAACGACAAACCACAAACTTTTAAAAATGAATATCACTTTTTCATTAGACGAAATTAACAACGTTGCCCAACAAATCTTGGAACAAAATCCAAATAAAGTCATGCTTTTCCACGGCGAAATGGGTGTTGGAAAAACGACCTTGATTAAAATTTTGGCTAAAACTCTTGGTGTAAATGACGCTACCAGCAGTCCTACTTTTTCTTTAGTTAATGAATATCAAACTATTGACAATCAAACGGTTTATCATTTTGATTTTTACAGGTTAAAAAATGAAGTGGAAGCCTTGGACATGGGAGCCGATGAATATTTGTATTCCGGAAATTGGTGTTTTATTGAATGGGCCGAAAAGATTCCAAGCCTTATTCCAGATTCGCATTCGACTATTTCCATCCACATACTTCCTGACGGCAATCGTTTGTTGTCATTGACTTAAATTTAGCATCATGAATCTAGATAGCAGGATTGTCATTGTTCCTTTTTCACCCGATTTGAAGGAAGCCATTAAGAACTTGAATTTAGAATGGCTCGAAAAAAAATTCAAAGTTGAGCCCCAGGACGAGCTTATGCTTTCAAATCCCCAAGGTGAAATTATTGACAAAGGCGGGATGATCTTCTATGCTAAATACGACGGCAAAATTGTTGGCACGGCATCGTTGTTGAAAATAGACGAAACCACTTTTGAATTGAGCAAAATGGCGGTGACAGATGCCGTTCAAGGGCTCGGAATTGGCAATCAACTTATGGAACATTGCATTAAAATAGCAAGAGAAAAGAAAATAAAGAAACTGGTTTTGTACACCAACAGAAAATTGTCGCCTGCCCTAAATTTGTATATAAAATATGGTTTTCAAGAAGTAGGCATGGCAGAAAGTCTTTACGAAAGAGCCGATGTAAAAATGGAACTCACTCTTTAACAGGGTTTTGTAATTATTGTTCGCTCTTTTTTTAACACGATTAAAATTTTAATTTGTCTTAAAAAACAGTTTGATTTTAAACTTTTTCCGTAAATTGTACCACTAATTTAACAGAAACAATGGCAATAACCCCATTTACAAAGCAACAGTTGCTCCCTCAAGAAGAAAAACTTGAAATTGAAAGACATAAATGCGAACTTTTTATTGGCATCCCCAAAGAAACCAGTTACCAAGAACGCCGTATTTGCCTTACTCCTGATGCCGTAAATTCGTTGACATATCAAGGACATCGCGTGATGATAGAAGCCGGAGCAGGCCAAAGTTCCAGTTATACAGACAAAGAATATTCCGATGCCGGCGCCGAAATTACCAACGATGTCAAAAAAGTATTTGGTTGCCCGATTATTTTAAAGGTTGAACCACCCAGTTTGGTAGAAATAGAAATGATCAATCCCGAATCCATCATCATTTCGGCCATCCAATTAAAGACCAGAAAAAAAGCCTATTTTACGGCTTTGACCAAAAAGAAAATTACCGCACTTGCCTTTGAGTACATTAAGGACGAAGACGGGTCTTATCCAGCGGTAAAGTCCTTGAGCGAAATTGCAGGAACCGCCTCGATACTGATTGCAGCCGAATTAATGATTACCAATGAATTTGGAAAAGGATTGTTGTTCGGCAACATTACCGGAGTTCCTCCTACTGACGTCGTTATTCTGGGTGCAGGAACCGTTGGGGAATTTGCTGCCAAAACGGCCATGGGCTTGGGAGCCAACGTTAAAATTTTCGACAATTCGATTACCAAATTAAGACGATTGCAAAACCATTTGCCCCAACGAATTTTCACTTCGACCATTCAACCCAAGTCCTTGCTAAAAGCCTTGAGAAGATGCGACGTTGCCATTGGCGCGATGCGGGGCAAAGAGCGTTGTCCAGTTATCGTAACCGAAACGATGGTCGAACACATGAAGAAAGGGGCCGTAATTGTTGACGTAAGCATTGATACCGGGGGTTGTTTTGAAACCTCGGAAGTGACCACTCACGAAAAACCGACCTTTGTCAAAAATGGCGTACTGCATTATTGCGTGCCCAATATTCCTTCCCGTTATTCTAAAACGGCCTCTCTGTCCATCAGCAACATCCTCACCCCCTATTTATTGCAAATTGCCGAAGACGGAGGAATAGAAAGCGCCATCAGGTGTAATCACGGTTTGAAAAATGGCGTCTATTTGTATCATGGAATCCTTACCAACAAAGCCATAGGCGATTGGTTTGACTTGCCCAACAACGACATTAATTTAATCGTGTTTTAACTAAAACTTTCTTTTATCTTTGCCGAAAATTTAATTTATGAAAACGCCAAGCAAAACGGGTTTGTAGCAAACAAAACCTTATGAAAAATGGCGATACCATAAAATGGCCCATAACAACTATATTTTACATTTATGAAATTTGTACATCGTTTTGCCTATTACCTATTAGGGTTAATCATGGGTTCTTTTTTTGTGGCTGCCGTATTTAGCGGAAAAGATACTCGTTGCAATTATTTTCCCAATGCCAGGGTTTTAAATGATTTGAGAAACAAACCTTTTCATTATTCCGACAAAGCTTCGCAAATATTGGCCGAGAAATGGATTGACACTGCCGACATCAAAAACTGTCTAAAATTTGGCGACGTTGATTTCGATAAAAGCAACGTGCAAGTTGGAAACGGAAAACTATATACAATTGACGGGAAAACCGTTAAAAATCAAGAAATCACGCTCGAAGTGATTAATTACCAGGAAAAAGCGGTTTTGAAAGATATTGTCAAGAAATAAGGATTTCTTTTCGCAAAAAACTCCATTAGAAATAATGGAGTTTTTTTTATCACCAGGTTAATGTTCCTTTTCAAATGCTTAAGAGACTTTAAAAACCTCATTCAAAAACGACACGAGTATTTGTTTGTCATACGCTTACTCCTTGAATTATTTTATTAAAATCGTTTTATTGTCTGTTCCAACACCAATTAACTTTAACGATTTCCACTTTTCAGGAAGCAAGCCTTTGTTGAATTTCGATCCATTGTCTGTTTGCCCAACACCTAGTGGATATGGCAAAAAAAAGAGGCTTTCCTTTTCGGACAGCCTCTACTCCATTTTTTTTGCAGCGGTTGCAAAAAAACTAATCTTTATCCTCGACTTCTCCTTGTGCATTTCCAGAATCATTTTTGTCCATGTCAACAGTTTGAGTAGCATTGGCCCTGATTTCAGTGTGGCGAATTTCACCGCCTGAAGTACCCACAAATGAAGCAAATACCACTGCAACTATTGCAATAATCAATGTTATGGCCGCAACCAATTTCGCTTTGACGTGGTTTTTATAATCAAAATAAATTCCCAATAAAGAACAAAAACCCAATATATACATAACCACCGCAAAATTTTCTGCCATTTCTTCGTGTTTATGAATAATTTGTTTTCCCACAGAAGGCAAATCTTCAACCAATTCTTCCGCTCCATCGCCAGTTGCCATACTTGCAAGGGCAAATAATGCTCCAATAACAAATAAAACATAGGCCGTATTTTTTACGGAATTTTTTTTGGTAATCAATCCGGCCATTAAAACTCCCAATCCCAGAATTGTCCCAATAATGGGGAAATGGTTTACTACCATGTGTAAATGTGCATCGTTCATAATTTATTGTATTTAAGGTTAATAATTTATTGTTATCCCGCCAATGAAACCCCTATCAAAGTTCCAATTCCATAAGTAACGGCTGCTGCTGCCAAACCGAAAGCCACTTGTCTAAAGCCTGAAAACAAAATGCTCTTTCCCGTCAATAATGTTATGGCAGCGCCAATGCCGAAAAGCCCCACAATACTGCTCGCAATACTAAGGAAAATAGCATTTTTACCGTCCAAAATCATGAAAGGATACAACGGAATAATGGCTCCTATGGCAAAAAGAATGAAAGAAGCAATGGCGGCTTCCCAGGCAGAACCTCCCAGTTCTTCTTTGTCTATCCCCAATTCTTCGGTAATTATGGCATCTATTGCCGTGTCTGGATTTTCGAATGCTTTGTCGGCTAGTTTTTGGGCTTCCACAACGTTCATTCCTTTGGCTTGGTACAGCAAGACCAATTCTTTTTTTTCTTCTTCTGGAGAGGCTTCCAGTTCTTCCGTTTCCAAATCAATTTGACGTTGATTTAATTCCCTCGAACTTTGCACCGAAAGCCATTCGCCCAAAGCCATTGAAATGGCACCAGCCATAAGACCTGCAATTCCTGTCAATAAAATGGTGTTGTTGGAAACTGCCGCTCCGGCAACACCCATAACCAAACTCATGTTGGAAACCAGTCCATCATTCGATCCTAAAACAGCGGCACGCAAAGCATTTCCTCCAACAGATTTATGACGACTTTCAAATTTGGACAACAATCCGCCTGAAACATTCAAGGCCGCATTGTTGTTTACGGCTTCAATGATATTTAGATGATTGTGTTCAAATCCATTGGGTTTTTCCCCTTTTTCGATTTTGTTTTTGATGGCGTTTACGGCAAATTGTTTTTCAACATTCGACAAACTGCTGATAATGGAATTGTAGCCGAAGAGCTTCCCTAATTTCAGTTGGAATTTTGCTCTCGAAGAAGGCAAAGGCATTACGTGATTGGGGTCGAACTTCCTGACTTTATCCAAAATGTGTTTTGCGTGACCTTTTTCTATTTCGGACAGACTTTGCAAAACGCGACCCAGATTCTCGTCTGCTTGAATGGCTGCAATGCTTTCGTATAAAAAGGCTGTGTCAACTTCGGTTTGCAATTGTCCTTTTAGTTTGCTTAAATCCATAGCTCATTTTTTAACAAAGTTAACGAATTTGTACTTGTTAAATGCTTAAGAATGACTTAAGTTGCGTCTATTGAAACCTTAAAATTACCGAAGTTCCTTTTTCTTTTTCACTTTGAATTTCGAAATGAATATCCAGCAGTTCTGCTAGTCGTTTTACAATAGAAAATCCTAGTCCAGAACCTTTTATCTCAGGATGAAGCGTTGGATTCGAACGATAAAAAGGATTGAAAATTTTGTCTAAATCTTCTTTTGGAATCCCGATTCCTTCATCAGAAATGGTGCAAATCGTGACACCTCCTTTTTGAGAAAGCAAAATCGAAATAATACCGGTTTCATTAGAATATTTAATGGCATTGCTTATGATGTTGCTTATAATGATGGAGACTAAATAATTATCCGATTTAACGTAGTAATCTTTGGAAAAAGGATGATTTATGTTGATTTTTTTAGCGTTAATTTTTCCAGAATAACGTGTTAAAACATCCAAAATCAAGGCGTTTAAATAGACTTTTTCGGTTTTCAAGCTTTGGATTTGGTTTTCGAATCGAGCCAACAACAGTAATTGATCCACCAGATTGCTCAATCGATTGACCTCGTTGATGCCATAACTAATTTTGTCTTCATATTCGGCTTGGGTTCTGGGCTTTCTGACCAAGACTTCCAGTGTTCCTTTTAAGACAGTCAAGGGCGTTCTTAGTTCGTGGGAAGCATCGGAGGTAAATTGTTTTTCGCGTTTCACGGCATTTTCAATGCGTTCCAATAAATCGTTGATGGTTTTGGAAAGCACGTAAAGTTCGTCTTTGTTTTGGGGCAAAATAATACGCTCTTTTAGATTGTCTTTCGTAATTCGGCTGGAAGTTTCAGTAATCATCGTCACGGGTTTGATACTTCTTCCGGCAATCAAACGAGCAATCAAGAAGAGAACGACCAATATTAATGGAAAGGCAATCAAGAGCGTATCCTGCAAATTTGTCAATATTAATGTGGCTTCATCCAATGACATTGCCACAAAAAGATATCCCACTTTTTTGTTTCTATCAAAAAGGGGAATTTGGATTTGCCTGATTGGTTTTTTGTTCAAATAGGAATCAACAAATTGATTGTCCTTGTCCGCTTTATGCAATTGAAGCTTCAATCCTTTAAGATTGGGAGATTTATCAATTAATTTATTGTTGTTGTCCAAAAACTGCACAAAAACCGGATTGACTTTTACGGCATTATTGTCTCTTTCTCTCCATTGTTTTACTTGAATCAAATAGGAATTATTAGAGTCAATTTTTATTTCTTCAAGATATTCGTTTGATTCTTCCAAAATATCGTCGTTGATATGCTTGTTGATACTGTAGGACGTAATTTGATAAATCACCAAAAACAAAACCGAAATCAATAAACCCGTGCTTATGATGTAATGCAATGCGATTCTGTTTTTGAAAGAAAATAAAAACATATAATTAGTTTAAATCGTTGGCAATATAGCCAACTCCACGAATGGTTTTAATGAGTTCTTCCTCTTTGTTGAGATTGAGTTTTTTGCGAATGGCATTCATGAAAACGTCAATAACCCCGGTATCGTATTCAAAATGAATGTCCCAAACATCTTCAATAATTTGGATTCGGGTGCAGACTTTTCCTTTATTGCGAACCAAATAGCAGAGCAATTCAAATTCACGCTGGGTCAAACTGACTTCATTTCCGTCAACAAAAACAAGATGTTTGGCAAGATTAATATCAATTGGACCTAATTTCAACATTTCCGGCTCGGTTTGATTCCTGAAATGTATTTTTATGCGTTCCACCAATTCATCAAAACTAAATGGTTTTTTGATGTAATCATTGGCGCCCGCTTTAAGACCTTCTATAGTTTCTTGAACGGTGTCTTTGGCGGTCAAGAAAATAATGGGAGTTGTGGTATCTGTTTTTCGAATGGATTGACAAACTTCAATTCCGGTCATTTGTGGCAAAATCCAATCCAGGAGAATGATGTTTACTTTTTGGCTTAAAGCCAATTCAAGCCCGGTTTTTCCATCATTGGCAACCAAAATGGAATATCCCTCCTCTTCCAAACCTTGTTTGAGAAAATTGGCAATCCCTATTTCGTCTTCAACTATTAGAATTTTCATGATTATTGCATTACAAACTTGAATCCAATGGTAGCAATGTTGGCGGTTAAATTATCGCTTCTTTGATAATGATTGAACCTGAAATCGACGTGTTTCAATCCAAATTTCCAGATTTTGGCACCCGTAAAGATATCGGTGTAATTTACTCCAAAACCGTATTGATTGGAGTCAAAGGTAGCTAAATCCGGGTCAGAAGTATAATATTTTTCGGTTGATAAATGCGTTTCGTAAGGAGCAAAATATTTCGATTGGGTTTGGGTATAAAAACGATACATCGGGAAAACGGTAAAGCGATCGGATACTTTAATAGGCAACTCGATATTGGCGGTGTGTGATTGAATATCCCAATTATCCGAGTAATAGCGGTAATAAGTCCTCAAAACAAATCGTTCGTTGATGTAATAATTTAATCGGGCTCCAATGGGTAATTTGAATCGACTGTCGGGCAATCTTTCGATATCATCGGCCAATTTATAAACTCCCGCATTGCTTTCGCTTTCGTAATTGGGGATATATTCCGCTTGACCAATGTAATAATTGGCTTTGTCGGCAAAATAAATTCGGTGATACGGAGTCGATAATAATCCTTGCTGTTGCAAAACGTCAAAGAAAACGGAAACCTGCAGTTTTTTGGAAAGCACTTGCGACAATCCAACCGAGGCGGAATAGGAATTTCTATTCACGGAAGCTATGGTTTCAAAAGCCGAGGGCAAATAATCTCCTGTTGCTTGTCCGTTTTGATCCAAGACCGACACTCCGGCAAAATAACCTTGATTCAAGAAATCGGATCCATATTTAGAATATTCGTGCAGTTCCGTTGGGTAAATAGGTCTCCATTGATCCAAATAAACATTGGCTTTGAGACTAATTTCCGTGTTTTTATCGTTAAAAAGTTGGGCAATTCCACCTCCAAAACCTACGGAAGTATAATCGTATTCATTAGAGAAAGAAACATCGGCATTCCAAATAAAATTACGGGAATCACTGCTATGTGCATAATTTACGGTTACTGATGACAGTTCATCATTTTTTGACGCACCGGACGAGGCTTGCCAAGGTGTGCCGTAAGGCGCAGTTGCTGGAGCTGCCGCAAATGCCCCAACTCTATCATCGTGGTCATCATCATCGCCACCACCAGAAGCTCCTGTGGCATTGAAAGGATTGATATTGCTGGATGAAGCCGATGAATAAGCTGAAATCCCCAAGTCAACCGTTAAAATGGAGTCATCGTTCAAAGGCATTGCTATCACGATATTTGTGGCAATGTCTGTTAATTTTTCAGAACCAATTCCTCCTGAAACCGCCGATTTCGAGCCATCTTGATTGTAATAACTCAGCAAAAAATCAACTTCGGTACTTTCTAAAACTCTTTTTTTGAACTCGGTACCATCAGCAACCTCTTGGGAAAAGGCTTTCAATCCAAGTAGTAAAAAAAGAGACATAATTTTTATTTTCATCTGTAAATAGTGTAAAACAGCATTAATTTTTTCTTGTTGAAAATTAGTTGCAACCGCAACCACCGCCTGATTTTCCTCCATTGGCTCCAGCCGCGGCTTCTCTATAAACCTGAAAAGTAGTTTCATACCGCTCCGAAGTTCTGGCCGAAAGCTTCATGTCGGCATCGTTTATGGCTACTTTTTCATATTCTTTTACGGTGTTACAGGATTGAAACACAAAAACCAGCAGTAATCCCAAAATTATTTTCTGTATCATTTTTATTCAAATTTTTTGATGTCTATTCCTTTTGACGAATGAATTTTGCCCTTGTCATCCACAATAATACATTCGATTCCTTTTAATTGGTTTACTAAATCTATCCCTACTTCTATTCCCAATACAAAAATTCCGGTTGCCAATGCGTCTGCAATTTCGGTTTGTTTTGCAAAAACGGAAACGCTGACCACGCCTTGGGCTGGATATCCTGTTCGTGGATCTATAATGTGGGAATATCGGATGCCATTAAAAACCACAAATTTTTCGTAGCTCCCCGAAGTTTCCACGGCACTGTTTTCGAGCGGAAAAGTGGCAAAAATTTTATTCTTGTTCAATGGATTCACGATTCCCACAGTCCAAGGCTTGTCATCAGGTTGCTTTCCCCAAGCGTTGATGTCTCCCGAAACATTGACAATCCCGGAAACACATCCTTTGGAAAAAAGCAGTTCTTTGACTTTATCGGCAATATAACCTTGTCCGATGCCACCAAGTCCCAACTTCATTCCTTCGTTTTTAAGGAAAATTGTTTGTTCTTTAGGATCGAGAATAATGTTTTTGTATCCAATTTTGGAAACTGATTTTTTTATGGCTTCTTCGGTTGGCATTGCTTTCATACTTCCGTCGAATTTCCAAATTCTATCCATCGATGCATACGAAATATCAAAGGCACCCGATGTAATTTGTGACACTTTAATAGCTCGACTTACTAAATCAAATACTTCTTTATCTACTTTAACGGGTTTGATTCCCGCATTTTTATTGACCTGCGATATTTGAGTAGTCGGAATCCAATCGGAAATTAAATATTCAACACGTTTTACTTCGGCCACGGCCAAATCGATAAATTCATTTCCTTGAATAGTGTCTTTGGCAACAACTGTCATTTCGAATGGACTGCCCAACATAGACAACTTTCTCTTGTGCATAATTTGTCCAAAAGAGACAAACGTCAGGCATAAAAAAAATAGGGTTATTGTTTTTTTCATTATTTCTCCAATGAATGAATAAGTTGAATATATTCAGCAGCCGAAATGTTCTTGAAACCTGTCATTCCGATTACTTTACCCGTTTTGTCCAAAAGAATTACCAAAGGAAAACTACCATTTCGGTTGTATTTTTCGGCCAATTTTTTATTGGTTTCCGTAAGTTCCGGAGACAATTGATTCGCTTTTTTCTTCGGAAAATCGGCTTTATAAATTACCCAGTATTTCTCGGTTTCTGCTTTGAATGCTTCCGATTTCCAGACCACATTGTCTAATTTTATGCAAGGCGCACACCAATCAGAGCCCGAAAAGACCAGAAGAATGTTCTTGTTTTCCTTTGTAGCTTCCAATTTAGCCTCTTCAAAGTTGGTCTTCCAGTTTTGGGAATACCCCAATGTAGCCATAAAAAGTGCCATAATAGCCAACATTTTTTTCATAACCATCAAAATTAGATTAATTGAAATTTTTAAATTATTTCATTGTAAAAATATTGTTTTTTATTGCAATGCCTCTCCTTCTCATCAAGATTTAAGTAAATATTAATTTAAAAAAAATATTTTGATAATCCAGGACTTAAATACTATTATTGAAAATGATTAGCTAATAATTGCGTATTTTTACAGGACTTAAAAATCTTGATATTCAAAGTGAAATAAATAATCATGTTTCGTCACAAAGGAAAAAACAGAACTTTTGCACATAATTTGAGATTGGCCACCTTGCTGTCATTTGTTGCAGGATTAGTCAATATTACCGGACTTTTAGCATTAAAAACCTTGACTACAAACGTAACCGGTCATTTTGCTTTTTTTGCCGAAGAAATGATGAAACACGATTATGCCGCAGCAATAACCTTTCTTGTTTTTACTCTTTTCTTTTTGCTGGGTTCGTTTCTGTCGAGTTTTTTGGAGGAATTAATTTCGATAAGAAATCCGCAACTCTCCCATATATTTCCCATTACGCTAGAAAT
Source organism: Flavobacterium limnophilum (assembly GCF_027111315.2). Lineage (GTDB taxonomy): Bacteria > Bacteroidota > Bacteroidia > Flavobacteriales > Flavobacteriaceae > Flavobacterium > Flavobacterium limnophilum. Next base: position 1,342,328 of record NZ_CP114289.2, on the reverse strand, counting down.
GTTTATCCTGATTTTTGTTGGTGTTTTTGGAACAAGTTCGGGTTTATTCGCTTTTGAAGGAAAATTAACAGCTTTCTTTCTGCTTTTTGCCATGGGAATCCAAAACTCATTGGTGACAAACATTTCAAGATCAACCGTTCGAACAACCCATTTGACAGGACTTTTTACGGATTTGGGAATAGAATTGTCGCAGTTGTTTTTTTACAAGAAACCCGAGGAAACAAAAAAATTGAAAACCAGTATCTATTTGCGATTATCCATCATTACCTTCTTTTTTATTGGCTGTTTTTCAGGAGGAATTATCTATCAGGTTCTCGAAATAAAAACTCTTTTTATAGCTGCATTTTTTCTTTTGATTGCACAATGGTATGATTTTTTTCGTCTAAAATTCCATTTGATAAAAAGAAAAATGGGCAATTAATTATAATTCTGCTAATTGAAATAAATAATAGCCAACAGAGATGCAACCGCTATAAATATCCAAAGTAAAACTCCTTGAAGTAAAGGTTTTATTCCTACTGATTTTAGTAGGTTTCTATTCAAACCTGCTCCAATCAAAAACAAAGTCAATGTAAGTCCAATTTTGGCAATTGAAACCAAATAAGGAGCAATTATCGCTATTTTTGAAACATAAGTATTCATTATCATTGCAACAATAAATAACCCAATAAAATAGGGTATTTTAATTCCGCTTGTTTTATTTTTGAATATAACAGCCGTAACTAAAGCCACCGGAATAATCCATAAAGCTCTCGCTAATTTTATGGTCGTGGCTATTTGCAATGCTTCAGAGCCAAATTTATTTGCCGCACCCACCACGGAACTAGTGTCGTGAATAGCAATGGCACACCATAATCCAAACTCTTTTTGAGATAATCCCAGCCAATTTCCAACGGCAGGGAATAAAAATAAAGCCACCGAATTCAAAATAAAGATTACTCCTAAAGCCACTGAAGTTTGCTTTTCGTCAGATTTTATTACCGGTGCAATGGCAGCAATCGCACTTCCTCCACAAATTGCAGTTCCACAAGAAATTAAATGGGAAGTTTTTCTCTCGATATTGAACCATTTCCCTAAAAATATTCCCAAAATCAAGGTGCTTAAAATAGACGCAATCGTAAAGAAAAAACCTTCTTTTCCAGCTGAAAAAGCGCTGGTCACATTCATCCCAAAGCCCAAACCTACTACGGAAACCTGCAATAGAATATTTGTTGCTTTATGGTTGAGGCCCAAAAAAGGATGACCAGAAAAATTAGCCACGATTAATCCTGACAGCAAGGCAATTGGCGGAGAAACAAAGGAAGTCAAACAAAACAAAATCAATACAACAAAAATAATTTGTTGGAGTCTTGAATTTATTTTAAAAAAAAGTAGAGCGTTTTTTTGAATTATTTTTTGACCTGTTTCCAATGTAAAATAGTTGAATTATTATTTTACAAAGGTGAAAAGATTAATCCATTTTAGCCAATCGTATAATATAATCCACTATAACTTTAAATTATAATAATTACCAATATTTTTTATAAACAATTCCGAAAGAGCATCTGCTTTTCCTTGCAAAGTGATAATGTAAAAAAATCGTTCAATGACCAAATTATCAATATCAAGAATGACCAATTCGTTATTTTTTAGCTCTTTTTCTATGGCGTGTATCGAAATAAAAGCAACACAGTCGGAATTCATCAAATACGATTTTATACTTTCGGTACTTCCCAATTGCATTTCAATTGTTAATTGCGAAAGATTAATTTCAAAAGGCTTTAATGCATATTCAATTACTTCAAGTGTTCCAGATCCTTGCTCTCGCATTACAAATCGCATCGATTTTAAATCCTCTTGATTGACTTGTTCTTTGCTAATTAGTGGATTTTTACTATTGCAAACCAAAACTAATTCGTCTTTTAAAAACTCGGTGTATTTAATGGATTGATTTTTAGACTGGCCTTCGACAATGCCAATTTCAATTTCTTTATTCAACAAAGCTTTTTCTATTTGCTCGGTATTTCCGTTCAGTAAATTGACCTTTATTTCCTGTAATTTTTGATGAAAACGAGCCAAAAGAGGTGGGATTATGTATTGTGAAATGGTTGTACTTGCTCCCAATCGAAGCAATCCTCGCTGCTGATTTATCAAGGCGCTCATATCGAAATCAATTTCCCGATAAACTTCAAATATGTTTTTGGTGTGTTTTAACAATAATTCACCAGCATTGGTAAGAGAAATTTTAGAACCGTTTCTTTCAAAAAATTTAATTTTATATTGTTCTTCCAATTCATGAATGTGCTTAGAAATAGCCGGTTGTGTAATGAACAATTCCTTTGCAGCTTTTGTAAAACTCAATCTATTGGCAACCGTAAAGAATACTTTTAGTCTAAAATCCATAATTTTCTAATTTAGTTCATCAGAAATAAAAGCTATAACATCCCATTGTATTTCCTGATAAACCATTCAGCAGAAAGCGAAATTGCGATTAAAACCAGCAACCAAATCCAGTCAATCAAAGGCGTTTTTGTGACAACATCTTTCTGAACAGCTTTATAATTTTCGTTTTCCAAAAGTGCTTTGATTAAAGTGTCAACTTGATCAGGATAATGAACTTTCGCCTGTGTTTGCACAGCCAATTGGCTTAATTTCTCCACATCAGGATTGACAAATTGTTTCTCGATGTCAAAATCCAAAATTTCAAAATGACTGGAATACGTGGTTTTTGAATTTAATTCTTTTACCGAAAAATTATATTGTCCTGCCACAAGTCCGTCCAAATTGACTTTGAAGGAATTATTTCCTTTCAATAAATCGTAGTTTTTGGTTTGTTTTGTTTTGATATTGGTTACCGAAATAGTCAAACGAGCCTTCTCATCAAACTCATAGTTTTTATTGAAATAGGAAGCCAAAATCTCGATGGATTCTCCTGAATTATAAAAACTTTCGTGATTAACCACCAAGGATTTTTTAGAATCATTCGAAGCCAAAAATTGAATAATTTTGTCGACAAAAATATCAAATTTTTCGAAAGACTGATTGTCAATATGACTTTGTAAACGCCATTTCCAACTATTTTCTCCCAATAAAAAAGCGGAACGTTTGCCTTGGTTTTCGGCAAAAGCCAATAAAGGAGCGTTTGTTTCAATATTTCTGATCTTTGACGAAAGCAAAGTTGAAACTGTTCCATTTGTAGTAATTGTTCCAAAAGGATTTTGCAACGGTGGAAAATTTTCAAAACCTAAATTATCAATTGCAAAAAGGTTGAATTGCGAATTAAATTCGGCCAAATAATCTTCTTTTTGATTACTCATTTTAAAAACCAAATTGCTTTGCTGTTGATTCAAAAAATTGAAATCGGTGTTGTTTCCAGTAACAATGAAAGTGTTGATTCCAGCCAATTTATTTTTCTCGAAAACTGACTTGAACTCAGTTGTTGGCTGGTACAAAATAATGATGTTGTAATCTTGTAAAGAATTGATTGAGTTAGGTTTGATAACCGTTACTTTTCGTTGTGCATTAGATTCAATCGCTCGTTTTAAAGCACCAATATCGGGATGATTAATTGCCGAAACAATCGCGATATTAGTCTTTTGATCAATGACTTCAACGGCAAAATTTTTAGTGTTATTATAGGTGTTTTTCTCTTTTTCTTTGGATGAAATAGTTGCTTTAAAAACTTGCAATCCCACTTTATCAGCAGGAAGCAAAACATTCAAAATCATCGATTTTTTCGATGGCGAAAAGGAAACACTTTGTTTACTCAAAACGGAATTTCCTTGAGAAATACTAAAATCAGCAACAATACTTTTGTTTCCAGCATAGTTCAAAAACACTTCCACAGGAAATTTATTCTTGTGAAAAGCATATTTATTGACGTTTAACTGGGTTACTTTTAAATCTAAAAAAGTAGTGGTGTCGCCTACAACCAAAGGATAAACTTTATTATTGGCATCAAAAGAATACACATAATCATTCCCCGAAGTTTGGTTTCCGTCAGTAATTAAAACTGTTGGAAAAATGTTGTTTTTATAGATACTTTTTAGGCTTTTGGCCACTTCATCCAAATTGGTTTGAGTTCCATTGAAATCAAATTCGGCTGATTGTTGAAAATCACTGTCAAATCGATACGATTGCATATCAAATTTCTCTTGAAGCTCTTTGTTTTGGGATAACTTTTTATACAACTCTAAAGCTGTTTCTTTGGCTTTCAAATCAACTATAGAACTCGAATTATCCACCACGATGGGTAATGGCGTTTTGATGGTTTCCAAAGTTTTTCGACTCATTATTGGATTAATCAACAATAATAAAATTCCGAAAATGGATAAAAAACGCAAAAAAGCCAAAACCAAGTTCACTTTCGACTTGGTCTTGGCTTTATAATAATATTGAAAAAATGACAAACCACCTGCTATTAGTAAAGAAAGCAATAGTAATAGAATTGTGTTTGTTGTCATTTTATTTTTGTTTATAGTTTGGGGTTTATAGTTTATGGTTGTAGAACAATAAACAACAAACCATTAACAACAAACTTTTTTAGGTTAGCATTCCTCCGCAAACATTCAAAACTTGTCCTGTAATATAAGCACTCATATCTGAAGCTAAGAAAAGACAAGCGTTGGCAACATCTTCGGTAGTTCCACCACGTTTTAACGGAATACCTTCTCTCCAACCTTTTACTACATCTTCACTCAATTTGGCTGTCATTTCAGTTTCGATAAATCCTGGAGCAATAGCGTTGCAACGAATATTTCTTGAACCCAATTCCAAGGCTACTGATTTTGTAAACCCGATTGCACCTGCTTTAGAAGCCGCATAATTAGTTTGTCCTGCGTTTCCAGAAACTCCAACTACCGAACTAATATTGATAATAGAACCAGCGCGTTGTTTCAAGAACGTTTTCTGAATGGCTTTCGTCATATTGAAAACCGATTTCAAGTTTACGTTGATTACTTGGTCAAAATCGGCTTCCGACATACGCATCAACAAATTGTCTTTGGTAATACCAGCGTTGTTGATTAAAATATCTACCGTTCCAAATTCGGCCAAAACAGCATCCACGAAGATTTGCGCTTCGTTGAAATCGGCAGCATTGGATTGGTATCCTTTGGCTTTAATGCCTATTGCATTCAATTCATTTTCTAAAGCTTGTGCAGATTCTACAGAAGAACTGTAGGTAAATGCCACGTTTGCACCGTGTTTTGCAAAAACTTCTGCGATTCCTCTCCCGATTCCGCGACTTGCGCCTGTGATGATGGCTACTTTTCCTTCGAGTAATTTCATATAGGTATGATATAAATTGATTTATTTTCTAATGTACAAATATAGATTATTTAGGGGTTTTATAAAATTTGTGCTAAAAAAAAAGCCTTTCCGAAGTAACTATTTTTTTGAAAAACATTCTCATTGTTTGATAAACATCTCAGTCGAAGATCCTTTATTAGTATTCATTTTTAAGAAATAATTTCCAGCAACCAATTTAGAAACATCAATATTTGAAATAGTTGACACATTCGGAACAGCAATAACTATTTGTCCTAAAATATTGTAAACTGCTATGGACTTAACTTCTATTGCGCTTTTATATCCAATGTTTAAAACATCATTTACTGGATTAGGATACACACTAAAATAATCTCTAAATTCAAAATCTGGTGTCCCCAAAGTCTTGAAGGTAGATTTAGCTTTATTGGTCAGTACAGGAAAATTATAATCAAAATAAATATTGGCCTCGTTTTCAAACGAATCTCCAACAACAAGCGTTGGCAAGGTTTTTATTTTAAAGGCGATAAAACCATCATTCATTGCATCTTCAAAGGGAAGGTTAATATTTTCGAAGATAAATTCTACTTTGTTTCCATTGGATATTTTGGTCACAAACGAATGGCTCGCTTTGGTTGGAACCAAAGTTGAAATATCAAATTTAGACAAATCTATCAAGTCTTTTACGACAATATTCTGGGCGGGATAGGTTCCTGTATTCTCAAAACGGATCAAATAATGAACATACTCGCCAATCAAATCTGGCGTAATAACATCGCCTTCTAAACAGGTTTTATCATTAGGATCAAATGAACCTACTACACTTTGGCGCAAAGCCGAGGAATTGTCAACGGGTTTTTCATCACTAGAGACAGGATTTATCAAAGCATTAAAACTCAAACGGTCGCCAATATTAACTGCAGGAGTTTCCATTGGAGAATTGACATTTAGTGTAACTGTTATTTTACGAGTTTCAAGTGGTTGCAAATTGATATAATCCCAAGTCAATTTATCAGTTACTTGATTGTTAATTACAGGAATTGCCGAAACATAATCCAAGACAGCATCGTTAAAGTTCAAAATCACTGAGCCTGATTGAACTTGATTTCCTTTGTTTTTATAAACAATTTCATATGAGGCATCAAATCCTGGTCTTGCTGGAATGTTGGGTAAAAGAGTTACTTCTAAATCATTATGAATACCATTTGGAGTAATGCAAAAATTTTGAATAAACGGACTGGTTTGAGTTGGAAAAGTTACACTTATTGAAGATGGAGAAACTGTGAAATAATTGGGATTCTCTAAAATTGGAGTAATGGTATGAGTTCCTTCACCAACAGGAATAGTATAATTTCCTGAAGCATCAGATATGAAATTACCTTTTTGTGTACCGTTTGTAATTGAAAAATTTAAATTAGCATATTTTGAATCATTAGAATTACAACCATTATTATCATTGTCAAAAGTACTTACTCCTTTAATTGTGTAATAGATGCCTCCAGGTGTAAATGAACAATATGTATTTAAAGAAAAAGAATATGGGATACCAAATTGTACTGGATAATTTGGAAATAAATAATCGATTTCTTCCTCATCACAACAAATATATTTTAAATTATCATTGGCATAATATTGATAATTTAATTTCTTGATTCCGTTTTTTATATTAACAAATTTTAGATTGTTATTATTAAGATGTAAACTTGACAATAAAGGACATGAGCTAATATCTAAAGTTTCTATTTGATTAAAACTAATTATAAGCCATTCAAGTTTCTTTAATTTATCGACTTCTATAGAAGTTAATTTATTGTAAGAACATGCCAGGCTTTTGAGATTAGTAAATTCATTTACATCTAAAACTTCTAATTTATTATTATTACAACTTATATTTTCTAAACTGTTTGAATTTTGAATATTAAGAGTTTGTAATTCATTGTAATTTACATCTAAATATGTGAGACTTTTTAAATCTGAAGCGTCTAATGTAGTTAATTTATTAATCCATGCGTCTAAATGGGATAAACTTGTACAGCCAGTCAATTTTAATGATGTTAATTTATTATTATAAACATTCATTTTTTTGAGTTTTGCTAAACCACTTGCATCCAGAGTTATCAATCCTCCACTATGCATAACGACCTCTTCTAAATTTTTACAAGTAGTTAAATCTAAAGTTGTGAATTGATTACCACTCGCCAATAATGTCTTTAAACTTACTAATCCATCTACATTCAAAAAAGTTAAATAAGCGCTATCAGATTCGATATTTTCTAATTTTGTAAAGCCTCTTAAATCTAAAGAACCAATATTATTATTGCTACAGTTTAAGTATTTAAGATCTTTACAAGCTGTAAAATCTAAAGTTTTTAGACTATTTGATTTGCAATTTAAATATTCAAGTTTGGTGAGTGAGCTAATATTTAGAGATTTTATATTATTATACACAGCAGCACCTTGATTACTCAAATCCAGATAGTTTAATTGTGTAAAGTTTTCTATTCCTACTAAGTCAGAAATTAGAGAATTACCCAAGGTTAACCAACTTATATTTTCAGCTTCTGTTATTTGTATTTCTTTATCATTATTTACATCTATTTTGCAGTAATTATTGTTTAAATCTTTTGCAATAGTGTTTGTAACACCCGCTTCTAATAGTTTCTTTTTAAAATTAGCATCTGGAAAATTAACAATTTGAGCACTCGTTTGTGTCAATGAAAAACAGATAAGTAGCAAAAAATAATACTTCTTCATAAAACAAAATTTAGCTGTAAATATACTACTTTCTACAATAAAGTAATTCTTATAAATATATTATTAATTTCGATTTTTAGATTAATTTTAGTAAGAAATATAGAAAGATTATATTTGCTAAAATAATTAGTTTATCTCTAAAATATTAAATGAAAAAAATATTTTTTGTTCTTTTAATGACATTAAATAGTTACATTATCAAAGCCCAATTGGTAATAGATAACAGTACCCAAACTCCACTAGAGCTAGCTCAAAATGTATTGTTGGGACAAGGTATTAATATATCGAACGTTAAATTTAACAACTCTGCGATAAGTGCCAACACAATAAATGATCAAATTGAACAATTTTCTAATGGAACAACAACTAATATTGGTATAGATAAAGGTATAATTTTAAGCACAGGAAATTCATTAATTGCTAAAGGTCCAAATGACCGGCCTTTGGCAACTTTACCCACTTCCAATTCTTATATTGGCGACAATGATTTATATATTCTTTCCAATAATCAAGTTATTAAAAGTGTTGCTATTCTCGAATTTGATTTTGTGCCAACGGGAAACAAATTGAATTTCAATTTTGTTTTTGCTTCGGAGGAATATCCTGAATTTGTTAATGATACTTATAATGACAATTTCGGTTTCTTTTTGAGTGGACCAGGTATAACTGGCCCTTTTTCTGGAAATGCCAAAAATATAGCTTTGATTCCTAATACTAGTCTTCCAGTTTCTATCAATAATCTCAATAATGGAGTTTCAAATTCTGGTCCCTGTGAATATTGCCAATACTATATTAATAACGAAAGTGGAACAACCATACAATACGATGGGTTTACCAAAGTTTTAGGCGCAACGTCTGATGTACAATGTGGACAAACTTATCACATCAAACTTGCCATTGCCAATGTAGGTGACGACAATTATGATTCGGCAGTATTTATTGAAGGAGCTAGTTTTAGTTCACCGGGAATTAATTTAGGAGAGGATTTAAATTTATGTTCTGTAAATCAATATGAACTTAATTCAGGTTTAGACTCTTCGATTATTCATCAATGGACTTTAGATGGTCAAATTATACCTAATGAATCGAGTCCTGTTTTAATTATTAATAAATCGGGAACTTATGGTGTCAAAGCAACTCCACTGGGTACAGGTTGCCCGGCTTCTGATGAAATAAAAGTAGGTTTTAATATGGTAAAAATACCCGAAATCTCTTGTGGTGTAAAAACATCTAATTCTATACAATTCGATTGGTTACCAATTCCTAACATTACTGAATATTCTATCTCATATCGAATTGGATTCAATCCAGAAATACAAATTGGCTCTGTTGGCAATATCAATTCGTACACAGTTTCTGGAGCCACTCCAGGTGAACTTGTAGCAATTATTGTTACAGCAATCGATACTAAAACAAATTGCTTCAATTCTGCGGCGCGATCCTGCCTACTAGATACTTGCTTGGACTCACCCACAATAAATTTAAATCAAGGTTCTATTTCGCAACAAATTTGCGAAAACACGGCTATTTCAGATATCATTTTTACAATTGGTGGAGGAGCAACAAATGCGTCAATAACCTCAGGCAGTTTACCCGCTGGTGTAACAGCCAGTTTAATTGGAGATCAATTTACTATTAAAGGAATTGCAACTACTGAAGGTCTATTTAATTATACTATTTCTACCTCTGGTAGTTGCGGTGCAAACGCTAGTATTAGTGGTTCAATAACCGTAATCCAAAAAACAAATCCAACATTTAATTCAATTGCTCCAATTTGTGCTGGAGAAACTATTGCTCCACTCCCATTACAATCCAACAATGGAATTTCAGGAACTTGGAGTCCTGCTTTAAACAATTTAGCGACGACTGAATATACTTTTACACCAGATATAAATCAATGTGCTAACCCCGCCAAATTAACGATTACAGTTAATTCCAAAACAACACCAATATTCAATGCAGTCGCTCCTATTTGTGCTGGAGAAACTATTGCGACATTACCTTTGATTTCTAACAATGCCATTTCAGGAACTTGGAGTCCTGCTTTGAACAATTTAGCAACTACTGAATATACTTTTACACCAGATTTTGGTCAATGTGCTAATCCCGCCAAATTAACGATTGCAGTTAATTCCAAAGCAACACCACTATTCAATCTAGTCGCTCCTATTTGTGCTGGAGAAACTATTGCGGCATTACCTTTGATTTCTAACAATGCCTTTTCAGGAACTTGGAGTCCTGCTTTAAACAATTTAGCGACGACTGAATATACTTTTACACCAGATATTAATCAATGTGCAAATTCAGCCAAATTAACGATTACAGTTAATTCGAAAGCAACACCACTATTTAATCAAGTCGCTCCTATTTGTGTTGGAGAAACTATTGCCGCATTACCGTTGATTTCCAATAATAACATCTCAGGAACTTGGAGTCCTGCTTTAAACAATTTAGCGACGACTGAATATACTTTTACACCAGATTTTGGTCAATGTGCAATTCCTACTAAATTAACAATAAACGTTAATCCAAAACCAATTCCATTATTAACTAATGGGCAAATTTGTATAGATAAAAACACAAATACAATCATTCAGTCCTATATTTTGGATTCAAAGTTGGATCCAAGAGATTATTATTTCGAATGGTTTTTGAATGGAAATGTAATAATCAATGCCATTGGAAATACTTTAGAAACGGTCGAAAAAGGAATTTATTCGGTAATCGCTACTGACAAAACCACAAATTGTTCCTCGGCACTTATTGAAGCTACTATTACAGAAACTTTTTCGGATTCAACTGTCGTTGAAATAGAACAAACCAACAGTTTTAATGATGCTGCAACAATTACAATATCAATTATACAAGGAATAGGAAATTACGAATACCAACTAGATAACGGAATATTTCAAACCTCTCCTGTTTTTTCAGAAGTAGCTGCGGGCTCTCATATCATAAATATTATAGATGTCAATGGATGCACTAATTTAAGCAAAGAAATTGTCGTGTTAGGATATCCCAAATTTTTTACACCAAACGGGGATGGCAACAACGACACTTGGAATATCATTGGATTTAATACGCAATCCAACCCAATAATCTATATATTAGATCGTTACGGAAAACTGTTAAAGCAAATGAGTTCGAATGGTTTAGGTTGGGACGGAACTTTTAACGGTTATCCTTTACCTTCTTCCGATTATTGGTTTGAGGTAAGATTTCTTGAAGATGGAATTCCAAAAGAATTCAAATCACATTTTTCATTAAAACGATAATTGACTTTATGGAAACAAAAAAAACTGCTTGAAATAAATCCAAACAGTTTACATTTTTGTTTTTGAACTATTATTTCTTAATAAACTTCACATTCGAAGTTCCTTTATTGGTATTCATTTTTAGGAAGTAATTTCCGGAAGTCAGTATAGAAACATCAATATTTGAAACAGTTGCCGCATCAGGAATAGCAATAACCAATTGTCCCAAAATATCATAAACTGCCATAGATTCTACTTCAATTAAACTTTTCGTTCCAATGTTTAAAGTATCAATTGCAGGATTTGGATACAGACTGAAATAATCGGAAAATTCAAAATCTGGTGTTCCTAAACTCTTGAACGTAGATTTGGCTTTATTGGTCAACACGGGGAAATTATAATCAAAAAAGATATTGGCTTCATTTTCAAATGAATCTCCCACAACAAGCGTTGGCAAGGTTTTGATTTTAAAAGCTATGTAACCGTCATTTGTAGCATTATCAAAAGGAAGATTGATGTTTTCGAAGATAAATTCTACTTTGTTGCCATCGGATATTTTGGTAACAAAATCGTGACTGGCTTTAGTTGGAACTAAAGTCGAAATATCAAATTTGGTCAAATCAATTAAGTCTTTTACAACAATATTTTGGGCGGGATAGGTTCCTGTATTCTCAAAACGGATTAAATAATTGACATATTCTCCAATCAAATCTGGCGTAATAATATCACCTTCTAGACAGGTTTTATCATTAGGATCAAAGGAACCTACCACACTATGGCGCAAAGCCGAGGAATTATCAACTGGTTTTTCGTCGCCTGTTACAGGATTAATCAAAGCGTTAAAACTCAAACGGTCGCCAATATTCACGGCAGGAGTTTCCATTGGAGAATTCACGTTAAGTGTTACTGTAATTTCGCGGCTTTCTAGAGGTTTTAAATTTGTATAATTCCACGTCAATTTATCAATAACTTGATTATTTGTTGTTGGAATTGCGGAAACCAAATCCAAAACAGCATCATTAAAACTTAGATTCACAGATCCTGATTGCGTATGATTTCCTTTGTTTTTATAAATAATTTTATAAGTCGCATCAAATCCCGGTCTTGCCGGAATGGTGGGCAAAATAGTTACTTCCAAATCATTATGAACGCCTTTTGGAGCGATGCAAAAATTTTGAATAAACGGACTGGTTTGCGTTGGAAAAGTAACACTTACTGATGATGGCGAAACGGTAAAATAATTAGGGTTTTCTATATTTGGAGTTATGGTATGAGCTCCTGCTTGCACTGGAATGGAATAATTTCCTGAAGAATCTGAAATGAAATTTCCTTTATTAATTCCATCGGTAATGCTGAAATTTAAATTTGGGTAAATGTCATCAGAATTATCATAACCATTGTTATTTGTATCAAGTTTAGTATTTCCTTGAATAGTATAATAAGCCCCTCCTGGAACAAATGAACAATAGGAGTTTATTTCAAATTTTGAACTGCTTGAATAATAATATATCCTATAGTAAATATCATTATATTCTTCCTCATCGACACAAACATAAGTGAGCTTTGGAATTTTATTCATATAATAATTATAATTGGTTCCATTTCCATTTTTCAAATTTAGATAAGTCAAATTTGGATTATTACTACATGTAAAACGGAACATATTACTGCAGTTTGAAATATCAATGCTTTTAATATTATTATCTTCACAATATAACTCGGATAAATTAGTATGGGAAACATCTAGTTGAGTCAACGAATTATTATTACAGTATAATGAAACCAAATTTATCTGATTCGTAAGATTAATTGAAGTCAATAAATTATAACTGCAATCTATATTAGTTAACAAAGTTAAATTGGGTAGATTGAATGTGGTTAGCAAATTACCGCCACAAAACAAAACCTTCAAATTATTGGAATCTGGAAGATTTAAACTTGTCAGTTGGTTTCTTCTACAACTAAAATCAATTAGGCTTAACAAACCTGATAAGTTCAACGTGGTTAAATGATTGTCTTCACAATTAATTTCTGTAAGATGACTCAATCCCGCAACATTTAAACTACTTAAATTATTATATAAGCAATATAATTTTTGAAGATTTAAGCAAGTTGAAACATTGATACTCGGAATCTTATTGCTACTACAATCTAAATATTCTAAACTTACTAAATCAGTCGTGTTTAAAGAAGTTAATAAATTACCGTAACATTTAATCTTTTTCAAATGTATTAAACCCGTTAAATTAATATTAACCAATTGGTTATAACTGAAATCAATTTCTTCTAAATTAATCAATTGACTACAATCAACCTGAGATAAATGTTGTTCTACACACATTATCTTCCTTAGATTGGTAAAATTTTCAATACCAGCAAGGGAAACCAAATAAGGACGATTAGTGTTTCTTAGAATAGTAATTTGGTAAACATTCAAAGCTTCACTAACTTCAATTTCACGGTTCAAATTCAAATCAATAGTAATATTATTTCCATTCTCATCTTTTGCAATAAAATTTACTGAATTTGACTCTAACAACATTGATTTAAAATTCACATCAGGAAAATTAATAATCTGGGAATTTACAACATTAAAAAAGCAAATTCCAACAAGTAAAAAGTATAGTTTTTTCATTTTATAAATTTGAGTAATCAAATATATAAAAAAGGAATTGTTTATAGACGATTTTCTTACAAAAAAAAGCCTTACCGAAGTAAAGCTTTTTAAATTCATCATATATTCAGAAATGTACTAGAAAGCCACATTCCATCTTGGTAATTTTGCGTTTTCGTCCAAGAAATTTTGTAAAATTTGTCCTTCCAAGAAAGTTGGGATTACTTTATTCTTGTCGTTGAAAGTTTCGTACCAATACACTTCCAATCTAGCGATGTTTTCCAATTTCATTTGTGCTGGCCAAGAATATTTTCTTCCTGTTTTGGCAAATTGGTGTCCGTTTACAATTTTGTCGAATAAACCACCATTTTTACTTTTCAAAGTTCCATCATTTTGGATAGTTCCGGTAGAACCTACCATAATCAATTCTTTCTCTTCTCCGTCAACTGCATAGACTAAGAAAATTCCACTTCCGGCTTCTGAAGCGTTGCAAACTTCCTCTAAACTATCGTCAACTGAAAAAGTGAACTGATTTTTGACTTTGATTTTTTTTAATTCTTTATACATTTTCTTTTTTTTTTGCCACCAAGGCACTAAGGCGCAAAGTGTTATTTTTATTAACTTTAAAATAGAAAAAAGTCTCAACACAATATTGAGACTTTTTGTTTCTTATAATTTAAAAATACTGGAATTTTATCCCAATACTTCTTTTACTTTTTTTCCAATTTCGGCAGGAGAGTCAACAACGTGGATACCACATTCTCTCATAATGCGTTTTTTGGCTTCGGCTGTATCGTCGGCTCCACCAACAATCGCACCTGCGTGACCCATAGTTCTTCCTTTTGGAGCAGTTTCACCTGCAATAAATCCAACTACCGGTTTGCGATTTCCATCGGCTTTGATCCATTTGGCTGCATCCGCTTCCAATTGGCCTCCGATTTCTCCAATCATCACGATACATTCTGTTTCTGGATCGTTCATTAACAATTCAACCGCTTGTTTTGTAGTTGTTCCAATAATTGGATCTCCACCAATTCCAATGGCAGTTGTAATTCCCAATCCTTGTTTTACCACTTGGTCAGCTGCTTCGTAAGTTAAAGTTCCTGATTTTGAAACAATTCCCACTGTTCCTTTTTTGAAGACAAAACCTGGCATAATACCTACTTTTGCTTCACCTGGAGTGATTACACCCGGACAGTTTGGCCCAATCAAGGTACAATTTCTAGTTTTGATATAATTGTTGGCTTTAATCATGTCGGCAACCGGAATTCCTTCGGTGATGGCGATGATAACCTTGATTCCTGCATCGGCAGCTTCCATAATGGCATCGGCAGCAAAAGCCGGCGGAACAAAAATGATTGTAGTATCGGCACCTGCCTGATCAACGGCGTCTTTAACGGTATTGAAAACTGGACGGTCTAAATGGGTTGTTCCTCCTTTTCCTGGAGTTACTCCACCTACTACATTTGTTCCATATTCAATCATTTGAGAAGCGTGGAAAGTTCCTTCGCTACCCGTAAATCCTTGAACAATAATTTTGGAATCTTTATTGACTAAAACGCTCATGATATATTTTTATTTTTGGTTTATTATAATAGTGCGTGCAAAAGTAAGGTTTTGAAGATGACTTTTCAAAAATTTGGTCAAGAAAAATGACTCATTTGAAAACCTTTAAACAATTTTTCGTCCTTGATTTCCCAAATGACGAAAAAATTACCCAAAAGCATGTCTTCCCTAGGGTTTTCAATCGTCTTTACAAAGTGGGAGAAACGCAAAGAAACCAGATTGTCTTCTTGAAGAATGTGGCTAATTCTAATTTTGGATCGAATATAAGCTCTTGCCATTTGGTCTGTAAGTGACATCATGTCCTCATAATCCATTTGAATAAATCCTTCGCTGCTATTCCAGTCGATCGTGACTTCTGGATGCAACAACTCACTCACTGTTTTCTTGTCCAAGAGAACATCAGATTTGTAAAAATCGAGAACAATATCTTTTGGTTTCATATTTGAAAAAATTAATTCATTCTTATTGATAACCTGTTTTACTTATTGTTGAACGATTAGAAAGTCTTTACAAGCTCTTTAACTGCTCTAGAATGCCCGGCAATTTTTTGACATTCGCCAATTGCTTCAATTTTTCGCGAGATTCCTCTATTGGCGTACCAAAATAAGTTTTGCCGCCTTCCACCGATTTTGTGACTCCTGTTTGTCCCAGAATCACTGCTTTTTTACCAATGGTTATCCCGCTTGTGGTTCCTACTTGTCCCCAAATAGTAACTTCGTCTTCGATGATTACGCAACCTGCAATGCCGGTTTGTGAAGCAATCAAGCATTTTTTTCCAATTACGGTATCGTGTCCAACATGCACTTGATTGTCCAATTTTGTTCCTTCGCCAATGGTTGTATCGCCCGTAACTCCTTTGTCAATGGTGCAAAGTGCGCCAATGCCAACATTGTCCTTGATGACCACTCTTCCTCCTGAAACTAATTGGTCGAAACCTTCCGCTCGTTTTTTATAATAAAAAGCGTCAGCCCCAAGAATGGTTCCTGCGTGAATAATCACGTTGTCACCAATTATGGTATGGTCATAAATGGAAACATTCGAATGAATGAGGCAATTTTTTCCAATGACAACGTGGTTTCCTATAAAAGAATTGGGTTGGATTATGGTTCCTTCCCCTACTTTGGCGGAAGCCGAAATGGCAACATTGGAAAATTGGAAAGGCTTGAAATGTCTAGTTAAAATATTGAAATCCCTAAAAGGGTCATCCGAAATCAGCAAGGATTTTCCTGCTGGACATTCCACATTTTTGTTTATCAAAATGGTCGTTGCCGCCGAGTTCAAGGCTTTGTCGTAATATTTGGGATGATCTACAAAAACAATGTCACCGGATTCCACCACGTGAATTTCGTTCATTCCAGAAACCGGAAAATTGGCATCGCCAACAAACTCGCAATCCAGAATTGCGGCAATTTCCTGTAGTGTATTTATTTTGGGGAATTTCATAAATTTAGTGTTCAGTAACCAGTGTCCAGTATTCACTTCAAGCTGAATACTGGACACTGCCAACTATTCTTTTACGCGTTCCATATAATTTCCGGAAGTTGTATCAATCTTGATTTTGTCACCTTCGTTGATAAACAACGGTACATTCACGGTTGCTCCTGTTTCAACCGTGGCTGATTTTGTTGCGTTTGTAGCGGTATTTCCTTTAACTCCTGGCTCTGCATAAGTCACTACAAGAACTACGGAAGCCGGCATTTCTACAGAAAGAGGTAAATCAGTTTCGGTGTTGATGGCAATCATTACACTTTCGCCTTCTTTCAATAAATCTGGTGAATCCAATACATTTTTGTTTAATGATATTTGTTCAAAAGACTCTACATTCATAAAATGAAATTCATCACCTTCTGGATACAAAAATTGGAATTTATGGTTTTCCACACGCACTTCTTCAATTTTGTGTCCTGCCGAAAAGGTGTTGTCCAAAACTTTACCATTAGATAAACTTTTCAGTTTTGTTCTAACGAAAGCTGGTCCTTTACCCGGTTTTACGTGAAGAAATTCGATGATTTTATAAATATCGTTATTGTATTTGATACACAATCCGTTTTTGATGTCTGATGTTGATGCCATTTGAATGTTTGTTTTCCTCACCCCGACCCTCTCCAAAGGAGAGGGAGACGAAGAGTGATATTGTTAATAGATAATTATTTTTTTTTAATACATTTTTATTTAGTCTCTCTCCCCTTTTGAGAAGGCTGGGATTGAAATTATGAATTTCCGGAATAGCCTTTCATGATTCCTCTTGATGAATTTCGGATGAAATCCAATATCTCGTCACGTTCTGGAGTAGCCTCCATCTCAGCTTCGATAATGCCGATGGCTTGAGTGGTATTGTAATTTTTTTGATACAGGATTCTGTAGATGTCTTGAATTTCCCTGATTTTTTCTGGAGTAAATCCTCTTCTTCTTAATCCAACGGAATTTATTCCGACGAATGACAAAGGCTCTTTGGCAGCTTTAGTAAAAGGGGGAACATCTTTTCTCAACAAGGAACCTCCCGAAATCATGGCATGATCACCCACGCTGATGAATTGGTGTACTGCCGACAATCCTCCAATAATGGCATAATTTCCGATGGTTACATGTCCTCCCAAAAGTACTCCATTGACAATAATGGCATTGTCACCCACGTGACAATCGTGTGCGATATGGGCAGCAGCCATAATCAGACAATTATTTCCTATTAATGTTTGGCCTGAAGCGATTGTACCCCTGTTGATGGTTACGCATTCGCGAATGGTACAATTGTCTCCAATGATGGCCAGAGAATCTTCTCCACCAAACTTTAAATCTTGTGGAACGGCAGAAATTACTGCTCCAGGAAAAATGTTGCAATTTTTTCCAATTCTTGCACCTTCCATTATGGTTACATTTGAACCTATCCATGTTCCGTCACCTATGACAACATTATTGTGAATCGTTGTAAAAGGTTCTATTACAACATTTTTTGCAATTTTTGCACCCGGATGAACATATGCTAAGGGTTGATTCATGTGTTTAGTTTAACTGTTTAACTGTTTAATCGGTTAATCGAATTAACGATTAACCAAATCAACATAAAATTATTGTTTTTTAGCTATTTGGGCCATTAGTTCAGCTTCCGCTACGAGTTTTCCATTGGCGTAAGCATTGGCTTGCATATGACAAATTCCTCTTCTGATTGGGGTAATTAAATCACATTTAAAAGTCAAGGTATCACCAGGCAAAACTTTATGCTTGAATTTGACATTGTCAATTTTCATAAAATAGGTCAAATAATTTTCAGGGTCTGGAACGGTGCTCAATACCAATATTCCTCCAGTTTGCGCCATGGCTTCCACGATGATGACCCCCGGCATTACTGGTGCTCCAGGAAAATGACCTACAAAGAATCCTTCGTTCATGGTAACGTTTTTCAGACCCACAATGTGGCTGTCGGACATTTCGATGATTCGGTCAATGAACAAAAATGGAGGTCTGTGTGGCAAAACCGACATGATTTTATGAATGTCCATCAAAGGTTCTTGGTTCAAATCATAAACGGGAACATAATTTCTTTGTTCGATCTTGATGATTTTGGCCATCTTTTTGGCGAACTGCGTGTTTACAAAATGACCTGGTTTGTTGGCAATTACTTTCCCTTGTATTCTGGTTCCAATCAAGGATAAATCTCCAACCACGTCCAGCAATTTATGTCTTGCCGCTTCGTTTGGATAATGCAAAGTTAGGTTGTCCAAGATGCCGTTTGGTTTAACGGTAATTTCGTCTTTTCCAAAAGCAGTTTTAAGGCTGTTCATTGTTTTTTCGGAGATTTCCTTGTCCACATAAACGATGGCGTTGTTCAAATCACCTCCTTTTATCAATCCATCATCTAAAAGCGATTCCAGCTCGTGCAAAAAGCTGAAGGTTCTGGATTGGGCTATTTCCGTTTTGAACTCGGCGATGTTTTTCATCGTGGCGTTTTGGGTTCCCAGCACTTTAGTGCCAAAATCCACCATTGCCGTCACGCTGTAACTTTCGCTAGGCATCACCATTATTTCGCTTCCTGTTTCCTCGTCTGTAAAAGAAATAACTTCTTTTACCACATATACTTTTCTTTTTGCTTCTTGTTCAAGAACACCCACTTTTTCGATTGCATCTACAAAGTATTTGGAAGAACCATCCAAAATAGGAAGTTCGGAAGCATTCAATTCAATGATAACATTGTCTAAATCACAACCAACCAATGCCGCCAAAACGTGTTCCGGCGTTTGAATTTTGACACCCAGTTTTTCCAAGTTGGTTCCCCTTTGGGTATTTACCACATAATTTGCATCTGCTTCAACAACGGGATGTCCTTCTAGATCTAGTCTAACAAAGGTAAAACCATTGTTGATTGGTGCCGGTTTGAAAGTCATTTTAACTTCTTTTCCCGTGTGTAATCCAACTCCAGTTAGTGAAATTTCTGTATTGATGGTCTTCTGTTTAACCATTGTTTCCATTTTTTTGGTTTAATATTTCTTTTTTTAACTCTTCTATTTCTGTGACAATTTTTGGCAAATTCTTGAAATGAACATACGATTTACTAAAATCATTGTATCCAAATGTTGGACTTCCTTGCAAGACTTCGTCGTCTTTTATATTACGGGCAACACCTGATTGCGCTTGAATTTTAACATTATTACCAATCGTCAAATGTCCCACAATCCCTACTTGACCGCCAATCATTCCGCTGCTGCCAATTTTTGTGGAACCGGCAACTCCTGTTTGGGCCGCAATTACGGTATTCTCGCCAATCTCCACATTATGTCCTATCTGGATTTGATTGTCCAGTTTCACTCCTTTTCTAATGATGGTCGAGCCCATTGTGGCCCTGTCAATTGTTGTGTTTGCTCCAATTTCGACGTCGTCTTCTATAATAACATTTCCTATTTGGGGAATCTTGGAAAATGTTCCGTCTGCATTTGGCGCAAAGCCAAAACCGTCTGCACCTATAACAACTCCAGAGTGAATGGTGCAATTGTTGCCAATCACGGTATCCGAATACACTCTTGAGCCGGCAAAAATAGTGACATTATTCCCTATTAAGGTATTGTCGCCAACGAAACTATTGGGATAAATTTTCACGTTTTCGCCCAAAACCACATTTTCTCCAATGTAGCAAAAGCTTCCCAAGTATAAATTGGAACCATATTTAACACTTTCCGGCAGGACTGAAGGCTGTTCGATTCCTGTTTTGTTGGCTTTTTTGGCCTGATCGTAAAATTCCAATAATTTGGAAAAAGACAAATAAGCATCTTCCACTTTTATCAATGTGGTCTTTAATTCTCCTTCTGGAATAAAGGTGGTATTTACTATGGTTATTGTCGCGTTGGTAGTATAAATGTATGGCAAGTATTTTGGATTTGCCAAAAAACTGATGGAACCTTCGGAACCTTCTTCTATTTTAGATAATTTGTACACTTCGGCTTTTGGATTCCCAACTACTTCTCCTCCTAAAACGCCCGCTATTTGTTCTGCTGTAAATTTCATCTTATTGGATTATATTTTTCATAGGAATAAGATGGAACTCTCTATAAAAGGTGTTGCTTGTTTTTAAAAAAAATGTTCTGGCTCGTTTCATCCCGACAAAAATATAAAAAATAGATTTTAAATGTTCGTTTTTATACAAGTTGTTTTGGAAAACATATGTAATATTTGACCACCGATTTAGATAACGACTTCAAATTCAATTGGTCAGAGGCATCGACAACGTCTTCAATTGTTTTGTCTTTTTTCAAAATTCGTATGGGTTCTGCCTCTTTGCTGTAGGCTTGATTTTTGATTTTGCCTTTAAAGATAAAATAATTGGCTTCTGCCAAAGTAATGTTGTTTTCCAAGGCAAAACGTTCTTTGAGTGCGTGCAATTCCTCCGATGAAGGTTTTTCCTCGGTTAGTTTTATTTTCAACAAATCGCGGTTGATTATCATTTTGCTCAAGGACGACAAGATAAAATCATCTTGTTTTTGCCAAGATTTCAAGGCGCTAATAATATCAAAATCATCCAATTGGGAAAACAAGTCCAAGTTTTTGCTGTCAAAAGTTTCCATTGTGATCTTGTTTTGCATAAAGAACAACAAAGGCTCGCTACACGGCAAAATGATTCCTTTCTGGGTCAATTCTTTGGCTCGTTTGAGAACTTTAGTCAGTATTAATTCGGCCACCAAACTGGTTTTGTGCAAATAGGCTTGCCAATACATCAATCGTCTGGACATCAGGAATTTTTCTACGGAATAAATGCCTTTTTCTTCTATGACCAAAACGTCGTCGACCACGTTCATCATTTGGATCAACCTTTCGGAATTGACGTTTCCTTCTGCCACTCCCGAGTAAAAACTGTCGCGTTTGAGGTAATCCATTCGATCCATGTCGAGCTGGCTGGAAATGAGTTGCAACATGAATTTTCGGTGGTAATCGCCTTCAAAAACCTGGATTGCCAAACTCAACTGACCGTGAAATTCCTTGTTCAACTGGTTCATGAACAACAACGAAATGGCTTCGTGATGCACGTCTTCGACAATACTGCTTTCCATGGCGTGCGAGAAAGGACCGTGGCCAATATCGTGCAACAAAATGGCTATGTACAAGGCGTTTTCTTCTTCCTCCGAAATGGAAACACCTTTGAAACGGAGCACATCGACGGCTTTCTGCATAATGTGCATACAACCCAAGGCGTGATGAAAACGGGTATGATTGGCACCGGGATAGACCAAATACGACAATCCCATTTGGGAAATGCGTCGCAATCTTTGAAAATAAGGATGTTGGACTAAGTCGTAAATTAAGGCATTGGGAATGGTAATAAACCCATAAATGGGATCATTGAATATTTTTAGCTTGTTGATTTCACTCACTCTATTTTGTTTTGGGTAACAAATATATAGCAAATTAGGGTTTAATGAAAATTTTCCTTTTCAAATCCGGATAAAAAGGTTTTGGCAATAGAAACATTTAATTGGTTACAAATGGAGAGAAGCTATTTTGGCAGTAGTCAAATTATTAACCCGTGTTCGATTAATAATAAATATCCAAGATGATATTCTTTTTAGAATTGTCTATTATTTTTTCTATTCTGCCGTAATATTTTTCGTTTACCATCGGACATCCCAAACTATGGACAATAGCTTTATCCTGCTCCTCATAAGGCACTTGATCGTATTTGTGCAGGACAATGCTTCTTGCAAAAGCATTGCTGTTTGTCGCGTCTAATCCGTATAATTTATAGGCTTTGCCAAATTTTCCAAAATAATCTTGCCCGATGGAATATTTTCCCAGCGAGGTACAAAAGGAGCTGTTGGTGTTACTGAATTTTAATTCTTCCTTTTTTCCTGTTTCAGAGCCAATACCGTGAGCAACCAAGCCTTGATCCACTATCAAGTCTTTTTTCAAGTCGTAAACAATGAACCTGTTTTTACCCGACATCACTCGCATATCGACAAAAAAGGCAAATTCATTATTGTATTTTGAATTAGCACCAACAAATTGCTTGATGGTTTTAACATGTTCCAAAAGCCTTTGTTCGGTCGCATTGGTAACGGTCACTTTCTCAAGCGCTTTTTTTTCTGTTAATTTCAACTCATTGTTGAAACTACAGAACAGGATTACCACGACCGGAATTAAGATGAAAATAGTTTTTTTCATTTTATGTGTAATTTTATTCATGCTGTTCAGGCAATAATTATACCGTTTTTATACCATTTTAATTAAAATAATAAACGCCAAAATGGATGGAATAGTATCAAAATAAAGACAAAAATAATAATTATATTCTGTTGTAAATAAGTCTTTTATAAAAATTAACTTTGACATAAAGCCAATCTTACAATTTCTTGGTTTGAGTGCAATTAGTGTCCTTCTTTGACGACTTTCCGCATTTGTTGATGCCAATCCCAAAAAATGGCAATCTCGGTATTTTTACCATTAATTTTTGCCGTTTTTTCTTTGTTGTTGATTATTATTTTGCACCAGGCTTTTTCATATACTATCTATGGCTTTGAGTGGGCTTTGAGTAGGCTTTGAGTGGGAGTCCCTTATTTTCAAATAAAAGGCATTGATTGCCTTTTATTTTTCATAGAATTCTATGGGCAAATTGTCCGGATCTGCGATGAACGTAAATCGTTTTTCGGTAAAATCGTCGATTCGAATGGGTTCAGCCTCTATTTTGAATTTTTCCAGATGGGCCATGACTTTTTCCAAATCATCCACTTCAAAAGCAAGGTGCCTGAGTCCTGCTGCTTCTGGTCTTGAAACTCTTGGTGGCGGATCAGGTGCCAATTCCAAAAAATGGCAATCTATTTACACTAGGCCTTTTCATATACTATTTATGGCTTTGGCTATAGGTTATGGCATCAACTGTCAAAGAGAACAACTTCCCATTAAGCCAATTGCCCAAATCCGTTGTAGCTGTTATGAGTAGTTTATCCTTGCCACACATCAATTCCCGTTACTATTCCGTTTTCAAATTTCACAGTTAAAGACCCAGTATTTATTCCAGTTTTACTATATCCAAGATAATATCTAAAATCTTTTTCTGTTGAAAAATTATCATCAGGTTTTCCAAGTAAATTAATAATCTCACTTTTAGACATTCCAATTAACGTATAATTATTTCTCAAACTATTCATCATATCCCAGCGCATAGTCATGTTTTCTTCAAGGTTTAAATTTGCATTTTTCCATTTCTCCGAATTAAATTTTTCTCCAGAAACTTTTCCACGCAATCCTAAACCGCAAACAAATACTGCGACAACAACAATTAAGATTATATTGAATTTTTTCATTTTAGCACTCAAGTTTTAAATTACTCATTTATAGACTAAACAGACCTTCATAATATACACCAAAAAAAATTGATTAGTGAAGTTTCGTTTTATCCTTTTTCAAATATATACAACTTTTAGTATACTATCGCAATTGTATGGAGATAATTTCCTTGATTTTTTTGGACACAGGCAAGAAACTCGCTCCAGCCTAGGCAGATTTTAGGTATCGGTAAAAGACTAAAGTATAAGGCGCTAAAAATGCTGTAAGTCCGTGCGATTCCCTAATTTTGCAGTTCCTAAAGCAACCCCTTTCTTGACAATATACTATGAGCAATAGATTTTCTGACAGCAACCAAATAGGAACGGTATCCACTTTTCCTGAACTTGTACATACGGATTTCAAGGGAGAAATGAATGCCTTGTGCTGGTACCGAAATTTGGAAGGCGATTTTGCAGCGATTGTAAATCAACTGCAACTAAAAGAAAATATAACGGAAGTTTATCCTGAAGATTTATTGGCACTCCAACTATCAGAAAAAGGGAATTTAGCCCGGGAAATTATCTTGAATGACATGCAATTATTGGCCGATTTCGGAGCTTCCCCGTCTCTTAATTTGCTTAAATGTTATGAACGAGACGATGAATTTGATTTCATCTCCACTGACGTCTATTCGTATCATGTCGATCGTTCGCCCATTGCCACGGATACTTTTTTATGTACCTATCACGGAGCGGCAAGCGATATTATTTCCAATGGGCAGGCCGAACAAAAAATCCTGATTCCTGAAATTCGAGAAAAACTGGCAGGCCTACATAACGGCCCATCGGAGGAATTTGAAGACTTTTTGAAAGAAAATTATTTTGATTTGCATTATCAGGCGCAACCCGATGCAGCACCCATTAATTTAGGATTGGGACATCTTTGGCGCCTGGCGGTGGATCATCCCAAACAACAGGTGCTCCCTTGTATTCACAGGGCTCCAATAGAAAAGGATGGGGAATATCGTTTGTTGTTGATTTGCTGAAAAAAAAACTGGTTCCCCTTTTGAGGAATGATCCGGATTGAGAAATTGGGATTCTAATTTAAGTGGGTATTCGTCAAAGACGAGTACCAGAGGGAGTATCAACAGTACTTATTTGGTTATTTCGTTTAATTGCTTTATAAAATTTTCAGCTTCACCAATATTACCCTTTTTCCAACGAGTAAATAATTTACCACAAGCTCTTCCAAAAAATCGCTGATTTGTCTCATCATTAAACCATTTTTTATAATTTTTTTCAGCAAAATAATTACCAAAACATGTTTGATGAGTAAAGTTGTTATCTAAATCCCAAAATGAATCATCATCGTTGAGGCTGTTTACAAAATTGTAAAAGACTTGTTCAGGTTTAAATACTCCTGGTAAAAATGCTGTCTTTGGTATTTTTTTGGCTTGATATTTCGATTTGCAATCTCCATCTAAAATATATTTTATTGATTTAAAGTTAGGATGTTTTGAAGTAGCCATTGTCACTAATGTTCCCTCTGGAAGTGGTCCTTTAGTAATTTCAATTTTTCCCTTCAAATCAGTACCATTAATTAGATTTTTTGACCACATTTCAGCTACAATATCTTCACAAATAAATTGAATTCTTTCAACTTTTACAACTTCTCCCACTTGGACTTTAATGTTATTCCTTATTGATTCAACATTTGGATTAATCTCATTTATGACCAAGTTATTTCTCCATTTCAAAAAGTTAATTTTAGATTCGTTACCTACTTTTTTTGACAAATATTCTAAGATTTCTATTGAATGCGTTGTAAAAATGATTTGTACTTTTAAATTCTTTGCAAGATTAAAAAGTTTTTCGACTAATTTTATCTGTGAGCCAGCATATAATGTTGCGTCAATTTCATCAATTAAAAGCAGTCCGCCATGATAATTTTCTTTAAGTTCAGATTTTAATTTATTGAATGAAAGTAGAGAAGAAATTATTTGACCTAAATTGTCTTGACCAGCTGAATTTCCTAGATGACCATAGTTTTCAGTCTTCATTGCTACAATTTGCTTATTAGTCGATTTTACAGATTCAGGTTTAATATTATCTCTTGTTAAGAACAAAATTTCTTTAGCTAGTTTAGAAAATTGAAGTTGATCTACTTTTTCAAAACTTGAATCTATTATATTAACGCTTTTTTCAGTTGCTAAAGGAATCAATCTTTTGAGTCCTAAATATAAAACAGGAAAATCAATTGCATTTCCTCTGCCATTCCAATCAACTCGATATCTTTTATCTCCTTGAAGTAAACGAGTTGTCATTTTTGTCGTGCCCTCTAATTCTAGACCAATTTCAGTTTTGTATTTGTAATGTATTGTTACTTCATAATTTTTGTTAAAATCATTTTCAGGACAGAATCTAAATATTTCTGAAAATTTCGATTTATAACTTGAGTTTAATAAATTCCTATTGTCAAGTTTAAAATCACAAGATTGTGCAATCCAACCTAAAATTGTAGACTTTCCTGTTCCATTTTGCCCTGCAATTGCAGTCATTATGCTTCCAAGTTCAATAGTTTCATTTTCTATATGCCTAAAATTTTGTAATTCTAATTTTGTGAAAATCATAATTTAAGATATTGGTTGGAAATATTATATTGGCGCAACAAACCTTCCTAGTATTCAACCTATTTGGGTATATTGGCGCAATAGTATTGTCATTTACAAACAAATATATTAAATAATTCCTACAAAAAACTAAATCACCTAAAATCATTCAAAGCTCTCTCAATAATACCCAAACATTCCTGAATTTGTGTTTCGGTAATGACCAATGGCGGAGCCAATCGTATTTTGTTGCCGTGGGTGGGTTTGGCCAACAAGCCGTATTCGCTGAATTTTAGGCAGATGTTCCAGGCCAAGTCGGATTCTTCGTCGCAATCAATGACGATGGCGTTCAACAATCCTTTGCCACGAACCAAGGTAATCAGGGAATTTCGTTGGGCTATTTCGTTCAATCCTTTTCTTAAAATGATTCCCAAACGTTCAGCATTTTCGGCCAGTTTTTCGTCTTTAATTACTTCGAGAGCGGCGATGGCAACGGCTGCGGCAACCGGATTTCCGCCAAAAGTAGATCCGTGTTGTCCGGGTTTGATGACGTTCATAATCGCATCATTGGCCAAAACCGCCGAAACAGGATACACACCACCCGAAAGTGCTTTTCCCAAAATCAGGATGTCGGGTTGCACGTTTTCGTGATGTACTGCCAATAATTTTCCAGTACGGGCAATTCCTGTTTGGACTTCGTCGGCGATGAACAAGACGTTGTGTTGTTCGCAAAGTGCCTTGGCTTTCGCCAAATAGCCTTCAGAAGGCACGTAAACTCCCGCTTCGCCTTGAATGGGTTCTACCAAGAAACCAGCAATATTTGGGGTTGATTTTAAAGCATTTTCCAAGGCTTCGATATCGTCGTACGGAATTTTGATGAATCCAGTAGTGAAAGGACCAAAACTTTTTCGAGCCGTTTCGTCATTGGAAAACGAAATAATGGTTGTGGTTCGTCCGTGGAAATTGTTTTCGCAAACAATGATTTGGGCTTGGTTTTCGGGAATGCCTTTTACTTCATACGCCCATTTTCGGCATAATTTCAGGGCTGTTTCCACGGCTTCGGCACCGGTGTTCATGGGCAACACTTTGTCAAAACCAAAATAGTTGGTCACGTATTCTTCGTAACTTCCCAATTGGTCGTTGTAGAAAGCGCGCGAGGTCAGCGTCAAGGTTTGCGCCTGTTGGATCATCGCTCCCACAATTTTCGGGTGGCAATGCCCTTGGTTCACGGCAGAATAAGCCGAGAGGAAATCGAAATATTTCTTGTCTTCCAAATCCCAAACATAAACGCCTTCTCCCCTTTTCAAAACCACGGGCAATGGATGGTAATTATGGGCACCATATTTGTTTTCTTTGGCGATCATTTCATCCGCTTTTGGAGAAAGGCTTGACTGTATTTGTTGCATAATGGGCTGATTTTTTAAAATATTCAAACACAAAAATAATCCTATTTTTTATTCAACCATCATAAATACTGTATTTTGACTTACATTTGCATAAAATAAGTCATATTTTATTTTTATGTAGAAATAAAAGTCAATTTAATTTTTAACTTATGGAAACACTGGACAAATTTGATGTTTTTATTATCCAAGAATTGGAAAAAGACGGTCGAATGGCCTATTCGACAATAGCCGCCAATTTGAAAATTTCGAACACGATGGTGCATCAGCGCGTGAATCGGTTGATGGAACAAGGCATACTTCTTGGCATAAAACCAGTGCTGAACGAGAAAAAAATTGGTTATGATTGGGGAGCTTTCACCGGAATTACGCTAAACAAAGACCAGGATTCGTCCAGAATTATCGAAGAGTTGAAAAAAATACCCGAAATCACGGAATGCTACTATATATCGGGTTTATACACGCTTTACATCAAAATCATTGCCCGAAATCACGAGCACATGCGGAAGATTCTTTATGAAAAAATCGACAACATTCCCGGGATTGCAAAAACGGATTCGATAATGGAGTTGGGTTGTGCCTTCAAACGCAATGTCAGTCTGTAAGCGAGGTTGCAGCATAAACTTTGGAACATTTGGACTATAATGAATAATGCATTATTTTGTAATTTGTTTCAATTAAAGTGTTGTCCAAATATTAAAAATAATTACTTTTAGTACTTCTATTAACTTGTTTCAAAAATAGCAACATGATTTACATAAAGAGAATCATTTTTTTAAGCACATTGTTTGCCTTGAGTACAAGTTGCTCCAGCCAAATAGGCAAAGTTGCCAGTACAAATCCTGTCGAATACATCTCGACCATTACTGCCGCAGATTTGAAAACGCATCTCCAAGTCATTGCTTCGGATGCCATGGAAGGACGTGAAACCGGTTCTGCAGGGCAAAAAAAAGCTGGAAACTATCTTATCAGCCACTATAAAACCAACATGGTTTCTTTTCCAAAAGGTGCCACGGATTATTACCAAAAAATTCCGGCTTCGTTCCTGAACGCCATCCGCAACGATAATTTGCCTGATTCCGAAAATATTTGGGCGTTTATCGAAGGTTCCGAGAAACCAGACGAAGTTGTGGTGATTTCGGCGCATTATGACCACATTGGCATTAAAAACGGGGAAATTTACAATGGTGCCGATGACGATGGCTCCGGAACAGTGGCTTTGCTAGAAATTGCCCAAGCCTTCGAATCCGCCAAAAAAGAAGGCAACGGCCCGAAACGTTCCATCTTGTTTCTGCACATGACCGGCGAAGAACACGGATTGTTGGGTTCGAGTTATTATTCGCAAAATCCTTTGTTTCCGTTGTCCAAAACCATTGCCAACGTGAATATCGACATGATTGGTCGCCATGACGAATTTCACAATAATTCGAGCGATTATGTCTATGTAATTGGCTCGGATTATCTTTCGACTGATTTGTACAACATTTGCGAAGCGACCAATACCAACTACACCAAGCTACTATTGGATTACAAATACAACGACAGAACCGATCCCAATCGTTTTTATTACCGTTCCGACCATTACAATTTTGCCAAAAACGGGATTCCTTCCGTTTTCCTTTTTAGCGGCGTGCATGCCGATTATCACAAGGCCACGGATGAAGTGGATAAAATTGAATTCGATGTTTTGGAAAAAAGAACCCAACTCGCCTTTGCCATTTTATGGGAATTGGCCAACAGGGAAAATCGCCCCGTGGTGGACAAAAGCGGGAATTGATTGTAGATAAAAAACTGACACAGATTCCACAGATTTACACAAATTAATTATTAAATAATATTTTAAAAATCTGTGCTGATCTGTGGAATCTGCGTCAAAAATCAGGTCAATTTATTCCTTTATAAAGTATTTTTTTCTGAACCAAAAGGCCACATTTACCAAGGCAATCAAGGCTGGAACTTCCACCAAGGGACCAATGACGCCCGCAAAAGCCTGACCGCTGTTGATGCCAAAAACACCAATGGCAACGGCAATCGCCAATTCGAAGTTGTTTCCTGTTGCCGTAAAAGCAATGGCCGTGGCTTTCGAATAATCGGCACCAAAATATTTCCCGATAAAGAAACTGATGATGAACATTATGGCAAAATAAATGACCAATGGAAGCGCAATTCTCAACACATCAATAGGAATTTGGACGATTAATTCGCCTTTCAAACTGAACATTAGAACAATCGTAAACAATAACGAGATTAGTGTTATAGGAGAAATAAAAGGAACATATTTGGTTTCAAACCATTCCAAACCTTTAAGAGCAATTAGCGCATAACGGCTGATAATTCCCAATGCAAATGGAATTCCCAAATAAATCCCCACACTTTCGGCAATTTGCCCAATGCTGATGTTGACTTCAAAACCTGTATAGCCAAAATAAGGCGGTAAAATCGTGATGAAAACATAGGCATAAACGCTGTAGAGCAGCACTTGGAAAATACTGTTTAGGGCTATTAATCCCGCAGCGTATTCCCGGTTTCCGTCGGCTAAATCGTTCCAAACGACTACCATCGCAATGCAACGCGCCAAACCAATCAGGATTACGCCAATCATGTATTCTGGGTAACCGTTCAATAACAACAATGCCAAGAAAAACATCAGAATTGGTCCCACAATCCAGTTCAAAAACAGGGAAGCACCGAGGACTTTGGTGTTCTTGAACACCTCTCCCATTTGTTCGTATTTTACTTTAGCCAAAGGCGGATACATCATTAATATCAAGCCGATTGCCAACGGAATATTAGTAGTTCCACTCGAAAAGGAATTGATGAAATTACCACTCGAAGGAATGAAATAGCCAATCAAAACTCCCAGAGCCATTGCCATGAAAATCCAAAGGGTAAGGTAGCTGTCGAGAAAGCTTAATTTCTTTCTTTCCACAACTGGTGCACAATTATTTGCTGCCATATTTATTGTTTGATTTGGGAGAATACATAGAACATTTCGGTGGCAATTTGCAGGCTTCTTTCCTCGTATTTTTCGGCTTGTTGTGGCGTGTTGTCAAATGCTTTTGGGTCTTCAAAAGTTATTGGAATTCGCACTTCGGCACCGGCAATAAACGGGCAACCTTGGTCGGCTGATGAACAAGTCATAATCGCTGCAAATTCGCTTTGTGGATTGAAATCGTCGTCAAAAGTTTTGGAGAAACCTATAATTGGGTGTGCGTTTGAATTATATTTTATGGCATAAACCGGGTTGTTTCCTTCGGCAATGGTCTTAATTTGGAAGCCTTGTTTGGCCAATGTTTTGGCCGCCATCGGGAACATTGCCGTAGCTTCTGTCCCACCCGAATAACAAAACACGTTTTTGATGTTGTAATGCGCTGCCGCCGTTTGCGCCCATACTTGCGACAAATGACTTCTTCTGGAATTGTGGGTACAAATCAGGTTCAAGCGAATTTCTTGATTGTTGCTGGCTTTTCCTTGTATAAAATCTACAAGAGGTTGCAAAATGATTTTACGTTCTTCGGAAATGCTTTCGAAGTTTAAAGTGGCAATTAGATTTTCAATTTCTGGAAACAGGTTGGTTTTGGTTGATGTCATTTTTAATTTATGTATGTGTTTAACTCAATTTATATTGTTTTAAACACATAGAAACTTAGTTTGTGTAAACTTTAAAAGACGTTTCACTTTGCAATAGTGAATCATAGCTGTAAATATCAAACTCCATGTTTCTATGTGTTTAATTTGATTAGCAGCAGCTTCCTCCAGGAGTGCAGCAACTTTGTTCGATTTTAATATCGGATAATTTCACTTTTGGTTTCTCGGAAGGAATCCCGCATTGGTCTTGGGCTAAACAAGCGGTTTGTTTGTTGACCAAAACAAAATCTTTTCCGTTGAAATCCAAATCGTATTTACCAATGGTTTGTGCTTGGTATTCCACTTCTATTTCGAAATCCTCGATGCCCAAAACTTTTTCGGACAATTCGATGATGTTGAGTAATTTTTGGGGTTTCAAACGGTGTTCTAAATCGTTGGCATTCCATAATTGGAAGTTTACTACTGTTTCTTTGCGTACCGTTCCACCACAGTCTATGAAGTTTTTGGTGATCAACCCCACTTCGGTTACGTGAAAATGTTCCGGCACCGATGTCCCGTCAGGCAAAAGGAAGTTCACCGCTTCTACCGATTTCAAAATGTTTTTTGCTTGTGATAGTTTCATTTTATTTCAAATTTAAATTAACAACATTGGTTTTTAGTTTTCTCCAAATGCTGGGCAACATCCTGAAAAAATCCTTTTATTTTTTCGAATCCCACTTCATCTATGCAATAACAAATAGATGCACCTTCGAAGTTTCCCTTGATTAGTCCCGCATTTTTGAGTTCCTTTAAATGCTGCGAAACCGTGGGTTGCGCCAAAGGCAATTCGTTTACGATATCGCCACAAATACAGCTATCCACTTTTAACAAGTATTCGATAATGGCAATTCGAGCTGGATGTCCCAATGCTTTGGCTAGAACCGCCAATTCATTTTGTTGGTTTGTAAATTGTTCTGTTTTGGATGCTCCCATCGTTATATTTTTATATTGCAATATTACGATAACATATTAATATGAGTCAAATTTTAAATGTTAAAAAATGGTTATGAAACAAAAATCATTAAATATTGAATTACTGGGCATTAGCAGGCTGCCTATAAAAAAGAACTTAGTTAAGAATCCGTTAGTTTGCGATACTAGACTTTAAAAGTTAAATTAGCAACCTCATTCAAACAAATGACCACTTAGATTTATTGCTTTTAAGTCTGAAAAAATCCCAAAAACATTCAATCAAAATCTATTTTTATAGTTTAACAACTGGAATTACATCAAAAAATCTACTTCAATTCTTTATGAAAAAAGTATTCCACTTATTTGATTTATCACAAAAGATAAATTACAAAACCGAAATTTTAGCGGGATTAACTGTTGCCATGACAATGATTCCCGAATCACTTTCGTTTGCTATTTTGGCTGGTTTTCCACCGTTAGTGGGACTTTACGGCGCTTTCATTATGGGATTGATTACCGCAATTTTTGGAGGTCGTCCCGGATTAATATCTGGAGGAGCCGGTGCCACCGTAATCGTCTTGATCGCTTTGATGAAATCGCACGGCATTGAATTTGCGTTTGGCGCCATTGCCTTGGCGGGAGTGATTCAAATTCTGGTTGGCTTATTCAAGTTGGGAAAATTCATTCGATTGGTGCCACAACCCGTTATGTTCGGATTCGTCAACGGATTGGCGATCATCATTTTTATGTCGCAATTGGAACAATTCAAAACCATAATAAACGGACAATCCGAATGGCTGACAGGAACTCCATTTTTGATAATGGCAGGTTTGGTGGCACTTACCATCGCCATAGTTGTCTTGTTGCCCAAAATTACCAAGGCCATTCCAGCTTCATTGGTAGCGATAATGATTGTGTTTGCCGTGGTTTTGATTTTCAATATCGAAACCAAACAAGTCGAAGACATTGCTGCGGTGAGCGGCAATTTGCCTCCTTTTCACATTCCCAATTTCCCTTTCACCATTGAAAATTTTAAAATTATTCTTCCCTATGGCTTGATTATGGCCGCCGTGGGATTGACCGAAGGTTTGCTGACCTTGAACCTTGTGGATGAAATTACGGGTACAAAAGGCAACAGCAACAGAGAATGTTTGGCACAAGGAAGCGCCAATATTTTGAATGGTTTTTTCTTTGGAATGGGAGGTTGTCCTATGATTGCACAAACATTGGTCAATCTTTCCGCTGGTTCCAGGGCAAGACTTTCGGGGATTGTGGCAGCCTTGACCATTTTGCTCATCATTTTGATTGGCGCACCCGTAATCGGAAAACTTCCTATGGCAGCTTTGACGGGAGTAATGATTATGGTGGCTATGGGCACATTTGAATGGGCCAGTTTACGAATTTTCAAACGCATGCCGATGTCCGATATTTTTGTGATGCTGGTGGTGATGCTGATTACGGTTTTCCTTCACAATTTGGCTTTGGCCGTCTTGATTGGCGTTATTATTTCGGCCTTGGTTTTTGCTTGGGACAATGCCAAACGCATTCGTGCCCGAAAATACCTGGACGAAAACGGGGTGAAACATTACGAGATTTTTGGCCCTTTATTTTTTGGATCCGTGACCGCTTTTGCCGAAAAATTCGAGGTTTCGACTGATCCAAGCGAAGTGATTATCGACTTCAGGGAAAGTCGCGTCGTAGATATGTCGGCTATCGAGGCATTAAACGCCATAACCAATCGCTATCACAAAGAGGGCAAGAAAGTGCATTTACGCCATTTGAGCCAAGATTGCATCAACTTGTTGAAAAATGCCGAAGCGATTATTGACGTAAATATCATGGAAGACCCGCTTTACATGATTGTGGAAAAGGGTTGATTTTTTATTTCAAACCAATTTAAAGTAGATATTGATGTAATACAATCCCGTAACGATAAAGGTAACTCCCGCCACTATCCGCATTACTTTTTCGATTTTGGTGATGGCCTTGAAATAGATTCCCAGCTTTTCCAGACTAAACGCAATCACGAAAGCGAAAAGAATTACCGGCAATCCAGTGCCTACAGAAAATGCTAGAGGCATTGCCAATCCAGACTTGAGAGTCATTGGAACCAACATTCCGAAAAATAAGGCGCCGCTGTAAGGACAAAATGCCAAAGCAAATAAAGCTCCCAAAAGAAAAGCGCCTAATAAGCCTTTGGTCTTGAATTTATCCGAAAGTTGGTCAATCCAGTTCCCACCTTTTATAAAATTGAGTTTGATGATGTCCAGCATTATCAAGCCGAGAATAACCAACACAAAACCAATGAATTTTTCTCCGTTTCCTTGAAAAAGTTTCGCAATTTGGAATGTGTTGGCACCAAAATAAATAATGGCACCAATGGCTGTGTAAGAAACCATTCTGCCCAAAGTGTACAGCAAGCCACTGAACAAAACCTTCTTTCGACTGTTGATGGTTTTGGCGATAAATGCCGTTGCCGTTATATTGGTGGCCAACGGACAAGGTGCAATCGCGGTCAACAATCCCAAAGCCAAGGCTGCCAATAAAGGAATTTCATTGTTTTGAGCCAATTCAGTTAACCATTCCATACTAAGATTTTAGGAAAGTGTCCATATTTTTATTGAATTCCTTGATGAATTTGTCTTGGTCGCCGGCATTCATAAAAGCCATTTCGGTTAAATTCTTGATTTTTTTGGTTTTGATGTTGTACAAAAACAAGGAACTTCCGTAGGCCTGAAATTGGGTACATTTTTTTTCGTTCTTTTTGTCGTCGGCATTAACCAAAGAAAACGGAATGGTTGGGTATTTTTTCAAGGCAATTTTAGTTATTTCCTCAATTTTGTTGCAGGTCATGCAGCGGTGTTCCGAGTGAAACTGTATCACTTGAACAGTTGTGGTTGTTTTGGTTTGAGCATTTCCATTGCTGGAAACAAACAGCAACAGTAGTGTTGCGAAAATGGGTAATAAGATACTTTTCTTCATTTTTTTTGAAATTTAATTTATAGAATCATATTGAAAAAATAACCTGATAGGATCATAAAGAAGCCAATAGTTCCGAAATAAATAGCGATTAATTTCCAGTTCATTACTTTTTTCAAAAGCATTGCTTCCGGTAATGACAAGCCGATAACTCCCATCATAAAAGCGATGGCAGTTCCCAGCGGAACACCTTTGGCAACCAAAACTTGTATCACCGGAATGACTCCTGCCGCATTGCTGTACATTGGAATTCCCAAAATCACGGCAATGGGCACTGCAAAAGGATTTTCTTTACTGATATAGGCTTCAAAAAAGCCTGTTGGAATAAATCCGTGCATCAATCCGCCAATGGCAATACCGATGATGATATAAGGTGCGACGCCTTTAACAATATCGTAAGCTTCTTTTACAATAACAGGAAACCGTTGTGCCAATGTTTGATTGTCTGCTTCGAATTCTTCTTCAGTCTGTGCGTTGGCAATAATATTTTGTACCCAGGGTGAAAGGTGTTTTTCCAACTTTAATTTGCCGAGAGTAAAACCGCCAATTATTCCCAAAACGATTCCAGTTCCAACATATATTGCCGTAATTTTCAAGCCAAAAGCCCCTAAAAATATGGCAATTGCCACTTCGTTGACCAATGGAGCCGTAATGAGATACGTAAATGTAATCCCAAGCGGAATTCCACCTTTTACAAAACCAATAAATAAAGGAACGGAAGAACAAGAACAAAATGGAGTGATAACCCCGAAAGTGGAAGCAAACAAATATTCCAAGCCATAGAGTTTATTGCGGCTCAAAAAATTACGCACTTTTTCCACCGGAAAATAAGAATTGACAATTCCCATTACCGTCGTGATTACAAAAAGCAACAACGCAATTTTCAAGGTATCAAAAACAAAGAAATTTAGGGCGTCTCCCAATTTGGTATGTTGCTCGATTGCAAAAGCAGAATAAATCAGCCAATCGGCAAAATTTTGTAGCCAGTCAAACATAGCTTTCTTGTATTAAATGTATTATCTTAACAACAGCTTCCTTCTGTTTTTGGTTCGTCGTTGCAACACGTTTTTTTACTATCGGATGAATGAGAATGAGAATGAGAATCACAACAAGAGGAAGCTTCGGCATTTTCCAAAACCAAGGAAGTGTCGCCAATGGTTGGAAATCCTTTTTGCACCCAACGAATCAGACCGTGTTTCATATTGATTACGTTGTCGTAACCGTGATATACCATAAAACCAGCGGCTCTCAAACTTCTGCCACCCGCTTTGCAAACCATCACCACTTGTCTGTCTTTGGGAATTTCCGTATAATGTTCCTCGAAAACACTCAAAGGAATATTGATGATGTTCGGCACATCGTATGCCAATTGTGCCACTTCGTCTTTCTCGCGAACATCTACCAACAATGCTCCATTTTTGATTAAAGCCTGTGTTTTGGTTGGGCAAATTTCAGTTACTCTTACTTGTTTTTCCATTGTATCAATTATTTTAAAAATTCTTTAATTTCGTCTATTTGGGCAATTCTACCTTTTACTTTTACCACATCGTCAATCATCAAAACGGGTGTTGTTAGCACGTTGTAGCGCATCATTTCCTCGATGTCTTCAATCTTGATAATTTCGGCTTCTATGCCCAATTGTTTTACGGCTTCTTCCGCATTATGGAATGTGGTTTTGCATTTTGGGCAACCCGGCCCCAATACTTTAATTGTTGTACTCATGATATGTTATTTTAATTTTGAAAATCATCAACCTTAGGGTTTTATTAATTGTTCGGGATTCGTTACTAAGGCTACATTGTGGTCCCTATTTGGGATCAAAATTCCATTCAATAAACTGATGGCCAAATTCCAATTTTGTCTGTTGATGCAATATCTAACCGTTGGCGACGTAATGCTGCCTTGAATCAAACCGGCATCTTTCAATTCGTTCAAGTGTTGCGACAATGTTGATTTTGCAATCGGAAGTTCTTCGGCCATATCACCGTGATAACAACAAGTTTGATTGTTGAGTAATTGCAATATGGCGATCCTCACGGGATGTCCCAATGCTTTGGCAAACCGGGCCGTTTGTTCTTGTTCGCTGGTAAAATAACCTGATTTGGAAGTGTTGGACATATTGTTATTTTAATGTTCGTAAATTTACGAACATTAAAATAAACGCCAATTAAAATTTTATTTTTTTTTTAATTTGGAGTTGTTCTAATTTGGAGTTTTTTGTAGAGTAGAAACAGTTTTAAGATTGAATGAATAATTTGGTATATGCACCAAAGAAAAAACCCCATAAATCATAAGATTTATAGGGTCTTGAAACCATTTGTTGTTAAACTTGTGGGCGATGAGGGGTTCGAACCCCCGACCCCCTCGGTGTAAACGAGGTGCTCTGAACCAGCTGAGCTAATCGCCCTTTCGGGATGCAATCCCTTTCGTTATTGCGAGTGCAAATATACAGTTACATATTGTATTTGCAAACAAAATTCGAAAATAAATTTAAAATTATTTTAAGTCCCAAAACAAACACTGAATCTTAATAGAAATAGCTGCTGATTTATTAAGGATGAATTGGTATAATATTATATTTGTACTACTAAAACAAAAACAAGAATGGCTCGATTTAAAGAAAATGACTTACCCAAATCAAAAATCACGGCAAGTTCACTCAGTAAAGCAACTATCATATTCCAATATGCCACAGGGCATCACTGGAAATTCTACACAGGACTAGTTTTTCTATTGCTTACTGGTGCCACGGCCTTGGCTTTTCCCAAATTGATGGGAATGTTGGTGGATTGCGTCAAGGACAAAAGTTATTCCCAAGTGAACAACATCGCTTTATTGCTGATTGGAATATTGTTTTTGCAATCCATTTTTTCGTTTTTCAGGGTGTCACTATTTGTTAATTTCACGGAACACACCCTTGCCAATCTTCGGCTTTCCCTGTACAGTAATTTGGTCAAATTACCGATGCAATTCTTTTCACATAAACGAGTTGGGGAATTAAACAGCCGCATCAGCTCCGACATTGCTCAAATTCAAGATACGCTAACCACCACCATCGCCGAGTTTTTAAGACAATTTATATTGATTATTGGTGGGGTAATTTTATTAGCCACCGAAAGTGTCAAACTCACCTTGTTGATGTTATCGGTAGTTCCACTTGTGGCGGTTGCAGCAGTTGTATTTGGTCGATTCATTCGAAAATATTCCAAAAAAGTACAAGACCAGGTTGCCGAAAGCCAGGTTATTGTAGAGGAAACGATGCAGGGAATCAGTATTGTCAAGGCTTTCGCCAATGAATGGTATGAAATTGCAAGATATAAAGGAAAGATAAACGAAGTCGTAAAATTGGCCATCAAAGGCGGAAAATACAGGGGTTACTTTGCTTCCTTCATCATTTTTTGTCTTTTTGGAGCCATCGTTGCCGTGGTTTGGTATGGCGTTCGATTGAGCATTAGTGGCGAAATGAGTGTGGGACAATTAATCTCTTTCATATTGTATTCCACTTTCGTGGGGGCTTCTTTTGGAGGAATCGCCGAATTGTATGCCCAAATCCAAAAAGCGATTGGAGCCACCGAACGTGTTTTTGAATTATTGGACGAAACTCCCGAGAAAATCAATTCGACCCAAAATTCGCATTCCGTTCAAAAGATACAAGGCAATGTCACTTTCAAAAACGTGGGTTTCACCTACCCTTCCAGAAAAGAGATGAAAGTCTTGAAAGGCGTGAACTTCACTGCCAACTTTGGACAAAAAATAGCCATTGTGGGACCGAGCGGTGTTGGAAAATCAACCATCGCTTCCTTGTTGTTGCGCTTTTACGACATTGACAGTGGGGAGATTTTGGTAGATGGAAAAAACATCTACGATTATGATTTGGAAAATCTTCGTGGCAATATGAGCATCGTACCTCAAGACGTAATTCTATTTGGTGGAACCATCAAGGAAAACATAGCTTATGGAAATCCAGATGCCACCGATGAAGAAATTATGTTGGCAGCCAAACAAGCCAACGCCTTGAGTTTTATCGAAAGTTTTCCTGATAAATTTGAAACTCTAGTAGGAGAAAGAGGCGTTAAACTTTCTGGAGGGCAAAGACAACGTGTTGCCATTGCCAGAGCCTTGCTTAAAAATCCGAGTATTTTAATATTGGACGAAGCCACATCATCCTTGGACAGCGAAAGCGAAAAACTGGTTCAGGAAGCCCTGGAAATCTTGATGGAAGGAAGAACGAGCATTATTATTGCACACCGTCTCTCCACCATTCGAAGTGCCGACCAAATTTTGGTTTTGGACAAAGGAGTGATTTCCGAACAAGGAACCCATCAGGAATTGATTGCTTTAGAAAATGGAATTTATAAAAACTTGAGCCATTTGCAGTTTAGTCATTCTTAAAATTTAATTCAAATAAAAACCACAGGTTTCAAAAACCTGTCGGGTTTAAACTGACTACTGAAAACTGCAGACTGAATACTCTTTTTATTTCCCTTTCCTCCTGTCGCGTTCCGTTTTTATCATTTCCAATTCTCGGCTGGTTTGTCCCGACACCGAGGTGTTTTCTTCGGCACGGCGAATCAAGTACGGCATCACGTCTTTTACGGGGCCAAATGGCAAATACTTGGCCACATTATATCCATTGGCTGCCAAATTAAAACTAATGTTGTCGCTCATTCCGTATAATTGGCCAAACCAAATTCGGTCATCATTCAATTTGATTCCTCTTTCTTCCATCAAATCCATCAAGAAATACGTGCTGGCTTCGTTGTGCGTTCCCTCAAAAATTGACATCGTATCTATGTGGTCAACCATATATTTCACGGCTGCTTCATAATTTTCATCCGTAGCTTCTTTTGAAGGACAGATAGGAGTTGGATACCCTTTTTCAACGGCGCGCTCGTTTTCTTTTTCCATATAAGCACCACGAACCAGTTTCATTCCGATATAAAATCCTTCTTGTTTTGCTTTTTCGTGCAATTTTTTCAAATAATCCAATCGATTCCAACGGTACATTTGCAAGGTATTGAAAACAATCGGCTTCGCTTTATTGTATTTTACCATCATTTTTTCGACCAAATCATCTACCGGGTTTTGCATCCAGCTTTCCTCGGCATCAATCAACAACGCCACATCACTATCATAAGATGCCTTGCACACTTTGTCAAAACGCGCCACAACCTTGTTCCATTCTTCGGTTTCGGCTGCATTTAATGGTTGCCCTTCCCCAATTTTCTCGTATAAATCAATGCGTCCAAAACCTGTTGGTTTAAAAACGGCAAACGGAATAGCTTTCTTTTCTTTGGCAAACTCTATCAATTTCAAGGTTTTTCCCAAAACGGCATCAAATTGTTCTTCTTCTTCTTTTCCTTCCACGGAATAATCCAAGACAGACGAAACGCCTTTGGTAAACAATTTGTCTACAACCGTTAGACAATCATCCTCATTTACACCACCACAAAAATGGTCAAAAACAGTGGCACGAATCAAACCTTCCACCGGAAGATGGGTCTTTAGGGCAAAATTAGTTACTGCGGTTCCTATTCGAACAAGTGGTTCATTGGCAATCATTTTAAAAAGAAAATAAGCTCTATCGAGTTCGGTATCGCTTTTTAAAGAGAATGCAATTTGTGTGTTTTTGAAAATATTTCGCATTTTTTGTTATATTTTTATACAAATATAAAGAGAGTTTTGAATATTATTCCCCAAAAATTACCTTATTTTGCCATTCAAATTAACGATATACTATGCAGCCAATTCAAGCCAACAATTATCCAATATATTTCAACGAAAAAGGATATGAAGCTCTTAATTTATTCCTGAAAGAAAGCAAATATTCCAACCTATTCATCATTGTGGACAGCAATACCGAAGCGTTATGTTTGTCAAAATTCCTGCCTTATTTAGCCACTGATATACATACGGAAATTGTTGAATTTGAAGCTGGCGAACCAAATAAAAACATAGAAACTTGTGTCGAAATTTGGAATGTTTTGACCGAATTGGGTGCCGACAGAAAAAGCCTTGTCATCAATTTGGGTGGCGGAGTTGTCACGGATTTAGGCGGTTTTGTTGCTTCTACATTCAAACGAGGAATGGATTTCATCAATATTCCGACGACATTACTTTCTATGGTAGATGCTTCCGTAGGCGGTAAAACAGGTGTTGATTTAGGCAATTTGAAAAACCAGATTGGCGTAATTAATGTACCGCAAATGGTACTTATTGACACCCAATATCTAGAAACACTTTCCAAAGAGGAAATGCGCTCAGGATTGGCCGAAATGCTCAAACACGGATTGATTTACGACAAGAAATATTGGGAAAAATTTCTGGATTTGAAAGCCGTGGATTTTGCCGATTTTGATGAATTGATCTACCGTTCCGTCGAAATCAAGAATGAAGTCGTAATCCAGGATCCAACAGAAAAAAATATTCGTAAAGCCTTGAATTTCGGGCATACTTTAGGCCACGCCATCGAAAGTTATTTTCTGGAAAACGAAAACAAGAAATCCTTGTTGCACGGAGAAGCCATTGCCATAGGAATGATTTTGGAAAGTTATATCTCATTGGAGAAAAACTTGATAAACCTTGCAGAATACAATCAGATAAAAACTACAATAAAATCAATCTATGATGAGGTTGTTTTTGAAGAAAGCGACATCGACCCCATCTTGGAATTACTCATTCATGACAAGAAAAATGAATACGGCAACATCCAGTTTGCCTTGATTGACGGTATCGGAAAAATATTAATCAATCAATCTGTTGAAAACGAATTGATTCTAAAGGCTTTCGAAGATTATAAATCTTAAAGTTTTTTTATAAAAAAGGGTTGCATTACGTCTATTATATTTTTTACATTTGCAGGAATGAAAAAAAATCAAAACCAAAGAAATTATAGTTCCATCAAAATCGAAAGCAATAGCTCTTTTCAAAGAATATTGAAGCGTTTTTATGGCATTAAAGGGGCTTTTAGTTTTGACCTCTTCCAGTATTTGAAAGCCGACCACGAGAAGCTTCAAATTGTTTATGCCAATATCAGGGTTTGAATTTTAGTTTAATTTATTTTCCAAATACAATTAACCTAAAATACTAAAAGTCAGATGAATACAAAATATTTCGATTTAATAAATCAAACCTATTATTTTCCTCAAGAAGAGTTTACTTTAAACAAAGACAACCTCGAATTTCACAATATCGACTTGATGAAATTGGTGGAAAAATATGGCACCCCATTAAAATTCACTTATTTGCCGCAAATTTCCAACAACATCAACAAAGCCAAAAACTGGTTTCGCAAGTCGATGGAAAAGAACAATTACGAGGCCAAATATTACTATTGTTATTGCACCAAAAGTTCTCATTTTCAATACATAATGAACGAGGCTTTCAAGAACAATATTCACATCGAAACCTCTTCGGCGTTCGACATCAATATTGTTGAAAATTTGTTGGAGTCAGGTAAAATCAACAAAAGCACTTACGTGATTTGCAACGGTTTCAAAAGAGACCAATACATTGAAAACATTGCCCGATTGATCAATAATGGACATAAAAATACTATTCCAATTATTGACAATTACGAAGAATTGGATATTTTGCAAGACAAGATCAAGCGAAAATTCAAAATTGGAATTCGTATTGCAGCCGAGGAAGAACCAAAATTCGAGTTTTATACTTCTAGATTGGGTATTGGTTACAAAAACATAGTCCAATTTTACAAAAAACAAATTCAGGAAAACAAAAAGTTGGAACTTAAAATGTTGCACTTTTTCATCAATACCGGTATCAACGACAATGCCTATTACTGGAACGAATTGGTAAAATGTATCAAGGTTTACGTGGCTTTGAAAAGAGAATGCCCAACCTTGGACGGATTGAACATTGGTGGTGGTTTTCCAATCAAAAATTCCTTGGCGTTTGAATACGATTACCAATATATGATTGACGAAATCATCAATCAAATCAA
This sequence comes from Flavobacterium limnophilum, assembly GCF_027111315.2. GTDB lineage: Bacteria > Bacteroidota > Bacteroidia > Flavobacteriales > Flavobacteriaceae > Flavobacterium > Flavobacterium limnophilum. The sequence goes on along the minus strand of NZ_CP114289.2, from coordinate 1,298,659 downwards.
GATTGCCTGTGACGAAGCCGAAGTGGATGTTCCCAATATTTTTACTGAATTTGGTTCATTTACAGTTGGTGAAAGCGGTGGAGCCATTTACCAAATTTTGTATCAAAAGCAACAAAATGACAGGGAGAAATGGAACATGATTGATTCCTCTTTCATCACCACTTTGCCAGACACTTGGGCAATCAACAAACGTTTTATCATGTTGGCCGTCAATCGTTGGAATGATACATACGAAAGGGTCTTACTGGGCGGAATGACTTGCGACAGCGATGATTATTACAATTCCGAGCAAAACATGAATGCCATTTACTTGCCTAAATACAACAAGGAAAAACCTTTGTATATTGGCTTTTTCAATACGGGAGCTTACCAAGAAACCATTGGCGGTTACGGAGGATTGCACCACTGCTTGATTCCACAGCCGAAACACATCCTGATAGACAAGGATGAAAATGGAATATTGGCAACCGAAGTATTCTCGGAACAACAAACAGCCGATCAAGTTTTGGAAATATTAGGATACAATAAAAAATAAACAGTTAACACACAATCAGTTAATTTAAAAATTCGTTACATTTGAAAATGTTTTTCATTGTTTCGTTTTTTAAATCTTTAAATTTAAAAAAATGAGTAAAGGACCAATCAGTCAGTTTATCGAAAAGCATTATTTGCATTTCAACTCTGCATCTTTAGTTGATGCCGCAAAAGCCTACGAACAACAATTAGCCAATGGTGCAAAAATGATGGTAAGTATGGCTGGTGCAATGAGTACCGCCGAAATTGGGAAAATTTTTGCCGAAATAATTCGCCAAGACAAAGTGCAAATCATTTCTTGTACTGGTGCAAATCTCGAAGAAGACATCATGAACCTGGTAGCACATTCACACTACGAAAGAGTGCCACACTACCGTGATTTGACTCCAGAAGACGAATGGGCTTTATTGGAAAGAGGACTGAATCGAGTTACCGATACTTGTATTCCTGAACACGAAGCATTCCGTCGTTTGCAAAAACACATTTACAAAATCTGGAAAGATGCCGATGACAAAGGAGAAAGATATTTCCCTCACGAATTCATGTACAAGATGTTGCTTTCGGGAGTTTTGGAAGAATATTACGAAATTGACTTAAAAGACAGCTGGATGTATGCGGCTGCCGAGAAAAATTTACCTATTATTGTACCGGGATGGGAAGACAGCACCATGGGAAACATTTTTGCTTCCTATGTAATCAAAGGGGAACTAAAAGCCTCGACCATGAAATCAGGAATAGAATACATGACTTTCTTGGCTGATTGGTATCCAAAAAACAGCACGAATGGTGTAGGTTTCTTCCAAATTGGTGGAGGAATAGCCGGAGATTTTCCAATTTGCGTTGTTCCAATGTTGTACCAGGACATGGAAATGCACGACATTCCATTCTGGAGCTATTTTTGCCAAATTTCAGATTCGACAACCAGTTATGGTTCGTATTCTGGAGCTGTGCCAAATGAAAAAATCACTTGGGGTAAATTAGACATAAAAACCCCAAAGTTTATTATCGAGTCGGATGCCACTATTGTTGCTCCTTTAATTTTCGCTTATTTGTTAGATTTATAGAATATTTTATGAAAAGAGTAATTGTTGACTACGCAAAACTTACACACGAAATCTTGAACTTATTGGTAGAAAGATTTCCTGATGGCTATGATGATTCAAACATTATCCGCTTTAGAAACGCAAAAAACGAATTGATCGAAGCCGTTGAAGTACGAACTGAAGACACTATTTATTTAGTAAAAGTGAGTACCAAACTTGCCGACAGAATCGAAAATTATGATGAGGACGATGAAATAGAAATCGAACCAATCGCAGATATCAGCTTGGACGATGATGACGATGCACCATCCGATGACGATGACGACAAGCCAGAATACAAAGACGATGATGTTTCCGGAGAAGACGACGACGACGATGACGATGCAGACGAAAGCGACATCCCTGAAGATGAGGATGATGAAGACGAGGAATAATTAATTTTCCGACATAAATATTATAAGGAACTCCTAATCGAGTTCCTTTTTTTATTACTTTAGTCAAAAATATACGCCATAATGACAACATCCATTTTACACGCCAAACTCAAAGAAAATTTCGGGTTTGAAAAATTCAGGCCCAATCAAGAAGACATCATCAATTGCATCCTTTCCGGACAAGACACATTGGCAATTATGCCAACCGGCGGAGGGAAATCCATTTGTTTTCAGCTCCCCGCTTTGGTCCTGCCGGGAATCACGATCGTGATTTCGCCGCTGATTGCCTTGATGAAAGACCAAGTCGACAGCTTGAAAGCCAACGGAATTGCTGCCTGTTTCATCAACAGCAGTCAATCCAATGAAGAACAAGAATTTCATTTTCAAAACCTAAAAGACAACAAAGTCAAGTTAGTTTATGTGGCTCCCGAAAGTTTATCTTATCTCGAAAATGCTTTCAGTCAAATCATTGTGAGTTTAATTGCCATTGACGAAGCGCATTGCATTTCGGCTTGGGGACACGATTTCCGTCCGGCTTATACCAATTTGGGTTATCTAAAAAACCGCTTCCCTTCTACTCCAATTCTGGCATTGACCGCAACTGCCGATAAAGCAACCCGAACGGATATCACGGAACAATTGAATTTGGTCAACCCAAAAACATTTGTTGCTTCATTCGACAGGAAAAATTTAAGCCTGGAAGTGCGTCCTGCTTTAGACCGTGTCAAACAAATCATCGATTTCATCAAAGACAAGCCCAACGAATGTGGTATTATCTATTGCTTAAGCCGAAAAACCACGGAAGAGCTTGCCGAAAAATTGCAAAAAATTGGAATTAACGCCAAAGCTTATCATGCAGGTTTGGACAGTAAACTTCGTTCGAAAACGCAGGATGAATTCATAAATGACGAATGTCAGGTAGTTTGCGCCACTATTGCTTTCGGAATGGGCATCGACAAATCCAATGTGCGTTGGGTTATTCATTACAATTTACCCAAAAATATTGAAGGGTATTATCAAGAAATTGGACGTGCCGGTCGCGATGGTTTGCCATCGGAAACGGTTTTGTTCGAAAGTTATGGCGACATGATCCAGTTGCAAAAATTTGCTTCCGAAGGCTTGAATGCCGAAGTACAATTGGCCAAACTGGAACGAATGAAGCAATATGCAGATGCACTAAGTTGTCGTCGAAAAATTTTGCTTTCCTATTTTGGGGAATTGGTTACCGAAAATTGCGGCAATTGCGACATTTGCAAAAATCCACCCGCTTTTTTCGATGGAACCATCATTGCCCAAAAAGCATTATCGGCGGTAATTCGTTTGCAAGAATCGGAGGCATTACCCGTGATTGTTGACTTTTTGAGAGGTTCCAAAAATGCTTCCATTTATGACAAAGGTTATCAGAATTTGAAAACATACAATGTAGGTGCCGATATTTCTTGGTATGATTGGAACCAATACATCATTCAACTAATCAATTTAGGCTATTGCGAGATTGCTTTTCACCAGCAAAACAAAATAAAATTGACACCCTTTGCCAAGAAAGTTTTGTTTGAAGGCGAGAAAGTACAATTGACAACGGTTCAAAAAATAAGCAAAGACAAACCAGAAATTAAAGAACGAGCAACTAAAGCATCAGCCAATTCCCTTTTTGAAACTCTTAGAAAACTGCGCGCCGAAATTGCCAAACAAGAAGAAGTTCCTGCTTACATCATTTTTAACGACGCCACTTTGAAACAACTCGAAGCCGAAAGACCAATGAGCGATGAAGAATTCTTGAATATTGACGGCGTTGGTAGAGCAAAACTGGAAAAATACGGAGATGTCTTCATAAAAGCGATTATTGAATTTCAAAAAAACAAAACCGTTCGAACTAAAAAAGAAGGCAGCACATACAAAGAAACGCTAGAAATGTATCAAAGGGGGTTAACCGTTGACGAAATTGCCGGCAAAAGGAATTTAGGCGTTAGCACGATAACATCGCATTTGGCCAAATTATACAGCGATGGACATCCAATAGATTTTAGTTCTTATATTTCCAAGGAAGAAATTTCAAAAATTGCGGCAGCCAAAATTAAACTGGAATCGCCAAATGCCTTGAAACCCTACTTTGATTATTTCGAGGAACAAATCGGGTATGATAAAATCAGGATTGGCTTGGCAATGATTGAGAAAGAGGCACAAAAATAAAAAATTGCCACAAAGTAGCTAAGTCACAAAGAAAAAGAAGTTTGTAAATTCATTTTTCCGAATTTACAAACTTCTTTCAATTAATCTTAGCGTCTTCGTGGCAAAAATTTACAAATACCGTTCCTGAAAAACTCTTTGATGGTGTTTCAAATGTCCAATAATTAGAAACCCTATGGCTCTCACTGAAATTGGATGATTGGATGCAATCCCCATTCTGGTCAATTGTTCTTCCGAAAAACTTTTGAACAACAATAAATTGGAATGTCTGACGGCGGAAAATTCGGTCAACAATTCCTGGATGCTTCGACCATTGGCATTGGTGTTTTCTACATAATCATTTTCCTCAAATCCCGGCAACGGTGTTTGGTCGTTTCTGGAAATTCGCAAGGCACGATAGGCAAAAATTCTTTCGGCATCAATAATGTGCTGGATAATATCCTTGATTGTCCATTTGCCTTCGGCATACCGATAATCAAATTTGTCCATTGGAATTTCACGGACAAATCTGATAAAATCGTGTAAACTGATTTCTAATTCTTCCAATAATTCTACATTTTCAATCGCTTTGATGTAAGTCGCATTGAATGCAGAATATTCATTTTCGGGCAATTGATTGGAATTCATATCTTTTTCTTTTAGGGTTTTACCAGTATTTATTAGAAAGACAAAACCATTTGAACCGTTAAGTTCATTAAGAAAATTAAGATTTGTAATAGTCCTTAATTTTCTTAATGGTTTACAACACTTCCTCAAAAAACCTGAATTTTTATCTTTCTAAACAATCTATTTATTTTTAAGCCGAGTTCCTGCTCGCATTGGTGTTTCCAAAAAGCGAACGAGTCACAATCTTCTCGTAGGTTTTTATCAACTCCAAATCCGGATTCTCGTCCTTGTTCAATTCGTTTATTCTCAATAAAGCATATTGTTGTATTGTCAACAATGGCAACACAATACGCTCTCTTATGTCAATAGATGCTTTTCCATCAGGATAGTTTTCCATCAAACCTTTATGTCCGGCTATTTTCAACAACATTCTTTTGGTTTCCAAAAATTCTTCATAGATAATTTGCCAAAAATCTCCAAATTCAGGATCTTTTCGCATGTAAGCCGTTAAAGGAAAGAATGATTTTGCCAAGGACATCATGCTGTTTTCCAACAGAGTTTTAAAGAACAAAGAGTTGTTGTATAAATCCTGAACCATTTCCCATTTTCCATTATCCTCAAAATGTTTTAATGCAGAACCCACACCAAAGAAACCGGGTACGTTTTGTTTCAATTGACTCCAAGAACCCACAAATGGAATCGCTCTCAAATCGGCAAAATCCAAGTGTTCTGATTTGCTTCTTTTGGATGGACGGCTGCCAATATTGGTTTTGGCATAATATTTCAAGGTACTCATTTGCTCCAGATAAGGGATAAATTTAGGATGATTCTTGAAACTCAAGTACTTTTCATATCCTAATTCCGCCAACTGATCCAAAATATCCGTTTCACCACTGGTCAATTCGTTTTTATCTTTACTAAAAATATGATTGGTAACCCCGGCACTCAACAAGTTTTCTAGATTATAACGACATGAATCCAAGGTTCCAAAATTAGAACTGATAGTTTGCCCTTGCACGGTAATCTGGATTTCGTCGTTTTCGATTTTTGGCCCCAAGGAAGCGTAAAATTTATGTGTTTTTCCACCACCACGCGCTGGAGGTCCACCACGACCGTCAAAGAAAATAGCGTGAATTCCATATTTTCTGGACATAGCCGTCAATTCTTTTTTGGCTTTGTAAATACTCCAATTGGCCATCAAATAACCACCGTCTTTAGTTCCGTCAGAAAAACCGAGCATTATGGTTTGTTTCTGGCTTCTGTCTTTCAAATGACTGGCATACGCCGGATTGTTATATAATTTTTCCATGATAACATGCGCATTTTGCAAATCATCCACTGATTCGAACAAAGGAATGATATCCACGGACAAATTATCCCAGCCGTTTAAATGGAAAAGTGCGAATGTTTCCATAACATTCAAGGCACTTTCATTATTACTGATAATGTATCGGTCAGCACCGGATTCACCGTTGGATTCCTGGATTTTTTTAATGGCTTGTATGGACTCCAAAGTCGATTTTGTTATCTCGTCATCAAAAACATTGGTGTCAAGATTTCCCTTGGCATTGGACAAAATATTGATTTTTTCATCTTCCGTCAATTCAAAATAATTCTCTGGAAATACTGTTGAACCTGAGTTCAAGTGAAATTGAACCACATCCTTGAAAACGGCATCGTGTATTTTGCTGTTTTGACGAATATCCAAAGAAGCGAAGTGGAATCCAAACAAATTCACTTTAATAAGCAAGGCTTCCAATTCTTCGATGTATAAAGATTGGTGTTGTTCGATCACGATGGTCCTAATTTTATACAATTGAGTTTTGAATTCATCCAAAGTGATGAAAATTTCACCTTTGGAATAAAAAACCGAACGATACAATTTTTGCTCGAGTTCAGCCACCAAAATATCCACACCCGGAAAAGTCAATTTTCTTTTCAAGCTCCTCATTTCGATATAGTAGCATTTCAATATTGAAGTTCTAAGTCTTTCTGACACCTTGAGAGTAATTTCTGTTGTTACAAATGGGTTTCCATCACGATCACCACCCGGCCAAAAACCTAATTTTATCAATTGATTTTGAATAAAATCACCATTAAAAACGTTCTTTTGGAGGTAATGTACCATTTCGCCAGCCGTTTCGTAAAACACGTTTTCAAGATACCAAATCAAACTTACCGCTTCGTCAAAAGGATTTGGTTTTTCGTTTTGGATAAAAGGCGTTTTTCCTAATTGAGCCAACAATTGTTTGATTTCCAAAAGATCATTTTTTCGAATCGAATCCGTTAAATCATTGATGATTCCCAATACCGGCCCAGGATAAAACTGGGTAGGATGTGCCGTTAAAACAGTTCTGACATTGAAGTTTTCCAGAAAATCAACCAATTCTTCTTTATTATTCTTGGCATCCGATTTTTCTTTGATATCACGCAAGGAACCTCTTCCTTCCATATTGTTCACCACCGGAAAAGCAGCATCTTCAATAGCATCAAAAAGAACAATTTGGCGTTCGATGTATTGAATAAAACGAAACATTAAATCAATTTTTTCCGATTCAGAAACACTATGCAGGTATTTCTCGGTAAAAAAATCAACAATTTCTTTAGGTGTTTCCTGTTTTTTAAAACCATTGTCACAGACATCCGTAAATAATGGAAGCAGAACTCCTGTATTATCTATGGAATCAAAAGGCAAGGTGATAAAAACACTATTGTAAATGTGATATTTTGAAAGAACTTCTTGATTGAAACGTTCTATTTTTGGAAGCGTATACATATTGCTTAATATTTAATTATTGTTGGTTTAGTTTTTTGTTTTAAAAAAAAACCTCAAGAATTCACTTGAGGTTATATATTGCAATAGCTTTCAAATGAATTACATATTCTTGAAAATAGTATGCATCAAACGCTTTTTGTCATTTATGCTTTCTTCCAATGAAATCATGGTTTCGGTCCTGTAAACACCTTCGATATCATCGATCATAAAGATTACGTCCTTGGCGTGCTTAGTATCTTTGGCTCTAATTTTACAGAAAATATTAAATTTTCCAGTTGTAACGGAAGCAACGGTTACAAACGGAATCTCGTTGATTCTTTGCAAAACAAATTTAGTTTGTGAAGTATTATTCAGAAAAACACCTACATAAGCTATAAAAGAATACCCAAGTTTGTCATAATCAAGAACTAACGACGAACCCATAATTATGCCCGCATCCTCCATCTTTTTAACCCTTACGTGCACGGTACCGGCAGAAATCAAAAGTTTTTTTGCAATGTCTGTAAATGGAATTCTTGTGTTGTCAATCAACATATCCAATATCTGGTGGTCTACTTCATCTAAACGGAACTTACTCATAATTCTTAAATTAATATTATTAGTTGCAATTGCAAAAATTTACATTTCAAAAAACGGTCGATATTTTAACAAATCATCAAACCGTTAACAAAATTCGAGTTGTTTTCTATATAAAAATCAGCTTTTTGATCTAATTCAGGAATATTACGTTTATCGTCTTTATACAAAGCACCTTTTGCATCATATTCAACATGTCCAAAATATTCATCTAATTCGCCTATTTTTGCTATGTAAGCATTAAAACAAACCTGATTTCCAATCAACTCTTCTTTGTATTGTGCTGCAAAATTCGTGATTATTTCAATACCATCATAATTTATTTTGATATTTTTATATATAAAATCATAAAAAACGACTTTATTTTGAGGAATACTCAAATAATTATCAAATTCACTAACAACTATATCGTTTTCGTTTAGTATTTTAAAACTAGAAATCAAAGCCATAAAAATGTATTTCCGAGTCACTTCCCTCTCATAATCATTTGGAAAATGTCCTGCCTCAAACAAAACTGTCGGAACACCCAAATACTGGAAAGTATCCCCAATACAATTGATATTAAATGAATCGTCAAAACGCCCAATCTGCCCCGGAATATATTGCTGCAAAACATTATTTATTCCTGCAATCAAGTTGATTGCCTTCAATCGGGATTCGTTAATCTCCCTAGCTTCGTTATAAGCTGGCGCCAAAAAAGACACCGTAGCCGGCTTACCCGTGTCTGCAACTCCAAAAATGGTGCGTTGGTCGTGCAGATTAAAACAAAAATCAGGTTTAAAATTCTCGAAAGTTGCTCTCAAAATCCTGCTTTCCGGCTGCGAAAGATCTTGTGAATCGCGATTCAAGTCCATATTATTGGCATTGGCACGAGTGTACAACTTTGCTCCATCAGGGTTCAACATCGGAACACAGCAAAAAGTAAATGTGTTTAGCAAATTGTGCGCTAATTCCGAACCGTTATGCAACACATTTATAAAATCAAAAAGCCCCTTTGTGGTCGTGCTTTCATTTCCGTGCATTTGGGACCAAAGCAGAATCTTGATTTTTCCAGTACCAATTTGATACTTATAAATAGGCTTATCCAATACCGACTTTCCAATAACTTCCAATTGATTATTGGTATTTAACCTGTTCAACAAAGACTCTATTGAGTCCAAAGTTATATAACGACCCTGCAATGACTTCTCTTTGTTTTGGTCGAATAATTGTTCTAAATCCATGGGTATAATTTTGTTTTACAAAAGTAAACATCTTTATTTTTACATTTGTAAACTAAAGAAATTGACAATTATTTATTTCTGTAAACAGGTTTAAACGGAATTAATCCGTTTCAGCAGCATCAATTGTTGACAAATGTTTAACTTTAGATTTTTAATACTTAAGTCGCTAATTATCATTTCATTAAATACATTTACAAGAAGTTTAGGTTTTAAACAAAAAGCATTATTATATTGTTTTACAAATGTAATTTTGGTGTATTCAGTCTTTTTGATTACATTTGTAAAACAATTAATTTTTAAATTAATTTACAATGGTAAACATAGAAGATTTTATAAAAAGACTGGAAATTATACTGGATTACTACAGTTTAAATGCCTCTTCATTTGCCGACAAAATAGGCGTGCAACGCTCTAGTTTGTCCCACCTACTTTCTGGCAGAAACAAACCAAGCCTTGATTTTATACTTAAAATTTTGGATGTATTTCCCGAAGTAGATTTGTATTGGGTTTTGAAAGGAAAGGGAACTTTTCCGAAATCGGAATTTGAAAATGTCATGAATCTTTCGACTCCCACTCCAATTGTCAACAGTCCAATTATGGAAATCAAAATGGAGAAAACTGCTGATTTATTTTCCGGAGAATTGCAAAGCAATAAAAATCCCGCAGAAGAAAAAAATCCAATTACTTTTCCGAATATGCAAAACTCGGTGATTCAAGAAAAGAATTCGGAAATTGACCGAATCGTCATTTTCTATAAAAATGGAACTTTTAAAACCTATTCGCCAGAATAATTATTTTTCGGCACTAAAACCTAGTTCAGGATTTTTTCCATACACACCTTCGAAGTGCTGCAGTAAAATTTTCAAATCGGCTTCATAATTTCCCGTGGGATAAAATAGGGTTCCAATGCTTATCGTTTTTCTTCCAAAATCAAATGCTACCGGAATAATTGGAACATTTGCTTTTAAGGCAATATAATAAAAACCTGATTTCAGTTCGTCGACTTTTTTTCTGGTGCCTTCCGGCGCAATAGCCAATCTAAATTCTTCGTAATCATCAAATATTTTTGCAATGCTATCCACCTTGTTCAAACTTCCCGAACGATCTATTGGAGCACCACCCATCCAGCGGAAATAATATCCGAATGGAAAACGGAACAACTCCTTTTTTGCTATATAATTCATTTCAACTCCAGTAATCCCTCTGGTAAATATTCCTAAATAGAAATCATGCCAGCTGGTATGGGGAAGAACCATCAAAACGCATTTTTTGATATTCTCATCAATGGCGCCTTCAATTTTCCAGCCCATAAGCTGAAAGAAAATAAATTTGTAAAAACTTCTCTTCATTTAGAACCTATTTTTCAGTAAAAATAATATTATTCTGCTATTTTTGATAAAAATATTTTCAATGTTCAAAAAACTGTTCAGTTACATCATTCCGCTCAATATTTTCAAACAAAAATCCACCATCAGTCAAACGCTGGAAGTCACCTGGACAGATGGCGAATTGGTTTTGGACAGTAAAAATACCAACTATTCTTATGGAAGCCTGCAGCGCATTTTGAGAAAAGGCTTGAAATTTATTGGTTTTGAAAGAATCCAGACGATGGACAAGATTCTCGTTCTAGGAGTGGCTGGCGGCAGCGTCATAAAAACTTTGGTTGACGAGATTCATTTTGAAGGAAAAATAACTGGAGTCGAAATTGACAAAGCCATAATCGAGATTGCCAACGAATATTTTCATCTGGACCAAATTCAAAACCTGGAAATTATCATCGATGATGCCTTTGAATTTGTCTTGAAAACCAAGGAAAAATACGACTTGATCATCATCGATGTTTTTCAAGACGTCAGGATGCCCAACTTTCTGTTTGAAAAATTTTTCATCGACAGGATTTGTTTTTTATTAAACTCCAAAGGTTTTATCCTTTTCAACACCATGGTGTTAAATGACAAGCAAAAGCAACTCAATCTGGATTTTTTCAATGCTTTTGACGCTACTAAATACACCGTGACCAAACTGCGAAAAATAGAAGAACTAAACGAGTTGATCATAATAGAAAGCTAATTTTAAATCGCTTTCTTTACTAAAAACGACGCAAATATTTCGTACATTCGAGGTGAATTTCCAGCATTAAATGACATGAAATCAATACTAAAAAAACTGTTTTTGGGCAACCTGTCCAAGGTGGAAAAACCCGAATTCAATCCAGTACAAAAACGAATTCAAAACATCAATGCGATTTGGAACAACAACCACCAAAACGACAATGGAATAGAAAAACTGGTTCGCTTGTTTCTTTCTTCCTCCCAATTACTTTTTCCGGGAGTTTACATCAAATATTTGGCTTATTTGATAGGTTATGAATATCGGGATTTGGCCCTGGATTTTTATGTGTTGCTCAAAGTGATATTCCCACTACTGATTTTGATGAATCATTGGCAAGAATTCAACTTTGTTATTTGGTTAATGATTTATGTATTGCTCGAAACCGTTTTGTACATTCCCACATTGATTTTTG